>DATIBC010000085.1:0-10931 GCA_035457725.1 Alphaproteobacteria bacterium | reverse complement strand
TCGCCGTCTCGTTCGGCCGCGCACCGTTGTTCGAGCATCTCGACGCCGGGATTGGCCGCGGCGAGCGGATATCGCTCGTCGGCCGCAACGGAAGCGGCAAGTCAACGCTGCTCAAGACGCTCGCCGGCCTGATCGAGCCCGACGCCGGATCGCGCTTCGTACAGCCGGGTTTGCGCGTCGCCTACTTGCCGCAGGAGGCGAGTTATGACCGCGAGGCGACCGTCGAAACTCACGTCGCCGCCGGTCTAGGCCCGAGGGCGGGCGACGCTCGACGCCACCAGATCGACGCCGTTTTGTCGCGTCTCGCCCTCGATGGATCTCGCCCGTTGTCGAACCTATCGGGCGGCGAGGCGCGGCGCGCTTCGCTCGCGAGGGTGCTGGTCGGCGATCCGGACGTGTTGCTGCTCGACGAGCCGACCAACCATCTCGATCTGCCGACGATCGAGTGGCTCGAACGCTTCCTCGGCGCATTTCCCGGCGGCGTTCTCGCCGTCAGCCACGACCGCGCCTTCCTCGCCCGGCTGTCGACGCGCACCTGGTGGCTCGATCGCGGCTGCTTGCGTGTGCTCGAGCGCGGCTTCGCGCATTTCGAATCGTGGTCCGAGGAAATCCTCGTGGAGGAAGCGCGCGCGCAAGCCAAGCTCGAACGGCGGATCGAGAGCGAAAGCGAATGGCTCGGCCGCAGCATCACCGCGCGCCGCAAGCGCAACGAAGGCCGCAAGCGGCGCTTGCTCGAACTGCGCGCCCAGCGCGCCGCCTGGCTCGGGCCCCAGGGCCGAGCGCGGCTCGCCATGGCGACCGAGGAAAGCCGCGCGCGGCTGGTCGTCGAGGCCGAGGGCATTGCCAAGTCCTGGCCGGCGCCCGATCCCGACGCGCCGCCGCGCGTTATCTTGAAGCCGTTTTCGACCCGTATCATGCGCGGCGACCGCATCGGCGTGATCGGTCCCAACGGCGTCGGGAAAACGACGCTGATTCGTTTGCTTACCGGCGATCTCGCGCCCGACACCGGCAAACTACGCCTGGCGAAGACGATTCGTCCCGCCTATTTCGACCAACGGCGCGCCGTGCTCGATCCGGCCAAGACATTGTGGGAGACGCTGTGTCCCAAGGGCGGCGACCATGTGAACGTGCGCGGCCGACCGCGCCACGTCGTGGCCTATCTCCGCGATTTCCTGTTCGACGACAAGCAATCCAAGGGTCTCGTCGGCGCGCTGTCGGGCGGCGAGCGCAATCGCCTATTGCTCGCCATCACGCTGGCACGTCCGAGCAATCTGCTGGTGCTCGACGAGCCGACCAACGATCTCGACATGGACACGCTCGATCTCCTTCAGGAGACGCTCGACGAGTACGAGGGAACTCTGCTCATCGTCAGCCACGACCGCGATTTCCTCGACCGTCTGGCGAACGGCATCCTGGCGATGAAGGGCGATGGCGCGGTCGAGGAATACGCCGGCGGCTACAGCGATTATCTCGTCCAAAGCGGCGCCGCCAGCGGCCCAAGCGTCGAGGCCGCGCCGCCACGGAAATCGCCGGCGCGCGCCGGGCGTGCGACGGTCTCACGCGCGCCGCGCGCGCGACTCTCCTTTCGCGAGATGCAGGAGCTCGATGCGCTGCCGGCCGAGATCGAGCGCCTGACGGCACGGCGGATCGCGCTCGAAAAAGAGCTCGCCGATCCCTCGCTCTACGCGCGCAACCGAGGCCGCTTCGAGGCGGCGATGGGCGAACTGGCGACGACGCGCGAGGCGCTCGAGCGCGCCGAGGCGCGCTGGCTCGAGCTGGCCCAGCGCGAGGAGGAGCTCGCCGCCGGCCACAAGTAAGGCGATCTCGTCATGCCGAAGTCGCGAGCGAGAAAAAATACGACGCCAAGACACAATGACGCCAAGGCGAGGAACATCCGCGCCCCGTTGGCGCGTCGAAATCATTCCCTTGTGTCTTGGCGACTTGGTGGTGCGATTCGTCGGTCCCTTGGCGGCTTGGCGTTCCGCTCCTCATGACCGCCGACTGCATTCGTACCTTGCGTTTTCAGCGTTTCGCTTTCGATGACGGCCCGTGCATCCTCGGCCACCCATGCGGCCCCTCGATGCGCTGATCGCCATCTTCGTGATGATCGTCTGGGGCTTCAATTTCGTCGCCGCGAAGTGGGGTCTCGTCCAGTTGCCGCCTATCTTGATGATGGGCCTTCGTTTCGCATTGATCGCCATTCTCCTGTTGCCATTCGCCAAGCCGCCGCGCGGCAAAATCAAGCCGATTCTCTTGTTGTCGGTCACGCTCGGGTGCGTACATTTCAGCATGATGTTCACCGGCCTACGCGACCTCGACGCGGCGACGGTGAGCATCGCCATACAGACGCAGGTTCCCTTCGCGGCGCTGTTGGCCGCCGTATTCTTCGGCGACCGGCTCGGCTGGCGGCGCGCGCTCGGCATGGCGATCGCCTTTTCCGGCGTGGTTCTCATCGCCGGCGAACCGCGCGTCGGTCTCGACGGTCTGTTTCCCTTGTCGCTGGTCGTCGGTGCGGCCTTCATCTGGTCGGTCGCCAACATTCAGATCAAGCGCCTCGGTGCAGTCGATGGATTCGCCCTCAATGCGCTTCTCAGCTTATTCGCCGCACCGCAGCTCTTCCTCGTCTCATTCCTCCTCGAGCGGGGACAGATTCCAGCGATGCTTCAAGCCGACGCCTGGGCTTGGGGATCGGTGGTCTACATGTCGGTGATGGTGACGATTGTTTCCTACGCAATGTGGTACCGTCTTCTGCGACGCTATCCGGTCAATGTCGCGATGCCGTTCACGCTGCTGGTTCCAGTCGTCGGAGTGCTTTCGGCGGTGCTTTTCCTGGGCGAGCCACTCACCTGGCGAACCATCGTGGGAGGAGTGGCGACGCTGATTGGCGTCGGCATTATCATCGTCCGCCGGCCGCAGCTTCCGGATCCCGAGGTCGCCTCGAAGACGACGTGAAGATCATCGATTTCCCCTCGCCCAATCATGACGCGCGCGCCGCGGGCGCGCCGATCGACATGTTGGTGCTGCATTACACCGGCATGCCGACCGGCGCCGACGCGCTCGCGCGTCTCGTCGATCCCACGGCCAAGGTGAGCGCGCATTACCTCATCGAAGAGGACGGCTGCGTGTTCCGCCTCGTACCCGAGAGGCGCCGCGCCTGGCACGCCGGAATCGCCTATTGGCGCGGCGTCCGCGACGTCAATAGCCGCTCGATCGGCATCGAACTGGTCAATCCGGGGCACGAATTCGGATATCACGATTTTCCCGAGGCGCAAATGCAGGCGCTCGAGGATCTCGCCACGGAGCTCGTTTTGCGTCATGCGATTCCGGCCATGAATGTGGTCGGTCATTCCGACGTCGCCCCACAGCGCAAGCGCGACCCGGGCGAACGCTTCGATTGGCGGCGGTTGGCTCGCACCGGCATCGGCGTCTGGCCGGCCGACGATCCGCCGACGATCGCCGAGGGGCGGACCGTCGCATTCGGCGAGCGCCACCGCATCGTCGGCGAAACGCAAGAGTGGCTCGCTTCATGCGGATACGAGACGCCGCTGGACGGCGAGCTCGACGCGACGACCGTGAAGGTCATCGAAGCGTTCCAACGTCATTATCGCCCGACGAACGTCGATGGGCGCATCGACGGCGAAACCCGTTGGCTCGCCCGTGGTTTGGCCGGCGCGGTGTTGACCGCGCGCCTGGGCGATCGTACGTAACCGGTGCCAGATGGCCGGATGGCCGCGCCAACGGCCGGTTCGCTGGCCGAAGGCGAGGAAAGTCCGGGCTCCACGGAAACAAGGGTGCCGGGTAACTCCCGGCGGGGGCGACCCCAGGGAAAGCGCCACAGAAAACAAACCGCCGGCGAATTTCCATTCGCAGGCAAGGGTGAAATGGTGCGGTAAGAGCGCACCGCATCGCCGGTAACGACGATGGCACGGCAAACCCCACCTGGAGCAAGACCAAATAGGGGCGGCACCCCGGCATAGCGCCGGGACGTCTGTTTCCGGACTGCCGCCCGGGTCGGTCGCGCGAGGCGCCCGGAAACGGGCGTCCTAGAGGAATGGTCATCACCCGCTTGCGCGGGCACAGAACCCGGCTTACAGGCCATCTGGCATTTTTATTTGCCGCTATCTTTCGTCATAATCTCAATATCTTAGCGATAAAACTCAAACGGCGGTCAAAGTAATTCTCTGACTAGAACAAAAAGCGAACAAACTTTTGCCGTAATCTCCGCCGATGATTGCTGTCCAAATCTGGTGGGTGGGCGCGCTTCGGGCCGCAATTCGATTAAGTTTATGCCAAATTCCCATGCCAAATCAGCGCTTTTACTACCAAAGTCCATTGACGCCCATATAGTCCCATGATATCCCATGATGTCCCATAAGCACGCCGCCTAGAAGACGGTCTGCCGAGGGACACGCCGCCAAGATCATTTGATCAGGGAAATCAATGATCTAGGCCGGGGAGTTTGGCGTGGCGCTCGGGGGGATGGGATGGCGTTGTTCCTATCCACATTTGTCAACAAGGTCGACCGCAAGGGCCGCGTGTCGGTTCCGGCGCCTTTTCGTGCCGCGCTCGCCATGCAGAGCTTTCCCGGCGTCGTCGCGGTCCCGCTGCACACGCTTCCAAGCATCGAGTGTTTCGGCCATGACCGTATGGAGCGGATGTCGCAAAGCCTCGACGAGCTCGACGTCTTCTCGTCCAAGCAGGCCGATTTGGCGATGACCGTGTTCGCCGACGCGCAGCCCCTGCCCTTCGACAGCGAAGGTCGCATCGTGCTGCCGCGCGCGCTGGCCGACCACGCCCAAATCGACGGCCAGGCGCTGTTCGTAGGCGCCGGGCCAACTTTTCAAATTTGGGAACCTGGCGCCTTTGCGCGCCACAAGGCCGAGGCTCGACTTCGCGCGCAGCGCGATGGTCTGACGATGCGACTGAAGCGGCCCGGCGGAACGCCGGATCAAGGGTGAGCTGATGAATCGTACGCCATCTGCATCGCTCGATCGCGCGCCGCCGTCGCATCGGTCGGTGATGCTTGCCGAGGTTCTTCAAATTCTTGCCCCGCGCGATGGAGCCATCTATGTCGATGGCACGTTCGGCGCGGGCGGATATGCGCGCGGCTTGCTCGAAGCGGCGAATTGCCGGGTCTGGGGGATCGACCGCGACCCCGAGGCAATCGCCCGCGGCCGTGAATTGCAAGCCAACTTCCCCGGCCGGATAAATCTCGTTTCTGGGCGCTTTAGCGAGATGGACCGGTTGCTGAGCACGCGCGGCGTCGTCGCTGTCGACGGCGTCGCCCTCGATCTAGGCGTGTCCTCCCCGCAGATCGATGACCCAGCCCGGGGCTTTTCTTTCCGTCATGACGGACCGCTCGACATGCGAATGGAGCGCCACGGCGCTACCGCCGCCGACGCCGTCAATCGGCTCGAGGAACGCGAACTGGCCGACATTATTTTTCGTTACGGCGAGGAAAAGCAGGCGCGTCGCATCGCCCGGGCTATCGTCAAGCGCCGTAGCGAGCGCCCGATTGCTCGCACCCTCGAGCTGGCGGAAATCGTCCGACGTGTTCTCGGCCGAGCCGATGACGCCGTCGACCCGGCGACGCGGACCTTCCAGGCGCTCCGCATCCACGTCAACGACGAGCTCGGTGAGCTGAGACGCGGCCTTTGCTCCGCCGAGCGTTTGCTCGCGCGGGGCGGCAGGCTCGCCATCGTCGCCTTTCATTCGCTTGAGGATCGCATCGTGAAAACCTTCTTGCGCAAGCGAAGCGGCGGCGAGGATCGCGGATCGCGCCACCTTCCCCAGCCCGTCGCCGGGCGTGCGACGCCGACCTTCGAGCTGATCCAAAAGCGGGCCATGCGGCCATCGGCCGCGGAGATCGCGGAAAATCCGCGCGCGCGTTCGGCTCGCTTGCGGGCGGCGATGCGCACCGCCGCCTCGCCATGGCCGGAGGACCGCGCGGCATGATCCGCCTTTCGACCCTGTTATGGTTCGGGCTCGCCCTCGTCACCGGCTTCGGCCTGTTTCATCTCAAGTACGAAGTCCAGGCGCTCGAGGACGAGTTGGTTCGCCTCAACCGCTCGATTTTGGCCGAACACGAGGCGATCCACGTCCTCAAGGCCGAGTGGAGCTACGTCAACCAGCCGCAGCGGTTGCAAGCGCTTGCCAATCGTCATCTCGATCTTCGGCCGATGCGCCCTGAGCAGCTCGGCAGCGTCGCCGATATTCCGCCCCGCAGCATGAGCGAAGAAAGCGCGGCGCCCACCAGGAAGGCGCCTGCGGCGGGCAAGAATGAGCGTTCAGCCGCCACCGAGACGCTGCAAATCGTGCGCCGCCCGCCGCTTCCGATGGCCCCGGCAGGCCAAGCGCAGCCGTCGTTCGCCAGCCACCCCCATTCCTCCGAAGGGCGACGTTGATGGCGACCAAGTTCACGCAGGTCCTACGCGCGCTACCGGCGAAGCTCATGATCGAGGGGACCGGCAAGCGCTCGCTCGAAACCGCGCACCAGCGAGTGGTCATCGCCGGCGTTCTGTTCGCCGTCTGCTTTCTCGTCGTCGGCATGCGCGCCGTCGAAGTCACCATGTTGCGCGAGCCGCACGAGCCAAAACTGTCGACCGCGCCGAAGTCCGATGGACGCGAGTTCGCGCGCGCCGACATCGTCGACCGCAATGACGTCCTGCTCGCCACTTCGCTCGTCACCGCGTCGCTCTACGCCAATCCTCGGCTACTGCTCGACCCTGGCGACGCCGCGGCCAAACTGACGCGCACCTTGCCGGGACTGAACGAGTCGGAGCTGCGTCAGCGTTTCCAAAGCGAACGCAGCTTCGTTTGGATCAAGCGCAATCTGACGCCTCGTCAACAATATCTGGTCAACCGTCTCGGCATTCCCGGCGTGTTCTTCCAGCGCGAGGAGCGCCGGGTGTACCCGCATGGCACGCTCACCGGTCACATCGTTGGCTTCACCGACATCGACAATCGCGGTCTCGCCGGCGTCGAGCAATCCCTGGACGAGACGCTGCGCGGCGCAAGCGAGCCCCTGCGCTTGTCGATCGACATCAGGCTCCAGCATGCGCTGCGCGAAGAACTCGCGCGCACCGTCGAGGAGTTTCACGCCGAAGGGGCCGCCGGCGTGGTGCTCGATGTGCGTACCGGCGAAACGCTGGCGATGGTTTCGCTGCCCGATTTCGATGCCAACAACCCGGCCCTGGCGCCGCCCGAGACGCGCTTCAACCGTGCGACGCTCGGCACCTACGAGCCAGGCTCGACGTTCAAGATCTTCACCGCCGCGATGGCGCTCGACTACGGCACCGCGACGCTGCGCGACGGCTACGACGCTACCCGGCCGATCCAGGTGTCGCGCTTCGTCATCTCCGACTACAAGCCGCAACGGCGTTGGCTGTCGATTCCCGAGATCATCCAATACTCGTCCAACATCGGCGCGGTGAAGATGGCAGTCGATGTCGGTACTACCCGCCAGCGCCAGTTTCTCGGCCGGCTCGGCCTGTTGAAAGCGCCGGCGATCGAGCTTCCCGAGGTCGCCGCTCCGCTCGCGCCGCAGCCGTGGCGCGAAATCAACACCATGACCGTCGCCTTCGGTCACGGCATCTCGATAAGCCCGCTGCAACTCGTCCAGGCCACGGCGGCCGTGGTCAATGGCGGAATCCTGCGCCCGGTCACGATACTGAGGCGTCCCGACGACGAGCCGCCCCCGGGCGAGCGCGTCATGGCGCCGCGGACCTCCGATCAGGTGCGCCAGCTGATGCGTCTGGTGGTCGAAAAAGGGACCGGCAAGGCGGCCAACGTTCCCGGCTTTCTCGTCGGCGGCAAGACCGGGACCGCCGAGAAGAACCAGCACGGCGCCTACAAGAAGAACGCCATCATCTCGTCTTTCGTCGGAGCGTTCCCGATGAACGATCCGCGTTACGCGGTGCTGGTCATGGTCGACGAGCCCAAGGGCAACAAGACGACCTTCGGGTATGCGACCGGCGGCTGGACTGCGGCGCCGGCCGTCGGGCGCATGGTCTCCCGCATTTCGTCGATTCTCGGTGTCGAACCGATCGACGACTCGTTGCCGACGCCGGTCAATCAGCTCGTGCTGAGCGCGGCGAAGCGCTGAAAGGAAATCGCGGCGGCGAATATTCGCCGTGAGTGGCTCATTCAAGTATGCGACGCGAGCGAATCGCGATAAGGACGTGAGATTGGTCGAGTTGATCACTGCCGACACTTCACTGCGACATGCCGGACCGCCACTTGTGCACGACATTTCGGGGCTGACGGCGGATTCGCGCCAAGTGCGGCCCGGCTTCCTCTTCGCTGCGCTCCCCGGGCAGCGTGAGGACGGACGTCGGTTCGTCGCCGACGCGGTGCGGCGCGGCGCCGTCGCGGTCCTGGCGGCGCCCGGAGTGGATGTGCCGGCAGGAGTCGCCCTCATCGAGAGCGATAATCCGCGTCGTGCGCTTTCGCGGCTCGCGGCGCGGTTCTACCCGCGCCAGCCTAAAACCATCGCCGCGGTCACCGGAACCAACGGCAAGACGTCGGTCGCCGATTTCACGCGCCAGCTTTGGACGTTTCTCGGTCACAAGGCGGCCAGCCTCGGCACGCTCGGCCTCGTTTCGCCCGAAGGGGCTCGCCCCGGCGCGCTTACGACGCCCGATCCGGTAATATTGCACCGCGACCTCGCCGCACTCGCCGAGGCTGGCGTCGAACACCTCGCCATGGAGGCGTCGAGCCATGGCCTCGACCAATTTCGACTCGATGGCGTGCGCGTCAGTGCCGCGGCGTTCACGAACCTTACCCGCGACCACCTCGATTACCACGCGAACATGGTTGCGTATTACGCCGCCAAACGCCGGTTGTTCGCCGAAGTCCTGGCGCCCGATGGAGTGGCGGTCCTCAACGCCGACACGACCGAATTCGCCGATCTCGCGGCGTTGGTTGCTGCGCGCGGCGGTCGCGTGATCGACTATGGCACCAAGGCGAAATCGCTCCGCCTAGTGGCGCTGACGACCACCGCCGAGGGGCTTTTGCTCGATTTGCTCCTCGATGATCGCCCGGTGCGGGCCGAACTCAATCTCGTCGGCGCGTTCCAGGCGGCCAACGCCTTGGCAGCGCTGGGGATGGTCGTCGGGTGCGGCGCCCCGCTCCCCGAGGCGCTGGCGGCTTTGCCGCGCCTGGCCTCGGTGCGCGGCCGCCTGCAACGCGCCGGATCGCGGCGGAACGGCGCGCCGGTTTTTGTCGACTACGCCCATACGCCCGACGCGCTCAAGACCGTGCTGACCGCACTTCGCCCCCACGCCGGACGGCGGCTCGTCGTCGTTTTCGGCTGCGGCGGCGATCGCGATCCGGGCAAGCGACCGATAATGGGCCAAATCGCCGTCGGTTTGGCGGATCGCACGATCGTCACCGACGATAACCCGCGCAGCGAAGACCCCGCCAAGATCCGTCGCGACATTCTTGCCGCAGCACCGGGCGCAATCGAGATCGGCGCGCGCCGCGATGCGATCATTCGTGCCGTCGCCGAACTCGAGCCGGGCGACGTTCTGGTGCTCGCCGGCAAGGGTCACGAAAGCGGTCAGATCATCGGTACGACGGTACACCCCTTCGACGATGTCGCTGTGGCGCGGGACGCCATCGCTGCGGCCGACCGGAGCGGCCGATGAGCGGCCCGCTGTGGACGGCCGAGCAGGTGGCGGCGGCGCTAGGTAGCGACGGCGCCGACTGCTGGATGGCGCGCGGCGTATCGATCGATAGCCGCACCCTCGAATCGGGCGATCTTTTTGTGGCGCTCGCAGGCCCGCGTCACGACGGCCATGACCACATCGCGGCCGCGCTTGCCGCGGGGGCCCCGGCGGCGATCGTCGCCCGGACCCCCGCGGGCCTGCCCAGTTCCGATCGGTTGATCGTAGTCCCCGACACGCTCGATGCGCTCCGCCGCCTTGGCAAAGCAGGCCGCGGCCGCGCCAAAGCGCGCGTTGCGGCGATCACTGGGTCGGTCGGCAAGACCGGCACCAAGGAAGCGCTGCGCCTGGCGCTGGCGGCGCAAGGCGAAACTCACGCCAGCCTCGGCAGCTTCAACAATCACGTCGGCGTCCCGCTCACCCTGGCGCGCCTGCCGGTCGACGCCGCCTATGCGGTGTTCGAGATCGGAATGAACCACGTCGGCGAAATCGAACCGCTCGTCCGCCTGGTTCGTCCGCATGTCGTCATCGTGACGAATGTGGAACCGGTGCATCTCGAGTTCTTTCCCGACAACGGGCTCGACGGCATCGCCGAGGCCAAGGCCGAGATCTTCGAGGCCGGCGGCGAGACGGCGGTACTCAACCGCGACAACGCGTATTTCGATTTCCTCGCCGCGCGCGCCCGCTCGCGCGGCTTCACCCGCGTTATCGGATTCGGCGCGCACGATACCGCCGACGCCAGGCTCCTCGATGCCGTCGTCGGGCCCGTCGACACCAACGTCGTCGCGGCGCTCGATGGCCGTCGCGTGACCTATCGCATCGGCGCCGCGGGGCTCCATTGGGCGTTGAACAGCCTCGCGGTTCTTGCGGCGGTTAACGTCCTCGGCGCCGACTTGGCGCCGGCATTGAGCGCGCTTGAACGGATGACGCCTCCGAAGGGCCGCGGCCAGCGCCACCACGTGCCGTGCCGCGGCGGCACGTGCGAGCTCATCGACGACGCATACAATGCGAGCCCGGTGTCGGTGCGCGCCGCCTTCGCCGTGCTTGGCGCGATCGCGCCCGGGCGCGGCGGCCGGCGGATCGCCGTGTTGGGCGACATGCTCGAATTAGGTCCCGACTCGCCGCGTATGCACGCCGATCTGGCGGGCGCCTTGGTCGCCCAGGGAGTCGACCTCGTCTTCACCTGCGGCAGGTTGATGTCCGAACTCGACGCGGCGCTCCCGCATCGCCTACGCGGCGCGCATGCCGTCGATTCGCGCGAGCTGG
>DATIBC010000084.1:0-28961 GCA_035457725.1 Alphaproteobacteria bacterium | reverse complement strand
GAGATCGACGGCGACGATCTCATCTACAAGAATCATTACGACATCGGCGTCGCCGTCGGCACGCCGCAGGGCCTGGTGGTCCCGGTGGTGCGCGACGCCGATGCCTTGTCCTTCGCCGGAATCGAGAAGACGATCAACGAGCTGGGCAAGAAGGCGCGCGACGGCAAGCTGACCATCGAGGATTTGACCGGCGGCACGTTCACCATCTCGAACGGCGGCGTCTACGGTTCGCTGATGTCGACGCCGATCCTCAATCCGCCGCAATCGGGCATCTTGGGCATGCACAAGATCCAGCCGCGGCCGATGGCGATCGGCGACAAGGTCGAGGTGCGGCCGATGATGTATCTGGCGCTGTCCTACGACCACCGCATCATCGACGGGCGCGAGGCGGTCACCTTCCTCGTCCGCGTCAAGGAATGCATCGAGGATCCGCAGCGCATCGTCCTCGATATGTGAGGCGGCGTCCATGGCAGACACCCAATACGACGTGGTGGTGATCGGCGGCGGGCCGGGCGGCTACGTCGCGGCGATTCGCGCGGCGCAGCTCCGCCTCAAGACGGCGTGCGTCGAGAAGCGCGCCACCCTCGGCGGCACCTGTCTCAATGTCGGCTGCATTCCGTCCAAGGCGCTGCTGCATTCGTCCGAGAAATTTCACGAGGCGCATAACGGCCTCGCCGTCCACGGCGTCAAGGTGGGCAAGGTCGAGCTCGACCTCAAGGCGATGATGGGCCACAAGGACAAGGTGGTCGCCGACAACACCGGCGGCATCGTCTTTCTGTTCAAAAAGAACAAGGTCGACTGGATCAAGGGCGCGGGCCGCGTCGCCGCGGCGGGCAAGGTCGAGGTGCATTCAAGCGACGGCGGCGGCACGACGACGCTGGCCGCCAAAAACATCGTCATCGCCACCGGCTCCGACGTCATGCCGCTGCCGGGCGTGACGATCGACGAGAACAAGATCGTCTCGTCGACGGGTGCGCTGGCGCTGGCCGAGGTGCCGAAGCGGCTGATCGTCATCGGCGCCGGCTATATCGGCCTCGAAATGGGCTCGGTGTGGAAGCGGCTCGGCAGCGAGGTGACGGTGGTCGAGTTCCTCGACCGGATCCTGCCCGGAATGGACGGCGAGGTGGCGAAGCAGATGCAACGCGTGCTCGCCAAACAGGGGCTTGCCTTCAGGCTCGGCGCCAAGGTCACCGCTGCCAAGCTCACCAATCGAGGCGTCGAGGCGACGATCGAGCCGGCGAATGGCGGCGGCGCCGAGACGCTCGTCGCCGATGTCGTGCTGGTCGCCATCGGGCGGCGGCCATACACCGAAGGCCTTGGCCTTGCAGAGGCCGGCGTAGCGCTCGACGAGCGCGGCCGCATCAAGACCGACGGGCATTTTCGCACCAATGTCGCGGGCGTTTGGGCGATCGGCGACGTCATCGCCGGGCCAATGCTGGCCCACAAGGCCGAAGACGAAGGCGTCGCCGTGGCCGAGATCATCGCCGGCCAGGCCGGTCACGTGAATTACGATGCGATTCCGGGCGTGGTCTACACCTGGCCCGAAGCGGCGTCGGTGGGGCAGACGGAAGAACAGCTCAAGGATGCCGGCGTCGCGTTCAAAGTCGGCAAGTTTCCGTTCACCGCCAATGCGCGCGCGCGGGCGATGGCGATGACCGATGGGTTCGTGAAGATCCTCGCCGACAAGGCAAGCGACCGCGTGCTCGGCGTCCACATCGTCGGCGCGAACGCCGGCGACCTGATCGCCGAGCTGGTGCTGGCGATGGAGTTCGGCGCTTCGGCCGAAGACATCGCGCGGACGTGCCATGCCCATCCGACTTTGAACGAAGCGGTCAAGGAAGCGGCGCTTGCGGTAGACGGTCGGCCGATTCACATCTAGCTCGCTCACATTTGTCTTGGCGACAACCCCTTAAGGCGCGCAAGAAACATCGCCGCGAATGAAATGTCCCGCCATCGTGATCGGTCGACACGCCTCGAAAGCGAGATCGAGCGACCGCCGTCGCGGTGATCGAGCCGACAAGCGGACGCCTCGACCCTCCCGCCACCTCGAAAATGGAGACAGCCGCATGTCGACATTCACGACCAAGGACGGCACGACGATCTATTACAAGGATTGGGGCAAGGGCCAGCCCATCGTGTTCAGTCACGGCTGGCCGCTATCGTCCGATAGCTGGGAATCGCAAATGCTGTTCCTTGCCGCCAACGGCTATCGCGCCATCGCCCATGACCGTCGCGGCCACGGCCGCTCGAGCCAGCCTTGGCATGGCAACGAGATGGACACCTATGCCGACGATCTGGCGCAGCTCATCGAGGCGCTCGATCTCAAGAACGCGGTGCTGATCGGCTTCTCGACCGGCGGCGGCGAGGTGGCGCGTTACATCGGCCGGCACGGGACGACGCGCATGGCGAAGGCGGCTCTGATCGCCGCGGTGCCGCCGCTCATGCTGAAGACTCCAGCGAATCCCGGCGGATTGCCGCGCGAGGTGTTCGACGGGATCCGCGCCGCCAGCCTCGCCGACCGCTCCCAGCTCTACAAGGATATCGCCAGCGGGCCGTTCTTCGGTTTCAACCGGCCGGGCGCCAAGGTATCGCAGGGCATGATCGACTCATTCTGGATGCAAGGGATGATGGGCGGCCACAAGAACACCTACGACTGCATCAAGGCGTTCTCGGAGACCGACTTTACCGGCGACCTGAGGAAGTTCGATCTGCCGACGCTGATCGTCCACGGCGACGACGACCAGATCGTGCCGATCGACGCCGCCGGCCGCGCCTCGGCGAAGCTGGTCAAGCAGGCCACGCTCAAGGTGTATGAAGGCGGGCCGCACGGCATTACCGACACGCACAAGGACCGCCTCAACGCCGACCTGCTGGCGTTCGTCAAGGCATAGAGCGTGTTCCGCTTTCTTGTAATCTTGTCGCGCGCCCTCATCCCGAGCTTGTCGAGGGACGAAGGGCGGGGGTAAGACCGGCGATTCAATCTTAGCGAATCATGCTCTAGGCCGAACCGGATGGCGTTAGGGCCGCGCCCCGTCCGCGGAGCGGGCGCGGCGGCGCACGATTCCGCTCGGCGTCAGGCGCCGAACAGATACCGCATCAGCAGAAACACCGCGGCGATGCTGGCGACGACGACGGTCGAGGCGATGGCCAGCGCGATGACGCCGCTGACGAGGCCGGCGATCACGAACGCGCCATCGCGTTCGATCATGCCGAGGGCCAACAATGCCATGGCGACCGCCGGCGGCTGGTTGCCGAAGGCGATCGGCAGCGACACGACCACCGCCAGAATGAGGAATGCAACGCCCAATAAACGCTCGGCGACGCCTTCGGCCAGATTTTCCCAGCGCGGACGCAGGATTCGCTCGACCTTTTCCAGATAGGGCATCGCCTTGTCGACAACGCGCACGAAATCGCGGCGCGGTATCGAGCGGTCGAGCAACGGTCGCGGCAACCACAGTTGCTTGCGGCCGAATATCATCTGCGCCGCGAGGATGATCTGCGGGACGCCGAATATCGTCGACAGACCGGGGATCGCCCCAAGTCCGATGGCGTTGGGCAACGACAAGACCAGCATCATCACGCCGTAAGCGCGATCGCCCAACACGGCAAGAATTTCATGAAGCTCGAGGCCATCGCCGTCGCCCGAACGCGCGATGTCGGAGAGGATTTCTGAGACGCGCTTTGAATGCGGACGGTCGGAAGTCATTATGCGGCCGGTCGTTTCATGGACCAAAGGGGGTGGCGCATCCTAGAGTCTGATCTCTCCAAATGTGATCACATTTTGCGCCCTCATGGTTTGACAGGCTCTGCATGAGGCTGGGCGCGCGAGTCGAAGGGCGAAGGGCCAGAGGCACGAATGGCGATTCCATCCTTGTGAATCGCTCGATATCCGAGGCCACGGCCAGCGATCAAAATCGACGCGCCGGCCGCGAGCGGCTGTCGGTCGACCGCACGCCGAAGGAGTTGCGCCATCGTTCACCTGCGCGCGCGAGGATGCGCGCGCTCATAGACCGCCATCAGACGCGCCGCGTCGACTTCGGTGTAGCGCTGGGTGGTCGATAGCGAGGCGTGGCCGAGCAGTTCTTGGATCGCCCGAAGATCGCCGCCGGCGGCGAGCAGGTGGGTAGCGAAGCTGTGCCGCAACGCGTGCGGCGTCGTGGTGTCGGGCAGCCCGAAGGCGGTGCGAAGCTGTCGCATCCGCGCCTGGACGACGCCAGCCTGCAGACGCTTGCCGCGCGCGCCGACGAAAAGCGCACCGTCGGCGGCCGGCTTCCACGGGCATCGAGCGACATAGTCGTCGATCGCCGCGCGGACAACCGGCAGCAGCGGCACGACTCGCGTCTTGCGGCCCTTGCCGAGAACGGCGATCGTTTCGCCCAGCGGCAACACACGGCGGTCGAGCGACAACGCTTCGTCGATTCTGAGCCCGCAGCCGTAAAGCAGCGTCAGCACGGCTGTGTCGCGCGCGGCGATCCACGGCTCGTCGCTGAACCGCCCCACCTCGTCGACCGCCAGTGCTGCGTCAGGTTCGTTCAGCGGCTTTGGCACGCCATGCGGGCGCTTGGGCGTACGCAATTGCGCCAAATGCGGATTGTGGGCCAGCCCTCGGCGGTCGAGCCAGCGAAAGAAGCCGCGCAGAGTGGACAACGCCCGCGCGTTCGATGTCGCGACCTTGCCTTCGCCGACGCGCCGGGCCAGCCATGCGCGGAAATCGGCGGCGCGCAGCTCGGCAAGTCGCGCCAGGCTGGGCAGCGCGCCGAGATGATCGCAGAGAAAGGCGAAGAACGCGGCGAGGTCGCGGAGGTAGGCCGCCGTCGTATGCCGCGAGACACGCCGCTCGAGACCAAGCCAACCGGCCCAGGCGACCGCCGCTTCGGCGAGATCGCCTTCAGCAGGCAAATCGTCGGGAACCCGCTGTCCGCGAACCCGCGGCGGCGCCGCTAGGCGCGGTCGAGCCATCCGCGCAAACTGAGTTCGACCGCGCGCCCGAGAAACGACAAGAGTTCGGTGCCCTGCCCGGCGTGGAATTTCTCGGCGGTCCTTGAGCCGAAGGCGAGCATGCCCAGGGGCGCCTCGCGGCGGAGCTGAAGACGCAGCAAGGCCTGCGAGCGCACAAGCGTCGCCGCGCCCCCGAATATCAGCGGATCGCCCGGCGCATCGTCGATCAGCACGATGTCGCGGCCGCCCGCCATCGACCGGTCGATGGTGCCCTTTGGCAGCAGCTTGAGCGCGGTGCGATTGGCCTCGCCCGGCACGCGGTCGAGCGCCTCGAAGGCAAGCACGATCGCATCGACTTCGAGATGCAGCGCGAAATCCGTAGTGACGATTTCGATCAAATGCTCGAGCGTCGTCGCCCCGAGCATGGCAATCACCGCCGTATGGATGCGCGACTGGCTCGACAGGTTGGCCCGCGCCGAGGCGATCAGGTCGTTGTGCTGCGTCTGCAGCCGGTCGACATCGCCACGCAAGCGATCGACCATGAAGCTTTGGAAATCGACGATTCCGTTTGTCCGGTACTGGGGCGGCGCCGTCAGAGACGACAGGATTTCGGGATGCTCGATCAGGAAATCGGGGTGCCGGCGCAGATACGCGACGACGTCGACGCTGCTCAGATCGCTTTCGAGCTTGGGTGCGGTTTCGCTGTCGGCCATGCGCGGGTGTGCTCCCCTCAGGCGGCGCCGAGAATCGACTGGCCGGTCTTCTGCCAGTCGGCGAGAAAGGCGGCGAGGCCCTTGTCCGTGAGCGGATGGGCGAACATCGCTCGCATCACCGCCGGCGGCAGGGTCGCCACATGGGCGCCCATCTTCGCCGCCTCGACGACGTGCACCGGACCGCGGACCGAGGCGACCAAGACCTCGGTCTTGAACGCAGGATACTGGCGATAGATCGTGACGATGTCGCGGATCAGCTCCATGCCGCCGCCGCCAACGTCGTCGAGCCGGCCGACGAATGGCGAGATGAACGAAGCGTCGGCCTTGGCGGCGAGGATCGCCTGCGCCGGCGAGAAGCACAGCGTCACGTTCACCATCGTGCCGTCGCCCCGCAGCGCCTTGCAGGCCCGGAGGCCGTCCGGCGTGAGCGGCACCTTGATCGCGACATTGGGCGCGATCTTGGCGAGCTTGCGCCCCTCTTGCAGCATCGTCGCGTGGTCGCTCGCCGTCACTTCGGCGCTCACCGGCCCATTGACCACCTTGCAGATATCGGCGATCACGTCGAGAAAGCGGCGATTCGATTTCGCCACCAGCGAGGGATTCGTGGTTACCCCATCGACCAAGCCGGTCGCCGCGAGGTCGCGGATCTCGTTCAGGTCGGCGCTGTCGATGAAGAACTTCATGCCAATCGTACGCCCCGCTCCGTCGCGGCGATGATTCGCGCGCTGCTGGTGACCCATACCGCATCGGGCGCGTAAAGTGTAGCCCATGGCGATTCCCGAAACCAGTTCGCCACGGCAGGCGACGTTCGATGAAGCGGCGAAACGGCGCGTGCGCGTGCTGTTGCCGCTGCCGCTCGCCGGTCCTTACGACTATTTGGCGGCGGAAAACCTGCATTTGCGCCCGGGCGACTTCGTAGAAGCGCCGCTCGGCAAGCGCAGCGTGATCGGCGTGGTTTGGGACGATGCCGAAGACCGGCAGACGCCAGAGTTGACGCGCGAACGCCTCAGGGACGTCGAATCGCGACTCGACACGCCGCCGCTCGCCACGCCGATTCGCCGATTCGTCGACTGGGTGGCGAGCTATACGCTGACGCCGCCCGGCGCCGTATTGCGGATGACGATGAGCGTTTCGGCGGCGCTCGAACCACCGCGCCCGATCTTCGCCTGCAGAGCGACGCCGGCGGCTCCCGACCCCGGCGCGTCGGGCGATCGTAAACTCACCGCCGCGCGGCGGCGCGTGTTGCGCGCGCTTGAAGGCGGTCCGCCGCGATTGCCGGCGGAATTGGCGCGCGAGGCCGGCGTCGGCGGCGCCGTCGTGCGCGGCATGCTCGATCTCGGCTGGCTCGAGCTGGTCGGGACCAAACGGGCGCCGCCTCCGACGCCCGACGGCGGGCGTGTCGGGCCGACGCTGTCCGCCGATCAGCGTCGCGCCGCCGATTCGCTGGTCGACGCGCTCGCCAGCGGATTCGCGGTGACGCTCCTCGACGGCGTGACCGGGGCGGGCAAGACCGAAGTCTATTTCGAAGCGATCGCGGCGGCCGTGCGGGCCGGCAAGCAGGCGCTGATCTTGCTGCCCGAGATCGCGCTTAGCGCCCAGTGGCTCAAGCGCTTCGCCGAACGCTTCGGCGCCGCGCCGGCCGAGTGGCACTCGGAACTCCCGACTTCGGCGCGGCGCAACACTTGGCGCGCGGTTGCCGCCGGTGAAGCGCGCGTGCTGGTCGGCGCGCGCTCGGCGCTATTCCTGCCGTTTCCCGAGCTGGGACTGATCGTCGTCGACGAAGAGCACGAGAGCGCGTTCAAGCAGGAGGACGGCGTTGTCTATCACGCCCGCGACATGGCCGTGGTTCGCGCCCGGCTCACCGGAATTCCGATCGTACTGGTCTCAGCCACACCGTCGCTTGAGACGACGGTTAACGTCGATCAGGGGCGATATCGCGCGCTGCACCTTCCCGACCGGCATGGCGTCGCCTCGTTGCCCCAGATCGAGGCGATCGATCTGCGCCGCACGCCGCCGCCGCGCCGCGCCTGGCTCGCTCCGCCGCTGCGCGACGCGCTTGGCGCGGCGCTCGAAGCAGGCGAGCAGGCGATGCTTTTCTTGAATCGGCGCGGCTATGCGCCGCTGACTCTGTGCCGTGCCTGCGGACATCGCCTGCAATGTCCGAGCTGCACCGCCTGGTTGGTCGAGCATCGGCTGGCTGGCAGGCTGCAGTGTCATCATTGCGGCTACGCGTCGAGCTTGCCGCGCGAATGCCCGGCGTGCGGCGCCGAGGAACGTTTCGCCGCCTGCGGACCCGGCGTGGAGCGCGTTGCCGAGGAGGCCACGGCGCTTTTCCCCGCGGCGCGGATCGAGATCATCACCAGCGACACGATCGGCGGCCCGGCGACGGCGAGCGCCTTCGTCGAGCGCATGGAAGCGCGCGAGATCGATCTGCTCATCGGCACCCAGATCGTCGCCAAGGGGCATCATTTCCCGGCCTTGACGCTGGTCGGCGTGGTCGACGCCGATCTCGGGCTTGCCGGCGGCGATTTGCGCGCCGGAGAACGGACGTATCAGCTTCTTCATCAGGTCGCCGGCCGCGCCGGTCGCGCCGAGCGGCCGGGGCGGGCGCTGTTGCAGACCCACATGCCCGAGCACCCGGTAATGCAAGCCCTCGTGTCGGGCGATCGCGCGCGGTTTCTCGCCACCGAAACGGCGGCGCGGCGGCGCGGCGGCTGGCCGCCCTTCGGTCGCCTCGTGGCGATCGTCGTTTCGGGCGCCGATGAAGCCGAAGTCGATCGCATCGCGCGGCGGCTGGGTAAATCCCGGCCGCACGGCGGCGATCTGCAAGTGCTCGGACCAGCGCCCGCCCCTTTGGCCATCTTGCGCGGTCGCCACCGCCGACGTCTGTTGCTCAAGGCGGCGCGCGACGTGCAGGTGCAGCCGATCGTTCGTGACTGGCTTGCAGGCGTCGATCCTCCGAGCAGCGTCCGGCTGCAGGTCGACATCGATCCGTACAGTTTCGTGTGAGCGCGAAGCGACCGGCCGGGTCTCTTCGCCGCCGCGCAGCCGAGGCTCGCGCCCCCCTCTTGTTGCATCGCCCAAGTCGCTGTGGTAGCTATCCGCGTCCTTCGCGGACGGGTCCCCGCCCAGGCCGCGAAGTTCGTTAGTTTTGAACGGGAATTCAGGGGCTTAACACAGGTTCCCGGTTTCAAAGGAATATAGGTTCGGCGTGGCGGCTGAGACTTCTTCCACGGCAGGTCTGGCGGGTCGATACGCGACCGCGTTTTACGAACTTGCCGACGAGGCGAAGGCGCTCGACGCAGTGGCGGCCGATCTGGCTCAACTCAAGAAGCTGATCGCCGAAAGCGCCGATCTGCGCCAGTTGATCTCGAGTCCGCTCGTTCCCCGCGACCAACAGGCCAAGGCAATGCTCGGTGTCGTCGCGCGGGCCGGGGTCAACGATCTGACGCGCCGTTTCGTCGGCGCGGTGGCGAAGAACCGGCGTCTCTATCGCATGACGGCGATCATCGACGCGTTCACCGCCATCCTGGCCGAGCGGCGCGGCGAAATGACCGCCGAGGTGACTTCGGCCAAGCCTCTGTCCTCGGCCCAGGCCGACGCCGTCGGCGCCGCGCTGCGCGGCGCGTTGGGGCGCAAGGTCGCGGTCGACCTCAAGATCGATCCGCGGCTGATCGGCGGGCTCAAGGTAAAGGTCGGATCGCGGCTGGTCGATGCCTCGCTCGTCAGCAAGCTGCAACGACTTCAACTCGCGATGAAAGGCCTGGCCGGTTGACGGTCGTGGTCGAGGTGAAAGGGTAGCGTCATGGAAATCCGCGCGGCGGAAATTTCGGCGATCCTCAAGGAGCAGATCGCCAAGTTCGACACGGTGACCGACGTCGCCGAGGTCGGACAGGTGATCTCGGTCGGCGACGGTATCGCCCGCGTCTATGGGCTCGACAAGGTGCAGGCCGGCGAGATGGTCGAGTTCCCGGGCGGCATCAAGGGTATGGCGCTCAACCTCGAGAGCGACAATGTCGGCGTGGTGATTTTCGGCGACGACCGCGACATCAAGGAGGGCGACCTCGTCAAGCGGACGGGAGCGATCGTCGAAGTGCCGGTCGGCAAGGAGCTGCTGGGCCGCGTCGTCGACGCGCTGGGCGATCCGATCGACGGGCGCGGGCCGATCAAGACCGAGCGCCGTACCCGCGTCGAGGTCAAGGCGCCCGGCATCATCGTCCGCAAGTCGGTGCACGAGCCGGTGCAAACCGGATTGAAGGCCATCGACAGCCTGGTGCCGATCGGTCGCGGCCAGCGCGAGCTCATCATCGGCGACCGTCAAACGGGCAAGACTGCGGTCATCATCGACACCATCCTTAATCAGAAGAAGATCAACGAGGGCGGCGAGGAGTCGAAAAAGCTCTACTGCATCTATGTGTGCATCGGCCAGAAACGCTCGACTGTGGCGCGTATCGTCAAGACGCTCGAGGATTACGGCGCGCTCGAATATTCGATCATCGTCGCCGCGACGGCGTCCGAGCCGGCGCCAATGCAATTCCTCGCGCCGTATACCGGCTGCGCCATGGGCGAGTTCTTCCGCGACAACGGCATGCACGCGGTGATCTTTTACGACGACCTGTCGAAGCAAGCGGTCGCCTACCGCCAGATGTCGCTGCTGTTGCGCCGGCCGCCGGGCCGCGAAGCGTATCCTGGCGACGTGTTCTATCTTCACTCGCGCCTGCTCGAGCGCGCGGCCAAGATGTCGGATGACGCCGGCGCCGGGTCGCTCACCGCCCTCCCCGTCATCGAGACCCAGGCAGGCGACGTCTCGGCCTACATTCCGACCAACGTGATTTCGATCACCGACGGACAGATCTTTCTCGAGACCGAGCTTTTCTACAAGGGTGTCCGCCCGGCGATCAATGTCGGCCTGTCGGTGAGCCGCGTCGGCTCAGCGGCGCAGATCAAGGCGATGAAGCAGGTCGCCGGTCGAATCAAGCTCGAATTGGCGCAGTACCGCGAAATGGCGGCGTTCGCCCAATTCTCCTCCGATCTCGACGCTTCGACGCAACGGCTCCTTGCGCGCGGCGCGCGGCTGACCGAGCTGTTGAAGCAGCCGCAGTACTCGCCCTTGCCCGTCGAGGAGCAGGTCGCGGCGATCTTCTCCGGCGTGCGTGGCTATCTCGACCGCGTCGAGGTAAGCCAGGTGACGCGATTCGAGCAGTCCCTGCTCGGCGAGATGCGCGCCAAGCACGCCGACGTCTTGGCGACAATCCGCGAGGAGCGCGAGCTTTCCTCGGCGACCGAAGACAAGTTGAAGGCGATCCTCGACGACTTCGCCAAGACGTTCGTCTGACCGGGCTCCAGGCGGCAGAACGCAGACGCAAATCGCAAGCCAGAAACGCGCTAGACCATGCCCAGCTTGAAATCGCTGCGGGTGCGGATCGCCAGCGTCAAGTCGACGCAGAAGATCACCTCGGCCATGAAGATGGTGGCCGCGGCCAAGCTGCGCCGCGCCCAGGAGCAGGCCGAGGCGGCGCGCCCCTACGCCGAGCGCATGGCGCGAATGTTGGGCTCGCTCGCCGGCTCGATCGGCGACGCCTCGGGCGCGGCCCCGTTGTTGGTCGGCAACGGCAATGACGCGACGCAGCTCATCGTCGTCGCGACATCCGACCGCGGCCTATGCGGCGCGTTCAACTCCTCGATCGTCCGCGGCGCGCGCCAGCGCATTCGTCAGCTCCAGAACGAAGGAAAGTCAATCAAGATCCTGTGCGTCGGCCGCAAGGGGCGCGACCAGCTTCGGCGCGATTTCGGCAAGCTGATCGTCGATACGATCGACGAGGTCGGCAAGCGGAAGCTATCCTATGCCGACGCGCGACGCATCGCCGGCAGGATCGCCGCCATGTTCGACGCCGGCGAGTTCGACGTTTGCACGATCATCTATAACCGGTTCAAATCGGCGATCAGCCAGATCGTCACGCACCAGCAGCTCATTCCGTTTCCGATCGAAGCGGGAGGAGCCGATGCTGGCGCCGCGACGCAGTCGGGCGCGATCTACGAGTACGAACCGGCCGAAGAGGAAATCCTCGCCGCGCTCTTGCCGCGCAATCTCGAAGTTCAGGTCTACCGCGCGCTGCTCGAGAACGCCGCGAGCGAGCAAGGGGCGCGGATGTCGGCGATGGACAACGCAACGCGCAACGCCGGCGACATGATCCGGCGTCTCACCCTCAACTACAATCGCACGCGCCAGGCCGCCATTACCAAGGAGCTGATCGAGATCATCTCCGGCGCCGAGGCGATTTGATCCGGTCAGTCAGGGAGTTTTGAGTCATGGCCAAGAACAATGTCGGACGCATTTCCCAGGTCCTGGGCGCCGTGGTCGACGTGCATTTTGACGGCGATCTGCCGGAGATCCTCAACGCGCTCCATGTCGACAGCCAGGGCAAGACGCTGGTGCTCGAGGTGGCGCAGCATCTCGGCGAGCTGACCGTGCGCACTGTCGCCATGGATACGACCGATGGGCTGGTTCGCGGCCAGGAGGCGGTCGACACCGGCGCCGCGATTTCGGTGCCGGTCGGTCCCGAGACGCTGGGCCGCATCATCAACGTCGTCGGCGAGCCGGTCGACGAGCGCGGGCCGGTCAATGCAAAGATGACCTCGCCGATCCACCGGTCGGCGCCCAAGTTCACCGATCAGTCCACCGAGGCCGAGATCCTCATCACCGGCATCAAGGTCGTCGACCTGCTGGCGCCCTACGCCAAGGGCGGCAAGATCGGCCTGTTCGGCGGCGCTGGCGTCGGCAAGACCGTCATCATCATGGAGCTGATCAACAACATCGCCAAGGCGCACGGCGGATACTCCGTCTTCGCCGGCGTTGGCGAGCGGACGCGCGAGGGCAACGACCTGTACCGCGAGATGATCGAATCGGGGGTCATTAAGCTGGACGGACCGGGCTCGAAGTGCGCACTGATCTACGGGCAGATGAACGAACCGCCGGGAGCGCGCGCGCGCGTCGGCCTGACCGGGCTCACGGTCGCCGAGTACTTCCGCGACCAAGAGGGCCAGGACGTCCTTTTCTTCGTCGACAACATATTCCGCTTCACCCAGGCGGGGTCGGAGGTGTCGGCGCTGTTGGGCCGCATTCCCTCGGCAGTGGGCTATCAGCCGACGCTCGCGACCGACATGGGCGCGCTGCAGGAGCGGATCACCACGACCAAGAAGGGTTCAATCACCTCGGTGCAGGCGATTTACGTGCCGGCCGACGACCTGACCGATCCGGCGCCGGCGACCTCGTTCGCGCATCTCGACGCGACCACCGTGCTGTCGCGCCAGATCGCCGAGCTTGGCATCTATCCGGCCGTCGACCCGCTCGACTCGACGAGCCGAATGCTCGATCCGCGGGTAGTCGGCGAGGAACATTATCGCGTGGCGCGCGACGTGCAGCGGGTGCTGCAAACCTACAAGTCGCTGCAAGACATCATCGCAATTCTCGGCATGGACGAGCTGTCGGAGGAAGATAAGTTGACCGTCGCCCGGGCGCGGAAGATCCAGCGTTTCCTCTCCCAACCCTTCCACGTCGCCGAGGTGTTCACCGGCACGCCGGGCGTCTTCGTCAAGCTCGAGGACACCATCCGCGGTTTCAAGCGCATCGTCGAGGGCGAGTGCGACGACTTGCCGGAATCAGCGTTCTACATGGTTGGCACCATCGAAGAGGCGATCGAGAAGGCGCGCAAGATGGCCGGCGAGGCGGCGTAAGGGCGGCCCGATGACCGAGAAGCTGCAATTCGAGCTGGTGTCGCCCGAGCGCTTGTTGATCGCCGAGGCGGTCGACATGGTCGTCGTTCCTGGCGCCGAGGGCGATTTCGGCGTGCTCAAAGACCACGCGCCGCTCATTTCGGGCGTGCGTCCTGGCGTGCTCGATGTCCACGACGAGGGACAGCTCAAGGAGCGCATCTTCGTTGCCGGAGGCTTCGCCGAAGTAACCGGCGAGCGCCTAACGGTGCTAGCCGAGGAAGCCGTCCCGCTCGCCGATATCGATCGCGCCGAGATCGAATCGCGGCTCAACGATCTGCGTTCCGACCTCGCGGCAGCAAACAACGACAGCGAGCGCGAAGCCATCGCCGCGCGCATCGACGTGGCCGAGGCGAAGCTCGCGGTATCGGGCTGAAATTTCGTTCTGGCAACGGGTTAGACGGCTTATCCACCGTCGTCCGTAGGGTTCCGGGGATTTGAGCAAACGGCCATTTGGGCTTGCAGGATCAATCCCTTGGGCCAATATTTCTAGGCACGACCGCCGAGCGGGGGAATGCGGAGCGTCGAGAATGCGGCATTGGACGTTGGATGACATTTCCTGGGACGCGTTCGACCCGAGCAAGGTCGACGTCGAGGTCGTGCGTATCGTCAAGGCGGCGAGCTTGGTCGAGCATAACGGCGGCGATTACGCGGCCTATCTATGTAACGTCTTTCATGACGATACGGAATTTCAGGCCGTAGCCCGGCAATGGGCCAACGAAGAAGTGCAGCACGGCAAGGCGCTCGCGCGATGGGCGGCGCTCGCCGATCCGGCGTGGGACTTCGAGGCTGCCTTCGCCGAGTTCCTGCGCGGCTTTCGTCTGCCGCTCGCGGCCCGCGATTCGGTGCGCGGAACGCGAACTGGCGAATTGATCGCCCGCTGCATCGTCGAAACGGGGACCAGCTCATATTACGGCGCCCTGGCCGAGGCCGTCGACGAGCCGGTATTGCGCCAAATCTGCCTCAAGATCGCCGCCGACGAGTTACGGCACTACAAGCTCTTTTACACCCACATGAAGCGTTACCAGGCGGCCGAACGGCTCGGTTTCTGGGGCCGGGTTCGCACCGGTCTTGTCCGCATCCTCGAATCCGAGGACGACGAGCTCGCTTACGCGTATTACGCCGCCAACGGCGCCCATGGTCCGTACGACAGGCGGCGTAATTCACGCGCATACGCCAGGCGAGCCTATGCGGTCTATCGGCAACGCCACGTTGAGCGCGGCGTCGCCATGGCGCTCAAGGCCATGGGCCTAGCGCCGAATGGCCGTCTGCAGCGCGTTCTGGCGCGCCTCGCCGCCCGCCTCATGCGCGCGCGGGCGAGCGCCCTTGCACGGGCGGGTGCATAGGCACGGATATCGGGGCGCGTCGCAGGTCGCTTCGATCGCAATTGCGCATCCCCATTCGCCTCACCACGCCGTCGCGAGATGGCCGAACTCGTCGATCAACGCGACATAGAGGTCGCGCTTGAAGGGCACGATCAATCTCGGAAGCGTCGCGATCGGCGTCCACCGCCAGTGGGAGAACTCGGCCTGCTTGGTGTGGATGTCGATGTCGTCGTCGCCGCCGTAAAACCGCAAAGCGAACCAGCGTTGCCGCTGGCCGCGATAGCGGCCGCCCCACACCCAGCCTTGAAGCTCCGGCGGAAGGTCGTAGCGATACCAGCCGCGACTCTCGGCGACGATTTTCGCCTTATCCGTACCGACCTCCTCCTTGAGTTCGCGCAACGCCGCCGCACGCGGCGTCTCGCCGGCATCGATGCCGCCTTGCGGCATTTGCCAGGCGTTGGACTGCATATCGATCCGCCGCGCCACGAAGACATGCCCGGCGCGATTGAACAACATCAAGCCGACGCCCGCGCGGTATGGAAGCGCGCGGGCGGGGGCCGCCGCGACGCTTTTGTTCGACGACTTCGCGCGATTCGACACGGATGCCTGGCGTGATCGCCGCCGCGCGACGTCCGGCATCAACGATCGGCTTGGCGATCGGCGACCGCCGATATCGGCGCCAGCGCAAATCCTTTGCGCGACAAACTGGGCAGCCACGCCGACAGCCGTTCAAAGGAAACCGGCCGCGGCCCGGAGATCGCCACCGCCGCGCCGGAATCGCGGGCGATGTCTTCGATCTCGGCCAACCGCGCTTCGACCATCGGGCGCGAAGGACTGGCGTCGATGACGCGATCGCCCAGCGCGCGCGGCACGCCAAGCTCGTGGGCGAGCGATCCCGCGATGCTGCGCGAACTGGCGCGGCCGTCGAGGAACATCAGGCCGCGCTTCTCGATGGCCGTCAGCACCGGAAGCATCGCCTCGCGCGAAGCGGCGAAGCGACCACCCATGACATAGGTGACGCCGACATATCCGAAACCGCGCTTCAAGAGCGCATCGAGCCGTCCGAGGTTCTGCTGGGGCGACAACGAGGTGAGAAGGGTCAGCGATCCCGGACCGCCGGCCGGGAAGTCAGCCGGCTCCAGCGGGATGGTCAGCAGAACTTCATGCCCGGCCTCGCGGGCGGCACGGCTCCAGCGCTCGAGATCGTCGGCGAAGGGGCTGAAGGCGAGGGTCACTTCGGGCGGCAACCGCTGGATCGCCGCTTCGCTAGCCGCCGCCTTGACTCCGAGTTCGACCATGACGACCGCAATCCGCGGACGACGGTCCTTGGCGTCGAACGGCCGCGCGTTGCGCAACTTGACGGTTCGCGCAGGAGCGAGCGGCGCAGCGGGCGTCACGGTTGCCGTCGCTTGGCGCGGTGTCGTGGCTGTAACCGGCGGCTCGGCAACAGGCGCCGGCTCGACCGGCGGCGGTGCGATGGGTGGCGCCGGCGATATCGCGCTGGCGGGCGCTGTCGGCGGAGTACTCGCTGACGGGGTGCGCGGCGTCGGCGGGGTTGTCGATTCGACCGCGCCAGCGGCCGGCTCGATGGCTGGGGGACTTGGCGGGTCGAGCGCCGTCCGGACCTCGCTTCTTGGCGACCATTCGAGCCGCATGGTCGCTAACGGCCGCGGCGAGTCGTCAGCCGGCGCGTGCGGCCGCAGGTAGGTCAGGCCGAGCGCTCCGATTATCACGCCAAGCAACGCCAGCCACGCCGCGCCGAGCGCGCCGATGTCGCGGCGCCGCGGCGGCGGCTGACTACGGTTCATGCCGCTCGTCGGTCGCAGCACATTCATCACGCGGCGCCGCGCGCCAAGTCGTCGATCGCCCGCGCGCCGACCACAGTTACGAGGGCCCGGCGCGTCGCCGTCTCAGTTCGTGGCGGCGCGTTGGTTGTAAAGGGCGATGCCGCGCAGCAGGTCGATCGCCCGTGCGAGTTGGTAATCGGTCGCCGGATTGGGCGCGCTGCTGATTTGTTCATCGCCGTTGCTCGGCGCGGTCGGTTGCGGCTGCGTGCCATCACTCGACGGCTGTTCGGGACGGGTCTGGTCGTTGCGCAACGCGCCGCGCAGATCGGCCTCGCGCCGTTGGCGCGGCTGGTCGATCTTTTCGACCCGCGCCGGCTCGACGACGATGTCGGGCTCGATCCCGAGTTGCTGGATCGATCGTCCTGACGGCGTGTAGTACTTGGCGGTGGTCAGACGAATAGCGCCTTGGCCGCCCATTGGGATGATCGTCTGGACGGAGCCTTTGCCGAAGGAGCGCGTGCCGAGAACGATCGCGCGGCGATGATCTTGCAGCGCGCCGGCGACGATTTCCGAAGCCGAGGCCGAGCCGCCGTTGATGATCACGACCATCGGCAATCCGCCGACCAAATCGCCAGGTTTGGCGTTGTATCGTTGCGCATCCTCCGCCCGACGGCCGCGGGTCGAGACGATCTCGCCTTTGTCGAGGAAGTCGTCGGAGACGGCGATCGCCTGATCGAGTAGGCCGCCGGGGTTGTTGCGCAAATCGAGGACGACGCCCTTCAACTTGTTGCTGGTCTGCTCGCGCAGCTTCTGGATTGCGGTCCGTACGCCCGAGTCGGTCTGCTCGGTGAACGACGTGACCCGGATATAACCGATTTCGTCGAATGGCTGGTGCCGTACCGATTGGATGCGAATCACGGCCCGGGTGAGCGAAATCTCGAATGGCTCCTGCGTACCGCGGCGGATGGTCAGCTTGATCCGGCTGTTGGCCGGCCCGCGCATACGCTCGACCGCCTCCTGAAGCGTCAACCCCAACACCTGTTCGCCGTCGAGATGGGTAATGAAGTCGCCCGGCTTGAGACCGGCGCGAAACGCGGGGGTGTCGTCGATCGGCGAAACCACCTTGACCAGGCCGTTTTCCATCGTCACTTCGATTCCGAGACCGCCGAACTCGCCGCGTGTCTGGATCTGCATGTCGCGGAATGTCTTCGGGTTGAGGTAGCTCGAATGCGGGTCGAGCGCGGTCAACATGCCGTTGATCGCATCCTCGATCAGCTTGCGGTCGGCCACGTCGTCGACATAGTCGGAACGCACGCGCTCGAACACATCGCCGAAGAGATTCAACTGTCGGTAGGTTTCCGAGGTGTTCGTCTGCGCCAAAGCGAGCGCGGGCGCCAGCCAGGCGGCTAGTATTCCTGCCGCCGCGAGCCGATGAAGCTTCATCCGCTTACCTTCTCTTTCAGCGTCGCCAGCCACGGCAGCGGGTCGATCGGTTGGCCGTTGCGACGAAGTTCTATGTAAAACCTTGGATTCGCCGCGTCGGATTCCTCCGCCGCGCCGACCGGCTCGCCCGCCGCCACCCGCTGCCCGACGACGGTATCGACCCGGCCTAATCCTGCCAGGAGAGTATGATATCCCTCGCTATGTTCGATTATCAAGATAAGCCCATAGGTACGAAACGGCCCGGCAAAGGCAATCTGGCCGGCGAAAGGCGCCACCACCTGGGCGCCCGGGCGGGTCTCGAACGTAACCCCGCGCTGGCTCTGCCCATTGTCGGCGGGCTGCCCATAGCCGAGCACCACTCTTCCGCGCACCGGCGGCACCATCTGGCCTTGCGGCACGACTAGCCGGTCGGGTCCGGGAGGGTCCGGCGAAGCGGCGGACGGAGGCAGAGAAGCTTGCCGGTTTGCCGCTTCGCGGCGCGCCGTTTCCTCTGCGTCCTGCTCCTTCGCGGCCCGGCGATCCGCCTCCCGTCGCTGGGCCTCCTCGCGTTGCCGCTGTTCCTCGGCTACCTGGCGTCGGCGCTCGGCGACAAGTCGATCGATCAGCTCGCGCACGTCCCTTGATTGACCGGCCAGCCGGTCGAGCCGCCGCTGAACGGCGCGCTGCTCGACGGCGGTTTCGGCCTGCAGCCGGGTCTTGCGTTCCACCAGGTGCGCCAGCGCGCCCCGGTCAGCGGCGAGTTTTTCATGCTGCTGCGCCAGGGCGGCGCGCTCGGCGGCCAGGCCGGCGCGCGTCACCGCCAGCCGATCGAGCTCGCTCGAAAGTTCGGCCGCCTTGGCCTCCACTTGCGGCACCGCGTATCCGAGCAGCTTCGCCCGCCGGGCGGTGTCGATCGGCGATTCGGGCGCGACCAGCAGCGACTCGCGTGGCTGGCGGGCGATACGTTGCAGCGCCATGATCAGCGCGGCGAGCTCGCTTTGCCGCTGCTCGAGCGCGGTCGCCTGGGCGGCCTCGACTTCGGCCAGCCCATCAATGCGCCCGAGAATTTCCGCCTCGAGTGTTTCGTTCGCTTGAATTGCCGCCGCGATCCGGATCGAGCGCTGACGCAGCTCCGCCAACTCCCGCTCGATGTCGGCCGCTTGGTGCGCCAGCCGTTCGCGCGACGATTTGGTCGCCTCGAGCGAACGCTCGATCGCATCGAGGCTGGGCGCCAGCGCCTCGGGCGTTACGGCGTCCTGCGGGTATGCATAACCGGCGACGAACATGGCGGCGCCCAGCGCAATCAGCGCCGTCAGGCGTCCGCGGCTCATGTCAGCCGCGTCGTTCCGCCGGTCCCCGGAGACGGCTCGACGATCAGCGAGCGGCCGGTCATCTCGGAGGGCTGCGGTAGCCCAAGCAGTTCTAGGAGCGTGGGCGCGACATCGGCCAGCTTTCCGTCGCGCAAACCAACCGGCGCGTTGCGTCCGGGCCCGCCAGCGCCGATCAGCATCGCCGGCACCGGGTTGGTGGTGTGCGCGGTGTGCGGCTGGCCGGTCTCGGGATCGAGCATCATTTCGGCGTTGCCATGGTCGGCGGTGATCAGTAATGCCCCGCCGCGGGCGACGACCGCCTCGGCAACGCGGCCAAGACAGGCGTCGACCGCCTCGACGGCGCGCCGCGCCGCCTCGAAATCCCCGGTATGCCCGACCATGTCGGTGTTGGCGTAGTTGACGACGATAAAATCGTAGTCGTTCGACTCGATTGCCGCGACGAGCTTGTCCGTGACCTCGTAGGCCGACATCTCCGGTTTCAGATCGTAAGTCGCGATCTTCGGCGAAGGCACTAAGATACGCGCCTCGCCGGGAAGCGGGCGCTCGTCGCCGCCGTTGAAGAAAAAAGTGACATGGGCGTACTTTTCCGTTTCGGCGATGCGCAATTGCCGCAGACCGGCGCGCGCCACGAGTTCTCCGGTGACGTTGGTGAGTGCAATCGGCGCGAACATCGTTTCGATTAAGGCATTGAGCGCTTCCGAGTACTCGCTCATGCCCAATGCGGCGGCGAAGCGCACGACGCGCGGACGCGCGAATTCGCCGAACGCGGGATCGAGCAGTGCCTGCAGAATTTCGCGCGCCCGGTCGGCGCGAAAATTCGCCATGACGACGCCGTCGCCGTCGCGCATTCCCGGATAACCGCCGACCACCGTCGGCCGTACGAATTCGTCGCTCGTCCTTTTGGCATAGGATTGCGTCACGGCGGCGATCGCATCTTCGGCGCATTCGCCGTTGGCGTCGACCAAGGCGCGATAAGCGAGCTCGATGCGCTCCCAGCGCTTGTCGCGATCCATCGCATAGTAGCGGCCGCTGACGATGCCGAAAGTCACGCCCGGGCAATCGGCCAAATCGTCGCTGAACTTCGCCAAATAGCCTTCGGCGCTCCTTGGCGGCGTGTCGCGACCGTCGAGCAAGGCGTGCACCCAGACCTTGATACCAGCCTGAGCCAGGGCGCGCGCGAGCGCTGCCATATGATGCTGGTGCGAATGGACGCCGCCGGGCGAGAGCAGGCCCATCAAATGCGCCGCGCCGCCGCTCGCCTTCAGCTTGGCTGCGAACGCGACGAGCCGCGCATTGCCGGCGAAGCTGCCATCCTCGATCGCCTGATCGATACGCGGCAGGTCCTGCATCACCACCCGGCCGGCGCCGAGATTCATATGGCCGACTTCGGAGTTGCCCATCTGCCCCTTGGGCAATCCGACATGCAGCTCCGAGGCTTGCAGGAACGCGATCGGGTAGCGATTCGCCAATGCGTCGAGGCGTGGCGTTCTCGCCTTGAGAATCGCGTTGTCGTCGGCGGGGTCGGCGCGATGACCCCAGCCGTCGAGCACGCACAGGACGACCGGACGCTGCCGCGGAACGAATCGATTCATTAGCCACTATATAAGGCGTCTTCGGCGACGACGAAAGGCGAGCGTCGATCGCTGCTTCAGCGACGATGGTAGGGATGGCCGGCGAGAATGGATTGTGCCCGATACAGTTGCTCGACCAGCATCACCCGGACAAGCATGTGCGGCCAGGTCATCGTTCCCAGCGACAGCACCAGATCGGCCTTGGCGAGAATCGCCGCATCGAGGCCCTCGGCGCCGCCGATGACGAAGGCGATCTCTCCGACGCCGCGCTCGCGCCAGATGGCGAGGCGCGCCGCAAAGGCTTCGCTGCCGAGCTGCGCGCCGTTTGCATCGAGGGCGACGAGGCGCGCGCCCCTCGGGATCCGCGCGAGAAGAAGCTCCGATTCGCGCGCCTTCGCTTGGGCTGCCGGCAACGCGCGTCGCTCCTCGACCTCGCGAAGCTCGACGCGCCAGCCGCGCTTTCCGCCTCGCGCGAGACGCGCGACATAGTCGTCGAACATCGCGGCGAGCGCAGGATCGCGGGCGCGGCCGACGGCCGTTAGAATCAACTTCAAGTCCCGCTCCTCGCGCGCCTGGACTTGCTCCGCGCGGGGACGCGAACGCCTAGCCGCCCATCGCCGCGAGGCGCTCCGGCTCGGGCAGCGTGACGTCCCACATCTTCTCGAGATTGTAATGCGCCCGCATTTCGGGCCGGAAAAGATGGACGATCACGTCACCGGCGTCGATCAGCACCCAGTCGCCGCGCTCGGCGCCCTCGATCGGGATGGGGCCAAGGCCTCGGTCTTTCAGTTTCTTGACCAAGTGATCGGCCATCGCCGAAAGCTGACGCTGATTGCGCCCGGTGGCGATGACCATGATATCGGCGATGGAGCTTTTGCCGGTGAGGTCGATGGCGACGATGTTTTCGGCCTTGTCGTCATCGAGAGAGGTTTCGATCAACGTTAGAGTCGATTTGAGCGCAGTATCGCGCTTGATACGAGAATTCACGCGCGGGATTTGACTCTCCTTCCATGGGCGGCGTGACCATATGGCCGCCCTCGCTCCGCCCGTGCGAGCCGGCGACCGGACACATCAAGTGGTCCGCCGTACCCGGCCCGGACTCCGTGCCCGGCGAATGGCGCTCGCCGAGGCGGGATGCAGCCGGGTGTGGAGGAACACCCAGGCGGGCAAGTCATCGCGCGCGAGCCGCGCCGCGTGGCGCGGCGGACGGCGTAGTCGCGAAAACCGGCGCGCCGCCTTGCTGGCCAATGCCTTGGTAGAATACGGAAGCCGCGCGAAGACCGCAATCGGCATCGTGTGAAATATGAGTGACCAGCGCTCCCAGCGCTCCATCTGGGCGAGATTGTCGGCGCCCATTAACCAAACAAAACGTATGCGCGGGAAGCGGCGACGGAGCGCTGTAAGCGTGTCGGCGGTGTATCTGGTCTTAAGCGCGTTCTCGATCGCGGTGACGCGCATTCGCGGATGCGAGGCGTGCCGCCGCGCGCTGGCCTGCCGCGCTGCCAGCGAAGCCATGTCGCGGTCGGGCTTGAGCGGGTTTTGCGGCGAGACCATCCACCAGACTTCGTCGAGCGCCAATCGCTTCAAGGCCAGCTCGGCGATATGGCGGTGGCCATCATGCGCCGGATTGAACGACCCGCCCAGCAGGCCCACGCATGGCGGCGGGGGCGGTCCGAATGCTCGCGCCGCGAGCGGTCGGGCGATCATGCGGCGACACTCACCCGAACGAAGCGCGCGCATGCCGCCGTCGGTCGGACTCGGCGAGGGTATCTGGCCCGGCGCCGAGAGTCATGCTCGCGTCTGCCCGGCGCCAAGCACAACATACTTGTAGGTGGTGAGCTGTTCGGCGCCGACCGGTCCGCGCGGCGGCAGGCGCGCCGTCGAGATGCCGATCTCGGCGCCAAATCCGAACTCGCCGCCGTCGGCGAACTGGGTCGAGGCGTTGTGCAGTACGATGGCGCTGTCGACCATCTCGAGGAAGCGGCGCGCCGCATCGGCGTCCGAGGCGACGATCGCATCGGTATGATGCGAGCCATAATGATTGACATGCGCGATCGCGGCGTCGACGCCATCCACCAGCTTCACCGACAAGATGGCGTCGAGATACTCGGTGCGCCAATCGTCCTCGCGCGCCGGCCTCACTCGCGGATCGAAGCGCTGCGTGTCCTCCTCGCCGCGAATCTCGCATCCCGCCTTGAACAGGTCGTGGAGGATCGGCGGCAACAGCCGCATCGCCGCCGAGCGGTCGACCAGCAGCGTCTCGGTGGCGCCGCAGACCCCCGGCCGCCGCATTTTGGCATTGAAGACGACGCGCCGCGCCATATCCGGATCGGCCGATTCGTGAACGTAGGTGTGGCAAAGCCCTTCGAGATGAGCGATCACCGGCATCCGCGCCTCGCGCGCCACGCGTTCGATGAGCGACTTGCCGCCGCGCGGAACGATGACGTCGATGTCCTCGCGCATCGCCAGCATCATTCCGACCGCGGCGCGATCGCGCGTCGGAACGAGCTGCACGGCGTCGGACGGCAGGCGCCGATGCGCGCAGGCGCGGCGCAGACAATCGACCAGGACTCGCGAAGTCTCGAAGCTCTCCGAGCCGCCGCGCAGAATCGCCGCGTTGCCGGCCTTGAGGCACAGCCCGCCCGCGTCGGCCGTCACGTTCGGCCGCGCTTCGTAGATTATGCCGATCACGCCGATCGGCGTCTGGATGCGGCGAATGGTCAAGCCGTTGGGCCGCTTCCACTCGGCGGCGACGGCGCCGACCGGATCGGCGAGCTTGGCGACATCCTCCAACCCGCGTGCAATACCCTCGATGCGCGCCGCGTCGAGGCGCACGCGGTCGAGAAAGGCGGCGGTCGCGCCCGCGCTTTCGGCGGCCGCAAGGTCGATCCGATTGGCGGCCAGAACGTCGTTCATGCGGGCGCGGATTTCGTCAGCACCGGCGCGCAGCGCCTCGTCCTTGACCTCGCTCGACGCGCCCGCCAGTACCCGCGCCGCAGCGCGCGCCGCGGCGCCGATCGTGCGCATCTGCGCATCAAGCGTGTTGGTCGGCGCAACCGTGTCGGCGCTCATCTCAGTTCAGCACCAAATCGTCGCGGTGGATCATCTCGTCGCGCCCACGGTAGCCGAGGATCCGCTCGATTTCACGGCTCTTGTGGCCGCGGATACGCTCGGCATCGGCCGATGAATACGCCGACAAGCCGCGGGCGATCTCGCGCCCTTGACGATCGCGGACCACCACCGGGTCGCCGCGTTGAAATCGTCCATCGACCGCGACCACGCCCGCTGGCAGCAAGCTTTTGCCGGCGGCGAGCGCGGCGCGCGCGCCATCGTCGACGACGAGCGCGCCGATCGGCTTGAGCGCGCCGGCGATCCACCGCTTGCGCGCCGTCTTCGGGCCGGCCTGCGGCATGAACCAAGTGCATGGCGCGCCTGCCTCGAGTGCGGCGAGCGGGTGGGCACGCGCGCCGAGCGCGATCGCCATGCGACAACCGGCAGCGAGCGCGATCTTGCCGGCGACGATCTTGGTGACCATTCCGCCTGAGGAGTAGCCGGCCGGTGCCTCGCCGGCCATGCCCTCGATGTCACGGGTGATCTCGGTGACCGTGTCGAGACGACGCGCGTCGGCGTGACGGCGCGGATCGGCGGTGTACAGGCCGTCGATGTCCGAGAGGAGAACGAGCGTATCGGCGCTCATCATCTGCGCCACGCGCGCCGCCAAGCGGTCGTTGTCGCCGAAACGGATTTCCTCCGTCGCCACGGTGTCGTTCTCGTTGATTACCGGCACCGCGCCGAGCTTGAGGAGCTGTCCGATGGTCGCCCGGGCATTGAGATGGCGCCGGCGCTCCTCGGTGTCATCGGGCGTCAACAGGATCTGCGCCACGGTGATGTCGTGACGGGCGAGCGTCGCTTGATAGGCATGCGCGAGGCGGATCTGCCCGGTCGCGGCGGCGGCCTGCTTTTCCTCGAGCTTCAGCGCCTTGCCGGTGAGCCCAAGGTGGCGGCGGCCGACGGCGATCGCGCCGGAGGAGACCACCAGCACCTCGACGCCGCGTCGCTTGATGCGCGCGATGTCGTCGGCCAGGCTGTCGAGCCAGGCACGGCGCAGATCGCCGCTCTCCTCGTCAACGAGCAGCGCCGAGCCGATCTTGACAACGAGACGCTTCGCATCGGCAAGCAAGGCGCGTGGCCGGGCGCTTTCGGCGGAGTCGTTCACGACACCGGCTCGCTGGCAGCCGCTGCCGCATCGTGCGTACGGCGCGCATCGACAAGGCCGGCCAGCGCGCGCAAGACGTCCTCGACGCCCGCTCCCGAGACGGCCGAAAGCGCAATGACACGCGCGCCCGGCGACAGCCGCCGCGCCGCGCGCGCCAACTGGGCACGCTTCGCCTTCAGCTCGGCGGGGCCAATCGCATCGCGCTTGTTGAGCCCGATGATCTCGGGTTTGTCGGCAAGTCCTTGCCCATAAGCGACGAGCTCGCGGCGAACGGCGCGATACGCCTCGGCAACGTCGTCGTGCGTGCCGTCGACCAGGTGCAAGATCGCCCCGCATCGCTCGACATGGCCCAGAAAGCGGTGGCCAAGGCCGCGGCCTTCGTGCGCGCCTTCGATGAGCCCGGGCAGGTCGGCGACGACGAACTCGCGCCCGTCGATCGCCACCACGCCAAGCTGCGGCTTGAGCGTGGTGAATGGATAATCGGCGATTTTCGGCTTGGCGCGCGAGACGGCGGCGAGAAAGGTCGATTTGCCGGCGTTGGGCAATCCGACCAGCCCGACATCGGCGATCAGCTTCAATCGCAGCCACAGCCAACGTTCCTCGCCGGGCCAGCCGGGATCGGCGCGGCGGGGGGCCTGGTTGGTCGAGGACTTGTAGTGGGCATTGCCGAAACCGCCGTCGCCGCCCTTGGCGAGCGCGACGCTCTGCCCGGCGCGCGTCATATCGGCAAGAAGGGTCTCGTTGTCCTCCTCGAAAACCTGCGTGCCGACCGGTACCTTGAGGACGACGTCCACACCGTCTGCGCCGGTGCGGTTCTGCCCTTGGCCATGATGGCCGTTTCGCGCACGAAAATGCTGCTGATAGCGGTAATCGATGAGCGTGTTGAGGTTGTCGACCGCGATCAGAACGACATCGCCGCCGCGCCCGCCGTCGCCGCCGTCGGGGCCGCCGAATTCGATGAATTTCTCGCGCCGGAAGGCGACGCAGCCGGCGCCGCCGTCGCCGCTTTTCACGTAGATCTTGGCTTGATCGAGAAACTTCATCGACGTCCAGAAACGAAACGGGGGATCGGCCTAGTACCCGGAATCGCGTATTCGCGCCACGTGCGCCGTGCAAGCCCTGGGAGCACCAGAGCGCCGAAGGGGATGATGGACATGATGGCTGGAATCAGCGATTCCGAGTACCAGAATCTTGATTTTGCTGCCAACTTTCGGTCTTGGTGGCCGTGTGACACGCCACTCGCCAGACTTAGAAAGTTGGTACTAGCCGTTCCCCCGACAATTCCAGCCTGCTTCGTCGGCGGGCGAGGGACGGCCTACTCGGCGGCCTCGGTCGACAGCTTTTGTGGCTCGATGGCGATGAATATCCGGCCGCCCGTCTTGCGAACGAACTTCACTTTGCCGGCGACCTTGGCGAAGAGCGTATGGTCGCGCCCTATGCCGACATTGGTTCCGGGATGAAACGTCGTGCCGCGCTGGCGCACGAGGATGTTTCCCGCCGGCACGAGCTGATCGCCAAAGCGCTTGACGCCGAGGCGCCTGCCCGCCGAATCGCGGCCATTGCGCGAGGAACCGCCTGCTTTCTTGTGCGCCATGACCGTCTACTCCTTCGCCTTCGCCGCCTTCTTCCTTGCCGGCGCCTTCGCCGATTTCTTCTTCGCCGCCTTTGGCACGGGCGCGGCCTTCGCCTCGGCGGCCGGGCGCGCGCCATCGGTGTAGATGCCCGAGATGCGCAGCACCGTGTGGAACTGGCGGTGGCCGTTCTTGCGGCGATAGTTTTTCCGCCGCTTTTTCTTGAAGACGATGATCTTGTCGCCCTTGCCCTGGTCGAGCACCGTGGCGATGACCAGCGCGCCGGCCACCCAAGGCGCGCCCACCGCGCGCTTGGCGCCGTCGGCGACCATCAGTACCTCGCCGAACTCGACGGTGTCGCCCGACGCTGCCGGCAGCTTCTCGACGACGATCACGTCGTTCTGGGCGACCTTATATTGTTTGCCGCCGGTTTGGATGACTGCGTACATGGCGCCGAACCGTTCGAAGTGCCGAGCGCGACCGCGCTGCGCGGAGACAAATGCGACAACGCCGCGGCGCTTGTCACAGCTCCGCGGCGCACGAGGCGCGCACTATAGCCGCGCTGGTTCCCCTGTCAAGCGGATTTGCACCCCATAACCATCAGAAATTCAAGGAAAATTCGCGAGTTGCCGCTTGCTCGTGCTCGACACCGAGGATGGCCAGTTGGCCCAGCGCGGCATTGGCCGTCAGGGCGAGGCGGGTCCGGCGGTTCAGGATCGGCGGTGCCAGCCAGGCAAAATGGTTGTTGGGGGCGAGCTGGATTTGCGTCAATGCCTGGCGACGGCGGCGATTGTCGCGACCGCGGCTGCGGCCATGAAGGCCGGGGCTCAGCCAGTCGTTGGCGCAAGCGACCGCCCCGTCGTGGACGAAGGCGCGATTTTCGAGACGCTCGATGACGCAGCCTTCCTCGGTTTTGATGCCGCTCAAGATGAACAGCGCCGGCAGCGCGATGGGCGTGTGGATGAGCATTTCCTTGGCGGCGGCAAAGTCGGCGGCGATGGAGAAGACGCGTCGGAGCAAATGGGCGGGTGGCAGCGCGCGGCTCCGCCAGACGGCGATTCGGTTCCTTGTCCAGTCACCGGCGAGCGTAAGGCCGTGACGAACCATCGGCGCTTGATTGATCGCCGCGGCAAAACGCTTCGGCGCCATGGCGTTCAGGACGCCGACCGCGCCGGGCCAGGTGATGTCGAAGTAGGGCCCGGCTGGAGCCTCGTGTCGGGCGACGACGACATAACGGCCTAGCCCCTCGACCGGCCAGTCGAGGACGCGCATCATCCGGTTGCCGCGGCTGGACGGATCGGGCGCGGCGCCGCTCGTGCAGCCCCACTCGAAACTCATGTTGAGCATGATGGCGCCGGGCGCGCCGAGGATTTCGGCCACCGCGAGAATTTCGCGGCGATAGGGATTATCGGCCCGCTGCAGCCAGGCGCGCGATACACGATCGCCGAGCCGCAGCAACGGACGACCATGGCGCCGACGCGCCAGCGCCAGCAACGCGTGGGCGCGAGCGAGCTCGCGCTCGAGGAGCTGCAGCGGCCCGGCCGCGCCAAGGTCGATGAGCGGAATCGTCGGGCAATCTCGGACATTGCGGTCGCGCATGGCGCGACCGATTTTCGCCGAGGCGCGGGCGCCGCGGCAAACAAAGAAACGATAGCGCGAGGACCGGATGGAGTTGGACGATGCGGCCGACTATCGGCGCCGCTTGCTCAGAATAGCGCGCGCCCGGCGACCTTCTCGAAGAGGTGATTGCTGATCAGGCCGAGCACGCAAATGCACGCGCCCATGCAGAGCACGATGAAGTACTGGAGCGCAGCGGATCGCGGTAATCTCTGGTTCACCATCTTGCAATAACTCGCCGCAGAATGGTTGCGCCGGTGAATTGTTGTCGCTGGCCGGTTTATATCGGGTTAACCGCCGGGCGTGCTGAGCCGCGCCGGTTGCTAGGAAGTTTATGAAAATGCCGCACGCCGCGTCTCGGCGCGCGATCGCCGCGATCGGCGTGCCAGGCTTGAGGGTTTTGATCGATTTGGCTATGGTCCGCGCCGCCGCCCGGCATCGTCGGCGCCGGTCCCGCTTATCTGAGGGACGGCGCCGACACTAGCGAATGAACGCCCAGTCCGGAGGGGTGGCAGAGCGGTTGAACGCACCGCACTCGAAATGCCAATTTCTACGTATCGTTGAGTGCCGTTTAGAGTGCTAAATTATTGGCGTTTCATGCGTTTTGGAGTGACGTGATTCGGTCCTGTATCGGCTGATTCAGTCCTGTATTTTCTACTTCGGTACTAAATTCGGTACCAAATCCGAGAGGCGGCCATGA
>DATIBC010000083.1:0-41291 GCA_035457725.1 Alphaproteobacteria bacterium | reverse complement strand
CATGGCGGATTTCGGCGGCGACGTTGTCGGGCGCTGGGTCCCACACCACGGTCGCGCCCGCGGCCACCGCGTCGCGCGCGCCGACCACCGCCGGCAAAGGTTCGTATTCGACCGCGATCGCCTCGACGGCGTCTTGCGCCTGCGCGCGCGTGGCGGCGACGACGGCGGCCACCGGTTCGCCGACATAACGCGCGCGCTCCAAGGCGAGCGCACGACGCGGCGGCGCCGTCATCGGCGAGCCGTCAGCGCGCTTGAAGAGGGGCGGAAAGGGCAATGGCTCGACGCCGTCTCGCGCCAGGTCCTCGCCCACATAGACCGCGATCACGCCCGGCATCGACTTCGCGGCGCTCGCGTCGATGGCGCGGATCGTGGCGTGCGCGTGAGGCGAACGCAGCACGACGAGATGCGCCAGTCGCGGCGGGTTCAGATCGTCGACGAAACGCCCCTTTCCGGTGAGTAAGCGCTGATCCTCGACGCGGGCGGCAAGCTGTTTGCCGCCGAACCTTCCGGAATCGTTCACGTGTGCGCTCCGCTCGCGGTGTGTTGATTTGCGCGCCGCGCGGGCGCGGGCGGGGGCCGCCGCGGCGCGATCAGCGGCGCCCGCGCCTCGGCATTGTGGTGATCGACCAGCTTGGCGAGACAGGCCAGGAACGCTTTGCGCTCGCGCGTTTCGAGCGGCGCCAAGAAGGCGTCGGCGGCGCGCCGGGCGACGCCTTGTATCGCGGCGAGCAGCCGTTCGCCGGCCGGGGTTACATGGAGACATTGCTTGCGCGCGTCGCTCGGGTGCGGACGGCGCGCCAGATAACCATTGCGCATCAGTCGCCGCGCGACGGCGTTGGTGGTCGAGCGGTCGAGACCGATAAGGCCGGAAAGGCCGATCTGCGTGACGCCCGGGCAGCAGCTTGCGATGTACAGCACGCCGAACTGCGAAGTGGTCAGGCCAAATGCGGCGCATTCGCGCAGGAAGATCGACACCGCGAACTGATGGCAGCGCCGGATCATGAAGCCCGGTCGGCGATAGAGCACCTCGAGCCGCTCGATCAGCGCCGGATCGGCGGCGCTAAGTCTTGGCACGTCGGAATTCTTCATAAGTCGCACGCGAGCGCTCATGTTCGTGTTCGCTCCTCGCCGAATGATCACGGTCAATATTGACAGACGACTGACGGACCGTAAACTCGTTCACGCATCGCCGGCGAGCCGGCGCCAAAAAGAATCCGGCGCATGCCGGACGAATTCGTCGAAGGGAGCGCGCACATGAAATACACGGCCTGCTCGTGCGTCGTGGGACTCGCGATTATGTGGAGCAGCGCCGTTTCGGCGCAAAGCGTCGCGATCGGCACTTCGAACCCGGGTTCAATTTACCATTCTTCGGGCTCGGCCATCGCTAAGGTGGCGAACGAGAAGGCGGGGCTGCGCGCCACCATACAGCCCTACGCCAGCCCTAACGTGTTCATTCCGGCGGTCAACGCGGGCGAACTGGAATTTGGGCTGGCCAATGTCTTCGAGACCAGCTTGGCGCTCGAGGGCAAGGACCACTTCGAGGGAAGGGCGCATCGCGAGTTGCGCGCCGTCGCCATCATGTGGCCGCTGCGCGCCGGCTTCTTCGTCAAGAAGGATTCGCCGATCAAGACGATCGCCGACCTCAAGGGCAAGACGCTGCCCGACGGATATACCAGCCAGAAGATCTCGCTGCCAATCCTCGATGCGATCTACGCCACCGGCGGGCTTACCCGCGCCGATATGCGCCCGGTGCAGGTCCCCAACGTGGTGGGCGGTGCCAACGAGTTCATCGCCGGCAAGGCCGACGGTTTCTTCTTTGCCCTCGGCTCGGCAAAAGTCAGCGAAGCGGATGCGGCGGTGGGCGGGATTCGCGCCCTGCCGATGGCCGACGACGCCGCGACGCTGGCGGCGATAAATCGGCACCTGCCGCTCGCCTACATCCGCGCCGAACGGCCGGGCCCGAACAACCCCGGCGTGCTCGAGCCGATCAACGTCATCGCCTACGACGCGCTGATCTTCGCCAGCGCCAAGACGAAGGACGATATCGTCTACAAAGTCGTCAAGGCGATGCACGAGAACAAGGCCGACATGGCGGCGACCTTCGGCGTGTTCAATCTGTTCGATCCGGGGGCGATGGCTAAGACGATCGACCCCATCGCCTATCACCCGGGCGCCATCAAGTTTTACACCGAGAAGGGTATGTGGCCGCCAAAGTAAGCTGGCGCTCACGCCTCATCCTTTGACGGGCTCGCGATGAGGCGGAAAAAAGACTCCTCGCCCGGGCTTGTCGAAAGGCGAGCGGCGTCTAGAACGGATTTGCAAATGCGCCAGGCTCCGCCGCCTCCGAGTCGCTCAAGGCTCGTCGACCCCGCCGTCACGACGCTGGCCTGCGCGCTTACTTTGGGGTCGCTATTTTGGGCGGCCGATCTTTATCGCCGGGCGGGGCTTCAGCTTTACACCGAGCAATTCGTTGCCGGTATGTTGGCCTTGGCGTTGCCGCTCGCGTTCATCCATTTTCGCGGTCGTGCCGAAACCCCGCGCCACGCCGTGCCCTGGTACGATTGGCTCGCCGCCGGGCTCGCAGCCGTCGCGGGCTGGTACCTCGCCATCCGTTACCCCAAGCTGGTCGATCTCATCCTTTTGCGCCCGGCGGACGGAGTAGCGCTCGGCGTGGCGCTCATCGTATTGACGATCGAAGCGCTACGTCGGTCGGCCGGCCGCGCGCTGTCGATCATCGTCGTCTGCTTCGTTCTGTATGGATTGTTCGGCGATCTGATGCCCGGCGAGCTCGCCGGGCGCGCGTCGGATTGGCGCAAGCTCGCGGCATACCTCGCCATCGACGTCAACGGAATGCTTGGGGCGCCGATCGTCGTCGCATGCACCGTCGTCGTCATGTTCGTCTTGTTCGGCGACCTGCTGGCGGCGACCGGCGGCGCGCAGTTTTACAATGAGCTGGCGCTGGCGCTGATGGGACGATTTCGCGGCGGATCGGCCAAGATCGCCGTGGTGAGCTCGGCGCTGTTCGGAGCGATTTCGGGCAGCGCCGTCGCCAATGTCGTGGCGCAAGGTATCGTCACCATTCCGATGATGAAGCGCGACGGCTACAGGTCGCACAAGGCGGCGGCAATCGAGGCGGTCGCGTCGACCGGCGGTCAGCTCATGCCGCCGGTAATGGGCGCCTCGGCCTTCCTGATGGCAGAATTCCTGCAGATCTCCTACGGCGAGGTGGTCCTGGCGGCGCTGGCGCCGGCGTTGCTTTATTACGTGGCGCTCGTCATTCAAGCGGATCTCGAAGCCGGCCGCGCCGGCATCGCCGCGCTCGACCGGGCCGAGCTTCCGGCCCTTGGCGCCGTGATGGCGGCGGGATGGCATTTCCTCACGCCGTTCGCAGTCATTCTGGCCGGCCTGTTCTGGCTCAACATGCAGCCCGAGACGGCGGCGCTCGCCGCCTGCATCGTGCTTGTCGCCACTTCGCTTCTCTTCGGCTACCGGGGCGCGCGGCCGAGCGCCGGCCGCATACTGCGCACGTTCAAGACCGCCGGCGTATTGTCGCTCGAGATCGTACTGATCACGGCCGCCGCCGGAATCGTCATCGGCGTGTTGTCGCTCTCCGGCCTCGGGTTCACGCTCACGTTCCTGCTGGTGCAGATCGGCAAGGGCAGCCTGCTGCTGCTGCTGCTGCTGGCGGCGATCGTCTGCGTCGTGCTCGGCATGGGTTTGCCAACGGTCGGCGTCTACGTGCTGCTCGCGGCGCTGGTCGCGCCGGCGCTGGTCGAGCTCGGCGTCCTGCCCATCGCGGCGCATCTTTTCGTCATGTATTTCGGCATGATGTCGATGATCACGCCGCCCGTGGCGCTCGCCGCCTATGCCGCCGCCTCGCTCGGCCAAGCCGACCCGATGGCCACTGGGTGGGAGGCGTGCCGATTCGGCTGGTCGACCTTCCTCGTGCCGTTTCTCTTCGTGCTTTCGCCGACGCTGCTGTTGATCGGCGACCCGGCGAGCGTCGCCGTCGCCATCGCTACGGCGGCGATCGGCGTTTGGTTGGTGTCGATCGGCATTGTTGGGTTCTTCCTCGCTCCGATCGGCGCGGCCTCGCGTGCGATGTTCGTCCTCGCCGGATTCCTGGCGCTGATTCCGGCAGGCGCGTTCACCGGCGCGGTGTGGACCGATGTCGTCGGCGTGGTCGGCGGCGCGATCTTGTTATTCCGCGAATACGCCATTGCGCGCGCCCGTCGCGCAGCGCCGCTCGCCGCCGGCCATCGCGAGACCGCGCCATGAGCGTGCGCACCATCGATGTCGTCAACGCCGGCGAGGCGCTGATGACCGTGCTCGCCGACCGCGGCATCGATTACATCTTCGGCAACGCCGGCACCGATTTCCCGCCGCTGATCGAAGCGCTGTCGAAGGCCCGGCTTGGCGAGGCGAAGGCGCCGATCCCGGTCACCGTTCCGCACGAAAATCTTGCGGTCGCCATGGCGCATGGCGTCTATCTCGCCACCGGCCGGCCGCAGGCGGTGATGCTGCATGTCAATGTCGGCACGGCGAACGCGCTTTGCGCGTTGTTCAATGCCGCGCGCGATAACATCCCCATCTTGCTCGCCGCCGGCCGCACGCCGTGGATGGAGGACGGCGCGATGGGCGCGCGCAGCGTCTTCATCCATTGGGCGCAGGAGATGTTCGACCAGGCTGGCATGCTGCGCGAGATCGTCAAATGGGACTACGAGCTGCGCGATCCGGCGCAGGTCGAACCGGCGGTCGATCGCGCGCTGACGCTCGCCATGAGCGAGCCGCGCGGGCCGGTCTACCTGACGCTGCCGCGCGAGGTACTGGCCAAGGGCGGCGGCGCGTTCACCTATCATTCGCCGGCTCGCCGGCATCCCTCGGCGCCGCCCGCCGCCGATCCCATCGCCCTCGCGCGGGCGGCCGAATGGCTCGCCACGGCGAAGCGGCCGCTGATCATCACCGCGAGCTTCGGGCGCGAACGCGACGACGTCGCGGCGCTGACGACGCTCGCCGAGCGCTGCGCGCTACCAGTCGTCGGGTATCGGCCGCGCTACATGTTCCTCGCGACCGATCATCCGATGCATCTCGGATTCGAGCCCGGGCCGTACCTCGCCGACGCCGACGTCATTGTCGTCCTCGAATGCGACGTGCCGTGGATTCCGAAGCTGCATCGGGTAAACCCGGCCGCCAAGGTGATTCACCTTGGCGTCGATCCGCTGTTTCAGCGCTATCCGATGCGCGGCTTCCCGGCCGATCTCGTAATATCTGGCGCGCCGGGCGCGATCTTACGCGGCCTCGCCCAAGCGCTCGGCAACGGCGGGAACGTCGCGGAGCGTCGCGACTGGATCGCCCTGCGGCATGCCGAGCGGATGGCGACGCGCGAGGCGGCGCGGCGGCGCGCCGCAAGCGACGGCCGGCTCTCGGCGGCCGCGGTCGCGGTTGCCCTGGATTCAGTTTTGCGGCCCGACGACATCGTGGTGAGCGAAACCAATTTGCCAGTCGGTTTGATGAACCTGATTCGGCCGGGAGTCTATTTTGGCACCAGCCCCGCGGGCGGGCTCGGGTGGGGCCTCGGCTGCGCGCTTGGCCTCAAGCTCGGCGCGCCGGAACGCCGAATCACCGCCGTGGTCGGCGACGGCAGCTACATGTTCGGCAATCCGACCCCCGCCCATTTCGTCGCCCGCGCGATGGGACTACCGACCCTGACCATCATCCTCAACAACCGCATGTGGGCGGCGGTGCGGCGGGCGACGCTCGGGCTTTATCCTGACGGCGCCGCGGCCAGGGTCAATCGCGCACCTCTCACCTATCTCGAGCCGTCGCCCGACTACGAGCGAATCGTCGAAGCGAGCGGCGGCTATGGTGAGAAAGTGGCGCAGGCAGACGAATTGCGCGCGGCGCTGTTGCGCGGACTGGACGCAATCGAGCGCGGACAACCGGCAGTGCTGAATGTGCTCACGGAATACTCGGACGACGAGGCGCGTACCGATTCGCGCCGCTAGGGCGACAGAGGAGACAATCGCGCGGCATGGCGAAGAAACGCGGCAAGATTCTGGTTGTCGGTGCGGGTCCTGTCGGCTTGGTCACCGCGCTCGGCCTCGCCACCAGCGGCGTCGACGTCATGGTCGTCGAGTCCGAGCCGACGCTGACGCACGACATGCGAGCGGGCAGCTTCCATCCGCCGACGCTCGAAATGCTCGAGCCGCTCGGCGTCACGCCGCTGATGCTCGCCGCCGGAATCAAGGTGCCGCGTTGGCAGATTCGCGATCGCCGCGACGGCGTCGTCGTCGAATGGGATCTCGGCCTGCTCGAGGGCGAGACGCCGTATTGCTTCCGCCTACATCTCGAACAGCACCGCTTGACGCCGATGGTGTTGGCGCTGCTTCGCCGGCAGGCGAAAGCCGAGGTGCATTTCTCGACCCGTTTCGTGCGCGCCGAGCAGAACGAGGGTGGAGTGCGCGCGACCGTCGCCGACGCCGGCGGCGAGCGCGTGATCGAATGCGACTATCTCGTCGGCTGCGACGGCGGGCGCAGCGCGGTACGCAAGGCGGTCGGCGCCGAGTTTCCCGGCTATACTTGGCCCGAGCGGTTTCTCGTCGTCAGCACGACGTACGACTTTGCGCCGTACGGGTTCACCGAGAACGCCTACATCGCCGATCCCGACGAATGGTCGGCCATCTTCAAGATGCCGCATGACGGCCCGCCTGGGCTGTGGCGGGTTGTCTTTCCGACCGACGCCGAGGCGCCGGAAGACGAGGTGCTCGATCTCGCCTTTTGTCGCAGGCTGCTCGACGGATTCCTGCCGGGCAAGGGTGCCTACGACATTCCCTACCGCAGCACGTATCGCGTTCATCAGCGCGTCGCCGAGCATTTCCGCTACGGACGCATCGTGCTTGCTGGCGACGCCGCCCATTTGAACAACCCGTTGGGAGCGATGGGACTCAACAGCGGTATCCACGATGCGGCGAACCTATATCCCAAATTGGCCAAGGTCTGGAAAGGCGAGGCGGACGCCCGCCTGCTCGATCTCTACGAGCGGCAGCGGCGGACGGTGACGATCGAATTCATTCAAGAGCTTTCGGTGCGCAACAAGCGGTTGCTGGAGGAGCGCGACTCGGTCGTGAAGAAGCGGCGCCACGACGAACTGCGCGGCATCGGCGCCGATCCCGCCCGCGCCAAGGCGTTCTTGATGAACTCGTCGATGATCGCCAGCGTCCGCCGCGCCGCGCAGATTGGTTGAAGCGTGCGCTCCTTGGCTCCGCCGTCCGCCGGCGAACATCGAATCGCCTCGCCAATGTATCGCGACGAAGGCTATGATCCAGTGGCCGGAGCCGAAACCAATGTGCTCTCCGACCCACGCCAAGGAGGCCTGATATGAGGCACGCGCTTATCGCAGGCGTCATCAGCCTGGCATCGCTTTCGGTCGCGTTCGCACAGCAGCCTGGCAGCGACGCCCTGCCCAAGGGATTTAAGACGACGCCGGTGCTCAAGAGCACTGTGACGGCGAGCAATCGTCCCATCGCCTATCCATCCGACGGTAAAGCCGAGGTTATTTCGGTCATCGGCGAGATCGAGCCCGGCGGCCGCACGGCTAGGCACCAACACCCGGTGCCCGTCTTTGTTTACGTTCTCGAGGGCGCGTTGACCGTCCAGGCCGACGGCGGCCAGCCGCGGGAATACAAGCCTGGCCAGGCGTTCCTCGAGGACGTCGATCGCTGGCACCAGGCGTTCAACCGCGGCACCGCGCCGGTCAAGATACTGGTCGTGTTTTCGGGCGCCGAAGGCAAACCCACGACGATCAACGCGCAGTGAGTTTCGACGCCATCGCGGGCGCCGCCGCGTTTCGTCGAGGCGCGCGCGGGCCGCCTATCCGGCGCTCCGCCGGGTCGAAACGCCGGCGCGCTTGCGAAAATCGGGCAGCAGCGCCAATCCCAGCCCCGAGCCTTCGGGCGCCGTGATGTGCCCGTTGGCCAGCGGCGGCAGCGCGGTGACGATGTCGGCGTACCAGCCGTAGTAAAAGGCGCGGACGATCTCCTGCGTGAAGACGTTGTGTGTCGCCAGCGCGAGATGCGTCGAAGCGGCGAGCGTCACCGGCCCGGTGCAGTCGTGCGCCGCGAACGGCACGTGCCATGCCTCGCACATCGCCGCCACCTTGCGCGCCTCGCTCAACCCGCCGCCCCAGGCGATGTCCATGATGGCGAGGCCGACCGCGTTCGTCTCGAGCAGCGCCCGGAATTGCCCACGTCCGCCGAGCGTTTCCCCGGCGGCGATCGGCGCGCGCGTCGCGCGCGCCACCGCGCTCAGGCTCGCCAGATGATCCATCCGCACCGGATCTTCGATCCATCGCGGAGTGAACTGATCGAGCGCGCCGACAATCTCGCGCGCCGGGGGCAATAGCCACAGCGCGTGCAGCTCCGCCATAATGTCGATCTTGTCGCCGACGGCCTGGCGGATCTTGCGGAAGGGCGTCAAGGCATCGTCGAGTTCGCGCGCCGAAATCGCTGCGCCGGCGTTGGCTTCGGCGGCGAAATCGAATGGCCAGATCTTCATTCCGCCGATGCCCATTTCGATGAGGCCCACCGCCAGCTCGTCGGCGCGATGCAGAAAAGCGTCGAGATCCTCGTACCGGCCGGTGGCGCCGATGCCGAAATTCTCGCTACCCTGGGACGCGCGGCTCTGAACGTAGCGCGGGCCCGCGCAGGTGTTGTAGACGCGTATGTGCTCGCGCACCTTTCCGCCGAGGAGCTGGTGGATGGGCCGGCCTGTCGCCTGGCCGAGGAGGTCCCACAGCGCGATGTCGACCGCCGACAACGCCCGCATCTCAGCGCTCGACCCGACATAGCCGACGTAGGGAAGCATCCGCCGCCAGTGACGCTCGATGGCGAGCGGATCGTCGCCGACGAGAATCGGCGCGATATACGCGTGGATCTGCGCCTCGGCCTGCGCCGCGCCGTAGAACGTCTCGCCGAGGCCGATCAGGCCCTGATCGGTGTGGACCTCGACCCACAACAGGTTCGGATGGCTTTCGAGTCGCAACGTGTCGATGGCGGCGATCTTCAAGCGACTCCCCCATGCGCTTCAATGGACGCCGCGCGCGCCCCAACGCGCTTGCGAATTGACGTGGCGCGCCGGATAATAGCGCTGCCGCTCGGAGACGGCGAATCGTTCAAATTTATTAATACCTTGTTAACCAGTTTGCCAGGAACGCTTGTGACGTGCGCGCGGCCTACGAGCCAAGAAAGCGGCCATGGAACGCGAACAGCTCATCATCGGCTACCTCATCGTCGGGTTGATCGTCGGTGCATACTCGCTGACCGACGTGTACGCCCGCTCGCGTAGCGTATTCGAGTACGGTCTCGTCGTCGTCGGCTGGCCAGTGTACTTGGTCCGCCAGATCTGACCTTGCCCGTCGCCGCCTCGGGCGGGCAGCATTCAAAATGTCGTGTTCGACTGGCGAGACGATCCGCCGGACTCTAGTATTTTGTCCCATGCAGCCGGCTCTCGATAACGGCGAACACGCGCGTCGGCGAGTAGGCGGATTTTTGTCCGCCCTCGTCGCCGCGCTTCTACTCAACGCATTGTTGGTCGCCGGCGACTTCATCGAGACGCCGTGGGCGCTGTTCCCCGCGCAGGCGTCGGTCGAATTGGTCGCTTTGCTGGCGATCTTGGGCATTCTCGCTTGGCGGGCCGCGTCGCTGGCGTCGTGGGCGCGCTGGGGGCTCTCCGGCGTTATCGTGGTCGGGCTCCTGGTCCGCCTCGCTGACATCATGGTTCCATGGTTCTTTGGCCGCGAATTCAACGCCGCCGTGGATTTGAAGTATCTGCCGTTTTTTCTCGGGCTCCTCCACGATGCGTTGCCGGGGGTGACGTTCACGGCCTATCTCGCCGGCGCCGTCGGCGGCTGCGTGCTGGCGCTGGCGGCCGTCAATGCGCTGATCGGCGCCATCTGGCGGGCGGTCGCCGCCAAGCGTTGGCCGGCGGTCTTCGCCGCTCTCGGCCTGGCCGCGGCGGCCTTTCCGCTGGTGCCGGCGCGTTACGATCTCGGACCGGCGCCGGTTTCCGCAGCGATAAGCGAAGCGGTACTGCGCAACGCGCTCAATTGGCTCGACGCTTCCGGGCTCCACGGCCGGAATTTGGCGCTCATACGCACGGCCCTCGCCGCTCGGCCGGAACGGCCGAGCCTCGTCGGTCTGGGTGGCCGCGACATATTGCTGATCTTCGCCGAGTCCTATGGCGCCATCACCTTCAGCGATGTCTCGATGCGCGGCGCGCTGGCGCCCCAATTGGCGCGGTTCGAGGCGCGAGCGCGGGCGGCGGGGTATCGCATCTACTCGGACGTGCTGAATTCGCCGATCACCGGCGGCGGATCGTGGATGGCGCACGCAACGCTCCTCACCGGCATTCGCGTCGACTCGCAGCCGCTCTACGACGTGATGTTGACCACCGACGCTCGCGCGCTCGGCCATTACTTCCGGGAGGCCGGCTACCGGACGGTGGCGGTAATGCCGCGCCTGCAACAGCCCTGGCCGTACGGTGCGTTCTTTTCGTTCGATGCGGTGCTCGACGACGCGGCGCTCGGCTACCGAGGGCCGCGCTTCGCATGGGAGACGACGCCCGACCAGTTCGTACTTGAACGCGTCCACGACCTGGAGATCGCCCCAAGGCGCCAGCCGCTGTTCCTGCAATACGTGCTGTCGTCGAGCCATTTGCCCTTCGACCATGTCCCACCAGCGATCGCCGACGGCCGCCGGATCGCTGACGGAGCGATCTATTTCGAACATGAGGGAAAGCGATATCCTCCGCCGGGCGGCCAGGTGTTCGACAACAATGAGGGCTATCTCGCGGCGATCGCCTATGTGCTCGGCGCGATCGAAAACTATTTGGTCGAACGCCTCAGCGGCGATGCGCTGATCATCATCGTCGGCGATCATCAGCCGCCCTTGACCGCGGCGGCGGCGACGCGCAACAAGGCGGTGCCGATCCATGTCCTCAGCCGCGATCCGCGCTTAGTCGAGCCGTTCCGCGACGCCGGATTTGCCGATGGCATTGTGCCGCGCCGGACGTCGAGTGATGTTGGCATGGAAAGCCTCATCAACTGGCTATTCGCGAACTTCGGGGTACCGGCGGCGCATGGCGCCAAGCCCCCGCCGTCGCTCGCCGGCGGCGGGTGAGGTGATGGACGCGCTCAAATTCGACACCCGCCGCGCGGTCGCCATCGTCGCCATTGGGCTGCTGCTTTCGCTTCTGCTTATCTGGTTCGCCGGAATGTTCGCGCCAGTGCAAGTGGGGTCGGCGATCGCCGTCTATTCATTCGCCGTCGTGCCGGTGCTGCGCGGTCTTGACGCGCATCGGCCGCACACCCGCTTCGGCGTTGCCAATTGGATCACTCTGGTTCGCGCCGGCTCCGTGGCGCTGCTCGCGGGCGCGCTTGCCGCGCCGGTCGCCGCTCCGCTCGTCTGGATCGCATGCGTGGTCGGCTTTGTCGGATTGATCGGCGACGGCATCGATGGATGGGCGGCGCGGCGTAGCGGACTCGCGTCGCGATTCGGCGCGCGATTCGACATGGAGGTCGATGCATTTCTTATTTTGGTGTTGTGCGCGCTGCTCGTCCGTATCGATAAGCTCGGAGCGTGGATATTGACCGCCGGGGCTCTTCGTTACGTCTTTGTCGCCGCGGGCGCGCTGCTGCCGGCGCTGCGCGCTGAACTGCCGCCGAGCGCGCGCCGGCGGGCGATTTGCGCCATCCAGACGGCGACGCTCGCGGCGGCGCTGGCGCCGCCGATCGCCGGGCCGGCGGCCGCGGCTATCGCCGGAGCGGGGCTGGTTGCCGTCATCTATTCCTTCGCCGCCGACGTAATATGGCTGATTCGCATTGCTCAATCTCCGGGAAAGGACTCATGCGTACCGACCTGATTCGCGCGCCTCGCAGCAAGATCGTCGCCGCATGCGCCGGGCTCGCCCTGGTGCTCGGCGTCGCGACGCGACCCGTCGAGGCTCAGACCGCCGAGTTCACCATCGACCCGGATCACTTCTCGATCGGCTTCCTGGTCGACCATATCGGTTACGCCAAGGTGCTCGGAATGTTTCGCGAGGCTAGCGGCAGTTTCACGTTCGACGAGAAGGCGCTGGCGCTGTCGAACGTCAAGATCGCGATCAAGTCGGCGAGCGTGTTCTCCAATCAGAAGGAACGCGACGAGCATCTGCGGAGTCCCGATTTCCTGAACGCACGCGAATTCCCCGAGATGACCTTCGTCGGCAAGACCGCCGAGCGCACCGGCGAGCGCACGGGACGCATCGCCGGCGAGCTGACCTTGCTCGGCAAGACGCAGCCGATAACGCTCGATCTCAGGCTCAATAAGGCGGCCGTCTATCCGATCGCGACCGGCGGGTTGTTTTCGCGGCCGAATTACGTCGTCGGCGTGTCAGCGCGCGGTGCCTTCAAGCGCAGCGCGTTTGGCATGAGCTACGGCCTCGACCAGGGCTGGGTGGGCGACGAGGTCGAACTCTTCATCGAGTTCGAAGCGATCCGTAAGTGACGGCCGAGCCCGCCAGCATCGACGTCGAGGGTACCGATGCGGCGCTGGCGCTTTACTACGATCGCCTGTCGCGTGTCGTGCGTTGGGCGCGATTCTTCGGCTACGGCGGCGGCTACGCCGGGTTGGACATGCACCGTTCCCTTGCCGCGCCGGGCAGCGCCACGCCGCCGTCGCCCGAGATGCTCGATGCCCAGCTGATCGAACGTCTGTCGCCCGGGCGCGACCTCGACGTCCTCGACGCTGGGTGCGGGTTCGGGGGGACGATTTTCCGCTGGCGCTCGCGGCTGGGTGGGCGCTACGACGGATTGACGCTTTCGGCCGTGCAGGCTGAGAGCGCCTCTGCGCACGCGGCGCGCCAGGGAATTGGCGGCGATTGCCGTTTCATGGTCCGCAGCTACGACCTGCCGCCGCCACGCCGCTACGATCTGATCCTTGCCATCGAATCGCTGTCGCACAGTACCGACATCGACCGGACGATCAAAAACCTTGCCGGCGCACTCAAGCCAAGCGGCCGTATCGCTATCGTTGACGACGTGCCGGACGGCGCTTTGGCTGACGACGATGCGGATTTCGCGCGGTTTCGCCGTGGCTGGCGTTGTCTTCGTCCGCCGCGCGCCAGCGACTATGCGCGCGCATTTCACCTGGCGAACCTCGAATTCGAGCTGGGCGACGATCTGACGGCGTGGCTACGGCCGCGCTCGCTTGCGCGGATCGGCGCGCTCGCCGCGCTCAATCGTCTGGCGTACGCGTTCGTTCCCAGGACGACGGCGCAGGCAATGCTGGATTCGTATCTTGGCGGCTTGATGCTCGAGCGGCTTTATCGGCGCGGCGCAATGACATACCAGCTTCTGGTCGCGCGACGCGTTCAGTAGGGCGCGCGAGCACCGCCGGCAAGAAACGCCACCGCCACCGCGGCGCCGGCTGGAACCGCGGCGGCGATCGCCACCGCGACGGCGAAGAAAAACGAGCTTGGCGACAGGCCCGGCAACCCGGCGCGGATCAGGCGCGGGGCGAACAGCGACCCCAACAGCACGACGATCGCGATCACGTTGGTGCGCGTGAATGCCACGGCCTGGGCCGCCAACAAGGCCAGCGCGCCAAATCCGCCCAGCGACGCGGCGACGCCGAAACTATCCCGCCCGCCCAACCAGTTCCAGATCGTATAAGCGGCGGCGGCGGCGGCGAGCGCGCCGGCGAGCTGGCCGATCGACGCCGTGTTTCCCAGCACCGCGACGACCGAAAGTCCGAACGCGGTGATGGCGAGCGTCGCTCCGGCCGCCTGGGCGTCGTCGAGCATCGCGCCGCAACGCCAAGCGATGATGAGTGCCACGGCGAACGCTCCGGCGGCTAACCCCAAATCGAGCGAAAACGCCGGGCGCAACAGCGGCAGGATCAGCCACGCGGCGGCAATCGCGATGGCGCACAAGGTCGTCAGCCTGCGGAGCGCCGCTCCGGGGCGCGACAGATCGGCGACCAATCCGAGCGCGATCGAGGCGGCGATCGCCACCGCGATCTTCTGTTGCGCGCCCAGTGGCGGCCATGCTGGCCATCCAAAAATCACCACCTGCGCGGCGAGAAATCCAAGCGCGATCGACGCGCCAGTCAGCCAGGTGCGCATTCCGCCGCTGGCCAGGACCCGCGCCAGCGTCATCGCCGCCAGCGCCACGCCGAAAGGTGCGACAAAGCCGAGTACGAGTGGATTGTCCAACGATGGAATGGGCGTGGTCCGTGGCGTCGTCGAGTTGGCGCAATCTTAGCACGATAATCCGCGTCGAACACGATGCGAGCGCCACAACGCCAACACGTCCTTGTGGCCGACGACCATCGACAGCGAGGCTCTGGCGCATGCATCGTGCCGGCGCTTGCGCCACGCGGCGATCTCGGCGGCGTGGTCGGGAGCCGCCTCGCCGGCCGCGGCGGCGAGGCCATCGATCATCGCCGCCAGCATCGTCGGCGCATCGCGGCCGATGCGCCAGTCGGAGGCGGCGACGCGGACTTCGGCTCCGAGCGCTTCGAGGCGCGATTTCATGTGGGACGGCGCGTCGGGACCGAGGGCGGGGCCAAACCCCTTGTCGCGGCGCTGATGGCTGGCGAACGCCGCGAGCACCAAGTTATCGGCGGCGTCCGCGGGCGCGAAGGTCAGTTTTCCGTCGACGCTTAGGGCGAATAGCAGCGGCAACCGACGGCGCAAGGCGATCTCCGCAAGTGCTTCGAACCAGTTCGCCGACACCAGATCCATCAGCGCCGACGCGGTTATCGCATCCGCGCCCTCGAGCGCCGCGACAAGGTTATGCGTAAGGTCGGCCTGCATCGTTTCGATCGGCCGATCGCGCGGCAGAAAATCGCTGGCGGCGGCAAGCAGGCCGGCGTCGCCGTCGACCAGGCGCCAACGCACGCTCGGCCGGACAAGCGGCGCGAGGTAGCGCATGTTGGCGCCGGTGCCGGCGCCGATATCGACGACGCAAGCATCGCCACGCAACGCCGCGGCGAAATCGCGCGCCTGCGCCTCGCTTCGCGATCTACGATCGAAAGGCTCGCGCAGCGCGAACCAGGCGCGAGTGAATCCGCTCATGGCGCAAGGCGGTCAAGCGCGTCGGCGAAACGAAGCACCTGTTGGGGCCATTCGGCGAACCGGCGGGCCGTCGCCAGCGCCCCGCGCCGCATCCGCAGCCGCCGACATGGCCGTTCCAAGAAGCGGCGCAAGGCGCGACGCAAGCCCTCAGCGTCGTATGGGCGAACCAGCGTGCCGGCGCCGGTCGGCACAAGGTCGGCAAGCGCTCCGGCGCGCGTCGCCACCACGGGGAGACCGTGCGCGAGCGCGTCGGCGTAGGCCATCCCATAGCCTTCGTGCAGCGACGGCAAAGTAAATACATGCGCGCTCGAGTAGGCGCGCTCGAGAACAAGCGGTCCGACCTCGCCGACGAAACGTACGCGCCGGGTCAAGCGGCGAAGACGCACTGCGGCGCGAAGCCGGGCGGCATGTTGGCGATCGCGAGCGTCGCTGCCGATGCACAGCAGGCGCCATGGTCGACGGCGGAGGCCGGAAAGGGCGGCAAGCAATACGTCGTGTCCCTTGCGTGGAATGATCGCGCCGACGGCCAACAGGAGCGCGCCTCCGCGCCGACGAAGTCGCCGCGTTGATTGCCGATGCTCCACGCCTGGCTCGATGGCGATGGCGCGCCCCGCCGATACGCCGGCGGCGACGATTTCACGTCGCGTGGCGCAACTGGTGGCGATCACTCCCGACAAACGCCGCCATATCCGTGGCTCGCGGGCGGCGAACCGGCGGCGGCGCGGCATATCGAGGCCGCTTTCGCGCGCCAACGGATGATGGACCAGCGCCACGATCGGCGGCCGCGTGGGCATCTCGAATAATCCGTCGAACGCGAGGAGGGCAAGCCCGTCGATCACCGCGCGACCGGCGCCGATGCGAGCGAGCACGTCGCGCGCCGCGCGCCGCGCGCGCCCATCGGCATCGGGAAATCGCCCGGCAAGCTCATGGACCGCGATGCGCCACCCGAGATCGCGCAGCCCTTCGACCATGCGGCGATCGTAAGCGTATCCCCCGGTCGCCTGACCAATATCGCCCGGCACGACGAAATGCACCTCGCGGCGCTCAGATCGCCGCATCGTACGCCGCCCACGCGACGGGAGATTCGCGCAACGTCACTTTGAGACCGGCGAACGCTTCGGCGGGTCCGACCGCGCCCGCCCTGATGCGTGCGGCGGCGCGACCATGAATCGCCTGGGCGAGATATTCAGTCGTCGTATTCCGGCCGGAGAAGTCGCGTTCCTCATCAAGATTGCGATAGTCGAGCTCATCGAGAACCTGGCGGAGAACGCGACGCAAAAGCCCAATGTCGGCCACCAAGCCATTGTCATCGAGCACCACGCGGCGCAATTCGAGTTCGACCGCGTAGGTAGCGCCATGCAGGCGCTGGGCAGGCCCGAATATCTCGCCACGGAAACTGTGCGCGATCATGAAATGGTCGCTGACGGTGAGGCTGAACATCGCGCGGCTTCAATCCCGATATGTCACGATCATTCCCGGCGGCGTGGGCGGCGCGTCCGAGATTCGCCCGATTGCCGCGGGGAGCTCTTCGAAGCGGATGCGCCGACCGATAAGTCGATCAAAGCGCGGTTCCGACAGCAACGCCAGCGCCTCGGCGAGCCGTTCGGTCCGGCTTCGTTTGCCGCGCATGGTCGGAGCGACGGCTCCAACCTGCGAGCTCTTCAACGTCAGCCGCTGCGAGTGGAATGCGCCGCCGAGCGGCAAGCTGACCGGACGGTCGCCATACCACGAAAGCTCGATGATCGTCGCCTCGAAAGCCGCGAGTTCGAGCGCCAGAACCAGGCCATCGGGATGGCCGCTGGCATGAAAGACAAGGTCGGCGCCGCGGGTCGCCGAGTCGGGCGCGCGCGCTTCGAGCCCGAACGTCCGCGTCAATTCGGCGCGGGCAAGATCGCGCTCGACGACCTCGAGACGGGCGTCGACGGCGCGCGAGACAAGCCAGGCGACGAAGAGCCCGACGAGCCCGGCCCCGACGACGGCGATCCGCATTCCGCGGCGTACCGGCGGTGCGTCCCACAGCCCGTTGAGCGCGGTCTCCATGTTGGCGGCGAGCGTGGCGCGCTCGTCGGAGAGGGCGTCGGGCAATGCCACCACGGCGTCGGCCGGCACGACATAGCGATCTTGGTGCGGGTGAAGGCAGAACACGCGACGGCCGCGCAGCGCCGACGGGCCGGCCTCGATTTCGCCTACCGATGCGTAGCCGTATTTGACCGGCCAGGGAAATTCTCCGGCTTGGAACGGGCAGCGCATCCGAATGCGTTCGCTCTCAGGGACGCGACCGGCGATGACCAACGCTTCGGTGCCGCGGCTGATGGCGCTCGCGCGGGCGTAAACGAGCGCATCGGTGCTGGTCACCGGCGGCAGCGTTTCGGAGCGCAACTCGCCGCGCCCGGGGCCGACGATCCAAAAAGCGCGCGCCGCATTCGAACCGGCCGGGCGGTCAGGCCCCATCAAATCGGCACTCGAACATCACGTCTTCGCCCATCATGAAGCGGCGCGTCGGCGGACGCAACGCCTCGGCGAGCGTGTCGATAAGCGGCAGGCCAATGCCGGGGCGGCCGGAGCCGATGATGAGCGGGGCAATGGTGACCTGCAGATGCGTGAGCGCGCGCACAGCGAGGAAGCGCGATACGGTGACCCCGCCACCCTCGATCAGTAGGGCGCGCACGCCGCGCGCTTCCAGATCGGCGTAGAGCGCCCCAACCTCGACCCAATCGCCGGCGCGCGGCAAGCCGACGATGTCCGCGTCGCCGAGCTTGGTGCGGCCGTGCCGACTGTCTTCAGCACAATAGACGACGGTTGTTGCCGCGCCATCGCGGAAAAGGTTGCTTCCGGCATCGAGACCGAGATTGGTGTCGATCACCGCGCGAAGACCAGTGCGGCCCGGACAATGGCGCACCGTCAGTCGCGGGTCGTCATGCCTGACCGTGCCGGCGCCGACCAGTACCGCATCGCATAGTGCGCGCAAGCGGTGAAGGTGCAGGATATTCGCCTGTCCGTTGACGTAATGGGAATTGCCGGTATGCGTGGCGATGCGGCCGTCCAGGCTCTGCCCGAGATGGGCGATTGCTGTCATCCGCCCCGGCTCGGGCGCGCAAAGCGGCAGGTAAATGTCGAAAACCTGACCGGCGTCGGGGGTGAGCGGGCGAACGCTTCGCCACCCACCGTCGGGCTCGACGACAAGTTCAGGCGCCGGCGCCTTGCCGCCGACGGTCACCGCGACGGCGCCGTCGACGGCGACGCGAACCTGCGCTTCGCCGCGATGCGTGTTGTTCCGCCAATGCGTCTTGAGGGCCAAAACGACCCGCCAAGCGGCATCGGCATCGAGGGGTGGGATTCGAGGGAGCAGAACTGGCACTGGCGATTGCGATCCAGCTATTATTGGCGCCCGGCTATGATCGCCGGATCGGCAACGCCTGGCGCCCGGCGACGATATCCGACGACTGGTGCGATCTGCGCCCGCTCAAGTGTATATCGCATCGGACAACCATTTGGCCAGATTGGGCCGGAAAGATCGCATCGCTCATTTCGGCGGCAGACCAATGAACGACAAACACCACGGTACCGGCCATATTCCCGATCGCGCCGCGTTCGCTGACGTCCGCCGCGCGATCGATCGTCTACGACGCGGCGACCCGGTGGCGCTCGACGTGAATGGCAGGCGCAACGTTATTTTCGCCATCGAGACCATGGATGCCGCGGGCCTTGCGCTGGCACGTGGATTAGCTCCGGGCGGCCTCAAGATCGCGATTACCGCCTTGCGCGCGACCGCCCTCGGGCTGGAGCCGATTCCGGGCGAGCCGACCGAATTCGATCTCCCGAAGACGGCCGGGCTCGAGTGGCTACGATCGTTCGCCGATCCGACGTCGCTTGCCGGTCGCTCCGGTCTGACCAACGGTTCGGCGCCGGATGCAGGCGTGACCGCCGCGGCATTGACGCTCGCCAAGCTCGCCGGGCTGATGCCGGCGGTGGTCGTTGGCGCGGTATATGGCCGCGCGAGCGAGGTGCCCGCGGTGTCGGCGGCGCATGCGTTGCGCTTCGCCGAGGAATCGGCGCGATGGCTCAACCGCGTGGCCGAGGCGCGCGTGCCGCTTGCCGATGCCGAGAACGCCACGATCATCGCCTTTCGTCCGTATGACGGTGGAGCGGAGCATCTCGCCATCGTCGTTGGCGAGCTCGACACGACCCAGCCGGTGCTGGTGCGAATTCACTCCGCCTGCTTTACGGGCGATCTGATCGGCAGCCTGCGCTGCGATTGCGGCGACCAGCTCCGCGGCGCGTTGCAGGCAATGGCGGAACGCGGCAGCGGCGTCGTCGTTTATCTACCGCAGGAAGGCCGCGGCATCGGCCTTGTCAACAAGCTCCGTGCCTACGCGCTTCAGGACGGCGGACTCGATACGATCGACGCCAACTTGCATCTCGGGTTCGCGCCCGACGAACGTACCTACGCCGCCGCCGGCGAAATATTGCGTCAGCTCGGCGTTACCCGCGTGCGACTGCTCACCAACAACCCCGAGAAGATCGATGCATTGGCGAGATTGGGGTGCGAGATCGTCGAGCGGGTTCCACATGTTTTCGCCGCCAATCCGCATAACGAAGCGTATCTACGGACCAAGGCGCGCCGCGCCGGGCACAACATTTGACGCCGCCGCGCCCGGCGGCGGCGCTCTGGAATGCCGGGAGCGATACAGCCGTTGCTCAACGATGAAAACGCCGATCGCCCGATGCGTGCTCTTTGCCGTGTTCATGCTCGCGGCGTGCGCGCCGGTGCGCTGGGAGCATCCGGCGCTCGGGGCCGCGCAAAGCGAGGCTGACCTCGAGGATTGCCGACGACAGGCGTGGATCGAGGCGCAACGCGAAGCATTCTTCTACTATCGCCCGTACCCCTATCGCGGCCGCGATGGGCGGTTTTATTGGCGGTACTACGATCCTTATTGGTACGGCGCCGGCGATCGTTTCTTTCGTGAGACGCAGCTTCGCGATTTCTGCATGCGGAGCAAAGGCTACAATCTTGTGCCGGTGGAGCCGGCGCAGTGACTTAGCGGCTCTGCGCCCGCGCGGCGTACGCCGGCAAATTGTCCGCGATGACGCGGCGTGCCGGCAGCGTCACGGTTACCGTCGTGCCCTTTTCGGCCGCGGAGGCGATCGCGAGTTCGCCGCCGTGCAGCTCGACCAAGCCTTTCGCCAACGGGAGCCCCAGACCCGTTCCCGGGTATTTGCGCGTGAAGGCGTTGTCGACTTGACGGAACGGCTGCAACGCCAGCGGAATCTCGTCCTGACGCATGCCGATGCCGGTGTCCTCGACGACAAGCTGCAGCTTGCCGCCTGCCGCGATCTCGGCGCGCACCGTGACGCGGCCACCCGCCGGAGTGAACTTGACCGCATTGGTCATCAAGTTGAGCAGCACTTGCTTGAGCTTGATCTCATCGGCGAATAGCCGCGGGCTGGGGGTGGCGACCGCAACCTCGAGCGCGACGCCGCCATGACGCGCGCGCTCGTGGACCAGACGCTCGCACACGACGACGACGTCGGCGATATCGACCGCCGATTCGTGCAGCTCGAGGCGACCGGCCTCGACCTTGGACAAATCGAGGATGTCGTTGATGAGCGCGAGCAGGTGGCGGCCGCTGTCATGGACGTCGTTCGCGTAGGCGCGATAGCGCGGATCGCCAATAGGCCCATAGATTTCGCCCTTCATCATCTCCGAAAAGCCGATGATGGCGTTGAGCGGCGTGCGCAGTTCGTGACTCATATTGGCAAGAAATTCGGACTTGGTCCGACTCGCCGTTTCCGCTTCGTCGCGCGCCCGCGACAGATTGGCGGCCAGGCGACTCAGTTCCTCGCCCTGATTCTCGAGACGGCGACGCGTCTCCTCGAGCTCCTTGATTCGTTCGCGCAGGCGCTCCTCGCTGGAGCGAAGCGCCTGCTGCGTACGCTCCCGCTCGCTGACGTCGGTAAACGTCGCCACCGCGCCACCGTCCGACAAAGGCTGATGGATCACTTCGACGGTGCGTCCGTTGGCCAGTCGTTGATGGAAAATCCGGCGCCGACCGTCGCTGGCGGCTGCCAAGCGTTGGGCCACGGCTTGCGCGCCGGCCTCCGGCGCGTAATTGCCGATCGACACGCTGTATTCCATGATCTCGCGCAACGACGTTCCGGGCCGCAGCAGCTCGGGAGGAAGGCTGTAAAGCTCCGCGTACCGTCGGTTGGCGACCACCAGGCGCTGGTCGGAATCGTAAAGCGTCAGCCCCTGCGTCATGTTGTCGAGGGCGATGTCGAATTGACGGTTCTTCTCCTTGAGGATCGCGCCGGTTCGCTGCAGCTCGATCTCGGCGCGTTTACGCGCCGTCATGTCGGTGTAGGTGGTGACAAAGCCGCCGCCCGGCATCGGCCGGCCGCGCGCTTCGACGACGGTGCCATTCGGGCGGACGCGCTCGATGACGTGCGGCTCGAATTTCATCGCCCGTTCGACCCGCTCGCGGATCTGCGCTTCGACGTCGCCGGGGCCGTATTCACCCTGTTCGGCATAGTAGCGGATGAGCGACGCGAACGGCGTGCCGACCTTACCGAAATCTTCCGGGAATCCCATCACCTCGAGCGCGCGCTGATTGAACGCCACGAGATTGAGATTGGCGTCGAATACGCTCAGGCCCTGGTCGATATTGTCGAGCGTCGTCTGCAACAGCAGCGACTGCCGCGACATTTCGGCCGCGCGGCGGTCCTTCTCGATGGCGACCCGCGCCAGCCGCGCCATTAAGTCGATGCGACGCCAATCGTTGGCGGCGGGCACGCGGGGCTCGTCGTAATAGATGGCAAAGCTGCCGAGCACGCTTCGTTCGTTGTCGAGAATGGGATACGACCAACACGCGCCAATGGCGAATTTGACCGTGAGATCGCGAAAAGGCGCGAGGAGTGGATCGCTCGTCGCGTCGACGACGACGACCGGTTGGCGCCGCCACGCCGCGGTTCCGCAACATCCGGACTCGGGCGCTATCGGCAGACCGTCGATCGCCGCTCTGTATTCGGCCGGCAAGCTCGGACCGGCGCTCGAGCGCAGGCGTTTGCCGTCGGGGTCGGCCAGCATGACCGAACACATTGCCGGCGGAGCCACGTGCTCGAAGGCGAGGCACAAGCGGTCGAGCGTCTCGCCGAGCGGTTGGTCGGCGGCGATGAGACCAAGAATCTCGCTCTGCGCGGCGAGCAGGGCGCGCTCCTCTTCGCGGTCGGTGAGTCCGCTAGCGCCAGTCGCGACGACCTCGTCGATTGCTTCGACGAGATAATGGATCTTCGGTTGCCGGCCGCGACGAACCGGCATCAATCTACATGGGAAGACGCGATCCGCGATGCGCCAGCTGCAAGGAAACGATTCGCCTTCGGCCGGCAGCGCAAGTTGCATTTCCGGCGGAAGATCGGGAGCGCCCGCGGACTTCCTCGCAATTCCAGCCGCGTCGCCGTGCCCAAGCAGCCTGGTCGCCGCTCGGTTCGCCCAAACGATCCTGCCCCGCGAGGGGTCCCAAAGCCAAAGCGGTGCGGCGACGAGTTCGAGAGCGATCGTCGCGTCGCGCCTAAGCTGTTGCGGAAGTTTGCGGCTCGCCATCGACGATTCCCTGCGCGGATCAGCCATTGTCGCGGTGGCGTGGTTAACAACACGTTTGCGCTCGCCGGCCGCAGCGGAAATTGACGGTGAATTCGAGAGGTTTCTGGTAATTTGAGACAAAAGAAGCGACCACGTTTACAAGGGAGGCACGCCATGGCTCTCAGACGCGAGCGCGGATTCTTCGAGCTTTACGAAAATGATCCGGAACGAGCCGACGCGCTGATATTCGGACGGCGAGCCGAAGTCGATCGGCGCGGGTTCTTGGGCGGCGCCGGTCTTGCGGCGATGGGCGCCTTCGTCGGCGCCGGCATACCTTTCGCGCGCTTCATGCCGTCCGGTTTGATTCCAGCCGCGCAGGCGCAGACGCCGACAGATGCGCCCAAGATGCTCAAGTTGGACGGCAAGGCCGATCTGATCTTACTGCAAGAAAAGCCATTGAACGCCGAGACGCCGACGCATTTGCTCGATGATGCGGTGACCCCGGCCGAGAAATTCTTCATCCGCAACAATGGCGGCGTGCCCGAGCCGGTCGCCGACGCCAATAGCTGGAAGCTGGTCGTCGACGGCGAGGTCAACAAGAAGCTCGAGTTCACGCTCGGCGAGCTCAAGCGCCGATTCAAACCGGTCACCTTGCAGCTTCAGCTCGAATGCGGCGGCAACGGCCGCTCGTTTTTCACCCCCGAGACGCGGGGCAATCAGTGGGGGCACGGCGCCGTCGGCTGCGCGCAATGGACAGGCGTTCCGCTCGCCGAAGTGCTAAAGGCGGCAGGATTGAAACCCTCGGCGGTGTACACCGGACATTACGGGGCCGACCCGCATCTTTCCGGCGACCCCAGTCGCCCGACGATCTCGCGCGGCGTGCCGATCAAGAAAGCGATGGACGAGCACACCCTCGTCGCCTGGGCGATGAACGGCAAGCCGATTCCGCAAGTCAACGGCGCGCCGTTGCGCCTCGTCGTGCCGGGCTGGCCGGGATCGACCTCGCAAAAGTGGCTGGCGCGAATTTGGCTGCGCGACAAGGTGCACGACGGGCCGGGCATGGGCGGTTTCTCCTACCGCGTCACCCGTACGCCGATGGTCCCCGGGGGCAAGACGCCGGAAACCAACACACGAATTCTCGAATCGATGCCGGTCCGCTCCGTGATCACCAACGTGGCGCATGGCACCGAGCTGCCGACGGGCACGCGCGAGCTTGCGCTGCGCGGCCACGCCTGGGCCGGCGAAAAAACGGTCAAGGCGGTGCACGTGTCGATCGACTATGGCGCGACTTGGCGGGCAACCGAAGTCCTGATGCCGCGCAACAAATACGCGTGGCAGCGCTGGCGCACCAAGGTCCGCCTGCCGAGCGAGGGCTACTACGAAATCTGGGTCCGCGCCACCGATGCTGATGGCCGCGCGCAGCCGCCGGTCGCCGGCAACTGGAATCCGCAGGGCTACGGCGGCAACCCGATGCATCGCGTTGCCGTGCTAGTCAAGGCGTGAGCGCGGACGGACGGAGCCACATCGATCTTGCGTCAGCGGGTCAGGTCGATGGCGGCGGGCGCCCTTCTTGGGGCGCTCGCCGTCGCAGCACACGCCGTCGAGCATGAGACGCCCAAGGACATGCCGCCGGGAAAAGGGCGAGACGAAACATTCTACGCTTGCACCGCCTGCCACGGCACGCTGATCATCCGCCAGCAAGGTATGACGCGCGATCGCTGGGAGCAGACTTTCGACTACATGATCGAACGCCACGGCATGCCGGAAATCGACAATGAAGATCGGGCGCTGGTCATCGATTATCTGGCCCAGGCATTTCCCCCGCGTCGCAAGGCGCCGGTCAATCCGTTTCTACGGCAATAGGGCGCCGATCGTCGAAAAACGCGGCGCAAAAAAAGGGCCGCAGCGAATGCGCGCGGCCCAAGGGGGAGGGGATACCAGCGAAGAGCACTGAACCGAATTCCGTACCCTCGCCGTATACAAGCGTCGAGCGGGGGGGCCCGATGCTTGACAGTTCTTATTTAGTTCAAGTTGTCGAATTTAACAGTGATCACTGTCACATCATCTAACCATATGAAATTTAATCCACATTAGATAAATCAGTCACTTTCAATACTCCTCCCCAGCGTCCAGCAGCTCACGCAGTCGCGCGACGTCGACGATGTGCAAGGCGCGTCCCTCCCGTCGCACGACCTTCTTGCGCGCCAGATCGGCCAGCGCTCGTGCCACCGTTTCGCGCGTAGTACTGATGCGCGCGGCGATCTCGGCGTGCGTCGGAAGCGGTCGAATGGTGGCCCGGGTATCGTCTTGCGTCGCGCCAGCGGCGCGCAGCAACTCGGCGTAAACGCGCTGGTGCGTGCCCTGCGTGCTCAAGGTCATGATTCGGCCGGTCGATTGGCGAATGACCCGCGCCAAACGCCGCATCAGGGCAAGCGCCACGTGTGGCTGCTGTGCGAGCAATTCGATGAACGCCGGCGAAGGTAAGGCGGCCGTAAGCGTGGGCGCGCTCGCGACCACCGCCGCGGAGCGACGCTGCCCATCGAGCGCCGCAAGTTCGCCGAAATACTCGCCGGCCGCGATGTCGGCGAAACTCACCTCGCGGCCGCTTGCCGCGTAGTTCACCACTCGCACCACACCGCGGACGACGAAATAGACATCGTGCGATTCGGCGGTCCGGTCGATGATCTGCTCGCCGGCTGAAAAGCGCCGCCAGCGGCAGCGCTTCTCCAGCATCTCACGGTCGGCTGCCGTCAGCCCGGCGAGGATGCCGATCCCGGCAAGTGTCTGTTCGCTCATCCGACACTCCGACCCACGCGTGGCCGCGACTCGGGGCTGGCCGGGACAACGAACACCCGCCCCGTTGCCCACAGCTACCCTAATACATACGCCTCGAGGACGGCGAGGCGAACTGGTTTTGGGCATCGCGGGAGCATGTTAAATTGTTAAAATGAAAGGAAATATTTGAATCTTAACCAATCCTTTGGCGGCGATGCAGCATAGTAGGGGCCTTATTGCCGCACCGCGATATACGGATTATAGTTCGCGACCTTTGCGTTGTTGCAGCGCAGTAAGTACCGCCAAAGGCGGAAGAAAGCGCCGAGCATGAGTCATTTGCACGAGTTGCACGGTTATTTTTTCGAGGATCTCAAGGTCGGGCAGACCTCGCTTTACGCGCGCACGGTGACCGAGGCGGACATCGTCTTGTTCGCCGGCATCTCCGGCGACACCAATCCGGTCCATATCAACGAGCTATTTGCCTCCAATACGATGTTCTCGGGGCGTATCGCCCACGGCATGCTGACGGCGAGCTTCATATCGACGGTGATCGGTACCCGCCTACCTGGGCCGGGGGCGATTTATGTCAGCCAGTCGCTGCGCTTCAAGGCACCGGTCCGCGTCGGTGACACGGTCGAGGCGCGGGCGACCATCGTCGACCTCATCCCGGAAAAGCGCCGCGCCACGCTGTCGACCGTGGTTTCGGTTGGCGACAAGGTCGTGCTCGAGGGCGAGGCGGTGGTGATGGTGCCGTTGCGGGCCTCGCTGCCCGCCGAGGATACCGCGTCTGCCCGCTTGAATGGACACGGCGAATCCAAATCGGCCGGCCCGGCGGTCAACGCCAATCCCCCGGCGGCGAATGTGCCGCCGCTCGTTCGCGCCGTCGCGGCGGGTGAGGACTGACCGCAGATCGATCGCCAATTCGCTACAATTCTGCCGCAACGGTCGATATTCTCCCCGCCCGATCGAAATTCACGACGACGCGCCGGCGATGAAATTCCGGCGCGCCGGGGGCCGATGCGACTTTTTCGTCACTGCAACAACCTGCCCGACGCGGCGCGCGGCGCTGCGGTGGCGATCGGCAATTTCGACGGATTGCATCGCGGCCACCAAGCCGTGATCGGGGCGGCGATAGCCCGTGCCCGCGCGCAAGGCGGTCCCTCGGCGCTGCTCACCTTCGAGCCGCATCCGCGCCGCTTCTTCAAGCCCGACACGCCGCCGTTTCTGCTGACGCGGCTGCGGACCAAGGCGCGGATCGTCGCCGAGCTCGGCGTCGATTTGTTTTTCGTGCTCCGCTTCGATGCCGATCTCGCTCGGTTGAGCGCCGAGGCGTTCATCGATCAAGTCTTGGTGCACGGTCTCGACGCCCGCCACGTCGTGGTCGGCTACGATTTCGTCTTCGGCCGCAATCGGCATGGCAGTCCCGAACTGTTGCGCCAGAACATGCGCACCGCCGGCCGTGACGCGATCATCATGCCGCCGGTGACCGCACCTGCGAGCGCGAAGGACCCCGACCTCGATCCGGAAGCCGACATCGTGTCGTCGACTGGCGTGCGCGATTCGCTGCGCGCCGGCGATCCCGCCGCCGCGGCGCATTTACTCGGCCGACCATTCGAGATCGAGGCCCGCGTGGTTCGCGGCGATCGGCGAGGCCGAACCCTCAACTACCCGACCGCCAACCAGCCGCTCGGCGACTATATTCGCCCAGCCTTCGGCGTCTATGCAGTGCGCGCCGGGCTCGCAGCGGCCGGTGCCACCCGCTGGTACGATGGCGTCGCCAATCTCGGCCTGCGGCCGATGTTCGGCGCCGCTGAGCCGCTGCTCGAGACGCACCTGTTCGATTTTTCGGGCGACCTTTATGGCCGCATTCTACGGGTCCAGCTTGCCTCGTATCTGAGGCCGGAGGCGCGTTTCGACAGCACGGCCCAGCTCATCGCCCAGATGGACGCCGATTCGCTCGCTGCGCGCGCCGCCTTGTCGCGGACACCCACGACACCGATCACTCGTCCGTGGCTCGAATCCTCGCAAACTTGACCCTTTTTCGAGCGTTGCCTATGATCGCCGGCCATGGCTACGCGGGTTTCCTGCCGCACGCTCGCGGCGCGAATTACGACCCCGGTCCTGCTCGAGGACCGGGAGGTCGTCGTTTGCGTCCGTCGTCGCGACAAGGAGTCCGCGTCCCATGCCCCCCGCTGATCGCACTTTCCCCACCTATTGCTTTTCCGTGTTTGCCGCCGCCGAGGCGTCCGTGATGCCGCGTGTCCTCGAGCTGTTCGCCAAACGCGGCCTTGTGCCACGCCGTTTCGAGGCGGTGTGCGCCGGTTCGGGCTTTGGCGCCGCCGGCGACGAACTTGCGGTCGATCTCCAGGTCGACGGGCTGGCGGCCGAAACCGCCGAACACATCGCTCAGTGCCTACGCCAGATGGTGTACGTTGATCGCGTGTTGACCGCCGTCAGGTCTTCGCGCCCTGTCGACGTCGGCGACGAAGCCCAACTCGCCGAGAGACGACGATGACCGTCGATTACAAATCCACCGTCTTCCTGCCCAAGACGTCGTTCCCGATGCGCGGCGACCTGCCCAAGCGCGAGCCCGAGATTCTCGCCCGCTGGGCTCGCCTCGATCTCTACCGCCGTCAGCGCGAGGCGGCGAAGGGCCGCGAGCAGTTCGTGCTGCATGATGGACCGCCCTATGCCAACGGTCACCTCCACATTGGCACCGCGCTCAACAAGATCCTCAAGGACGTCGTCAATCGCTCGCAGCAGATGCTGGGCAAGGACGCCGATTATGTTCCCGGGTGGGATTGCCACGGCTTGCCGATCGAATGGAAGATCGAGGAGGAGTACCGGGCCCGCGGGCAGGACAAGGATCGGGTGCCGACGGCCGAGTTCCGGCGCGAATGCCGCGAATTCGCCGCGCGCTGGATCGACGTGCAGCGCCAGGAGTTCAAGCGGCTCGGCGTGATCGGCGATTGGGACAATCCATATTCGACGATGTCTTACGCGGCCGAAGCGCAGATCGTCCGCGAGCTCGGCAAGTTCGTCATGAACGGCGGTCTATTCCGCGGTTCGAAGCCGGTGATGTGGTCGGTGGTCGAGAAGACGGCGCTGGCCGAAGCCGAGATCGAATATCACGACCACAAGTCGACCACGGTTCACGTACGCTTCCCGGTGTCGAAGCCGAGCCGGCCATCGCTCGCCGGTGCCTCGGTCGTGATTTGGACGACGACGCCGTGGACCATCCCCGGTAACCGCGCGCTCGCCGTCGGCGCCGAGTTCGATTACGTCAAGCTGCGGGTCGACGCGCTCGGCGAGGGATCGCTGGCGCGAATCGGCGAAGAACTGATCGTCACCGAGCCGCTGGCCGCTTCGCTCGCCGCCGCGGCTTCGATCGAACGCTACAGCGTCCTCGCCAGGTTCAAGGGCTCCGATGTCGTCGGAACCGTCTGTGCGCATCCGCTGCGCGGGCGCGGGTACGATTTCGACGTCGCCGTCTTCGCCGGCGGGTTCGTCACCACCGAGGCGGGCACCGGCTTCGTCCATATCGCACCGGGCCATGGCGCCGATGACTACGAGCTCGGCGTCGCCAACGGCGTCGAGGTGCCGCACACGGTGGACGCCGACGGCAGCTACTATCCGCACGTGCCGCTTTTCGCCGGCAAGCGCGTCTATACCGACAAGGGCAAGCCCGGTGACGCCAACGGCGCGGTCGTTGCGGCGCTGGCGGAAGCCGGCGCGCTACTGGCCAAGGGAAGCCTGGTCCACAGCTACCCCCATTCGTGGCGCTCGAAGGCGCCGCTCATCTTTCGCAACACGCCGCAGTGGTTCATCTCGATGACCACCAATGGTCTGCGCGAAAAGTCGCTGGCCGCCATCGACGCCACGCAATGGATCCCATCCTCGGGGCGCAATCGGCTTTATTCGATGATCGAATCGCGCCCCGACTGGTGCATTTCGCGTCAGCGCGCGTGGGGGGTGCCCATCGCCGTGTTCGTCGACAAGAAGAGCGGCGAATTACTGCGCGACCCGGCGGTGATGGAGCGCATCGCCGAGGCCTTCGAGCGCGAGGGGGCCGATGCTTGGTACGCCAGCGATCCGGCGCGCTTTCTCGGCAATCAATACGATCCGGCCGAATACGAACAGGTGAAGGATATCGTCGATGTCTGGTTCGATTCGGGCGCCACGCACGCTTTCGTGCTCAAGAACCGAAGCGAGGGGGGCTGGGGTCTCGAATGGCCGGCGTCGCTGTACCTAGAGGGGTCCGACCAGCACCGCGGCTGGTTCCATTCCTCGCTCCTCGAATCGTGCGGCACACGCGGCCGGGCGCCATACGAGGCGGTACTGACGCACGGCTTCGTCCTCGACGAGCAAGGGCGCAAGATGTCGAAATCGCTCGGCAACGTCGTCTCGCCGCAAGAGGTGGTCGGCAAGACCGGCGCCGACATCCTGCGCTCGTGGGTGGTCAGCTCCGACTATTCGGAGGATCTGCGAATCGGCCCCGAGGTGCTGAAGCAGCAAGCCGAAACCTACCGGCGTTTGCGCAACACGCTTCGCTATTTGCTCGGCAATCTCGACGGATTCGACGGAGCGGAACGCCTCGAGCCCAAGGATATGCCAGAACTCGATCGCTGGGTGCTGCATCGCCTGTGGGAGCTCGACCGACTGTTGCGCCGCACGGTCGCCGAGAAAGACGCGCCCGAGTATTTCCGTTTCAATGTCTTCTTCACGGCGCTGCATAACTTCTGCGCCATCGACTTGTCCGCCTTCTATTTCGACATCCGCAAGGACTCGCTCTATTGCGATCGCCCCGATGCCCTGCGGCGCCGCGCGGCGCGCACGGTGCTCGATCATCTTTTCAATCATCTCACCGCCTGGCTGGCGCCGGTGCTGTGCTTCACCACCGAGGAGGCGTGGCAGACGCGCTTTCCGGGCGATAACGATAGCGTGCATCTCCGCATATTTCCGACGGTCGACGATGCATGGCGGGCCGACGCGCTGGCGGCCAAATGGGAGAAGATCCGCGAATTGCGCCGCGTCGTCACCGGCGCCATCGAAATCTCGCGCGCCGAACGCCGCCTCGGCGCGGCGCTGCAAGCGGCGCCCGAAGTCTTCGCGACGGCCGACCACGTGCGCGCGCTCTCCGGGCTCGATCTGGCCGAGATCGCCATCACCTCGTCGGCGACGTTGCATGCGCACGCCGCTCCCGACGGAGTTTTCACGCTGCCCGACGTGCCGGGCGTCGGAGTGATCGTTCACCTTGCCTCCGGCGACAAATGCGAGCGGTGCTGGCGCGTCCTGCCCGAGGTGGGCCGCCACCAGCGTCACGCGACGTTATGCGAGCGTTGCATCGACGCCGTCGATCATCTCCGCTCCGCGGCCGAGTAGGCGACGCAAGCCGACGGCCATGCTGCGATTGGGCCTCGCGCTCGCAACTTTCACCGCGATCGCCGATCAAGCGACCAAGCTGGTCTTCTTTCGCTATCTGGTCGAAGGCGGCCGGCCGTTGGTTGAGGTGCTGCCGTTCTTCAATCTGGTAACGGTGTGGAACTACGGCGCCAGCTTCGGAATGTTCAACAGCGGCTCGCGGAGCGGCTCGGCGGTCTTCGTCGTCCTGGCCGTGATTATCGTGGCCGCCCTCGTCGTGTGGCTTCGCAAGGCCGAGACACGGACCTTGGCTGTGGCGCTTGGGCTGGTCATCGGCGGGGCCGCCGGCAACGTGATTGATCGCCTGCGGTTCGGGGCGGTATTCGATTTCCTCGATTTTCACGCGCTCGGCTGGCACTGGCCGGCCTTCAACCTGGCCGATTCGGCGATCTCGGTCGGGGTCGGGCTGCTCCTGATAGACACCTTGTCCGCTGGACGCCGGTCGATTAAATAGGGGTGCATGTTTCGAGGCTTATCGCCGGTTCTTGCGATTCGCGGGGTGACCCCCGCCATCTTGGTGGTCGCCGGCCTGATGGTTGGCGCCTGCGGCGATACCCGCAAGGTACTGGGATACGACAAGGTTACGCCGGACGAATTCAAGGTCGTGAGCCGCGCGCCGCTATCTTTACCCCCCGACTACGGACTGCGACCGCCGCAGCCAGGGGCGCCGCGGCCTCAAGAAGGAGCGATTCCCGATCAGGCGAAGCTGGCGGTGACCGGCGTGGCGAGCAACCGGGCGGCCGCGCCAACCAGCGCCGGTAGCCCCGGCGAGGTGGCGTTGCTGCAGCAGGCGGGCGCCGCCCGGGCGCAGGCCGACATTCGCGCCGTGGTGAACCAGGAATCGAACCAGCTGGCGGCGGCCGACAAGACGTTCATCGACCGCCTGATCTTTTGGCGCAAGCCCGAGGAGCCGGGCACGGTGGTCGACCCGCAGCGCGAGGCGCAGCGGATTCGCGAAAATCAGGCCCTCGGCCGTGGCGTTTCCGAAGGCGAAACGCCGTCGATCAAGCGACGCCGGCGGGCGCCGCTCGAAGGCATTTTCTAGGCCGGACGACGATCCGAGTCGGCGCGCGATCGACGCGCGACGATCCCAGGGAGGTGACGTGCGTAAGCCCCGCGGGTCCGCAATATTGGGCGCCGCGACGGCGGCGATCGTCGCGCTTGCGACGCTGCGACCGGCGTCGGCACCGGCCCAAGTCTTCAATCCCGAGACGTTCACGCTGGCGAACGGCATGCAGGTCGTCGTCGTCACCAACCGGCGCTCGCCAATCGTCGCGCACATGGTTTGGTACAAGGTCGGCGCTGCCGACGAGAAGCACGGCAGATCGGGCATCGCCCACTTCCTCGAACATCTGATGTTCAAGGCGACGAAAAGCCTGTCGTCGGGCGAATTTTCGCGCATCGTCGCTCGCGAAGGCGGGCGCGAGAACGCCTTCACGAGCTTCGACTATACCGGTTACTTCCAGAACGTCGAGCGCAGCCGGCTCGAGACCGTCATGCGCCTCGAAGCCGATCGCATGAGCAACCTCCTGCTGACCGACGCCGCGGTCGACCCTGAGCGCGACGTGATCCTCGAAGAGCGGCGGTCATCGATCGACAACCGCCCGGGCGCGCGCCTTCGCGAGCAGATGGGCGCCGCGACGTTCCTCAATCATCCTTATGGCCGTCCGGTCATCGGCTGGATGCACGAGATGCGCGCGTTGACGCGCGCCGACGCCGAGGAATGGTATGCGACTTATTACGCGCCCAACAACGCGGTCCTGATCGTCGCCGGCGACATCGACGCGGCGGAGCTCAAGCCGCTTGCCGAAAAGTACTATGGCGTGATCCCGCCGAAACCGCTTCCGCCGCGCCTTCGGCCCCAGGAACCGCCGCCGCAGGCGGCGCGGAGAGTGCAGCTCAAGGACCGCCAGGTCAGTCAGCCATGGCTTGGCCGCAGCTATCTAGCGCCCAGCTATCGAGGCGGCGAAACGCGGCACGCATACGCGCTTCAAGTGCTGGCCGAGATCCTTGGCGGCGGCACGCAGAGTCGCCTCTATCGCGAAGTGGTGCTCGACAAGAACGTGGCCACGAGCGCGGACGCCTCCTACAGCGCGTTTGCACTCGACATGACGACTTTCGACGTATCGGCGACGCCGCGCTCAGGCGTCGAGTTGCCGGCGCTCGAGGCGGCGATCGATGCGACGATCGCCAGGCTGCTCGAGGTTGGCGTGAGCGAACAGGAGGTCGAGGACGCAAAGGCGCGCATGCGCGCTTCGGCCGTCTTTGCGCGCGACAGTCTGCAGGGCGGGGCGCGCATCATCGGAATCGCGCTCACCACAGGCGTGGGGGTCGCCGACGTCGAGGCGTGGCCGCAGCGGATCGCGCAGGTGACGGTGGCGCAAGTGATGGAAGCGGCGCGCGCCGTGCTTCGCGCCGAGCGCTCGGTCACCGGCGAACTGTTGCCGGACCCACCGAGTTAAAGCAGAGGCCGAGCCGATGCCGACATTTACTATTCTACGTGTGGCCACCGTCATTCTGTTGCTGGCGACGCCGGCGGCGGCCAAACAGGTCGAACGAGTCGTCAGTCCAGGGGGCATCGAGGCGTGGCTGGTCCGCGATGCGACGATCCCGCTTATCGCGGTCGAGTTTTCGTTTCGTGGTGGCGCGGCGCTCGATCCAGCAGGCAAAAGCGGGCTCGCTGAGTTCACCGCCGACATGATGACCGAAGGCGCCGGAGATCTCGACTCGCGGGCGTTCCAGGCCGAGCTCGAGAACCGCTCCATCCGTCTCGACTTTGACGCCGGGCTCGACACCTTTCAGGGGCGGATCAAGGCCCTCAATGAACATCGCGAGCGGGCGGCCGACATGTTGCGACTGGCGTTGACTCGGCCGCGCTTCGATCCCGACGATCTCGAACGCGTGCGCGCGCGGCGGATCGCCGCCGTCGTGGCGGCGCGCAACAACCCGAACAACATCGCGCGACGGACGTGGTGGGAAACCGCGTTTCCCGATCACCCATACGGTCGCGACACGCGCGGCAGCGAGGAGAGCCTCAAATCGATCGCGGCCGATGACCTTCGCGCGTTCGTCCGATCGCGATTGGCGCGCGACAACCTCTACATCGGCGTGGTCGGCGATATTACGTCGGACGAGCTCGGTCGCTTGCTCGACCGCGCTTTCGACGGCCTGCCGCCGCGCGCGGTGAACTCCGAGGCGTCGCAGATCGCACCTCAAGGCGCCGGCCGCCTCATCGTCAAGCGCCTCGGCGTGCCGCAGAGCGTCATTTATTTCGGCCAGCCCGGGCTGAAGCGCGACGACCCGGATTATTATGCGGCGCTGGTCGTCAATTATGTGCTGGGCGGCGGCGGCTTCACTTCGCGACTGACAAACGAGGTGCGCGAGAAACGCGGGCTTGCCTATGGCGTATTCAGCGCTCTTGTACCCCTCGACAACGCCGCGGCGGTCATCGGTAGCACGGCGACGCAGAACGCGCGCGCGGCGCAATCGCTCGAGATCGTCCGCGCTGTCTGGCGGGAGTTTGGCGCCGAGGGACCGACGCAAGAGGAACTCGATGGTGCGAAGCGTCACCTTACCGGATCCTTTGCGCTCGGGCTCGATACGACCAACCAAATCGCCCGCACGTTGGTCGGCATGCAGTACGAAAAGCTGGGCATCGACTATCTCGAACAGCGCAACCGATACATTGACGGCGTGACGCTTACCGACGCCAAGCGCGTCGCGCGTCGTCTTTACGACGAAACGAAGCTACTCGTGGTCGTCGTCGGCGAGCCCGAAGGTCTCGCCTCGCGCGAACCGGCCGAGGGAACCAAAGGCGGAGGGTGATGGGGCCCGGCGTATCCGCGTTGCCGTACGCGATCGAAGCATCCGGCTGTTTTGCGGAAACGATCGGCGAGCGCGGGATCGACCGACGCGAGTTCGCGACGACGCTCGGCGCGACGCGGCCGGCGCTCGATCGCCTTCGGGCGCATCGCGAAAGGGCGGATATGCCGCTCCTGACGCTAGCCACGCAAAGGAACGACCTGGCCGAGATCGAAGGCGCCGCAAGACGGCTGCGTGGCCTCGACGACGTTGTACTACTGGGCACCGGCGGCTCGAGCCTCGGCGGTCGGACACTGGCGGCTCTGGCCGACGGCGGACTGGGGCCCGCGTCGCCGCGCCATGGCGCGCCGCGCCTTTGGTTCGTCGAGAACGTCGATCCTGATGGGATCGGCCGCGTGCTCGACGCCGTCAAGGAATCACGGACCGGCTTGGTCATCGTTTCCAAGTCGGGCGGCACCGCCGAGACCCTTGCCCAGGCCCATACGCTGCTGCCGCGCTGGCGCGATGCGTTGGGAGCGTCCCGGCTGGCCGAGCGCGTGACGGTCGTCACCGAACCGCGCGATAATCCCTTGCGACGACTGGCCAAACGCTTCGGCGTGCCGGTCATTGCACACGATCCCGATCTCGGCGGGCGTTACTCGGTCCTTTCGGTCACCGCGATGCTGCCGGCAATGCTCGTGGGCGTCGACGTGCACGCGGTACGCGCCGGCGCCGCGGCAGCGCTCGACGCGGCGCTCGTCGACGATCCGGCCGGCTCGCCGCCGGCCGCCGGCGCGGCGCTGAACGTCGCCCTACAGCGAACGCGCGGCGTCGACCAAACGGTGATGATGCCTTATCTCGACCGGTTGGCACCGTTCGCGCAGTGGTTCTGCCAGCTTTGGGCCGAGAGTCTCGGCAAGAACGGGCATGGCACGACGCCGATCCGGGCGCTTGGCACGGTCGATCAGCACAGCCAGCTTCAGCTTTATCTCGACGGACCGCCCGACAAGCTGATCAACATCGTCATGGGCGACGTCGCCGGTGCCGGCCCGCGATTTGCGCGCGACGCGCTTGACGACCCGGCGCTCGATTGGCTGGCGGGACGGACGCTCGGCGACTTGCTCGATGTTTCGCAACGTGCCACCGCCGCGACGCTCGCCGGCAATGGCCGGCCGGTGCGCGTCATTCGCGTCGGCCCTTGCGACGCGCACGTCTTGGGCGCTGTACTGATGCATTTCATGCTCGAAACCATCATCACGGCGCATTTGCTGGGCGTCGATCCCTTCGACCAGCCGGCGGTCGAGCAGGGCAAGGTCCTGGCGCGCAAGTATCTCAAGGAACTGTCGTGACGATCCGCCGTCTGCCCGAAACCATCGTCAACCGCATCGCCGCCGGCGAGGTGATCGAGCGGCCGGCGGCGGCGGTCAAGGAGCTGGTCGAAAACGCCATCGACGCCGGCGCGAGGCAAGTCGAAATCATGCTCGGAGACGGCGGCCGCAGCCTGATCGTCGTGGTCGACGACGGCAAGGGCATGACGCGCGAGGAGCTGTCGTTGGCGATCGAGCGGCACGCGACTTCGAAACTGCCCGACGACGATTTGCTCCATATCGCCACGCTGGGCTTTCGCGGCGAAGCGCTGCCGTCGATCGCCGCGGTGGCGCGCATGGCCATCACCAGCCGAACGATCGATGCCGACGGCGCCTGGACCATCACGGTCGCCGGGGGCGAGTCCGAGGCGCCGTCGCCCGCGGCGCATCCGCGGGGAACGCGCGTCGAGGTGCGCGATCTTTTCTATGCCACGCCGGCGCGGTTGAAATTCCTGCGCAGCGATCGCAGCGAAGCGCTCGCCGTGCGCGACGCCATCGAGCGGCTGGCGATGGCTTATCCGGCCATTGGGTTCACGCTGCTGATCGACGGCCGCGCCGTTCTCAAGCTACCGACCGTAGGCGGCGCCCCGGCCGAAGCGCGGCTCGAGCGGCTGTCGGCCGTCATCGATCGGGAATTCTTCGCCAACGCGATCGCGGTCGACGCCGCGCGCGAAGGCATGATGCTTGTCGGGCATATCGGCGTGCCGACCTATCATCGCGCCACCGCGCGGCATCAATATCTGTTCGTCAACGGTCGACCGGTGCGTGACAAACTCCTTGTCGGCGCGGTGCGTGGCGCGTATGCCGATTTTCTCGCCCGCGACCGGCACCCGGTGGTGGCGCTGTTCCTCGACGTGCCGGCGGGCGAGGTCGACGTCAACGTTCACCCGACGAAGGCGGAGGTCCGATTTCAAGACGCCGGCCTGGTTCGTGGGCTGATCGTCGCCAGCCTTCGTCATGCACTGGCCGGAGCCGGGCATCGCGCCGCAACGACCGTGGCCGCAAATGCGCTTGGCGCATTCAGGCCGCAAGCGGCGCCGCCGCGGCTGGCCCCGCATTCGGCGTGGGGTTTCCCCAGGCGCGAAGACTATCCCGCTGGTGTCGCCGAAGCCGCGGCGACGTATCAGGCGCCCTTGGAGGGCGCGCTGCCGCCATCGGCGCCGGGCGGCGCCGATGACGCCGCGGCGGGCGACGGCTATCCGCTCGGCGCGGCGCGCGCGCAGCTCCATGCCACGTATATCGTCGCCGAAACCCCGGATGGCCTCGTCATCGTCGACCAACACGCAGCACATGAACGGTTGGTCTACGAGAAAATGAAGGCCGATCTTGCTTCGGGCGGGATCAAGCGCCAGGCCTTGCTGATCCCGGAGATCGTCGAGCTTGACGAACCGGCCGTGGCCAGGCTCGCGCCGCGCCTGGCGGAATTCGCCGAACTTGGACTCGTCGCCGAACCGTTCGGTGGCGGCGCCATCATCGTGCGCGAAGTCCCGGCTCTGCTTGGCGAGGTCGACGCGCAAGGCCTGTTGCGCGACCTCGCCGACGAACTCGCCGAGCATGGCGCGGCGTTGTCGCTCAAGGAGAAGCTGGCCGACGTTTGCTCGACGATGGCATGTCACGGCAGCGTGCGTGCCGGACGGCGGCTATTGCCCGAGGAAATGAACGCCCTGTTGCGCCAGATGGAAGCGACGCCGCACTCCGGCCAGTGCAATCACGGTCGCCCCACTTATGTCGAGCTCAAACTCGCCGACATCGAGCGGCTGTTTGGCCGGCGCTAGGAACCGAACCGCAGGAAGATGAGTTTGGCGCGGCCATAGCGCCGTTGGTCGACAAGCGCGAACCCGGCGGGCGGCGTGAACGTCTCGCGCCCATCGATTTCGACCACGACGATGCCTCCCGGCTCGAGCCAGCCGTCCGCGGCGAGCGCGGTGATCGCCGGTTCGGCCAACGCGCCGCGATAAGGCGGATCGAGAAACGCAATACGACATTGTCCAGGGGAGGGGCCGGGGCGCGTCGCGTCGGCCTGGCGCAGCATGACGCGCGAGGTCTCGCCCAGCGCGCGAACATTGGCGCGCGCAGCCCCGATCGCCTCGGCGTCGTTGTCGATCAAAATGGCGAAGGCTGCGCCACGCGACAGCGCCTCGAGCCCCAGCGCTCCGGTACCGCAGAACAGGTCGACGACACGCGCTCCGATCAGCGGCGAGCCCCCGCCGGCGGCGAAGCGCCCATGCTCGAGAATGTTGAACAGTGCCTGGCGGGCGCGATCGCCGGTCGGGCGAACACGATCGCCGTGCGGCGCCGCCAGCCTGCGGCCGCGGTGTTTACCGCTGACAATTCTCATCGCCGGCGGCCTCTACTGCGCCCTCGTGGCGTTTCGCGCGGCGCGCCCGGGGTGGCGGCGACGATCGGCCCAAGCTGCTCGCGCAAGGCTTTCCACGGCACCTCTTCACCGGCGCCGCGTGGCAGGTCGCCGAGCTGGAACGGCCCATAGGCGATCCGTATCAGGCGATTCACGACGACGCCAAGATGCGCGAGCACCTTGCGCACCTCGCGGTACTTGCCCTCGCGCAGGCTGATGGTGAGCCATACGTTGCGGCCCTTCGCGGGCTCTTTGGCGGCGCCGTCGAGCCGCGCGTCGATGGGGCCGTAGGCGACGCCGTCGACGCTTATGCCCTGGGCAAGGGACGCCAGCGCCATTGGGTCGGGCGCGCCATAGACGCGGGCTCGATAGCGGCGAACCCATCCCGTGGCTGGAAGTTCGAGATGGCGCTTGAGCGCCCCGTCGTTGGTCAGCAGCAGCAGCCCTTCGGAGTTGAAATCGAGGCGGCCGACCGGCATCACCCGCGGCAAATCCGCCGGTAGATGGTCGTAGATGGTCGGTCGTCCTTGCGGGTCATGCGCGGTCGTCAGGACCCCGGCGGGTTTGTGAAAGCGGAACAGTCGGGGACGCCCGGCCGCCGGTAGTTTATCGCCATCTACGGTGACGACGCTCGTCGGCGTGACGGTGACTGCGGGGCTGGTGAGCGTCACGCCATCGACGGCGACGCGACCTTGCGCGATCCAGCGCTCTGCCTCGCGCCGCGAGCAAAGTCCGGCGCGCGCGATGACCTTGGCCACGCGATCGCCCTCCGACGCCGGCGGCGCATCGATTGCCTTGCGCATCTTCAGCCCGATCAGGCGCGCGCGGCCTGGACGAAGGCGTCGAAGAGCCTAATGTCGCCGGGGCTGATGGCGAACTCGGGGTGCCACTCGACGCCAAGGCAGAAGCGGCGGCGCGTATCTTCGATCCCCTCAATCACCCCGTCGGCGGCGGTTGCATTGACGACCACGCCCGGTCCGACGGCCTTCACGGCCTGGTGATGGGCGCTGTTGACGTCGAGTTCGAGCATCTTGGTGACGCGATGCAGCAGCGTGCCGGGAACGATCTTGACGGCGTGGCCCGCCTGATCACGCGGATTGAGCTGCTCGTGGGCAAGCGCGTTCGCCACTTCATCGGGGATATGCTGGATCAGCGTGCCGCCGAGCACGACATTGAGAAGCTGCTGGCCGCCGCAAATCCCGAGCACCGGCGTGTCGGCGTCGACGGCAAGCCGGGTGATCGCCAGCTCGAAGGCGGTGCGGCGGTCCTTGGTCTTGACCGTGACGTGGCGCTGGCTGGCGCCGAAAAGCGCCGGATCGACGTCGAACGCGCCGCCAGTGACGATCAGTCCGTCGATCCGCGCCAGATACTCGGCGGCAAGGTCGGGTTCATGAGGCAATGGAACGGGAAGTCCGCCGGCGCGCGCAACCGCGGCGCAATAGTTCTCGCGCAGCGCGTACCACGGAAACTTCGAGTATCCGCCGGGCGGTTCGGCGTCGAGGGTTATGCCGATGACGGGTCGTGACATGGCTCTTTTTTAGCATCGCATCGCCTTCGCTTAAAGAACGTGAACGCCGTCCGGGCGCCGGCTGAACGTGCCTTGACTTCCGAAATAAACATGCATATACATCTATTATGCGAAAAACAACCCCTCGGGTTGCGCGTTCGGATCTCGGCGAGGTCGCGGCGACGTGCGCCTGCTTCGGTCTGCGCAAGGCGGCGCGCGTCGTGACGCAAATCTACGACGAGGCGCTGCGGCCGAGCGGGCTTGGCGCGGCGCAGTTCAACCTTCTCGTCGCCGTAGCACTGATGGAGGCGCCGACGATCACCGGCTTGGCCCGCGTTCTGGCAATGGATCCAACGACATTGCTGCGCAATCTTGCGCCCTTGGCGCGCGACAAGCTGGTCCGCGTCGATCCCGGCGAGGATCGCCGGACGCGGATCGTCACGCTCGCCGAACGCGGCGCAACGGCGCTGGCGCTCGCGTTGCCGCTATGGCGGCGCGCCCAGGCACGGATCGTCGAGCATATCGGCCCCGAGCGTCTGCCCGCCTTGTCCGAGCGACTCGCGGCGCTGGCCGCGCTCGGCGGGCAGCGGTGATTTTTGTCGGTAATATATGTATATACATCTTTATAACCGAGGCAGACACACGAGCGGAGGGCGACCATGAGCACCCACGAAAGATCCCGCGGGCTGCGCCGGGTGATCGCCGCCGCGACCATCGCATGGTTCCTTGTCGTTTTGCTGGCGGTTCTGTCCGGGGCCGTGCGGTTCGCCATCGCCGGCGCCTTGGCGCCGCCGCTGCTGCTCGGCCTCGTCGCCGCGCCGATCGTCGTCTTTGCCGCCGGATACCGCGGGTCGGCGCGACTACGCGAGTTCGTCGCCTCGCTCGATCTCGCATTTCTCGTGCGTCTCCACATGTTACGCGTGGTGGGCCTGGTATTCGTCTTGCTCTATCTGCTCGGCCATTTGCCGGCTGGGTTCGCTTTGCCCGCCGGCCTGGGTGACCTCGCGATCGCACTCAGCGCGCCGCTTATCGCCCGGGCGCTGGCTTCTCCAAGGTCGCGAACGAGCGCTGCGTTCGTCGCATGGAACGTGCTCGGCCTGCTCGATTTTGCCGCCGCGCTCTTCCTGGGCGTCGCCCACAGCGACGCGCCGGTCGGCTTTCTCGCAAGCGATGTTACAACCAAGCTGGTCACCGAGTTTCCCTTGGCGTTGATCCCTGCCTTCGCCGTCCCGCTGTTCATCATCACCCACCTCATCGCCCTCGTCCGTCGGCGCGAGGCGGCGGCGCGCGCACCCATGCCGCCGGTCGGCCGTAGCGCGGCTTGACAGCGCGTGGCCGCGCGGGGCCAATGCTCGCGCCATGGTGCGTCGCACGATA
>DATIBC010000082.1:0-3614 GCA_035457725.1 Alphaproteobacteria bacterium | reverse complement strand
CCACGTCGGCATATTGCTGCTGTTCGTCGGGCATCTGTTCGGGCTGCTGACCCCGCCGGCGGTCTATCACGCCTTGGGTCTGTCGAGTTCAGCCAAGCAAATCCTGGCGATGGCGGCCGGCGGGCTGTTCGGCCTGGTGTGCTTCGTCGGCCTGACGATCCTTGTTTGGCGCCGCCTCTACGATCCGCGGATTCGCGCGACCAGTACGCCTATGGACATCTTCATTCTCCTGCTGATCTACGTTCAACTCATCCTTGGGCTGGCGACCATTCCGCTGTCGATGCTTCACCTCGACGGCCACAATATGGTCCTGCTCGGCGACTGGGCGCAGCGAATCGTCACCTTCCAGGACGGCGCGGCGGCGCAGATCGTCGGGGTCCATTGGATCTTCAAGCTGCACATCTTCCTCGGACTGACGATGTTCCTCGTCTTTCCGTTCAGTCGTCTGGTTCACATCTGGAGCGCGCCGGTATGGTACGTCGGACGGCGCTACCAGGTCGTGCGGCGAGCCGGCAACGGCGCGGCCCGCCAGGGAGCAGGCCGATGAATATCACCGTCAACGGAGAAGCGATCGCCCAATCGGCGGTCGACGCGGAGGTGCAATATCACCCGGCGGCCGACCTGGAGACGGCGCGGAAAGCGGCGGCCGAGGCGCTTGTCATCCGCGCGCTGCTGCGCCAGGCGGCGGGACGGATGGGTTTGAAGCCGGACGACGCGCCAAAAGAGGACGATGCGCCAGAACGCGGCGAAGAGGAACGCCTGATCGCGGCCTTGCTCGAGCGGGTAATCACCTTGCCCGAGGCGGATGTTGCGGTATGCCGCCGGTACTACGAGCGCAATCCTCGGAAGTTCCGCAGTCGCGATCTCTTCGAGGCCGCCCATATCCTTTTTCCTGCGGCGCCAGACGACGAAACGGCGCGGGCGAGCGCGAAGGCGGCCGCCGAGGCGACGATCGCCGAACTCACCGCGGCGCCGGAGCGGTTTGGCGAACTCGCGCGGGCGCGTTCGGCATGCAGCTCGAAGATACAGGACGGTCGACTGGGGCAGGTGTCGCACGGCGACACGGTGCCCGAATTCGAGACGTTTTTGTGCAATCTCGAGGAAGGACAGCTCTGTCCCGTGCCGGTCATGACCCGCTACGGCGCTCATGTGCTTCGCCTCGACCGGCGGATTTACGGCCGCGAACTTCCGTTCGAGATCGCCAAGCCGCGAATCGCCGATTACCTGCATGAGCGTGCGTGGCGTCGCGCCGTTCACCAGTATCTGCAGCTCTTGATCGGCGGTGCAGAAATTACCGGCGTCACGCTATCCGGCGCGACCTCGCCGCTGGTCCAGTAGCGCCGGTCAAAGGGACGCTCGCCGATGCCCGTGCGCCATCTCATTTCACCGTCGTCGGCGCCCGCCGAGCCGTTCGTCGAGACGATAGATCCGCGGCTTCTGCTGTCGCCGATCGATTTTCTTTTCGCCGATCATTACCGCCAGCGCGTTGTACTCAACCATATCGAGTGGCTGGCGATGACGCCCGACGCCGCGAACTGGGCAGACTTGGCGAAGGCGGTCCTCGAGTTCCTTCGTCACGATCTGCCCAATCATGTGGCCGACGAGGAGCGCGACCTCTTCGCCGTGATGCGCAAGCGATGCGGCCGCGCCGACAACATCGAGACGGTGTTCGAGGTGCTTTCGGCCGAGCACGCCGGCGACGAGCAGATGGCCGAGGACGTCATCGCTGGAATCGAGAACCGGCCGAACGCTCCGAATGAGCGCGTCGATGCCGCTTTCGTCGCTTCGGCCAAGGCGTTCGCCGCCACACAGCGTCGCCATCTCGCCTGGGAGAACGCGCTGGTCCTGCCGGTGGCGCGCAAGCGGCTCACGGAAGGCGACCTGCGCCGCCTCGGCCGCAAGATGGCCGCGCGGCGTGGCATCGCGTTTCCCAAGCCCGACGCTGGCGACCGCGCGCTGGCGGCCATTAAATCCATGGTACACGAATAACCAGTTCCGGGAGGCGTGGTTGCGCGAGGAACCGGCGATGATCGGCATCGATGACGCGGTCAAGCGAAGCAGTTCCGGATTCGCGCTGTTCGAGTATGGATTTCGGCCATTCTTCTTGTTCGCCGGACTCTATGCGGCGGTCGGCATCCTTGGTTGGATCGGCGTGTGGCTTGGTACTTGGACGCCGGCGACGCCGCTCGCCTTGAGTGAGTGGCACGCCCGCGAGATGGTCTTCGGCTTCGGCGCGGCGGCCTTGGCCGGCTTTCTCTTGACCGCGGTGCCGAATTGGACCGCGATGGGTCCGATCCACGGCGCGAGGCTCGCGTCGCTGTTCGGGGTTTGGCTCGCCGGCCGCATCATGGCATGGCTGTCGGGAGAAGAAACGGCAATAGCGTTCGCGGTCGTCGACCTCGCCTTTCTTCCAGCGTTAGCGGCGATCGTTTCGCCGGGGATCGTCAGGCGCAATCTGCGCCGCAACGGCGCGTTCGTGCTGATGTTGGCGATCCTCACCTCGGCCAACGCGGCGACGCATGCCGAAGCGCTGGGCGCTGATTGGGCCTCGGCGCGCTGGGGCATCGAACTGGGGCTGGGCGTGCTGCTGGTGATGATTTCGATCATTGGCGGGCGCATCGTTCCAGCCTTCACTGTCGGCGGTCTGCGGATGGCTGGGCAACCGATGGCGATCGAGCCTGCGCCGCGTCTCGACATCGTGGCGATCGCCGCGACCGCTTCATTCGTGATCGCCTGGGCGATCGGCGCCGGCGAGCCGGTCATCGGCGTCGCCGCCGCCGTCGCCGCCGTCGCGCATTGCGCACGCCTGGCGCGTTGGAAAGGGTGGCGAAGCTTTGGAACGCCGCTCGTCTGGATTCTTCATCTCGCCTATTCATGGCTTGTCATCGGCTTCGCACTCGTCGCTGCCCATGGACTCGGCGCCCCAATCGCCGTGTCGGCCGGATTCCACGCGCTCGGCGCGGGAGCGGTGGGCACGATGATTCTTGCCGTCATGTCGCGCGCGGCGCTGGGACACACCGGCCGCCCGCTCGTCGCCGATCGGGTCACGGTCATCGCCTATTACCTTGTCACGGCGGGCGTCGGTTTGCGCGTCGCCACGGCGCTGTTTCCCGACCTCGCCGACCTTGCGACGATCGGCCTCGCGGGAGGGCTGTGGGCAGGCGGCTTTGCTGTTTTTACGGCGCGATACTTTCCGATTCTGGTTGGACCACGCGCCGACGGCCGTGCCGGCTGATCGCTCGGCGATCTCATGTCGGCGCATGCGATCCAGCGGGCCCCGGGCGCGTGAGCGGCCCGGTCATTCCGTCTTCCCGCAGATGGCATGCCACGAAGCGCCCCGGCGCAATCTCACGCAGCGCCGGTTCCTCGTTTCGGCAACGATTGAAGGCGAAGGGGCAACGTGTATGGAAACGGCACCCGGCTGGTGGATTGATCGGGCTTGGCACGTCCCCTTCGATCACCAGCCGCTGGCGGCGCTCGCGCGGGTCGGGCAGCGGCGCCGCGTCGATCAGCGCTTGGGTGTATGGGTGGAGCGGCGCCTCGAACAGTGCCTCCTTCGGCGACACTTCAACGATACGACCAAGATACATGACGGCGATGCGGCGGCCGATATG
>DATIBC010000081.1:0-56182 GCA_035457725.1 Alphaproteobacteria bacterium | reverse complement strand
TCATCCGCTGCTGTCCGCAGTCGCCTTGCCGCCACTGATCTTTCTGCTGCTTTACCGCGTCCCATTCGATACACCAAGGGCGTGGCGACGCGAGCGGAATTCCGTGCACGCGACGAACCTGGGGCTTGCGACGGCTTACGCTGGAATTGGAGCCTTGGTCGGCTTCGAGCAAATGCTTCTTGTGCAGCTACCGATCCTGATCGTCGCGTCGATCGTCGGCGTTTGGATATTTTCGGTTCAGCATCAATTCGAGAACGCGATCTGGCGACGGAAAACGCAGTGGAGTCATGAAGATGCCGCGCTGCGCGGATCATCCTATCTGCGATTGCCGCGCGTGCTGCAGTGGTTTACCGGTAACATCGGGTTTCATCACATCCACCATCTCAATCCCCGCGTACCGAACTATCGGCTGGAGGCGTGCTATCGCGCCATTCCGGCGCTTCAAGACGCCCATACACTGTCGGTCTGGGGCGGCATCAAAGCCTTGTCGTTTCGTTTGTGGGATGAGCGTCGGGAGCGAATGGTGACTTTCAGGATGGCGAACGGCATCGAGACATAGCCGCGTTCCATTGCAAATAACAACCAATCCCACTGCAAGCACTAGTCATCGGGCGATACCGTCGTTGGAGGGTGATCGAAGCCTCAACGGCGCAGGGTTTTTGCGCCCGTCTACCCCCTCGCGATACGACCGCGCTCGTCTCGCAACCGAGCTCCCGTTATCTCGACGTTAAAGTTCCGAGTATGACGTGGCGAGAACCGAACTAAGAACTGAGCAAGGGCCATCGTGTTACCTGATTTCAGCGAGGGGCGACGCCATTTCTACGACGGAAGGGCCGACGACTTGCTCGTTGTCGAGGAATCGGCAGGGCAGGAGCGCAAAGGAGCAAATAATTCCAGTTGCGTGTCCGCGATCTACACCTCAACGGCCAAAACTTTCGAGTATTGGTCTCGTAGGCTGCACGTCGCCGTAACCAGTGTTGGTAGCAGCCCCGTCGGTCGTCCACGGCGGGGCTATTCGTTTTTGCAAAGTCCAAGAATTTCGACAAGGTTGACCTAAGCCCAAAAGGTCATCCGGGGAACCGTAGAATTCGAGCATGATTCGGTTGCTGCCTGTGGCCTGGCTTACAGTTCGGCCGGTGCAGTCCAGCTACAATCTCCCGCCAAGTTCGGCGGCCGCATGCGGGGCATTCGGCCGCCCAGCCCGGGGGAGGCGGCGCATGCCCGACAACATAATTGCTTTCGACGGAACGCCCGGTCAGGCGGCGCGGATCAATTACTCCGTGCCGATGCCGGGCAGCCACACCGGCCGCCGGATCACGAAGCTGGAAGGCATCGCCGACGCCGATTGGCAGCCTTCCGTGATTCCGCGGTGCCCGAAGCGGTGGGCGAAGCGGCCGGCGTCGTCCCGTCGGCCGCCGGCACGGTCCGCGTCGACGAGGCGCGCGCGGTAAATTTCCTCACCAGCCGGCTCGGCCGGCTCGGCGTCCCGCCGACGATGGTCGGTCGCGTGCGCGAGATCGCCTCCGAACGGTCGGCTATGCCAATGGCGATGGCGCGCGCGACAGGCCCGACCACCGAGGGACCAGCGCCGCGAGGTCCGCGGACCGTGATGCCGACCCCGGAGGTTGAGCCCGAGCGCCTCGCCGATCGCCTGGCCGAATCGGTGCGCCGCCTGCGCGACACCGGTACGCTGGTCGTGCTCACGCCGAAATGGGGCGGTGGCGTGACCGAGACCGAGATCGACCCAAAGATCCCGCCCAAGCCGGCGCTGTTCATCGTCGAGTTCTACGGCGTCAGCTCATTCCTCGGCGACTACGGTCTTGGGCGCACCGTCAAGACGTTCACGCTTATGCCCGGCGAGGCGACGACGATCAGCATGAAGACCTGGCGCTCGACCCAGGAGACGATCAAGGAGGGATCGAGCATCGTCGATTCGCACCACAGCGAGGCGAGCAGCAAATTCGCCGACACAGTGATGAGCGAAACCACCGACAAGAAAACGCAGTCATCCAAGGAAAGCTGGCACGTCGAGGCCGAGGCAAAGGCATCGTGGGGCTGGGGCAGCGCCAAAGTCTCGGGCGGTGCTGCCGGCGAGTACCAGTCCGGCCGCGAGGAGTTCTCGAAGAGCGTCAACAACGCGGTCAGCGAGCACGCCAACCAGGCTTCGGCTAAGCGCGAGACGACGGTCACTTCGAGCTCGGAGCGCACCGAGCAGACTGGCGAGGAGACGGTCATCGAGCGCGAGATCAAGAACGCCAACATGCGGCGGGTACTGAACTTCGTCTTCCGCGAGCTCAACCAGACCTACGCCACGAAGATCCATCTCAAGGACGTGCGCATCGGCTTCACCAATGGTCTGCCAGACTCCTGGCGCGAGGTGCCCCTCCCCGGCCTGCGTGGGCTGCTCGCCGAGGTGCTGCTGCCGGCCCGCGTCGATCCGGTGGCGCAGCAAATCCTCAAGCTCGTCGGCGTGGTGATGGACCGCCGCGACCTGCCGGTGAAGGTGCTCGAGACGTTCACCGTCGCAAACGATGGACAGAGCTGGTCCGGCCCCGACCCGGCGAATCCGGTCAACGGCGAGTATCCGCCGCCCTCCGGCAAGCTGTTCTATCGCTTCCGGCGCGGGCCGCTCGAGCAGGCGAACGAGCGGCACAAGGTACACGGCGTGGTGATGAAGGAGTCGGAGATTACAATGCGCACCGACAGCGTGCTCGTCGAGGCGCTGCTCGGCGAATCCGACGCGCTCGACAACTATGCGATGGAGGTGCAGCTCGCCGCGGCGCGCGCCAAAACGCTCGAGAACGAAAAGCTCGAGCTGGCGCTCGAGGCGCTGGGTCAGATCGACGACGCCAAGGAGCGCGCCACCGCATATGCGGCGATGTTCAATCCTCGAATCGCCTGAGCGGCGCCGATGACCGAGCGCGCACCGCCTGGCTCGGTCCTGGACGACGAGGACATCGTTGCCACCGACGAAGTGCTCGAGGCGGGAGAGGTCGTCGACACCGCGAACCTGCTGGCCCAGGCAGCGCCAAAGCGCGCGCCGGCGAAGGGGCGGCCAAATACCCAGACCCTTCTGGTGTTCTGCGAGCGCAACGTCCGCGAGTCGCACGTGAAGCTGCTGGTGAAAAATCACTACCCCGGCGCGACCGCGCGCGGCGTCAACACACTCGACGAGTTCGTGGCGCTGATCGGTGGATTCGAAAAAATCACCAGACTCATCGTCTTCACCCACGGCGCGCCCGGAACGATCGACCTCGATCAGTTCTACCGCATTGACGGGCAGGAGGTCCGCGACGCGTTCGCCGGACGCCGTCCTACTTACGTCGGGCATGTTTATTTCGAAGGGTGCAACGTCGGCGCCGATCCGGCGGCAATGTACACCTTCGGCGACCTGATCCGCGCGGCGAAGGTTCAGGGGATGTCGTGGTGGCACTACATCAAGCGCGACACACTGACGATCGGGGAAAAGGCGACCACCGCCAAGGCCATCCGCGAGAGTGTTCCGGATCTTGCGCGCGTCGAGAAATTCATCGTTGAGCGTGGTGTGACGGATCCGCTGGCGCACTACGCGAAAAAGATCGCCACGCACGAGGTCATGATCGAGTGGTTCAGGAGCACGAAGGACGACTCCGATGCTCCGGAGCCGACCGACGAGAGCCGCCGCCGCAAGGACGGCAAAGCGTATTCGATTACGACCGTCGCCGGCCGTGACTCAGCGATGAGCACGCTCGGGGTCGAGCAGGGCAAGCAGCCCTTCTGGCACGTGGCGGTCGACGTCGCCAAGCTGCGCAAGGACATCGCGCGCAAGAAAACGTAGGTCAGCGGACGTTATGCGTTCGTCACGTGTCGATTGACATCCAAGACTGGTACGCGCGCTATCCGGGAAAACCGGCAAGGCGAAGCGACTCCATTTCGCGGCGGACGATGCCCTGATCGGCATAAGGCTGCGCATTGGCCCACGTCGCGACGATATAGCGAGGATTGATCCGCAGGATCTCGGCCGCCATCGCGCGCGCATCCTGCCGTCGCCCGACCTCGGTGTATGCCAATGCAAGCTCGATGCGCGGAGCGATTGACTCGGGAAATCCCCTCAATTTGCGCTCGAGAATGTCGATTGCGAGGGGTGCACGACCCTGCAGACGGCGGACGCGTGCCAGTGTCCAATGATACCACGCGGGCGCATTGGGGCTGAGCCGAATTGCCTGGTTGATTGATGCTTCGGCTCCGTCAAGATCGCCCATATAGGTCAGCGCATATGCGATTAGCGCGGCCGCCTCGGCGTCGCCCGGCGAATATGTGCGTGCGCGCTCGAAATAGACGATCGCCGCGTCGCGATCGCGGGACATCATCGTGACCGCGCCGAGGAGCGCATAGGGGCGGCCACGGGTCGGATTGATCGCGATGGCGCGCTGCGCGTTTTCCAGCGCCTTGCCCATCGCCTCGTCTGCCGCCGACCAGCCTTGCCATGCATCGAGAAAATACGTCCAACCCAACCCGTCCCATGCTCCCGCGTAGTCAGGGTCGGCCTCGAGCGCCCGTGTGTAAAGCTCGCGCGCGCGTGCGGTGTCGGCGCGCGTCAGTTTACGCAGAAGGTGCAATCCTTGTGTCGCGGCCAGCCAGGCATCGAGGTTCCGCGTCCCGTGAGCAAATGCGATCCGCTCCTGTTCTCCCTCGTTGATCGACGCATGGACGGCCGTGACGATACGCAGCGTTATCCCGTCGAGGGTCTTGAAGATGTCGGTGGCTATGGGGTCGAAGCGGTCTGCCCACAGAGTGTCTCCGCTGAGCGCATCGATCAAACGCGCCGAAACGCGGACGCGTTCACGCGACGATTGAACGCTGCCCTCCAAAACGTAGCGCACTCCTAGTTCCTCGGCGACGTCCTTGACGCGCAGTGAACGGCCCTTGAACGAAAGCGCGCTGCTACGATCGATGACGAATAGTTCGGCGACGCTTGCCATCACGACCGTGATTCCCTCGCTCACCGCATCGACGAGGACCTCCTGGGCGGGGTCGCTGCTCAAGTTCTCGAAAGGCAGCACGACGATCGACGGTTTGTCGGGCAGGGGATGCCGCATGCGGCCGATATCGGCCTTTCTGCGGAACGCCGAATCGATTGTCTGGGCGATCGATGACGGCTGAAAGAAAATCAGGTCGATATCTTCGAACCATCGCCAGACGCCTGCGGCGATCAGCAACGCTGCCGCGACCGCCATATAGAACAGCTTGCGAGGCTTCCCGATGGTTGGCGGCGCGTTCGATGTTCTGGCAAATACCGGTTCGACCGATCCGATAGCGATGGTTGGCGAAGGCAGCGTAGGGTCCAGAGCGCCGGCGTTGCCGGCGGTCGCCGTCGGAGCGGCTCCCGAAGACCGAGCCGGCGACATCGTCAAGTCAGTTACTTCGTCGCGTATGGCTTCGTAGAGACGGACGGTATCACCGCTGGGCGCGGTATTAAAATGCCGGACCAGGAGGTCGGCGCAGATATTGAACTGCCGGAGTGCCGCCGATCGTCGGCCGGTCGCGGCATAGCAGCGCATCAGCAATCGGTGCCCGCCTTCATCGACTGGATCAAGGTTCAATAATTGCTGCGCAGCCGCAATGGCAGCGTCGTGGTCATGCTCAGCCAACCGAAAAGCGCCCAGGCGCGCGAATACCGTGGCGGCAACATTGTGCAAGCGGGATCGCTCGGTGGTCAGCCAGTTGTCGAACTCATCGGAGCGGACATCGAGGCCCTCCAGCAGGTCGCCCACGAAAAGCCGTGCCGCCTCGTCTGGCCGTTCGGGCAGCTGCGTCGCCGCGCGAATGAACTGAGCGAGATCGACTTCGATCGTCCCAGAATGCAAAGCGATCGTCTCCTGATCGGCAACGACGATTGCTCCGTCAGGATCGGGCAACTCGCGCCGAAGCGCAGTCAAGCTCTGACGCAGGCTGTGCCGCGCTTGCGGCTCGCCGCGGTCGCTCCACAGAATGTTGGCGAGCCGGTCGCGCGTTTGCGGTCGGCCATCATGCAGCGCCAGGTAGACCAATAGGGCCTGCTCCTTCCGGCCGAGCGTGTCGACCGACGAGCCGTCGGCGCGCCACAGTCGGAATCCCCCGAGCACCTGAAGCTTGAGCGGCGCTACGGCCATAGAACGTCGTACCCCCGCGACGACAACCGGCCCGGCGTCCCAAATATACGACAGAATTGACGTGGTTTGACGCTTTTTTGACGACGGCGCTCGCGCCGCCCGACGGGAAATTGACGCGCCGATCGGACAATCGATGCCTTGGCATGTTCGGGAGGCTGGGCCATGGCATCCAAATTATCGATCCGACATTCGTTTATCACTCGCGGTAGTGAGGTCGCGGCCGCATCGCGCGCTGACTTGGAGGTCAGCCGCGCGCGCAAGCGGGTCCTAATTGTGAACGCGTTCTTCGACGAGTACTGGCGTAGCGCAGGCAGCCCTTATCGTGTGCCGCGGGCGATGGGTCCCATTTTTCTCGCTGGCGCCTTTGCTGCGGAGCTCTGCGACGTGCGTGTCTACAGCGAGCAATACAGCGGGCCGTTGCAGGACACCCGGCTGCTTGCGTGGCCGGACATGCTAGTTTTGACCGGCCTGACATCCTCATTCGACCGCATGCTGCACCTGACCGCCTATGCGAAGACCTTGAACCCTGCGGTTATCGTCGTCGCCGGCGGCCCGGCGGTTCGCGCCCTGCCGCGCCGTGCGCGCCGATTCTTCGACCATGTGTGCCTTGGCGACATCGAGGAGCTCATGGCCATCGCCGCCGAGGAGTTTGGCGCGGAATACGCCGCCACGGATATGTTCCCGCGCTTCGATTTGGCGCCAAAAGGCGGGATGCTTGGCTATGTCGAGTCCAGTCGCTACTGCAACTTTCGCTGCAGTTTTTGCTCACTGACGGCGGAGCGGGGGCGTTACCGCATCTACGACCTCGGTTATATTCGACGGCAGATCGAGTCCACCGGAAAGCAGCGCCTGATCTTTCTCGACAATAACTTTTACGGCAACGATCGCGATTTCTTTCTGGCCCGGATCGCGCTTCTCAAGGAGATGTACCACAAGCAACAGATTCGCGGCTGGTCGGCCCTGGTCACCGGCGACTTTTTCAGCCGACCCGAAAACCTCGCCATTGTCCGCGAGGCTGGTTGCGAAGGGCTGTTCAGTGGCATCGAGTCGTTCGATCAATCGACATTGCGGACTTACAATAAGCGCCACAACACCCTGCTGCCGCAGGTTCAGCAAATCCGTGGCTGCCTCGAATCCGGCATCGTTTTCACCTACGGGATAATGCTCGATCCCAGCAGCCGCCGGCTCGACGATCTGCGCCAGGAGATCGAGTTCATCTTGAGTACGCCCGAGATTACGCTGCCGGCATATTTTACTTTCGCGATTCCGCTGCTCGGCACGCCGTATTTTCGCGATTGCGTCGCCAAGCGAATGATGCTGCCCTCGGTTCGGCTCCATGACATGGACGGGCTGACGATCGTCATGCGGCCGCTCGACCCGATCGACGACGTCGTCGCCTTTGCCCGTGACATACAAAATCTGCGTGGCTATCGGCTCAAGGCGCTTCGCCACACCGCGCAGTTTCTCCGGCGTCATCGCGGCCTGCTTTCGCCATTGCAGCTAATGACAGCTAGCGTGAGCGCGGCGCTGATCTGCACGCAGAGCGCCGCCAGTTCTCCGCTGCGGCCGCGCATACGCCGGCCGCGTCGGACGTTCCACGGTCCGACCGAGGCTCTCGATCCGCTCTACAGGCCAGTCATTCGGCTTCCCGTGAAGTTTAGACGATATTTCGTCCCGACCATGGTGAGCGATCCGAGCGGCGACCTCTCCGAAGACGTGTCCGACGATATGCAGCCGGTTGACCGGCACTGAACGGTTCGGGCGGTGACAGCGTATGCAGCTAGATTCCGGCGCGACCCCACGAGCGATTTCGAGGGCAGTGATCCCGCGCCGGGTGATATGGGACGCGTGGCGCGGGTGACTTGAGCAGTCGACTAAAACCGGCATCGCTGCCGGTCCCTAGCATCTCACGCACGCGAGTCTCGTCCGGCTACGGCCGAAGGTCGACCGCGGCCCGGAAGCTGCCGTCCCTGTAGAGCGGGACAGAAAAATGCTCTGGCCGTATCCTAGAATCTGGACCGGGTCAGCTGAGAGCTTCCGGCCCTTTGTCGTCCTCGGGACGCGTCCCGAGGGCGGAAAGCTGCGCCATCGGCGGTCGCTCACCGATCGCGCTATGCGGTCTCACTTCATTGTACTCGCGACGCCAAGCCTCGACCTTCAGCCTCGCATCGTCAAGGTCGAGGAACCAGTGTTGGCCTAAGCGTTCCATTCGCACTCGAGCGTTGAAGCTCTTGGCGGAGGCGTTGTCGACGGGACGACGCGATTGGCTGAAATCGAGCGCCACGTTATTGGCATAGGCCCAAAGGTCGAGCTCCTTCGAGGTGAACTGGCGCCCGTGATCGACGCGGATCGTGCGCGGCGAACCGAAGCACCGTCCGGGTTCCGCGAGCGCCTCGATGGTCTCGGCGGCTCTTGCGTCTGGGAGCGTACGCGGGCGGTTGGTCACGAGCGTCGACGCCGGGCATTCATTGATCGAATGCCCTGTCTCTCGGATTGCGGTCATGCCAGTTCAGCCAAACTCTAGCGATGTCACTCCGAAGATGCGATCGACGGGAAGACAAGGATCCGGACCGTGGTAGAGACGGACACAGCCGAAGCTCATCGACAGATCAAAGTTCCGCGCTAGATCTACTCCCGCCGTGTTGGGCTCCGGTACATCGATCTGAACCTGATGGCCGACAATGCGCGCCATCAGTTCTCCCAGCACGTCGCCGCCGAGATCGGCGCGGTGGGCGAAGAGCGGACCGATCTTGAATCCCATTCGGCAAGGCCTCACAACCCCATACGCTACGATCTCTCCGTCCTCACGTATGCCTACGGTTTGGGCGCCGGTCTGGCCGAGCCACCCTTTAAGGAAGGCTTTTCTCGGGGCGGGAACAAATATGCGGTCGAAAGCTTCGATGTCCTCGAAATCAGCCATGCTCAGCGAGACCACGCGGCCTGAGCGCCGGCCGGTTGCGATGCCCTGATATCTTAAGTCACGATAGGCCGCCTTGAACCCGCCCCGCTCATAGAACGGCACCATGTCGAAGACGCCATCCATGCCGATGACAGCACCTGGCTCCAACCGGCGTAGCAGCGCGTCCCGGCGCCAATGCCAGAGCACTGTGCCAAGCCCCTGCCCACGCAGATCCTCGCGGATGATGAATAGGCCCATGAAGCCGAAACGACCATCATAGCTGAAGATCGAGCCGCCGCCGGCCATCCCATGGTCGTCGCGTAACGCCACAAAGCAATTGGGATCGGCCTGCGATGCGATACGCAAATCGGAGAGCCCCGGGTTCCATCCTTCCGCGGCAGCCCAATCATCGAGCAGCGGAATCTCTTTTTCGTGCATCGGAGAGATCGTGAATCCAGGCGGAAGTCTCATGCGAATAATCTCCTGCAGGTGGGATCGGTGACGTCAATGCAGGTAAAATCACTGGCTGCGGCGGCGCTTGCGATTAAAGCACGTATCCTAATCACGACGCAGTCTATTACGATGGCCAATTCTCTCGAACGGTAAGCAGCAAGTACGGTTGATCTACCGGAGACGGGAAAATCTTGGCTGCGAATTTTATTCGGACGAATTTGGATATCCGTTCGTGAATTGGGCTTCTCTGGCTCGATGGCGCCACCGGCGGGATCGTGAAAGCCGAATCCCAACCTGTCGTTACGTTCCGTCCGGTTTCATGCATGAGCGCTCAGCCGGAAGTAGAGGGCGGACGGGTCGCCAAGGCCACTTCCTTGGGTCAGGCCGTGCTCCCGTGGCCTACCAGTTTTTGGGCCCAATAGCGCATGTTTTCAACGGACCAGACCTTTTCTAAGTCGACTGCAGCCAACGTACAAATGGTTGGCTGCGCTTCCTCGCGACCAGCGGGACCCGTACTTCCTCAGAGGTGCGGGTCTTTGTTTTGGCGGCGCCCGCGCGCTGCCGCCGATGACGGGCAGCAGATGGATCTTTGGCGCCCGCGCGCGTTTCATATGTTCGGCGTCAGGGAAGATCGCCGTGTTTTCGACGAGCCGAACCTCCGGTGGCGGCGCGCCCGGCGTGTCCGTGCATGCTTCGCGCGGTCATGGCGCCATGAGGCAGGCGCCCGACCTCAATCGAAGCCGGGGACCGGAAGTTGATGCAGATCAATGCGTCCCCGCCGCGCGCGTGGCAAACAAAGCACATTGCCGCGGATTCTTTGGCGGGATCGCGGCCTCGAGTCCATCGCCAGGAGAGCTGGCGGTCATGGCGCAGGTCATCGATCAGTTGGTGCGCGATCACCGAAACATGGCGCTTCTCCTCGACATCATCGAGGAGGAAATCGACGCTTACCGCCGTGACCACGTTCCCGATTTCGATTTGCTGCGGGTGATCGCGGAGTACACGCTGAACTATCCCGACCGTGTTCACCATCCCAGGGAAAACCTGGTGCTGGAGCGGCTTGTCGAGCGCGATCCGGCGGCGAGCGAGGCGGTCGGCAATCTGGTCGCCGAGCATGCGCGGCTGGCCGAGTTGACGCTCGAGTTCGCCAAGGCGATGAACGCCGCCGCCAACGATGTCGAGCTATCGCGCGAGTGGTTCGATGCGTTGGCTGCAGAGTATCTATCGGCCAATCGCCGGCACATGCAGGTCGAGGAGACGCAGTTCTTTCCCCGCGCCTTGTCGGTTTTGACGGGCGATGATTGGGCCGAGATCGATCAGCTGACCGCTCGGCCGAACGATCCACTCTTCGGCGACAAGGTTACCAAGGCCTATCTTTTTCTTCACGAGAGGATATTGCAGTCGCACGGCTAAAACGCTGCCACGGCCGGCCCGATGGCGGAACAGGGCTCAGCCATCCGCTGGGCCAGTTGCGAACTTTCCCGTGATCGCGCGATGCGCGACCCGCCCGAATTGCTGCGCGACGCGGCGTAGCGTTTCCTCCTCCTCGCCCGAAACCGCCCGATATGCCCCGTCGACCGAGTAGCTCACGGTATAGGCGCCGGTCTTGTCGACCTTACCCGGTTCGGGACGGCTCGGCAGCGGCACGCCTGCCGTCACGGCGTGCGCCGAAAGGAATTCGTTCGCCAAGGGCGAGATAAATACATGGAGCCGGGTTTTGCTGGCGCGGCCGTCGACGATCCGTGGCGGGACGAACTGCTGAAATACCGGCTCGAGACGCGGAAAAAGCCGATCCATTGCGCGCTCGAACCGGCCGAGCTTGAACACCCGCGGCACGTCCCGGTCGCCGTGCATGCCGAGCGCCGCGCGCGCTTCCTTCTTGGTCCGGAAGCGGCCCATCGCGACAAACCGGCCGCGATCCTTGTTCGCCAGCTTGACGACGAGATTGGGCCACGCCGAGTCGGTCGGCTCCGGCGGAACGACCAGTTCGCTGAACGTCGGCACGGAGGCAAGGAGATCTGTGTTATCGCCGGCCGCCTCAATCGACTCCGCAAGCCAACGCGCCGAATATTCCTTGTTGTGGACGAAATGGGCAAGCGGCGTCGCCAGGTTCGGGAAGACGACGTAGATGGTGTTGCTCTGCAAGGGAAGGGGCAACGCGGTCATGGCGCAGCTTGCGACCGAGTCTCTCGGCACTGGACTGCCGCCTACAATCTCGATACCGCCCTCGCGGCTGGCATTCCTGAACTCTTCTAGATAGGCCTGCGGCCAATCGGCGTGAAAAAATACGATACGCTCGAAGTTCCGAGCTCGGGCCATGCCCAGCATCGCGGTGATGAAAGGGTCAAACCGTGTTTTGTACAGGTCTCGCCGTGCCGGCTTCACCGCCGCGCCGAGGTTTGTTTCGATCAGGTAATACTTCCCGCCATGAAAATTCAGATCCAGACCAAGATGCATGCCGACGAGCGCATGAATCCCAGGTTCGTACCAATAACTGCGATGGCGCGGAAACTGCGGCAGGCATGTCGGCGTGGACAGCGCGTCGAGTCGCGCCCTTCCGATATGGCGGACGGGACGTCGGGTTCGCGCCATCTCCACCAAATCGTATGCCGCGCACACCCCGAAGGAGACGGCCTCGCGCGGCGCTCGATGCCGGCGGTATCCGATTCGGGCAAACAAAGTTCCCGCGGCGTATCGCGTCGAGTCGCTGAACTTCAGACGGCGGTGGAGTAACTCGATATCGTCGCAGCGACCGGCCCATCGTGTTCGTTCCGGTACCCGATCCGGGAGATCAGTCAACATCGCGCGGCTCGATCATGTCCCTGGGATGCCACAATCGTCGCATTTCGGCCCAACCCGATCGCCTAACCCTCTGCGGCCAAACCCATCCGGGGTCAGATCTCCGCCGGGCCGGTTTCGAACTTCGCCGCAATCGCGATTTTCGCCAAGTTCCCAAACTCCCGTGCAACCTCGCGGAGCTCATGTTGCTCTGCGGCAGGCACCGTTATGTATTCTCCACCGCCGAAATGGCTGACGTTGTAGGCGCCGGTATCGTCGACCCTGCCCGGCCTCATGTCGGTTGGCGGAGTGATCCGCGACTTCGTCGCGTGCGCCGACAAAAGCTGGTCCACCAATGGCGAGATGAAGATCAATGGGCGGGTCTTGCAAGCGCGCCCGTCGATGAGTCGCGGCGGAATGAACTGCTGATAAATCGTCTCATGGCGCGGGAAGACGCGCTCTCGCAACCGATCGACGAGGCCGAACTTAAAGATTCCCGGCAACGCTTTGGAACCACTCAACCGCAGCGCGTCACGAGCCTCCTCTTCGGTCCGAAATCGTCCCATGACGACGAATTTTCCCTTGTCCCGATTCGCGAGCTTTATCACGAGATTTGGCCACTGCGGATCGGCGGGCTCCGGCGGGACAATCAACTCGTCGGAGGTGGGGATGAAGGCCAGTTTCTTGGCAAGTTGGGGGTTCCCCTCGATGGTCGCCTGCATCCATCGCGAAAACACTAACTTGTTGTGCAGAAAATGCGCCATCGACATGCCTACCAGCGGAAATATTACGTAGACAGTCCGCTCCTCGAGCGGTTCGGGGAGTCCGACCATTGAACGCGTCGAGTCGCTGCCGGTGCCTCTGAGGCTGGCGCCGACGATTTCGACGCCGCTCGTCGCCGTCGCGGCGGCGAATTCGTCGACATAGGCCGGCGACCAGCGATTGTGACAAAATACGACACGCTCGAACCCGTGGTCGCGCGCGAGCTCGATCATCGTCGTGATGAATGGATCCAGCCGCGTCGGGTAGAGTTGACGCCTGTCAGCGCTTATGCCTGCGCCGAGATTCGCCTCGACAACGTGGTATTTGCCTTCGTGTGGGATCAAGTCGAGGCCGATGACCATTCCGACCAGCGCGTGGCGCCGAGCATCGAACCAGTAGCTCCGATAGTGCGGATACTGCGGCAGGCGCACCGGCGCGATCAGCCCGTCGAGATACGCCCGGCCGAGATGGCCGACCCCCCCGCGGCCACGAACACTCTCGATCAAATCGACAACGATCCTCGCGATTACCAGCGGTACGTCGCGCAGCGGCGAGTTGCGCGGCAATCCGAACCGCCAAAAAAGTGAATCGCACAGAAACCTGGACTCCGATTCGAAACGCAGCCGTCGATAAAGCGATTCCGACGCCCGCAAAGAATGATGCGTTGGCATGCCATTCGGCGACGGAATGGTCGATTCAAACAAGGCGCAACCTCACGTTGGCCGGTGATCGTGAAGGATCGACGCTCATTGGTTCGCCGCTAGGCGACGTTCCCTGGTTTCCGCGAGGAGATTCGCGGCGCGCTTACGGTAACGCCGGGCGGTTTGGGTTCGACCCCGAAACAAGCTCAGGGCCCACTTTTCAGCGTCCGTCAGGTCCGGGTGCCAGAAATCGACGATCAGGACGGCGCGCGGCGCGTCGCCATCGTGCCACACCTCGTGCTCGAAACTGTCATCGAATACGATGCAACGTCCAGGTGACCAGTGCAGTTTTCTATCACCGACTCTGATCCAACAATCGCGCGCCTCGGTCAATCCGAGATGGCATCGGATTCGTTTGTTGGTTGGGCCACAATGCGGACGCACATGCGTTCCCGGCGTCATGATGGAGAAATAGGCCTGACCAGCGACGCCGGCGCCCGGAAACTTCGCGAGAGCTGAAACCGTCTCGGGACACCGATCGGCATTCTCCTTGATCAGTTTTGCCATGTTGTAGAGGTAGGCTACGTTCCAGCGCCCCGTCTCCGTGAGGTTCTGCGGATGCGGGTGGAGGTAGTCGGCGGCGAGGCGTTCATATTCGCGCCGGATCGAACCATACGCCTTTTCCAGCTCGACCACCCACGGAAACATTTCCGGCAGATACACCGGATCGCTACGCAGTCCTGGAATCATTCGCTTCGGTCTCTGCAGCGGGTGAATCCACGACGGTTTTTCGAGTTTATATTGCTGACGGAGATAGGACCGAATGCGCCGTAATTCGCCTGCCCTTACTCCGTGAAACAGGGCCGCCGTCACCAGAGCTCCCCAATACAACTGGAACTGTAGAACGCGCGTTATTTTCATGCCGGGACCCGGGATCTTTCCAGTCAGAAGTATAATAGAAAGCCACGGTACAATGCATAATTCGATCTAACTGTAACGAAAAAAGATTAATACCTATAGTAAATCTACCGATCGACCGCGGGGTTTTACGCCGAAAGAGCGACGGACGGCCGAGGGCCATCGGCGCGAACTCCCGTCATCCTCCATTAACGATGAATTCGTCGCGAAAAGTCGAGCCGGCTCGCCCGTAGCGACGATCGGTAGCCGGAAGTCGCCTCTTAGACCACGGCGAGCGCAGGGAATCTCAAGCCGCCGGCCGCCGGCCTTGCAGCGCTGTGGACAGTCGTGCGATGCCGTGGTCCACGAGCGAGACGACTTGCCGTTCTGTACCGTCGGGGAACCGCGACAATCCCCACAGCGCGACGCACGTCAGCAGATATATCGCCACTCCCAAGGCGACTAGCGCCGCGAGTTGCGCCAGCAGGCCCAAAGAACTCGCAGCCGCTGGCCACTGCTCATGGCAAGCGGAAAGGACTGCTGCCATTACCGCCGCCGAGACGGCGGTTCGCCAAGTGGCGGCGATGACGCGCATGACGGAAAACCCGCAAACACGCGCTATGACGGCCGAGTTCAGGAACAGTCCAACCGTCGCCGCCGTTACGACCGCCCAAGCCACGCCGATTGGGCCGGCGGCCGGCAATACCCACAACAGCAGCGCCACCAGGACGGCGAACCGCGCCACCGCCACGGCGGTGACGGCTGCCGGCCTGCCCAGCACCAGCATTAGGCTGAATGCGCCGCCGGCACTACTGCGGACGATACCGTAAATCGCCAGCACCTTGAGCAATGGCACCGCCGCGAGCCATTTCTCGCCGAGCACGACCTGCACGATCAGGTCGCCGAGCACGAAAATGCCGACGGCAATGGGCAGTCCGATGAAAAGGATGGCGGACAGGGATGACAGGTACAGCGTGGACAACCGGTCGAAATCGTGCGCCACCTTGGCGAAACCGGGAAGGAGGGTCTGGGACGCCGGCTGTGTGATTTCCGATGTCGTCATGTTCGAGACGCGTTTGGCGACGCTGTAGTATCCGACTACGTCGGCGCCCACGAACCGGCTCAGAACAAAGACGTCGGTTCGCCCGTTGAGATAGGCGAGTACATTGTTGAATCCGACCCACTTGGTGAATTGGAGCAGCTTGCGCCAAGCCTGCAAACAGAAGGTCGGCCGATAAGGATGAACAACGTAGCTCAACGCGGCGTGAAGTCCGCGCTCGGTCAGCACGCCGACGATCAGCGCCCAATGGCTTTTCCAGATCACGGCGACCGCGATCGACGCGGCAAACGCGCCGAGTTGGCTGTACGCCCGAAGCTTGATCAAAGGAGCGAAACTGAGGTGCTTTCGGAAATCGACGATGCCAATATTTCGAAATCCAACCAGCGCGAACATGACTGCGAAGGCAAGGAATATGTCGTGCAGTCGCGCGTCGCCAAGGAACGCGGCGGCGAACGGCGCCATTAGCCCCAGCGCGGCTCCCTGTATGGCGCCCCTGACCACTTGCAGCGTCCACGCAGTGTCGTACTCGACGCGTCCGGCATCCTGATCGCGGATAAGCGCGAAACCCGCGCCGAAATGCCCAGCCACTTCAAATCCGCCGACCACCACCATGGCCAGGGCGACCAAGCCAAATTCTTCGGGGGCCAGCAGCCTTGCCAAAACGATAGTGCCAACGAGGCCGATCGAGCGCGATAGCAGCCGCAACAACACCATGAGGATGCTGCCCTTGGCCATTCTTCGTCCCAGCCTGGGGTGGTCGGGGGTCATGGGTCGCTTGCCGGCGCCTGTCAGTTCGGACGCAAACGAGTTTCCGAAATATGATTGATCGCGTCTGCTGAATTGTATGGTGAAAGTCCTTAACGGGTTTAAAAGGTTAATAATCTAGATTATTCTCGTAATTCAATGGATATAAACCAGGCTACTGCTTCGCCGGACGACCCGGCAAGTCGAGCGCCGAGGCAGTCGGAGCGCGGCCCTGTGGCGTCTGCGCCGTGCGGCGGGGGAGCTGCGTTATCGGGCGGCCCGCGTGATTCTCGCTCGATCGAAGCCAGCCGAAGGCCGCGCACTCGCAGCATCTTGATTCTTGGCGGCGATGCCGATGGCAACCTTGGCGATCGGGCCATTCTCCTGTCGACCTGTCTCGGACTCGCCACCGTCGCGAACGGCGTCGAACTATGGACGCTGTCTTCGCGGCTTCCCGAGCTTGCCGCGCCGATCGGCGTGCGCACCGTCCCACGCGGACTCGGCCGCCTGTTGCGGCTTTGCATCCGAGCGGCGCGAAGTGATTTGGTCCTCTGCGGCGGCGGCGGTTTGTTTCAGGACGACGACAGCCTGGTCAAGATGCCGTATTGGGCGCTGCGCCTTGCGTTGATGCGCATCTTCTGCCGCCGGATCGTCGGCTACTCGTTGGGCGTCGGGCCGCTGCGTGCGGCCACGAGTAAAGCCTTCGCTCGCCTCGCGTTCGCGTGCATGTGGCGCATCACGGTTCGCGATCCCACGGCGCGCGCATCGGCGGCGCCCCTCACCGCGAAGAAACTCGACATTCTTCCCGATCCAGCATTTCTGACACCTGCTGTGCCGGAGGCGTCGACCCGCGCGTGGTTGGAGAACCAGCGCATTCCGCTCGACGGGCGTCTCCTGATCGGCGTCACGACACGCCGCTGGTTCCCGGTCCGTTACCGCCTTATTCCCAACCGCATCACCGCCAGGCTCAGGCGGAACATCGTCGACGAAAGCCCGGAAGCGAGGCGCTATATCGCCCTTCTCGCCGAGGCGCTCGATCGTCTGGCGCAGAAACACGACGCGCGGATTTTGTTCATGCCGACTTACAATGTCGTCCATGAAGGCGACGATCAAGTTTGCACGCGCGTGGCGCAGGCGATGGCTTGGCCACTGAAGCACATGCTCATCATCGACGATCCGACGCTTTATAAGGGGGTGGTCGGCCATCTGGCCGTTTTGGTCACCGGTCGGATGCATCCTGCGATATTTGCCGCCTCCGCCGGAACGCCTTTCGTGGCGCTAGCCTACAACCAGAAATTCTTTGGGCTTGGCGATCTTCTGGGATCGTGGCCATTCGTCATGAACGTGAACGAATTCGTCGAGGGCCGGCGCGTCGATGATCTCTGTGCAATGGTCGAGGGAGCACTGGAACGTCGCGGCGACGACCTGTCCGACCGTTGCCGGGGCTTCGCGGCAGAAATCCATGCGTTGAACCGGCAGATGGTTGAGGAGCACGCATGAGCGCACTGCGTGTCGCCAGCGAGTATTTTCGATTACGACGCGCGCAACGGCTCAACGCGGCCGCGATGCGCCAGCTTCGAGACCGTAAATTGCGGCGCATCGTGCGCCATGCCTACGAGACCGTTCCATTCTATCGGGAGCACTTTCGACAGGCGAATGTCACGCCCGATCTGATACAGTCCTTGGACGACCTCCCGCGGTTGCCGGTCGTGACTGCGCGTCATCTTCAGGCGGCAGGAATCGAGAGTGTGACAAGTTCATCCTTTTCGCGTGATGAACTCATCAGCCACCGCACCACCGGCTCGACCGGCCGTCCGTTGACCATTCGCTGGGACCCTCGGTGGTCGGCCATCCAAAAAGCGCTTTTTCTGCGTGCGCTGTTTGCCGCCGGATATCTCCTCGGCGACAAGGCGATGATCCTGACTGAAGACATCGAATCGCGTTCGACACCGAACTGGCTCCGATGGCGGTACGTAAATTATGACGCTCCACCCGGGGCGCTGGTGGCCGACTTCAACGCGTTTCGACCCGTCGTGCTCTACGGGTGGGTGACGCCGCTGCGGCGACTTGCACTGCATATTCGGGCAAGCGGGCCGCCGATTCACCGGCCGAGGGCTATCATCACGACGGCGGAGGCGCTCGACGGCGAGACGCGCCGGCTTTTCGCGGACGTGTTCGGGGCAGATGTTTTCGAGATCTACGGCTTGACCGAAATGGGAACGGTCGCGTCGGAGTGCATTCGCCACAACGGCCTGCACCTCTCGGACGAAACTATTATCGCCGAGTTCCCCGACATAGGGACGGGAGGCGATATCTCGCGGCTAATCCTCACCAACCTCGATCTCAAAGCCATGCCGTTCATCCGTTATGAGACGGGTGACATCGTTCGGCTCGACCGGTCGGAACCATGCGGTTGCGACCGCCGCTCGCCGCGCATCGCTGCCATTGAGGGGCGCGTAGTCGACTGCGTCCGTTCGCATGACGGAAGATCGATTCTACCGTACGATTTTACATGGGAGATCAAGCAAATCGACGGCATCGAGCGGTATCGGATTATCCAAAACGATCTGCAAAATTTCACGGTTTGTTATGAAGGTGCGCCCGACAGTGCGGGAGCGCGCGAGGCAAGGATTATCGAGGTGATCCGAAAGCTCGTGGGCGGTGACGCGCGGGTGGAGGTCAGGCGAATGGATAATCTCGATCCGCCGCCCGGGCAGAAGTTCAGGATCGTCGAGTCGCGGTTGGCGACCAGCCGTTGAGCCGCACGAACGAATGCTTGTGACGATTCTCAGAAGCCTCCAATCGGGGGGAACGGGACAGTGACGAGTTCCTACGATAAGCATCCGGTTTTCGTCCTCGGCATGGGATTTCCAGCGCTCGGCGTCGTCCATTCGCTGGCCCCGCGTGGCGTGCCCTGTTGGGTGTGCGATCCCTATCGCCAGATCGCCGCGTGGTCCCGGCATGCGCGATATTGGCGCGTGCCCGACCCGCGGCTCGACGAACTCGGAATGATCGCCCGCCTGCGGGAATTGGCGCGCAAGGTCGGCGGGCGGCCGGTGCTGGTGCCCACCGACGATCACTACGCGCAGACTCTGGCGCGATTTCGCGGCGAGTTCGAGCCGGAAATGATTGCGTGCGTCGCCGCGAGCGACACGGTGGAATTACTCGTTCACAAGCGACGCTTTTCGGAATGGGCGCGGGACAAGGGGATCCGCGCGCCCATCACCGCCGCCGCGAGCGGTCCCGCGGACGCCATTACGCCGCCGCTCGTGGTGAAACCAATCAATAAATCGAATTTTCGCGTCGTCGCGCGCGATCTCCCTCGCGGAAGCACGGCCGCCGACCTCCGCTTCACCCTAATTCGCGACGTTGCCGGGTGGAACGCGTTTCGCGAGCAAAACGCCGCAAACCTGGAGCACTTCGTGGTTCAGGAGTTCATCGAGGGAACGACAGCCGACATGTACTCCATCGGCGTCTACGCGGACCGAGAATCGCGTCTAACCGGATTGTTCGTCGGGCGAAAAATCCGCGGTTATCCTGCTCAATACGGTAATACGAAACTGGGGCAAAACGATACCGCTCCCGATCAAGTTCTTGCCGAAATCGAAGGAATCGTGCGCGACTTGCGCTATTCCGGTATCGCCGAGTTCGAATATCGTCGCGTCCCCTCGTCCGGCGAATTCCGGCTCATCGAGGTCAATCCGAGGTGCTGGAGTTGGATCGGCGCCACCGCCGAATCCGCGGCGGACATACCCTGGATCGCCTATCGCGACCTGATCGGCGCGCCGGTCGACACGGCGGTCGACAACCACGACCCGGGCGACTTGAAGTACGTCCAGATCATGTCCGACATGTCGAACGTCTTCATCCGGTATCGATGGGACCATCCGGCATGGGTCATGAATCCGCGCGCGTGGTGGAAGAGCCTGCGAGCGAGGCGGCTGGTGGTGGCGGAGTTCAATCGCGGCGACTGGCCAATCGCGTTGTGTTGCCTCTGGTTGCTCGTATCCAGCGGCTTGAGTTTCTTTTCAAAGCGCTTCGCCGCCGAGTAACCGCGGTGCCGGGCAGAAACAAGCGCTCTGCCAACTCGCCATATGGGTCGGCGAATCGGCCGTCGCCAGGCGCGAGGCGAAATGAGAATCGTTCGTAAGGACTTCGTCGATATCGGAAAGCTTCTGGCGCTCGCGGCGTGCGCTTGGGTTTTACCCGAGCGATTCTGGGCCGCGTTCTGTCGTCGTTTTGCGGCGATCGAATCGGGAGTGCAGCGCACGCTGACGCGCGGGTCGGTCGAGCACATACGGCGGGCGTGTAGCTTTCATCCCGTTCGAACGGGCCCGGGCGGGATCCATTCAGGGGCTCTCGCGGCGCATTATCTGGAGCGCGTCCACATTCTCGCCTGTTACCGGCCGTGGAATTGGACGCCCGCGATCGAACTGCACGGATTTCAACACTTGACCGACGCGCTGTCACGCGGCGGCGGCGCGATCCTTTGGGTCGGGAATTTCTATTTCAGCAGCCTGGTCACGAAGATGGCGTTTCAGCGGCGTGGAGTCGATGTGACTCATCTCAGCCGGCCGACGCATGGGTTCTCCCGCACCGAGTTCGGAATTCGTTGGCTCAACCGCATTCGCACGAGGGTGGAAGACCGCTATCTTCATGAACGCGTCGTGGTCGGTTCCGGAGAAAAAGGGGAGTCGCACCGAAGGCTGCGCCGCCGACTGGCGACGAACGGCGTCGTGTCGATAACGGTCGGACAGTGGGCCAAAGAGGTCGTGAGGACTCCGTTGCTTGCCGCGCAATTGAGCCTAGCCACCGGGCCGGCGAGGCTCGCCATCGAGACGGGCGCCTCGCTACTACCTGTGTTCACCGTCGCCGATGGTCGCGGCGCGTTTCACGTTTACCTGGAATCACCGCTGACCGTCCGCGATCCTGGCAACGTCGATGGTTCGATACGAGCGATCGTCCGGGAGTATGCCGCCCGGCTTGAACCCTACGTTTTGTCATACCCGGAATTGTGGCGGACGTGGTCAAGATTGCGTTTCGAGTAGCGCCGCGCCACCACGCGGTAATCGGCGCGTCAGGTTAGGGGCGACCGGAGCAAGTGCCGTGTGGCTTGGGGTCATACGCTCAGGCTGCTCCGGGCGCGATCTCCTTATAGAGCCCATCGTATCGCTTGGCGACGGCGGGCCAGGTGAAGTAGCAGTCGAAGCGCCGCCGCGCCTCGGCCCCCAAGCTTCTAGCGAAGTCGGTATCGGTGATCAGCCTGCGCAGCGCGTCTCCGATCTCGGTCGGCGAGTCCGGGCTTACCTTCAGCGCAGCATCGCCGACCACCTCGCTACACCCCGAGCCTGCGCTCGTCACGATCGCCATCCCTGCCGCCATCGCTTCGAGGAGATTGATGGGGAAATTCTCGCTCTCCGACAGGAAGACAAAAATTCCAGACGTCTCGTACAGCTCGCGGAGCTCGGCGGAATCGTTGTCGAGCCAGCCCCAGAATCGAGCTTTGGCATTGGTCTCCGCTGCCATTCGACGCAATGCCTCGAGATAAGGCCCATCACCGACGATATCCGCCTCGATGGAAATTCCCGTATCCTTGATCGCGGAAAGGAACTTCTGCACCCCTTTTCTAGGAAACATCCGCGTCACCATGAGCACGCGGTTCTGCTTTGCGCGGTCGTGGCGGAATTTGCCCGGGTCAAGCGCGTTCGGGATGATGCTGGTTCTCGCGCGGTGACGGCGCGCGTTAAGCAAGCTGCATAGGTGGTTGCTTGGGCACACCACCCGAGCCGAACCGTTGACCACCGCCTTCCATGCCGGCGCCAACAGCTTGTGCTGGACCTTGAATCGATCGGGATTGTACTTCGGCACATCCGATCCGTGCGCGGTGATGATGTAAGGAAGCCCGGTCAACTTCCGGGCGATCAATGCGGTTAACCCGTCGGGAAAAATGAAATGGGTGTGATTGAGGTGGTAGTTATTCCGCCGAATGAGATCCAATACGAAGGGCGCGGCGGCGAAGTCGTGACGAACCATCTCGAGCGTACCGCACATGTGTTGACGCTTGCGGAACCGGCCCAGGCGATAAATATCGATGTTGTCGATCCGTTCATGGGGCGGCAGGTCGCCGAACCCCATCGTTACCACGTCAATTTTGTGCCCCAGACGCGACAGCTCCTTCGACAGGCCGAAAACGACCTTGGAACCGCCGCCGCCGATCGGTGGGAACTCATAGCAAAGCGTGAGTATGCGCATGGCGACTCGTCGTTAACCCAGCGAGCGTAGTCGACCGTAAACCGATTCGCGTCGCAACCGTTCATTCTTTCGCAACTGTATTAATTAACCATTGAAGTCGGCGGTCGTCCGCCCGAATCAACGCCAAGTACACGTTAAACGTTTGGCCGCCGATCCCGACCCTGCATTCGAAAAAGCGGTTACTGCGCTTGCGGTGCAGCGCGCTAGTCGGATGTCTCGGGATGCGGGACGGGCGGCAAGACCGCGTTGGACCGCCGGCGCATGCGCTGCCGGGCGAGGGCCCGCAGGGCGACATAGAATACGGGCGTGAAAAACAACCCGATGACTGTGACGCCGAGCATGCCAGCGAAGACCGCGGTGCCGAGCGACTGTCGCATCTCGGCGCCTGGTCCGGTGGCGATGACCAACGGCAAAACGCCGAGGATGAAGGCGAGCGCAGTCATCAGGATCGGACGCAGCCGCAACCGACAGGCTTCGACGACAGCGGCTAGCGGCGTCTTGTCTTCCGCTTCGATTCGGCGGGCGAATTCGACGATCAGGATGGCGTTCTTGGCGGCGAGCCCGATCAGCACGACGAGGCCGATTTGGACAAGAATGTCCTTGTCTAGGCCACGCAACGAAACGCCGATCAGCGCGGCGAGTACGCACATCGGCACGATGAGCATGATCGACAGCGGCAGGATCCAGCTTTCGTACTGCGCTGCCAAGGTAAGAAATACGAACACCACGGCGAGGGAGAAGATATAGACGGCGGTGTTGCCGACGAGCTTTTCCTGCAATGCCAGCTCGGTCCATTCGAACCCGATGCCAGGCGGCAAGTCGCCGGCCAATCGCTCCATCGCCGAGAGCGCCTCGGCCGAAGACGTCCCACGCGCGGCGTTCCCCTGAACCGGCACCGAAACATAGGTGTTGTATCGCTGGACGAGATCGGGGCCGGCACGGTCGACGATATTGACCAGCGTCCCGAGCGGGACGAGCGCGCCGGCGGCGCTGCGGACCTTCAGGCGCTGAATATCCTCGCGTTCGACGCGGAAATTCTGGTCGGCCTGGACCCGCACTTGGTAGACGCGGCCAAACGCGTTGAAATCGTTGACGTAGGCCGAGCCGAGATTGACTTGCAGCGTTTCGAAGATGTTGGCGATCGGCACGTTGAGCATTTGCGCCTTGGTGCGGTCGATCTCGAGGAAGACCTGCGGCGAGCTGGCGCTGAACGTCGTGAAGACGCCCTGCAGGCCGGGAGTCTGCCGCGCCTGGCCGATGATCCGATAAGCCGCGGCCATCACCGAACCAACATCGTCGCCGGTTCGGTTCTGCACCTGCAGCTTGAATCCTCCGGCGTTGCCGATACCGGGGACCGGCGGCGGCGGAATCGCAATGATGAAAGCCTCGTCGATCGCCTGCAGCCGGCCGAAGAGTTGGCCGATAATCGCGCCAGCCGAAAGACCTAGCTCGACACGCTCGGCGAACGGCCGAAAGGCGACGAACACGACCGCGGCGTTGGGCGCGTTTGTGAACGTGGCGCCCGAGAAGCCGGCAAATGCGACGGCGTTGCGGATGCCGGGCGTGGCAAGCGCGATATCCGAGGCGCGACGCACCACGGCGTCGGTGCGCGCGAGCGACGCGCCCTCGGGCAACTGAATGACGACGATACCGTAGCCGCGATCGAGTTGCGGAATGAAACCGCCTGGGACGCGCTGAAAGGTGAGAACCGTCAGCGCGGCAAGCCCGGCGTAGACCACCAGCATGAACGCCTTGCGGCGCCCCACCCAGCCGACCGCCCCGCCGTAGCCGCGGCTCATCCGGTCGAAGCCGCCATTGAAGCGATCGCTCAACCACCGGCCGAACCGCAAAATCGCCAAACGCGGCGCGTGGCCCGCATCGTGGCGGCGAAGTAGAAGTGCGCACAGTGCTGGCGAAAGCGTCAGCGAATTGATCGCCGACAGGATCGTGGCGGTGGCGATCGTCAACGCGAATTGGCGATAGAACTGTCCGGAGATACCCGGGATGAACGCGGTCGGAATGAACACCGCGGACAGCACCACGGCGATGGCGACGACCGCGGTACCGACCTCGTCGATCGTTTCGTGGGCGGCGTCGCGCGGGGACATGCCGTCGGCGATATTGCGTTCGACGTTCTCGACGACGACGATTGCGTCGTCGACGACAATCCCGATCGCCAGCACCAGGCCGAAAAGCGTCAGGACATTGAGCGTGAACCCGAGCGCCGCCATGACGGCGAATGTGCCGACGAGCGATACCGGGATCGCCAGGATCGGGATGAGCGAGGCGCGCCAGTTTTGAAGAAAGACGACGACAACGAGCGCGACGAGCAGGATCGCCTCGAACAGCGTGATGTATACCTCGTTCACCGACTGGGCGATGAATTCAGTGGGGTTGTAGACGATTTGATAGTCGATACCATCCGGGAAATCGCGCTTGAGTTGCTCCATCCGCGCGATGATGTCGGCGGCTGCCTGAAGCGCGTTGGTCCCGGGGCGCTGAAAGATGGCGAGGGCGACCGCCGGCTTTCCATTGAGATAGCTGTTTGTCACGTACTCGCGCGCGCCAAACTCGACCCGCGCCACGTCTTGAACGCGAATGAGACGGCCGTCGGCGGTGGCGCGAACGATCACGTCGCGGAATTGCCGGATATCCTCGAACCGGCCCTGCGTCGTGACGACGAGCTGGAGGAGATTATCGGCCGGCGCCGGCTCCTGGCCGAGCGCGCCTCCTGAGACCTGCACGTTTTGCTCTTGGAGGGCGCGTACGATGTCGCCGCCGGCGAGGCCGTAGCTGGCGAGCTTTTCGGGATCGAGCCAGACGCGTAGCGAGAACTCGCGCGCGCCGAAGATGATGATGTCGCCCACGCCGTCGAGGCGCAGCAAGGTATCGCGTACACGAAGCTGCGCATAGTTCGAGATATAAAGCTGATCGTGCGTCTGGTCGGGGGAGAGCATATGCACGACCATCATCAGATCGGGTGAGCTCTTGCGGGTGGTCACGCCCAGACGGCGTACCTCCTCGGGCAGGCGCGGCGTGGCGATGGCAACCCGGTTCTGGACCAGAACTTGCGCGATATCGAGATCCGTGCCGGCGCGAAAGGTTACCGTGAGTTGCATCGCCCCGTCGCTTGTCGAGTACGAAGACATGTAGAGCATGTCCTCGACGCCGTTGATCTCCTGCTCGAGCGGGGTGGCGACCGTAGCGGCGACGGTCTCCGCGTTCGCGCCCGGGTAGGAGGCGCGGACGACGATGTTCGGCGGTGCGATTTCTGGATATTCGGAGACCGGCAGCGCGGTGAAGGCTATGGCGCCAACGATGACGGTGACGATCGATAGAACCGAGGCGAAAATCGGCCGATCGACGAAAAAATGGGCGAAACGCATGGTTCGATCAGTTCGGCGCTGTCGTCGCTTGCGAACCTTCGCGCGTCGGCGGCAAAGTGATCGGCTTGGCCGTCACCTTGCCGCTGAAGCGCGCGCGCTGAACGCCGGAGACGATGATCGTTTCGTCGCCCGTCAAGCCTCTGCGGACGATGCGATATCCATCGTGGCGCGGACCGGGCCGAATAATTCGCTGGCTCACCGTCCCATCGGCGGCCACGACATAGACAAACCGCCGCTCGAGGTCGGCGACTATCGCTTCGTCGGGAACAAGTACCGCCTTGTAAAGTGGGCTTCCGGGAATGGCGAGACGCCCGAACATGCCCGGGGTCAGGAAATAATCGAAGTTATCGAACACGGCGCGGCCACGCATCGTTCCGGTCGCCGGATCGAGCCGGTTGTCGACGAAGTCGACGCGCCCTTGGCGTGAAGGCGATTGTTCGTCGGTCAGGATGACCGAAACATCGTAGCCGTCGGTCCGACCCAGCGGGCGCGTACCTTCGCGCGACATACGTAAGTAAGCGAGATAGGATCGCTCATCGACGTCGAAATAAAAATGGATCGGGTCGAGCGCGACAATCGTCGTCAACAACGTGTCGTTCGCCGATACCAGGTTGCCCTCGGAGACGAGCTTGCGGCCGATTCGGCCGGCGATCGGCGCGCGAATCTCGCTGAAGCTCAAATCGAGCTTCGCTTGGTCGATTGCGGCGCGGGCGCCCGCTAGCTCGGCCTGGGCGGCCTGAAATTGCTGACGTCGCTCGTCGAGCGTGCGTTCGGCCGCGACGCCGGTTCGTGTCAATCGCTCGACGCGATCGAGCTCGATTCGCGCGAGATCGAGGCGCGTTCGCACGGCGTTCAACGCCGCTTCGGCCTGGTTGAGCGCGACTTGAAATGGGCGTGGGTCGATCACAAACAGGAGATCGCCTTCTTTGACGATCGCGCCGTCAGTGAAGTGCACAGACTGGAGATAGCCGCCGACGCGCGCGCGTAGATCGACTGCGGCGATTGCCTCGAAGCGGCCGGTAAACTCGTCGAGCTCGATAATGTCCTTGACCACCGGCTTGGCTACCGTGACCGGCGGTGGCGGTGGCGTAGCCTGCGGCGCGGGAGCATCGTCGCAGCCGGCAATAAACGCGGCGCTCAGAACCGTTGCGACCGTGGCGAGGCGGACGGCGCTCCTGCGACCGCGCCGTGAGCCCAGCCAACGCCGAGAGATGAATGCCCGCATGATTATTTTCCAATGCCCCTGGAAAACGCGACAGGTCTACCACCGCGCCCGTTCCGCGTCACCTGTCGATCGCTCATCGCTGATCCGCGACGATGGATGGTATTGGTGCGGCCGGCGAATGGCGGCGTGCCTAGAACTTGATCGCCCCTGCACGGCCGATCGGCACGTGCCAAGGCGGCCAGCGGCGCCGTACAGAGGTAGTAACAGTGCATGGCTGTCGCAGCCGCAGGAAACACGCGCCATTTTTCCGTATCATGATTCAGTCGCGAGGCGCTCAACCGACCTGGCGGGACGCCGCGCGGCATCTTCTGTCCCTATTCCGACGTCGGACGCAGTGACGAGCATCACACCCAATGGCGCCAGCGCTGGCGTCGGCCCCGTACGGCCCAGTCTGGCCTAGATATCCGGCCAAGCTCAATGCGTTGTGCGGTATCCTTGGGCCTACCCTCGGGGCAGCCAGCAAGCAAGGAGACAGCCCAGGCGGCGGGTAAGGTCCGCTTCATTCATATTGCAGACCGGCCGCAGGGCTGGTCAACGCTTCGGCATTCGGTAGGCTGACTACCGCGGACATCCACCATCACGAAGAAGGGCGAAGTCGATGAGCAGGGATCGTCGCGAAAGTGGTGAGCGGTTCGAATCCACAATCAAGGCATGCCCGGGGTCAACCGGAGTGGGCGTCATGGAAATGCGACCACTCGCGGCGCAGGCGTGACCGTCATGACGATCGGTCAGCGCGCGCATCTCCAAAAGACGCTACACATGCGCTTCGGCGATGCGGAGCGCATAGCAGAGGCCGCGCCTCAATCGAGCGTCGCGGCGCTGACGGGGCTCGCCGATCACCGCGTCATTCGCCGCTATGACTCGCGCCCCGTCGATCTCTACCTCGTCAGGCTTCTTTGCGCGATCGCGCTTTCGGCGCCGACGAAGAGCGATCTTCAGCAGCGCGATATCGTGATTGTTTCCGAGCCGACGAGGCGACGCCGGTTGGTCGAACTCTCCGGCGGCGACCAATGGATGTACGATGCGCCAGTCTTTCTCGTCGTTTGCGGCAACAATCGGCGGCAACGTCAGTTGCACGATTGGCGCGGCCGACGCTTCGCCAACGACCACCTCGATGCGTTCTTCAACGCCTGTGTCGATGCGGCGATCGTCTTGGCCTGGCTCGTCGCCGCCGCCGAAGCGGTCGGACTCGGATGCTGTCCGATCAGCCAGATCCGCAACCATCCGTTCGCGGTGAGCGAGTTGCTGGCGCTGCCCGATTATGTCGTTCCCGTGGCGGGGCTGCTGGCCGGCTGGCCGGCGGACGCCGGCGCGCTTAGCCCGCGCCTGCCGCTCGCGGCGACGGTGCATGACGAAACATTCGACGATGCGCGGGCGCGGGAGCTAGTCGATGCCTACGATACTCGTCGTCGCGCCATTCAGCCTTATTTACGCCCACGTCTCGTCGAGCAGTTCGGCGCGACGCCCGATTACGGCTGGTCCGAAGACAAGGCGCGGCAATACTCGATTCCGCAGCGGACCGAGTTCGGGCGATTCGTGCGCGAAAAAGGGTTCAAGCTGGATTGAGGGCACGCCGGCGCATGCGCCGAAAACCAAGGAGCAATCCATGAAGACGTCGAATTATCGCAGCCGGACGGTCGACGGCCATCGACTTCGTCCCGAGACGCTGATGATGGGTTACGGATACTCGCCCGCCCTCTCCGAAGGCGCGCTTAAACCGCCGATCTTCCTTACCTCCACTTTCGTCTTCGAAAGCGCCCAGCAGGGCAAGGACTTCTTCGATCTCACCGCTGGGCGTCGGGCGCCCCGTGAAGGCGAGCGCGCCGGCCTAGTCTATTCGCGGTTCAACAATCCGAATTTCGAGATCCTCGAGGACCGTCTGGCGATCTGGGACGACGCGGAGCACGCCGCGGTCTTCGCCAGCGGCATGGCGGCAATCGCTACCGTGATGCTCGCCTTCTTGCGTCCGGGCGACGCGATTCTGCACAGCCGACCGCTCTATGGAGGCACCGAGACCCTGATCCGAAACCAACTTGCTGCATTCGGCGTGGCATCGGCCGGCTTCGGCGATGGGATCGATGGGGCGAAGATCGCCGCGGCGGCCGCCGAAGCGATGGCGAAGGGGCGCATCGGCCTCATCATGCTTGAAACGCCGGCCAATCCGACCAACGGCCTCGTCGATTTGCGGGCGGTCGCTGAGATCGCCGACGACGTCGGACGGCGACAGGGGTATCGACCGCCGATCGCGGTCGACAATACGATGCTCGGACCGCTTTATCAGAAACCGCTCCAGCACGGTGCGGACTTAGCGATTTATTCGTTGACCAAGTACGCCGGCGGCCACAGCGACCTGGTCGCCGGCGGGGTCAGCGGCTCGGATGAACTGATCCGCAAGATTATCCTTCTGCGCGGCGCGCTGGGGACGCAGCTCGACCCTCACTCGTGCTGGATGTTGCTGCGATCGCTCGAGACGCTGGCGGTCCGAACCGAGCGCGCCAACGACAACGCGCGACTTGTCGCCGAGTATCTCGACCGTCACCGCAAGATCCGCGCCGTTCACTATTTGGGAAGTCTCGACACCGCTGACCCGCGCAAGCCGGTCTTCGATCGCCAATGCTCGGCGCCCGGATCGACGTTCTCCTTCGAGGTCGAGGGCGGCGAACGTGAGGCATTCGCGCTGCTGGACCGGCTGCAAATCATGAAGCTCGCGGTCAGTCTGGGCGGCACTGAGACGCTAATTTCGCATCCCGCTTCAACGACGCATTCCGGCGTCGCGCGCGAACTGCGCGAAGAAATCGGGCTCAGCGACGCTTTAATCCGTATCTCCGTCGGCATCGAGAATTCCGCCGATCTCATCGCCGATCTTGATCAGGCGTTGGCGTGAGCGGGCAAGAAATAGGCTCCTCCGGCGGCCCTGCGGCGGAGAATCCAGAATTGGAGGATCGCCCGCGTCCGGATATTGTCGACGTCGTCGGGATCTCTTCGCGCAGAGCTTCGCATGGACACTCGCGTCACTCCGCAAGCACGGCTGCTTGAAATCCGATCGCGGCGCCTGGCGCTGTTTGGGCGGCCGCGAGCGTGGCTTCTTTCATGGCTGATTCGCCAAGACGAGCGGCGTGCGGAGCGAGCGTTGCGGCGAAACTGTGCGCTGTGGAATTTGCTACAGGCGGCAGCGACCGGCAACCCGGTGACCGGCGTATCGTATTCCGATTACCTGACGCTTTACGACGAAGTTCGTCGGCACAAGCCGCGCGAGATTCTCGAATGCGGCACCGGGCTTTCGACCATCGCGCTTGCGCAAGCGCTACGCGAGAACGAGGTCGACGGTCATGGTCGCGGCCGGATTACTTCGATGGAGGACAATGCGGCGTGGCTCGAAAACGCCAAGGCGCGCTTTCCCGCCGAACTGCTGCCATATGTCGAGTTCGTGCTCAGCGCCAAGCAGGACGCGGTTTTCAAGTGCTTTCGCGGGGTGGGATATAGCGGCGTTCCCGATCGGCCGTACGATTTCGTGTTCTCCGACGGCCCCGACCGCCGTTCGCCGGTGAACGGCGACAAGCTGTTCAATACCGACCTTATCGAGATAATTCGCCGCTCCTCGCGCCCAGTACGGGCCATCGTCGACGATCATTTCCTGACGTGCTACGTGCTGCAAAAGATCCTCGGACCCGAGAACGCGCGCTATTCGGCGCGGCGCAAGCTCCTCTTCGTCGGGCCGGTGACGAAAGATGATGTCGGATATCTCGAGCGCGAGAACTTTCTGCCCGATCTCCGCCTGTTCGCGCCAACGGAGTTCAAGCTGCGGATGACCCGCGGCGCCTCGCGCCGACGGGAAACGCAAGCGCCCGACTGAATTCGCGGTCGATCGCGTCAGGCTTTCGCCGCCCGCGCCAGATAGTCGCGCCCGGTAATCATGTCGTCGAGCGAGCCGAAGGCGCACATGTAGTGCCCTCGATAGCCCGCGCCTTCGATCCGCGCGAACATCCGCGAAAAATCGATCGTTCCCTTGCCGGGCATCAGATGCTCCTCGCGTTCGCCGCGATTGTCGGCGAGCCGCACCTCGCCGCAGCGCCCCAGGTCGAGTTCGTCGATATGGCCGTCGATGCCTCCTGGCACCATGTGCGCGTGGTTGACGGTGAACGACCAACCGAGATTGGGTGACTGGATGCGCTCGAAATAATGCCGACATTCCTCGATGTTGTAGCAAAGATAATGGACCTCGGCGTCGTCCGGCTCCTTGTTGAGATTTTCGAGCAACAGGCGGACGCCGATCTGCTCGGCGTAAGCGACGATGCGCTCCAGTCGCTCAACCGACGCCGCCAGCCGCGCCTTGTAGTCGCCGGTGAAATGGAACCCGCCGTGAACGACGATCCAACCGGCGTCTAGCCGGCGCGCGGCTTCGACATAAGCGCGTAGATAAGCATCGACGGCGTCGCTGACAAACGGCGACGTCTCGGCCACGTTCACCGCCGAGAGCGTGTGCAAGCCGAGGCGCACGCCATGCCGCTCGCACAGCCGGCGGACGCCGCGGGCGCGGCCATCGTCGAACGACAGCAGCGCGTTGGGATCGCCGTCGATCTCGCAGTCGATGAATCGCACTCCATGACGCGCCGCCCACTCGATTCCCTCCTCGAGGCGGATCTTGCGTCCGAGATCGATGCCGATTCTATCGCGCAGATTCATGGACATCCCTTGGTCGGTGGTGAGTTAGTTTGCCACGGACAGTCGCCGCCACACGCGGGCGCTGAACGGTGCCACGACAATGATGAAGGTTATCGCGAACAGCGCGAAGGCGATCGGCCGCATCACCAGAGGTAGGAAATCGCCATGCGACAGCGTCAGCGACTGCCGCAACGAATTCTCGAGCAGCGGCTCGAGGACGAGGCCGAGTATGAGGGGTGCGGCCGGAAACTCGTACCGCTTCATGAAGTATCCGAGCACGCCGAATCCGCAGGCGAGCCAGAGATCGGTCAGGCTATTGGACTGGCTGTATACGCCGGCGATGCACAAGGCGAGAATGATGGGATAAAGGATCGCGTAGGGCACGCGAAGAAGGAAGGCGAAGATCCCGACCAGCGGCAGGTTCAGCAGCAGCAAGATGACGTTTCCGACATACATGCTGGCGATGATCGCCCAGACAAAATCCGGGTTCTGCTCGAACAACGCCGGCCCCGGACGCAGGCCGAACATGATGAGCGCTCCCAGCATCACCGCCGTAGTGCCCGAACCGGGGATGCCGAGCGCGAACATCGGCACCATGGCGCCGGCCGCCGCCGCGTTGTTCGCCGCTTCGGGAGCCGCCACGCCCTCGACCGCGCCCTTGCCGAACCGCTCGGGCGTGCGCGACATTTTTTTCTCGACTGCATAGGCAATGAACGAGGCGATGGTCGCTCCCGCCCCCGGCAGAACGCCGATGAAGTATCCGATGGCCGTGCCGCGCAGCGTCGGCCAGCGGCACGCGATCCAATCGGCCTTGGTTGGATAAGCATTGCGAATGCGCGTATCGACCTGACCGCGTGGGATGCCGCGCTCGGCCTGCGCCAGCACCTCGCCGATACCGAAGAACGCCACCGCCAGGACGATGAACTCGATGCCGTCGAGCAGCCAGATCTGGCCTAGCGTGAAGCGCGTGGTGCCGATCTGCGGATCGACGCCGATCGTCGCCAGCGACAGCCCGACGACGCCCATGATCAGGCCCTTGAGCAACGAGCCTGCGACCAGCGCAAGGGCGCATAGGCCCATGACGATGAGCGCGAAATACTCCTGCGGGCCGAACGCGAGCGCGGCCTGCGCCAGCATCGGCGCGGCGACGGTCAGTCCCAGCGTGCCGAGCGTGCCAGCGATGAACGAGGCGAGGGCGGCGATCCCCAGGGTGGGGCCGGCGCGACCTTGCTGGGCCAGCTCGTAACCGTCGAGGCTGGTCATCACGCTCGACGATTCGCCGGGAATACGCACCAAAACCGAGGTGATGGTGCCCCCGTACTGCGCGCCGTAATAGATACCGGCGAACATGATGGTCGAAGCGGTCGGATCGCCGCCAAACGTCAGCGGCAGGAGGACCGCGACGCCGGCCGAAGGGCCGATGCCTGGAAGGGCGCCGATCACCTGGCCCAGCAGTACGCCGACGAAGCAGAACAGGAGATATTTCGGCGTGAACGCCAACGCCATCCCATGGCCGAGGAGGGTGAGCAGCTCCATGGCGCTAATCGCACGCGAGGCGGCTGGCGGCGATCATCCTAGAAACCCCACGGGCCCTCCGGCAGCGGGACGCCGAGCCAAGTCCTGAAGATCAGATGAAGTGTCACGGTGGTTCCGATCGTGACGCCGGCGACCACCGCAGGCCGTTGACGTTCGACAGCGCCGAGCAGGAAGGCGAGATAGGCGGCGACCGAGGCGGCGAAGCCGAGCCATTCGATGATCGCAATGCAGGCGACAAATCCGGCGACGATCGCCGCGATACGTCCCAATCGCGGCGAAGCCTCAACGGCTTCATCGGCCGGCGCGCGTCGAAGCGACGTGAAGAAGTGAATCGCCACCAGCGCGACGAGCGTAATCCCGAGCCAAAGCGGTAAAAAGCCCGGCCCCGGCGCGAAATCGCCCCAATAGCGCAGGCCGAGAGCTTGGACGATCCAAAAAACGCCGAACAGGCCGAAGACGCCCGCCAATACCCGTTCGCCCCCGCTCATGCCGCCCCCTTGTGACGGCGGCCGTCGGTGCGCATCGCATCGATCGCCTCCCAATCGAGGACGGCGCCCAAGCCCGGCCCATCGGGAAGTCGGATCGACGCCGGGCGCGGCCGATTGAGGTTTGCAACGATATCGGCGGTGGTTCCCATCGGCTGCATCGAACCGATCTCGTGGGGCGGGACAAGATTGCGGGCAACCGCCGCTAGGTGCGCCTCGGCGAGCCCGGCGAGCCCCATTTCGAATACATGGCCGAGGACGCAGGCGATTCCCGACGCCTCGAGCAGGCCGATAATGAGCTGCGCCCCGTCGAGGCCATGCTTGGTGACCTTGACCTTGACCCGGTCGGCGGCGCCCAACCGCGCCACCGTCATCGCGTCTTGCGGCGTGGCGACTGCATCGTCAGTCATCACCGGTATGCCGACGCTCCGGCGCACCTCGGCCATTCCGAGAAGATCGCCGCGCGCCACCGGCTGCTCGAGATGCTCGATGTCGTATCGCTCGATGGCGCGCGCGACGCGAATTGCATCGGCCGGGCGATAGTGGTCATTGGCGTCGACGCGTAGCCGAATCCGTGGACCGATCGCCTCGCGCACCGCGGCGATCCGCGCCACGTCGCTCTCGATGGTATCGCCGATCTTTATCTTGATCGCGGCGAATCCTGCTTTCGCTTCCTCGGCGGCGATGGCTGCCATGTCATCGGGTGGCGCGATGCCGATGACCGGACCGATCACCGAGACCTCGGGCGTGACACGGCCGCCGAGGAGCGCCGACACCGAGACGCCGAGAAGCTTCGCTTGCAGGTCGTGCAGGGCGACATTGACCGCTGCCTTGGTCCAAATCCGCCCCTTGAGAACACGCTCGAGCTTCGCCGTCGTCTCTCGCCGGTTCGTCGCGTTGACCCCGACCAGCGCGGGCGCGACGTAGCGATCGATGGCGCCCAGTATCTCCTCGGGAAACTCCTCGGGCTTGCCCGGCGGCGCGCAGACGATTTCGGCGTTGCCTTCGACGCCGTCGCGATCGGTCAGCAAACGCAGCAGGACCGAAGTGTGCGTTGCGGCCTGACCCTCGGAGATCCGGAACGGACGTGGTCCTGCTACGTTGATCGGGATGGCGTCGACGGCGACGATCTTCGCCGGCGTCGTCATTTCGGCTGTTCGAGGCTCGCCAGCATGCGCTTGTAGAGCGCCTCCTGCGATTCGAGGAATTGGTTGAATTCGGCCGGCCCCAGGAGATGAAGCGCCGCCACGTTGGTGGCGATGTAATCGCGGAACGCCTTGGTCTCGGCCACCTTGCGCAAGACGTCGTTCCAGTACGCCACTGCCTCCGGAGGCGCCGCCGGCGGCATCGCAACGCCGCGCCACATTTGGAACGGCGCAACGTCGATCCCCTGCTCCTTCATGGTCGGCACGTTCGACATCGCCTCGAAGCGAGTCGGACGGAAAACGCCGAGCGCGCGCGCCGCGCCGCTTTGCAAATGACCCATGAACTCGAGCGGATTGCCGGCCGCCATGTCGACGTGCCCTCCGAGCATAGCCGTCAACACCTCGCCGCCGCTGTTGAAGCGGACGATATTGAGCGAGACGCCCGAGGCTGCCTGAAACACGGCGATCGCCATGTCGTCGGCGGTGCCTGCCGATCCGACGGAGATGCTACGCGGCGGACGCGTTTTGGCCGCTTTCACCATGTCCGCCGCGTTGGCGTATGGCGAGGCCGCGCGTACGAATAGCAGATAGTCGTCGAGCATCAAGTTGAAGACCGGCGTCAAATCGCGCCAGCCCTTGGCGTCGGCGACGCGAAGCGGGGTGATCTGCGTCTGCGGATTGATCAGCACCAGCGTGTGCGGATCGCCCCGCTTGGTGGCGACGACCGCTCCGACGCCCACCGCACTGCCGCCACCAGGGCGATTCACCGCCACGACCGCGGTTGGAACCAGCTTCTCCTCGGTCATGATCTTGATCACGGTGCGGGCCAGGAGATCGGCGCCGCCGCCGAGGCCGTAGGGTATGACGAACTCGACGTCGCGAGTCGGCTTCCATTGCGCTGATGCGGACGGCGCGAACGGCCCGACGATCGCCAGCGCCATTACGGCAGCGATCGTCCGGCCACACAAGGCGGCAGACATGGCAGTTCCTCCCTCCGGGTTGATAGATTTGAGCGTTATCTTTTTGCGTATTTCGCTCGAACATCAGCATACTGCGAAGCGGGGAGTCAACGGCAGGGGGCGGCTCGCCGGATTTGGCGGCATTGGCGACGGCCGCGGTTACCGGCGAACGCCCGACGCGCATCGCCATCTTGAGCCAGCTAGCCCTTTGGACCCGCGAATACGCCTTCTGCCGCAAACCGCGCATCCCGACGCCGCACGCGTGTTGGCCGCGCGCGCGTTGCGCGCGTTCGCCGACGGATTCGTCAGCATTCTCCTGCCCGCCTATCTCCTGGCGCTCGGCTTCGATGCGCTTGCCGTTGGCCTGATCGCCACCGCGACCTTGCTTGGCTCGGCCGGCATGACGATCGCCGTCGGCGCGCTCGCCGGCCGGGTGGCAATTCACATCGTTCTTCTCGCCGCAGCGGCCTTGATGGTCGGCACCGGGCTCGGCTTCGCCGGGCTTGAGTCGTTCTGGCCGCTCCTTGCCGTCGCCTTTGTCGGTACGCTGAATCCGTCCGCCGGCGACGTCAGCATATTTCTGCCGCTCGAGCACGCCCTGCTGTCGCGCGCCATCGCCGACCGCGAGCGGACCGCGCTGTTTGCCCGCTACAGCCTGGCGGGAACGCTTGCGGCGGCGCTAGGCACGCTGCTGGCCGCCGCCCCCGATGCCGCGGTGGCACGCCTTGGCATCGACGCGCTTACGGCGATGCGGGCGATGTTCGTCATTTACGCGGTGATTGGGCTTGCCACCGGCATGATCTATCGGCGGATCGCGCCGCTGCCGGCCGCCGATGAAGTCAAGAGGTCGCGGCTGCTCGGACCGTCGCGGGGCGTCGTTTATCGGCTGGCGGCGTTGTTCAGCCTCGATGCCTTTGCCGGCGGGTTCGTCGTGCAATCGATCCTGGCGCTTTGGTTGTTCCAGCGATTCGACCTTTCCCTTGGACTCGCCGCCAGCATTTTTTTCTGGTCAAGCATTCTCACTTCCGTGTCGCTGCTGGTGGCGCCGCGTGTCGCGCGGCGTTTCGGGTTGGTCAACACGATGGTATTCACGCATCTGCCGGCCAACTTCATCTTGCTGATGATTCCGTTCGTCACCGAACTTTCGCTGGTCATCGCGTTATTGCTACTGCGCAGCCTGCTGTCGCAAATGGATGTGCCGACACGCACCTCCTACGTCATGGCGATCGTTACGCCCGCCGAGCGTCCGGCGGCCGCCAGCCTGACCTCGGTGCCGCGGAGCCTCGCGTCGGCGGCGAGCCCGGCGCTCGCAGGCTACTTGTTCTCGGCGTCGCCATTCGCTTGGCCGCTGCTGCTCTGCGGATTGCTGAAAATCGTCTATGATCTTTCGCTGCTCGCCATGTTCCGACACATGAAACCGCCCGAAGAGCTTGTCGCGCCGCGATCAGCCGTAACCGGCGATCCGCGGCAGGAAGATGGAGAGCTCCGGAACGAGCGTCACCGCCGCCAGAACGAGCAACTCGGCGGCCAATAGCGGCCATATTTGCTGCAAGATCGTCGGCGAACCGACCCGCGCGACCCCGTCGGCCTTGAACAGGCACAACCCCATCGGGCGGGTAATCAGGCCGATTATCAGGTTGACGACGACGACCATCGCAAAATGCACCGGATCGATGCCGAAGCGCACCGCGATTGGCGCCAGGATCGGCACCAAAATGATCATGGCCGCGAGGCCTTCAATCAGGCACCCGACGATGAGCAGAAGGACGGTGACCAGAATTAGGAACAGAGCGGGATCCTTGACCTGTCCGATCACAAAGGCGGTGAAACGTTTCGGAATCTGCTCGGTCGTCAAAAGCCAGTTCAGGAGATTGGCCGCCGCGATGATGAACAAGACGACCGCCGACAGCAGCATGCTGCTGGAAATGGCGCGGACCAACGCGCCAAACGTGATCGTGCGCGGTATGAACATCCCCACCACCAGCGCATATGGAACGGCCACCGCCGTGGCTTCGGTCGACGTGACGACGCCGCCGAGAATTGTCGCCAGGATGATGACTGGCATGAGCAGGGGGATCACGCCGGCCTTTAGCGCGGCGAGAATTCCAACCAGGTTCTGGCGCGGAGCCGGCGGCGGACTGATGGACCGCGCATTGAAGAAGGCGATGACGGCGAGTGCGCCGCCGAGCAACAGTCCGGGAATGGCGCCGGAAAAGTCTTGCGGATGTCCCTCGTGCTCCATCGCCGCATTGAACACGGGTCCCAGCGCCGATGCGTCGGCGACGGCCGAGCCCGATATTCCGGCGAAGATGACCGACGACAGGATTGCCACCTGGCACAATCCGGTGCAGACATGGCCGACGAACGCGCTCGCCATGCGAATGATGCGGTCGGCGATGCCGCTTTCGTTCATCAGCTCGCCGGCCAGGATGAACAGCGGAATCGCCATGATCGGGAAAGAGTCGAGGCCGGAGAAAATCTGTTGTGCCAGCAGCATCTCCGGCAGGCCGCGATGGAGAATCGACAGGCCGCATACGATGATTGTGCTGAACAAGACCGGGCGGCCGATGAGCAGGAGCCCGACGAGCAGCTCGGATATCGCTCAACGAGTCGGGTCCGTATATTGCGGGCTCGCGGACGCCGAGCAGATTTAGGTTGGGTCCATTAAGAACCAACACGCGACGCATCGTGCGGCAATCCCAATAAACTTCCGGCGCCTAGAAAGCGCGGGCGCAGCCGAATTCGCCGATGATCTCGGGCGGGTCGCTCGGTGCTATGCCCACAGGCTGGGAAGAAATCAAATTTGTTCGAACTAGTACGTTCATATCAGGAAATGCCTTGCGGAGAGCAGAGCTGGCGGGGCGCCGGCGTTGCCGAGATAACCCCGCGTCGCCGAATCTCCGAAACCTCGTAACTTATCGCAATGGTTGCGGCATCGCGCGCGCCTGGGCGCGCGACATAGCGCTGCCAGGCGACGGACTCCCAATCCGGCGGAGAAGCTGTTAATACACAGATCAACCGGCGCGCGGTATAGATCAGCGACCACGCCGAGCCGCGGCGGGGAGAATCAAGACGCTCGTGGGCGGTCCCTGCGAGCCTACCGATGGGAGGAATCCTTGCAACGACATATCGCCACCCTCGCGGTCGGCGTCGCGCTTGCCATGGCGCACGTCGCTACCGCGGAAGGCAAGACCCTGGTCTATTGTTCCGAAGGCAGCCCCGAGGGGTTCAATCCGGCGCTTTACACCGCCGGTACGACCTTCGACGCCTCGGCGCGTCAAGTCTATAACCGGCTTGTCGAATTCGAGCGCGGGACGACCAAGATCGTGCCCGGCCTCGCCGAATCCTGGGCGGTGTCCGAGGACGGCAAGGTTTATACGTTCAAGCTTCGCCAAAACGTCAAGTGGCAGACGACCAGGAACTTCACGCCCTCGCGCCCCTTCAACGCCGATGACGTGTTGTTCACCTTCGATCGCGCGTGGAAATCCGACCATCCGTTCCACCGCGTATCCGGGGGTAAGTACGAATACTTCAACAGCATGGACATGCCGAAGCTGCTGAAGACGATCCGCAAGACCGACGACCGCACGGTGGTGTTCGAGCTCAACAATCCCGAGGCGCCGTTCATCGCCAACATGGCGATGGATTTTGCCTCGATCCAGTCCGCCGAATACGCCGACAAGATGATGAAGGCGGGCACGCCGGAGAAAGTCGACCTCGAGCCCGCGGGTACGGGGCCGTTCACCCTCGTTGCCTATCAGAAGGACGCGGTCATTCGCTACAAGGCGCACCCCGACTACTGGCAGGGTAAAGCGAAGATCGATGATTTGGTGTTCGCGATCACCCCTGATCCGTCGGTCCGCTGGGCCAAGCTCAAGGCTGGCGAATGCCATGTCATGCCGTATCCAAATCCGGCCGATCTCGAGGCGATGAGGAAGGACCCGAACATCAATCTCCTTTCGCAGGAAGGCCTCAACATCGGCTATTGGGCGTTCAACACCGAAAAGAAGCCATTCGACGACAAGCGCGTGCGTCAGGCGATGAACTATGCCGTCAACAAGCAGGCGATCATCGACGCGGTCTTCCTGGGCGCCGGCAAGCCGGCGACCAATCCGATCCCGCCGACCATCTGGTCGTACAACGACGCAATCAAGGACTATCCATACGACCCGGCGAAGGCCAAGGAGCTTCTCGCCGCCGCCGGATTGGCCAACGGCTTCGAGACCGACCTTTGGGCGATGCCCGTCCAGAGGCCCTATAATCCCAACGCCAAGCGCATGGCGGAAGTGATCCAGGCCGATCTCGCCAAGATCGGCGTCAAGGCGAATATCGTGACGTTCGAATGGGCGGAGTATCTCAAGCGCACCAAGAACGGCGAACACCAGACCGTGTTGCTCGGTTGGACTGGCGACAACGGCGATCCCGACAACTTCCTCAATGTCCTCCTGGGATGCGCCGCCGCCAAGGATGGCACCAATCGCGCGCGCTGGTGCTACAAGCCGTTCGACGATTTGGTCAACCAGGCGCGGCAGACCGCCGACGTCAACAAGCGCACGGAGCTGTACAAGCAATCGCAGGTGATCTTCAAGGAAGAGGCACCGTGGTACACGGTCGCGCATTCGGTACAATACAAGCCGGTCCGAAAAGAGGTGATCGACTTCAAGATCCACCCCTTCGGCGGCCATATCTTCTACGGCGTCGACATCAAGGAGTGAGCGAGGCCGATCGACTTGACGCACGGCCAGGGGGAGCGGCGACGCTCCCCCTCGTCGTTTCGCGGCGCTCCTAGGCCATTCGCGCCATGTTGCGCTTCCTGCTGACCCGCGTGTCGCTGATCATCCCGACCTTCATCGGGGTGACGCTTTTGACCTTCGCCATGATCCGCCTCGTTCCGGGCGACCCGATCCTGTTGATGGCGGGCGAGCGCGGCATGGAGGAGGAGCGCTACAACCAGCTCAAGGCAGAGCTCGGTTTGGACAAGCCGATCCTCGTCCAGTACGGCTACTATCTTGCCGACTTGGCACATGGCGATCTCGGCAAGTCCATCATCACGCGCGAGCCGGTGCTCAAGGAATTCCTTTCGCTGTTCCCGGCGACGGTCGAGCTGTCGCTGAGCGCGATTATTCTCGCCATGTTGATCGGGCTCCCGGCTGGAATCGTCGCCGCGGTGCGGCGCAACTCGGTGTTCGATCACTCGGTGATGGGGCTGTCGCTCACCGGTTATTCGATGCCGATCTTCTGGTGGGGCCTGCTCCTTATCTTGCTGTTCTCGGTGACGCTGGGTTGGACTCCGGTGTCGGGCCGCATGTCTGTGCGCTATTTCGTCGAACCGGCAACGGGCTTCGTGCTGCTCGACGCATGGCTTGCCGGCGAGTGGGGGGCGTTCAAGTCGGCGCTGCAGCATCTCGTACTGCCGGCGATCGTCCTGGCCACGGTACCGCTCGCCGTCATCGGCCGGATGACGCGATCCTCGATGCTGGAAGTGCTGCACGAGGACTACATCCGCACCGCGCGAGCCAAAGGGCTGCCGCCATGGCGCGTTGTCGGGCTGCATGCGCTGCGCAACGCGCTGATCCCCGTAATCACCGTCATCGGCCTCGAAACCGGCCGGCTTCTCGGCGGGGCCATCTTGACCGAGACGATCTTCTCGTGGCCCGGCGTGGGCAAATGGCTCATCGAGTCCATTCGCCGCCGCGATTACCCGGTGGTGCAGGGAGGTGTGCTGCTCGCCGCCAGCATCGTCATATTGGTCAATCTGTCGGTGGACGTGCTGTATGGGCTGGTCAATCCCCGCATTCGAAAGGGCCGGTGAGATCATGGCGGTCGAAATCGCGGCCACGTTCGCCAAGGATCGCGCTCCGCCGCACCCTTTTATCGAATTCTGGCGGTACTTTCGCCAGAACAAGGGCGCGGTGCTCGGGCTCGCGATCATCGCCGCTTTGGCTTTGATTGCCGTTTTCGCCGACGCGCTGGCGCCGTACCCGCCGGCCGAGCAGTACCGCGATGCGCTGCTGGCTCCGCCGGCGTGGGTCGAGGGCGGCTCGACGCGCTTCATTCTCGGCACTGACGACATCGGACGCGATATGTTGTCGCGGCTGATCCACGGCGCGCGGGTGTCGATGCTGGTCGGAATCAGCGTGATCGCCCTTGGTCTGGTCGTCGGCGTGACGTTGGGGCTGCTGGCGGGATTCTTTCCCGGAATTCTCGGCATCGCCATCATGCGGGCAATGGACACGCTGCTGGCGCTGCCGGCGTTGTTGCTCGCCATCGTCATCGTCGCGATTCTCGGACCCGGCCTGTTCAACGCCACGCTTGCGGTCTCGGTCGTCGTATTGCCGGGATTCGCGCGGCTCACGCGCGCCTCGGTGCTGACCGAGCTGTCGAAGGACTATGTCACCGCCGCGCGCGTCACCGGGGCACGACTGCCGCGACTGATGTTCAAGACCGTGCTTCCGAACTGTCTGGCGCCGCTGATCGTCCAGGCGACGCTGGGTTTCTCGACGGCGATTCTCGACACCGCGGCGCTGGGATTCCTAGGCCTCGGCGCGCAACCGCCGACGCCCGAATGGGGCACCATGCTGGCCGACGCGCTGCAATTCATTCAGCGCGCGTGGTGGGTCGTGACGTTTCCCGGATTGGCGATCCTCATCACCGTCCTCGCTTTCAATCTTATGGGCGATGGACTTCGCGACGCCCTCGATCCCAAGCTCAAGCGGTGATGAAGATGGCGTTGCTCGAGGTGCTCAACTTGTCGGTCGAATTCGCCACCAACAATGGCGTGGTTCGCGCCGTCGAAGGAGTCGATCTCAGCATCGAGGAAGGCGAGGTGGTCGGAATCGTCGGCGAATCGGGCTCCGGCAAAAGCGTATCGTCACTCGCGGTCATGGGTCTGGTCGCGGCCAACGGACGGGTGAGCGCCGACCGACTGAGCTTTGCAGGCCATGACCTGCTCGCGCTCAGCCACCGCGAGCGGCGGCATATCACTGGCCGCGACGTGGCAATGATCTTCCAGGAGCCAATGACAAGCCTCAACCCGTGCTTCACCGTCGGCTTCCAGATCATCGAGGGATTGCGGACTCATCTTGGCGGGTCGCGCGCCGAGTTGCGCCGGCGCGCCGTCGAACTGCTCGATCAAGTCGGCATCCCCGATGCAGAAACGCGGCTGTCGGCGTTTCCGCACCAGCTCTCGGGAGGCATGAACCAGCGGGTGATGATCGCCATGGCGATCGCCTGCAACCCCAAGCTTCTCATCGCCGATGAGCCGACGACCGCGCTCGACGTGACGATTCAACGGCAGATCCTCGAATTGCTCATCGACCTGCAACGCCGTCGCGGCATGGCGCTGGTGCTGATCACCCACAACATGGGCGTCGTCGCCGAGACCGCACACCGCGTTGTCGTCATGTACGCTGGCCAGGTCGTTGAACAACGTCCGGCGGCGGAGCTTTTCCGCCGGCCGCGGCATCCCTACACGGCGGCGCTGCTGGAAGCATTGCCTGAACGCTCGATCGGTCGCCGACGGCTCGCCGCGATACCTGGCGTCGTTCCGGGTCTCGACGATCGACCCGATGGGTGCCTGTTTCATCCGCGATGCGCGTATGCCGTCGACGCGTGCCGCGGCGACCGTCCGCCGCTGGTACGCGACGCCACCGGCTACACGCGCTGCATCAGTCCATTGGAGGCGACGTGATGGCCGCTCGCGCCGTTTCTGCGCCATCACATGAGTTCGTCGTCACCGCCGATAGGTTGACGCGCAATTATTCGGTCAGGCTGGGGCTGTTTCGCGGCGACGCGACGCTCCGCGCGGTCGACGGCGTGAGTTTCGCGCTGCGCGCCGGCCGTACGCTCGCCGTGGTCGGCGAATCGGGTAGCGGCAAGTCGACATTGGCGCGCGTGGTGACGCTGATCGAGCCGCCGACATCCGGCACACTTACGTTGATGGGCGAGAATCCTTTTGTCGCCGCTGGCGAGGCGCGTCGTGCCTTGCGTCGCGCCGTGCAGATGGTATTCCAGGATCCCTACGGATCGCTCAACCCGCGCCGAAAGGTCGGCGCGATCCTCGAGGAGCCGCTCATCATCAACACCGGATTTTCGGCCGCTGAGCGCCGCGAACGAGCGCTGGCGATGCTGGCCGCGGTCGGGCTGCGGTCCGAACACTACGATCGCTATCCGCATATGTTCTCCGGCGGCCAACGCCAGCGCATCGCCATCGGCCGGGCGCTGATGCTCAATCCCCGCCTCGTCGTCGCCGACGAACCGGTGTCGGCACTGGATATCTCGATCCAGGCCCAGGTCCTGAATCTGATGATGGACCTGCAGGAGCGCTTCAATCTCGCGTACCTGTTTATCTCGCACGACTTGAGCGTGGTCCGGCACATCGCCGACGAGGTGATGGTCATGTACCTCGGCAGGCCGGTCGAGCATGGCGACAAACAAAGGGTGTTCGCCACTCCGCGCCATCCCTATACGATGGCGCTGCTGGCCGCCACCCCGCAAGTCGACCCCGAGGGACGTGCCAAGCCGCAGATACTGAAGGGCGAGCTACCTTCGCCGCTCAACCCGCCGCCGGGGTGCGCCTTTCACAGCCGTTGTCCATATGCCGATTCGCGCTGCGCCGCCGAAGCGCCTGCGGCGCGCACCGTCGACGGCCGCGCCGTCGCCTGCCATCACGCCGAGCGCATCGCCGCCCAAGCGCTCGTGTGACCTATGGAGCGACGGCTTCGAATCGATTGTAATGGGAGGCATCGCGCGAAAGACTGAAGCGCCGCGACAAAAGGAGACGGTCCTTGTCCGATGACCGATATGCGTCCGGAATGCGCGTCCGCCGACGGGTGCTCGGCGACGCTCACGTCGATCGCGCGGAGGCGCGAAAAACGGAGTTCGATGCGGACTTCCAGCGCTACATTACCGAGAGCGCCTGGGGATCGGTATGGACCCGGCCCGGGCTCGATGCCTCGACGCGTTCGCTGCTGACGCTTGTCATTCTGGCCAGTCTCGGCCATTGGGAGGAATTTCAGATGCACATGCGGGCCAGCCGCAACACCGGAGCGACGCCGGACGCGATCCGGGAGGCGTTGTTCCATGTCGCCGTGTACGCCGGCGTGCCCGCGGCCAATCGCGCCTTCGGGTTGGCCAAAGCGTCGTTGGCCGATGGCTCAGGCGGCGAGGGGGGAGAACATCGATGAGCGTCGTGACGTTCAAACCGCGCGATTGGAGTGTCCATCCACCTTATATTCACGCCGATTACAAGTCGACCGCGCTGCGCGGTCCGACCAAGCCGCTTGTACCTCTATTGCAGACGCTTTCCGAGTTGACCGGTCCGATCTTCGGCCACGATGGTATCGGACCGCTCGATTCCGATCTGACCAAGAATGCACGCAAAAACGGCGAGCCGTTGGGCGAGCGAATCGTCGTCACCGGGCGCGTGCTCGACGATGAAGGCCGACCGCAGCCCGACACGCTGATCGAGATCTGGCAGGCTAACGCCGCCGGCCGCTACATTCACACGGTCGACCAGCATGATGCGCCGCTCGATCCCAACTTTCTCGGCGCTGGTCGCTGCGTCACCGACGCCGCCGGATGCTATCACTTCCATACGGTGAAGCCGGGCGCCTACCCGTGGGGTAACCATTACAATGGCTGGCGGCCGAACCATATCCACTTTTCGCTGTTCGGGCCGAGCTTCGTCACCCGCCTGATCACGCAGATGTATTTTCCGGGCGATCCATTGCTCGACATCGACCCGATCTATCAGAGCTCGCCGGCCGGCGCGCGGGAATCGATGGTCGCCAAATTCTCGATTGACGTGACCGAGCCGAGCTTCGCCCTCGGCTACGTGTTCGACATCGTGCTGCGCGGGCGAAACGCCACGCCAGTGGAGCGCTGAGCGATGGTCTTGAAGCAGACCCCTTCGCAAACCGTCGGGCCTTTCTTCGCCTACGGGCTGACGCCAGAGCAGTATGGCTACGCATTTGTCGGCATCGCTGGCGGCAGCCTTGTTCGAGCGGAAACCGAGGGCGAACGAATCCGCGTCGAAGGGCGGATCCTCGACGGCAAGGGCGAGGCGATCGGCGACGCGCTCGTCGAAATCTGGCAGGCGGATGCGATGGGCCGCTATGCGCACCCGGCGGACCCGCGCGGCTCGAACGCCCGTTTCGGCGGCTTCGGCCGCTGCGGCACCGGCGCCGACCCGGAGAAACGTTTCGTTTTCGAGACGATCAAGCCTGGCTCGGTCGACGGCCGGCAGGCGCCGCACATCAACGTCATCGTTCACATGCGCGGCCTGCTGTCGCATGCCTATACGCGGATCTACTTCCCGGACGAAGCGACGGCGAACGCCAAGGATCCCGTGCTTGCGAGCGTGCCAGCCGAGCGACGCGAGACGCTCGTCGCTTCGCGACGATCGGCGCCCGGTGGACCGGTCTATCGTTTCGACATCCACATGCAAGGCGAAAACGAAACGGTCTTTTTTGACGCGTGAAGGCCCAATAAAGCGCCGCGGAGGCGAACCGAATGAGCGCCGAGTCGACATTCGAACTCCTGCGCCCGTTGCTTGGGAGCGGCGAGGCGGCGGCGATGTTCGCCGATCGCGCGCGCGTGCAAGGCATGCTCGATTTCGAGGCAGCGTTGGCGCGCGCCGAGGCCCGTCTCGACATCATCCCCGCCGCGGCGGCGCCGACGATCGTCAAAGCGTGCCGCGCTGAATTATTCGACGTTTCGAAGCTGGCCGTCGCTACGACGCGCGCCGGAAACCCGGCGATCCCGCTGGTCAAGCAGCTCACCGCGCTCGTCGCCGCGGAGAGCGCCGAGGCAGCGCGCTATGTGCATTGGGGCGCCACCAGCCAGGATGCCATGGACACGGGCCTGGTCCTGCAACTGCGATCATTGCTTGCCTTGATCGATCGCGATCTCGCGCGGCTGGCCGGCGCGCTCGCGCGGCTGGCCGATATCCACCGGAAAACGCCGGCGGTGGGGCGGACGTGGATGCAACACGCATTGCCGATCACCTTCGGCCTTCGGGTGGCAGGATGGCTCGACGCTATCGACCGGCATCGACAGCGTCTCGCGCAGCTTCGCCCGCGCGTGCTGACGCTGCAGTTCGGCGGCGCGGCCGGGACGTTAGCCGCGCTTGGTGAGCAAGGCCTGTCGGTAGCCGAGGCGCTTGCCAAGGAACTCGACCTGGCTCTGCCGATGCTTCCTTGGCACGCCAACCGCGACCGCATTGTCGAAGTCGCGGCCGTGCTTGGCCTCATCGTTGGAACGCTCGGCAAGATGGCGCGCGATGTTTCGCTTTTGACGCTGAACGAAATCGGCGAGGCCGCCGAGCCGGCGGATGACGGACGCGGGGGATCGTCGACCATGCCGCACAAGCATAACCCAGTCACCGCGGCGATCGTGCTCGCCGCGGCCGTCCGCGCGCCCGGCCTGGTCGCGACGATGATGGTGGCGAGCGTGCAGGAGCAGGAGCGCGGGCTCGGCGGTTGGCACGCCGAGTGGGAGACGCTTCCCGAACTTTGTATGCTCGCCGCTGGCGCGTTGCGACAGATGACGGAGACAATCGGCGGACTCAAAGTCGACGCTTCGCGGATGCGCGCCAACCTCGATTTGACGCACGGCCTGATCCTGGCCGAAGCAGTCATGATGGCGCTGGGCGATCGGATCGGACGGCTCGCCGCGCATGATCTCGTCGAGGAAGGATGCCGTCGCGCCATCGCCGAGCGTCGACATCTCAAGGACGTGCTTGCAAAAGATCCGCGCATTAGCCGCCATCTCGGTGCCGACGATCTCGACCGGCTGTTCGATCCCCTCGGTTACGTTGGCATGGCATCGCGCTTCGTCGATCGTGTCTTGGCACAGTCGCGAAGCAAATAGCCGATTTCCCGGACTCCGCTGCCAAGACCGATCGAGTCTGGCGGGCGGCTATCGGCGGCGCCTCGGAGCTTGGCTCGCGATCGGCGCGAGGCCGCGACAGTGTCGAGTAACTTATTGATTTTCATCGATATTTTAGCGTTTTTTTGAGAATGCGCCGGTGCCCCATCGGGTTCTCGATTCGATCGATTTCGTCTACTGACCACTGGACTTAATTCGCCGTCTGGCCAATGAATCAATGGTGCCGCCGCGATCGGAGACGGTCGGTATAGGAGATCGCGGGGTCGAGGCGGGGGGAACGACGGGATGGACCGTCGCGGTCGAGTAATTCGCGCGTACGATTCGGCGACTGCGCCGTGATCCGGGCGCCACAGGACGCCGCGGCCGGCGTCTTTCTCATCCTGTTGGCCATAATCGCGTTGTGGCAGGGCGCCGATCTTTCCGCCGGTACGTTGGGCCAGATCGGGTCCGGCATGCTGCCGAGGGCGCTTGCCGTCCTTACGCTCTTGTGCGGCGTGACGCTGGTCGTCGAATCGGTCCTGACTCGTGGCGCGGGGCTCGATCGTTGGGGCGTTCGCGGGCCGGTGTTCATCCTCGGCGCGGCGGTGGCGTTCGCGCTCGCGGTGCGGCCGCTCGGCCTCGCCGTTGCCGGACCGTTGGTTGTCATGGTCAGCGCGATGGCCAGCCGCGAAACACGACCGGTCGAGACGCTCATCTTCGGGACGGTGATTACGATCTTTTGTCTGTTGCTGTTCAAATTCGCGCTCAACCTGCCGATCCCGGTTGCGCCTTGGCTGATCGGCTATTGAGGCGTCGGCAATGGAAGGATTTCTCGCCAACCTCTCGCTCGGATTCATTACCGCGCTGTCGCTTCAGAACCTCGCATTCTGCTTCCTCGGCGCGCTGATCGGCACGTTGATCGGCGTACTGCCTGGCGTCGGCCCGATCGCCACCATCGCCATGCTGCTGCCGTTGACCTTCAGCTTTGATCCGGTTGGCGCGCTGATCATGCTTGCCGGGATCTACTATGGCGCGCAATACGGCGGATCGACGACTGCCATCCTGGTCAACATTCCGGGCGAGGCGACATCGGTAGTCACTACACTCGATGGCCACGCGATGGCCAAGCAAGGACGCGCCGGCGTGGCGCTTGGCATCGCGGCCATCGGATCGTTCGTTTCGGGCACGTTCGCCACTTTGGTCATCGCAGCGCTGGGAGCTCCGCTGACCGGGCTAGCATTGCTGTTCGGCCCGGCTGAGTACTTCTCGCTAATGGTCCTGGGCCTCGCCTTCGCCGTCGTGCTGGCGCGGGGGTCGGTGCTGAAGGCGATCTCGATGATCGTCGTCGGCCTGTTGCTCTCGACGGTCGGCACCGACCTCGAAACCGGCGAGGAGCGACTGACGTTGGGCCTTGCCGCGCTCGCCGATGGCATCGATTTCGCCGTGTTGGCCATGGGCGTCTTTGGGTTCGCCGAGATCCTGCGAAATCTCGAGAACCCCGAATCGCGCGATGTCGTCAAAGGCAAGATCGGACGTCTTCTGCCTTCGATGGACGACATGAAGCAGGCGATTGCGCCAATGCTGCGGGGCATGAGCCTGGGCGCGGCACTCGGCATTCTCCCGGGCAACGGCGCCGTGCTGGGGCCGTTCGCGTCCTATACATTGGAAAAAAAACTAGCTCGCGATCCGTCGCGTTTTGGCCGAGGCGCCATCGAGGGCGTGGCCGGGCCCGAGTCGGCGAACAACGCCGGAGCGCAGACCGCCTTCATCCCGCTATTGACGCTGGGCATACCGCCCAACGCGGTGATGGCGCTGATGGTCGGCGCCATGACGATTCACGGCGTCATCCCCGGGCCGCAGGTCATGACCAAGAACCCGGAACTGTTTTGGGGAATGATCGCCAGTATGTGGATCGGTAACCTGATGCTGCTGGTGATCAACCTGCCGCTCGTCGGTCTCTGGGTGCGGTTGCTCAAGGTGCCGTACCGGCTGATGTTTCCGGCCATCCTCATCTTCTGTTGCATCGGCATCTATTCGATCAACAATAGCCCGTCGGACGTGATGTTCACCGCGTTCTTCGGGTTGTTCGGCTACGCGCTGATCAAGTTCGGATTCGAGCCGGCGCCGATGCTGCTCGGATTCGTGCTTGGCCGATTGATGGAGGAAAAGTTCCGCCAGGCGCTCGTGCTGTCGCGCGGTAATTTCATGACTTTCATCGACCGGCCGGTCTCCGCCGGCCTGCTGCTCGTCGCGCTCATCGTCCTCGTCATCGCGGTGACTCCGGCGATCCGTCGGCGTCGCGAGGAGGCGTTCCAGGAATGAGCGGGCGCGAGAAGGAGAATGTTCGATTGTCTAGGCCCGACGTTTGACCTCAAGGGAGATCGTCATGATCCGATTGTTCGCCTCGCTTGTGGCCGTCGCCGCGCTATGCGCGGGAACCGCCAACGCGCAGAACTATCCGACGAGGCCGGTCACGCTCATCGTTCCGTTCGCGGCGGGCGGCCCGACCGACATCGTCGCGCGCATCATCGGCGAGAACATGTCGAAAACGCTCGGCCAGCAGATCGTGGTTGAAAACGTGGCCGGCGCCGGAGGCACCACCGGCATCACCCGTGGCGCGCAAGCGCGACCCGACGGCTATACGTTGATGATGGGGCATATGGGCACGCATGGCGCGGCGCCGGCGCTTTATCCCAATCTGCGCTACGATCCGACCAAGGATTTCGAGCCGGTCGGACTCGCCGCCGGCACGCCGATCCTGATCGTCGCCAAGAAGGATCTGCCGCCAAAGACGCTGGCCGAATTCGTCGCCTACGTTAAGGCGAACCAAGCGAAGATGAACGAAGCGCACGCCGGCGTCGGCTCGGTGTCGTTCACCACCTGCACCATGCTCAACTCGATGATGGGCGTGAAGGTGACGCGGGTTGCATACCGTGGCACCGGCCCGGCGCTCAATGACCTGATCGGCGGCCAGGTCGACTATATGTGCGACCAGATCGTCAACCTCGCCGAACAGATCAAGGCGGGCAGCATCAAGGCCTATGCCATCGCCACCGAGCAGCGTTCGCCGGCGCTGCCCGATGTTCCGACGACGAAGGAGGCAGGGATGCCGGACTATATGGTGAGCGCGTGGAACGCCGTGTTCGCGCCGAAGGGCACGCCGAAGGATATCGTCGCCAAGGTCAATGACGCGCTCGTCAAGGCGCTCGACGACGAGGGGACGCGTAAGCGTCTGCTGGATCTGGGTGGCGTGATCCCGGAAAAGTCGGGGCGCACGCCCGAGTGGCTCGGCGACTTCGTCAAGAGCGAGGTCACGCGTTGGACACCGATCCTCAAAGCGGCGGGCGTGACGGCGAACTAAGACCTAACCCGGCTCCATCAGGCCGGGCGCGGCCGGCCGGCGGCCGAAGATTGACCTTGGTCATGCCTTGATGCTGTAAAACACCGCATGACCGACGGTTCTCAGATTGGTGCGCGACTGGCCGCGACGCTTGTCCTGATTCGCGACGGCACCGCCGGGCTCGAGGTCCTGATGGCGGCCCGCAACGACGCCGCGGGGTTCGCCGCCGGAGCATGCGTGTTTCCGGGCGGCAGGATCGATGCCGGCGACGGAGTGTTGGCTCGAAGCGAGGATGCCGGTGCGGCGGCGCGGGTCGCGGCGATCCGCGAGACCTGGGAGGAGTGCGGCGTTCTGCTCGCTCGAAGGCGCGACGGCGCACAGTTGGTGCGCGCCGCCGAGATCGATGCTCTGTGCGCGCGCTGCGGCAAATCGTTCGCGCGGCTGATCGCCGGTGGCGCGCTCGACATCGCCATCGATCTGCTCGTCCCGTTCGCCCATTGGATCACCCCCCAGGGGCGGCCCAAGCGATACGACACGATGTTTTTTCTTGCGCCGTTCGATGGCGATCAGACGCCGCGTTGCGACGGGCAGGAGGCCGTCGAGGCGTTTTGGGCGCGGCCGGCCGACATGATCGCGCGCGCCGGCCGTGGCGCCGCGAAGCTCGTTTTCGCGACCCAAATGAATTTGATCAAGCTTGCCCGCGCGCCGAACGTCGACGCGGCCGTGCGAGCGGCGCGTGTCGATCGTATCGTCACGGTCATCCCCGAAATCGCCGAGACCGTCCGGGGAACGGTGTTTCGAATCCCGATCGAGGCGGGATATGGCGTGAGCGAAGTGCCGGCGGCCGGAATTCCACGCGCGTGATCCGCACCGATCGAAGCTTCACCTGCGCCTATGGCGTTCTCGAGCCTGTCTCGCCGCACATCCGTCGGATCGTCGCGCGCAACCCCGGGCCGTTCACCTTCCGCGGCACGGGTACGTATGTAATCGGCCGAGGGCAAGTCGCCATTGTCGACCCCGGACCGGACCTTCCCGAGCATGTCGACGCGCTGCTCGCGGCGCTTGCCGGCGAAAGCGTGACCCATATTCTAATCAGCCACACCCATCGCGACCACTCTCCGGCGGCGGCGGCGGTCAAGGCGGCGACGGGCGGGCGGACATACGGCTTCGGGCCTCACGGCAAGACGGGTGAAACGGCCGAAGTCGGCGCCGACCTCGATTTCACGCCCGACGTCACGCTCGCCGATGGCGACGTCATCGAGGGCGGGGCGTGGCGGATCGCCGCGGTCCACACGCCGGGCCACGCATCGAATCATCTGTGTTTCGCGCTCGCCGAGGAGCGCGCCCTGTTCTCCGGAGACCACGTGATGGGCTGGTCGACGACGGTGATCGCGCCGCCCGACGGCGAAATGACGGCGTACATGCGCTCGCTCGATCTCCTGCTGCGGCGCGACGATGGCGTTTATTGGCCGACGCACGGTGGCCCGATCGTCGATCCGAGAGGGCATGTGAATGCGCTCATCGCCCATCGTCACGCGCGGCGCGCGGCGATCCGCGCGGCGCTCGGCGCGCGGCCCGCGACGCCCGAGGAAATGGTCCCCGCCGTCTACGGCGAACTCGATCCACGCCTGACGCGCGGCGCGGCGAAGTCCGTCCTGGCGCACCTGCTCGAGATGGCGGAGCAGGGCGAGGCGATTCACGAGGACGGAGGCTGGAGGGCGCCAGACTGATGCGCCGCTATGCCGGCCGCAGGCAATCAAGACGTTTGGCGGCCGCCCGATTCGCACGGTACAAAGCGTTCAGCGAATCGGCAACGATTCTCGGCTTCGGCCGCGCCGTGGTGGTGCGGGAAAGGAGTGCGAGTTGACGTCATCGCTTTCGAAACGTGTCGAATTCGGCGTCCGCATCGGGCTATCGCCCTCGCATGCGCGAACGTTGGCGCGGCTGGAGAAACCGGGACGGATTCAGGACTTCGTCACCGCGCTGCCGACGAACTTCGAAACGCAAGGGGACACCTGTTTGTCGGTTGCCACGGCGCTGCAGCAAAACCGCGCGCACTGCATCGAAGGGGCGTTCGTCGCCGCCTGCGCGCTGTGGATAAGTGGGCGAACGCCGCTGCTCATGGACTTCCAGGCCGATGGCGACGACGACCATGTCGTGGCGCTGTTCCGCGAGCACGGGAGTTGGGGCGCGATCTCGAAGAGCAACCACATCTGGCTGCGTTGGCGCGACCCCATCTATCGGAGCCTGCGGGAACTGGCGCTTTCGTACTTCCACGAATATGTGATCGGCGCCAAGAAAACGCTTCGCCGATACTCGCGTTCCTTCGACTTGCGCCTAGTCGACCCCAGGCTTTGGGTGTCGAATCCCGACGATTGCTGGGAAATCGCCGAGACGATCGACGAGATCCGGCACTATGCGCTGATTACGAACGCCCAGGCGCGTCGATTGCGCCACCGCGACGCGCTCGAGCTGAAAGCGGGAAAGTTACTGGAATACGCCGCGCCCGACGCCGCGGCGGCGCTGCGCTATTGAGCAGGCGAACCCCGGACGAGCTTGGCCAACGCCGCATGGTCGAGTGCCGCGAGATTGACGACATGCGCGGGGACGCGGCCGTCGGCGAACGTCCGCGCGGCCGCGAACGCGCTGCGCGCTAGGCCGGTCAGGCACTCGTCGGTAAAGCATAGCGCGTGCGGCGTGACGACGACGTTGTCGAGGCGGAGAATCGGATTGTCCGCCGGCGTCGGCTCGACCTCGAAGACGTCCAGGCCGGCGCCGGCGATTTGCTTTTGCGTCAGCGCGTCATAGAGCGCGCGCTCGTCGACGATTGGCCCGCGCGCGGTGTTGACGAGGTAGGCGGTCGGCTTCATCAACGCCAGTTCGCGGCGGCCGATCAAACCTCGCGTTTGATCGTTGAGCGGACACATGACGCAGACAAAGTCCGCCTGGCGCAGTAGCGTGTCGAGGTCGACGAGCGTCACTCCGCGCGACGCCGCCAATGACGCGTCGGCGTAGGGGTCGTATGCCAAGTGGCGCATTTCGAACGGAGTCGCCAAGCGGAACACCTCGGCGCCGATGTTGCCGAGTCCGATGGCTCCCAGCGTCCGACCGGTGAGACCCATCCCGAGATGAGCGACGCGCTGGCTCCATTCGCCGGCGCGCGTGAGACGGTCTTTGATCAGCAGCTTTTGCGCCAGCGCCAGAACGAACGTGATGACATTGGTTGCCACGGGTCGTCTCACGCCATCGGGCGCTATCGCGATCATGACCCCATTTGCGTTGCAGGCGGCGACGTCGATCGTGTCGTACCCGACACCAAATCGGGCGATCAGCCGCAGCCGGTGGTCACCGCGCGCGAACGTCTCAGCGGTCACGCGACCCAGCATGACGCAGAGCACGTCGTAACGCGCCGCGGTTTCCGGCGAAAACACCTTTTCGGCCGCGTTGAGATATTCCCATTCGATGCGCGGCGAATCGAGCAAGGAGAGCGCCGCGGGATCGTAGATGGTCCGGCCGCTTGGGTCGAATACGTCGGGGGTGATGCCTACGCGGATCATCGCCTTTCCCGGTGACAAGCGAATCTGATTGCCAAAAAGCTATCGCGCGCCCGCGCGCTCCAGGATCGCGACGATTTCCGTGAATCCGCCGCGCCGCGCGTGCGCCAGCGGGGACACGCCGTGCCCATCGGCGATATCGACATTAGCGCCGGCGGCGACGAGCAGGCGAACGACCTCGGTGTGGCGCTGGCCGCCGTCGCCAAGGATGATCGCTTCGAGCAAGGCCGTCCAGCCCAGGCGGTTCACATGGTCGATATCGATCGATGTCGTCAGCAGTCGGCGGATGATCTCGACATGCCCGCGATCGGCAGCGCGGATCAGCCCTGTCCCGTTGTAACTGTCTGTGCGGCGGACATCGGCGCCGGCGGCAAGCGTAAGGTCCAGGAGTTCGACATAGCCCTCGGAGGTGGCTATGAGATAGGCGCTTTGGCGCGAATCGTCCTGAACATCGACATCGGCGCCGGCGGCGATTAGCCGCTGGGCGACGCCGATATGGTTGCGATACGCCGCGGCGATCAGGGCAGTCACGCCATTCGGGCCGCGCGCCGATATGCTTGCTTCTTGGCTCAAAAGCGTTTCCACGGCGATCAAATCGCCGCGACCCGATGCCTCGATTAGGGCGAGATCGCGGGCGCGTATATCTTGGCCCCGAGCGACCCGCCTTGGCGCCACAGTCGCTATAACGACCATAAGGGCGCCGAGAGCGCTCCTTGCCGCGAAGCGACGTGAATAGGCGCGCGCCAAGAGCTTCTCGATGATCGACAATGGCCGTTGGTTGCGCCGGTCAATCACCACCGCCGGGCGCCTTCGCCACCTCGTGATGCGCCATCAACTCGAGCGCCTGGACCAGTGCCGAATGATCCCGTCCACCGCCGCCATGGGCGGCGCAGGCGCTCATCAGTTGTTGGCAGACGGCGGTGTTGGGCAGGCTCATTTTGAGCGCGCGAGCGCCGGCGAGTGCAAGATTCAGGTCCTTCTGGTGCAGCTCGATCCGGAACCCGGGATTGAAGGTGCGCTTGATCATCCGCTCACCGTGCACCTCGAGTATCCGCGAGGACGCAAAGCCTCCCATGAGCGCTTGGCGCACCTTGGCCGGATCGGCGCCGGCCTTGGAGGCGAACAGCAGCGCCTCCCCCACCGCCTCGATCGTGAGCGCCACGATGATCTGGTTCGCGACCTTGGTCGTCTGCCCGTCGCCGTTGCCGCCCACGAGCGTGATGTTCTTGCCCATGAGTTCGAACAGCGGCTTCACCTTGTTGAAGGTTGTCTCGCTCGCGCCCACCATGATGGTGAGGGTGGCGTTCGTGGCGCCCACCTCGCCGCCCGAGACCGGTGCATCCAGATAATCGCAGCCCAGCTGGTTGACGCGCCGCGCGAACTCCTTGGTCGCCATGGGCGCGAT
>DATIBC010000080.1:0-7968 GCA_035457725.1 Alphaproteobacteria bacterium | reverse complement strand
GGCGAATAAGAAAAGGCCCTCGTGGCAAGCTTGTCGAACCACGAGGGCCTCGGGGGCCGATCAGAGACACAAGTCCGCCGTCGGTGCCGCTCAGATCACACCGAGTAATACATCTGGAACTCGATCGGGTGCGGAGTGTGCTCGAAGGCGTAGACCTCTTCCCATTTGAGCTCGATGTAGCTGTCGATCAGGTCATCGGAAAAGACATCGCCGCGCTTCAAGAACTCGCGATCCTCGTCGAGATGGCCGATCGCCTCGCGCAGGCTGCCGCAGACCTGCGGCACCTGCTTCAGCTCCTCGGGCGGCAGGTCGTAGAGGTTCTTGTCGATCGGATCGCCGGGATGGATCTTGTTCTTGATACCGTCGAGACCGGCCATCAACATCGCCGCGAAGCCGAGATAGGGATTGCAGCCGGGGTCGGGATAGCGGACCTCGACGCGCTTGCCCTTCGGGCTGGCGACGAACGGGATGCGGCACGCGGCCGAGCGGTTGCGCGCCGAGTAGGCGAGCAGCACCGGCGCCTCGAAGCCGGGGATCAGCCGCTTGTAGCTGTTGGTCAGCGGATTGGTGAAGGCGTTGATCGCCTTGGCGTGCTTGATGATGCCGCCGATGTAGAATAGCGCCGTCTCCGACAAATCGGCGTAGAGATTGCCGGCGAAGAGCGGCTTGCCCTTGCGCCAGATCGACTGGTGGACGTGCATGCCCGAGCCGTTGTCGCCCTTGATGGGCTTCGGCATGAACGTCACCGTCTTGCCGTACTGATGGGCGACGTTGTGACAGGCATATTTGTAGATCTGCACGTTGTCGGCCGCCTTGACCAGCGGCGCATAGACGTTACCAAGCTCATGCTGCGAGGGCGCCACTTCGTGGTGGTGCTTCTCGATCTGCAGGCCCATGTCCTTCATCACCGTCAGCATCTCGGCGCGGATGTCCGAGCCGCTGTCGACCGGCGGCACGGGAAAATATCCGCCCTTGATCGGCGGCCGGTGGCCCATGTTGCCGTCGTCGTATTTCTTATCGCTCGTGTATGGACCTTCTTCGGCATCGATCTCGTAATAGCCGACTTGCATGCCGACCTTGTAGCGTACGTCGTCGAAGATGAAGAACTCGATCTCCGGGCCGAAATAGGCGACGTCGCCGGCGCCCGAGGATTTGAGGAACGCCTCGGCCTTCTTGGCGACCGAGCGCGGATCGCGTGTGTAGGGCTGGCCGGTGCCCGGCTCGAAAACATCGCAGACGAGGATGAGCGACGGCTGCGCAGCGAAGGGGTCCATGACCGCGGTCGACGGATCGGGGATGAGCGTCATGTCCGACTCGTTGATGGCTTTCCAGCCGGCGATCGACGAGCCGTCGAACATGATCCCGTCGACGAATGTCTCTTCGTTGATCGTTTCGATGGCGTGCGCCAGGTGCTGCCATTTGCCGCGCGGGTCGGTGAACCGCAGGTCGACGTACTTGACGTCTTTTTCCTTGATCATCTGCAGGACTTTTTTGGCGTCGGACATGTTCTTCTCTTCCTGTCTGGTTGGTGGAAATTGAGCCTCCGGTCCAGCGCCGCCGGGCCCCAATGCACCCGGCCGCGCGATCGTCTCAGATCGCCTCGGCGCCCCGTTCGCCGGTGCGGATGCGGATCGCCTCCTCGATGTTGGAAACGAAGATCTTTCCGTCGCCGATGCGACCCGTGTGGGCGGCGCGCTGGATCGCCTCGACGGCTCGCTCGAGCATGGTGTCCTCGAGCACGACCTCGATTTTCACTTTGGGCAGAAAGTCGACCACGTACTCCGCGCCGCGATAGAGCTCGGTGTGGCCCTTCTGGCGCCCAAAGCCTTTCGCTTCGGTGACGGTGATTCCCTTGAGGCCGACCTCGTGCAACGCGTCCTTCACTTCGTCGAGCTTGAACGGTTTGATGATGGCTTCGATCTTCTTCATGTCGTCCGCGTCGGCGCCCTCCTCTGATAGATGTCGCGGCGGCGCAAGTCCTCGCTCGCGCGCGCCGGACGGCGGCACTCCTCGTTTAGAGTTTGCACACGACGTGCCAACCCGCCGGTATGGGTAAGTGCCTGAAAATGGCGCGCTTTCCTTGCGGCTCGGCGGTATCAAGGGACGATACGACGAAAAATTTATCAAGACGCCTAGATTTTAGGCAGTCGCCGCCTGTTTTTTAGCGCTCAGGCATTCGCCGATCCGCTGCGCGGCCTGGCGAATGTTCTCGATGGAATTGGCGTAGGAGAACCGCAGATATCCTTCGCCGAACGAACCGAAACTGGTACCTGCGAGCACCGCGACCCCAGCCTCGTTCAGCAGCTTGTCCTGGAGCAGGCGACTCGCGCTGCCGGTTCGCGTGATGTTGGGAAAAGCATAGAACGCTCCGCCCGGCTCGATGCAGGAGAAGCCGGGAATGGCGTTGAGCTCGGCAACGATCACCTTGCGGCGCTCGGCGAAGGCGGCAACCATTTTGCGCACGTCGTCTTGCGGCCCTTCGAGCGCGGCGATGCCGGCGTACTGTGCCGCCGCGTTGACGCAGGAGTGACAATTGATGGCAAGTCGGGTCGCGTGCTCGATCAGGGTGCGCGGCCAAACGCTGTAACCGAGACGCCAGCCGGTCATGGCGTAAGTCTTGCTCCACCCGTCGAGCAGAATGAGCCGCTCGCGCAGGCTCGGGTAGGTCAGCAGGCTGACATGCTCGCGCCCGTCGTAAAGCATTTGGCCGTAGATCTCGTCGGACATGATCGCGACATGGGGGTGCCGCGCAAGGCCGGCGACGAGCCTGTCGAATTGCACGCGCGGCACGACGCCGCCGGTCGGATTGGCCGGGCTGTTGATGATGATCAGCCGCGTGCGCGGCGTGATCTTGCCGAGAAGCTCCTCGGCGTCGAAGGCGAAACCGTTCGCTTCGCGCAACGGCAACGCGACCGGCGTCGCGCCCGAGAAGCGGATCACCGACTCGTAAATCGGGAAGCCCGGATTGGGGTAAATGATCTCCGCGCCGGGTTCGCCGAACATGACGATGGCAAAGAACATCGTCACCTTGCCGCCGGGCACGATCAGCACGTCGTCGGGATTCACGTCGACGGCGAGGCGCTTGCGGATGTCGGCGGCGACCGCTTCGCGCAGCGGTAAGATGCCGTTGGCCGGCGTATAGCCGTGATGGCCGTCGGCCAGCGCCTTTTGCGCCGCCGCAACGATATGCGGCGGGGTACGGAAATCGGGTTGACCGATGCCGAGGTTGATGATGCTGCGTCCCGCCGCCTCGAGCGCCTTGGCGCGGGCGAGCACCTCGAACGCCGTCTCGGTGCCGAGTTGGCTCATGGCGTGCGCGAGCTGGAGCATGCGGTTCCCACCTTCGTCTATTTTTACTTCGGGCCGGCGGCTTGGCGCCGGCACTATGCCGAAGCCGGGCGTGGGGGGCAATCGCCCGCAGTCGCGCACGCTTGACGGGCCTAAGGCAGCGGATTACATCCACCCCTCCGGTGGCGGGCGTAGCTCAGGTGGTTAGAGCGCCAGATTGTGGATCTGGATGTCGGGGGTTCAAGTCCCCTCGCTCGCCCCAATCAATTCAACGTGTTGTCGCGAGGGCTCGACGGCGGGGCGCCGTCTGGCTTGAAGCGATGGTTACGGGCTCAGGACCCAAGCGGCGGTGCGAAGAAGCATCGCACGATCTGCCGCGGGTCCTCGCACAGCCAGAAATGCTCGTTTTCCGATGGGTACGCGTGCTCGAACGGAATGACGGTCGACGCACCGCGCCAGAGCAGAATGTAGCCGAGGCGACTCATCCGCACAGTGGCGGCCGGAACGCGATGGCAGTCGTTGGGGCCGCAGCAGAACGAAAACCGTTTGCTGCGCTGGATCCACTCGGCGTCGCCGTGCGCAACGACCGAACTCGCCGACAGTTGCGCGGCGAGGAGGGCCAGAGGAAGCAATGCGGAGCGTTGCGCGTTCATGCGGCCTAGCCGCTCAAGGCGTGGCCAAAAAGCGATTCAGTATCTCACGCCGATACGAGTCGCTTTCATGAAATTCCGATTTGATAGGGGCTATTCGGCAGTCGTTGCGGTAACTGAATCTGATGATCGGGTCGGTTCTTGACGCGAGCGGGGGAGAGTTTTCTTCACCATCATCGACAACGCTATTTGAGGCGCGTCAATCCGCCGCCGTTGCAACGAATAACTCGCGCCGCAGGAGGCCAGCGTCGACGGCTTGAATCGTCCGCGCCCGCCGTTCCATTCGCTCGGCGAACGCGGCCGAACCGAGCAGTTCGCCAAGCGCCGATGCGCGCGCTAGCTCCTCGGCGATGATCCGGCGTATGGCCCGGGCGTATGGCTCGGTGAGGTCGACGTGGCCGTCGATGCTCCAACCCGCCTCGGCCAAGAGAGCAGGATAATCCGAACTCACCGCCTTGAACGGCGGACCGGCGTCCGCCGCGCGCAGGTGGTCGCGCGGCGACAGTCCGGAGGCGATCGAAATGACGCTGAACGCCATCGTTCCGCCGCGGCGAATCACGCGCCGGCACTCGGTGAGCACCAACGACTTCGCCGCCAGACAGCACAAGACGTCGGAGTGACTGATCGCGTCGAAGCCACCAGCGCTGAACGGCATCGCCGCGGCGTCGCTAGCGAGCACGCGACAGACACGTTTAAGCCCATCGACGGCGATCCGCTCGGCCGCAATGCGCATCGCTTCGAACGGAAGATCGGTGAGCGTGACCTGGCACCCAGTCAACCGCGCAAAATAAAGTCCCGGCCAGCCGGAGCCCGCTCCGATCTCAAGCAAGTGCGATTCGGACTTCAAGTCCAGTCGATGCGCGACCTCGTCGGCCTCCTGCCGCGTGGTCCAGCTCGTACCGCCGTAATCGCAGCCGAAGACGGCCCGCTCGATCTCGCGCATCGCCGGCGCACGGGCCAGCGCGTACTCGCGCGCAAACCGCTCGCAGATCGCCTGGGCTTCGGGGGTCCGCGGCTCGGGGCTATGCCGTCCCGCGGCGCCATGGGCCATGTCGGCCAACCATACGCCGACGATACCGCCCGCGGTCAGTCGGCGAACATCGCCGCTGAACGAGGTCGCGTATTGTCCTCGACCGATTTGACGCCCGGCACGTTCTCCGCGAGCACACGCAACGCCTTGGCTTGGTCGTTTGAGCCGACCAAGCCGTTTAGCGACACCACACCATCCTTGACCACGACGTTTATGAAGGCGGTCTCGGCCCATGGCTGGGCTTCGACCTGCTCCATCAGCTTGGCGCGGATCGTCTTGTCGTCGCTGGCCGCCGAGGATGGAGCTGCGGGCGCGACGCGCTCGGCGAAGGCGCGCACGATATCGGCGCGGCTCACCAGTCCGACGAGTTTACCGTTCGTCACCACCGGCACGCGCTTGATGCCATGGCGCTCCAACAGATCGGCGATCTCGCCCACCGAGGTGTCTTCGCTCACCGCGACGACATGCTTCGACATCACGTCCCGGGCTTTGCGAGCATGACTTTTGGCGTATTCCTGCGCCAGCGTGTCGGTGTCGGCGAGCAGCTCGAGCCACCACGACCGCCGCTTGCCGCTGCCGGTCTCGGGCCGCCGCATGAGGTCGCCCTCGCTGACGATGCCGACTAGGGCGTTGCCGTCTCCGACCACCGGCACGGCGCTGATGTGGTGACTCACCAGAAGTTTGGCAATCTCGGCGACCGAAGTGTCGGGGCGCACGACGAGGACGTCGCGGGTCATGATGTCGCGAGCGAGCATGGCGTTCCTTCCTTTCCTTAACGGCTCAGTCATGGCGCTACCGCGCCGGTCCCGGATTGAAGACTGGCGGATTATGTGCGGACAATTGTCCGACCAGGCGTTGAGGCAAATCAAGCATTGCGAGCGGTCCCGACCGGCGCCGTCGGTTGCGGCGGGGCCGCGGGCGAGAGCTTTGCCAGCCGGGCCACGAAGCGACGACGGCGAAAAGCGAACCAGCGCAGCGACGACACCAACAAGACCAGCGCGCAGAATGGCAGCGCGGTACGTTCGTAGAGATCGAACGTTTGCAACAGATTGACGACGTAATCGCCGATCTTAAGCAATGTGCGGTCTTGGGTGTTGACGACGAAGGCGAGGATGGCGGAGAGCGGAGCGAACCGCCAGTCGCGTTCGCGCTGAATCAGCTGCAGCGCGGACAAAACCGCGCCGAGCGCGGCGATCGCCGTCGACGGCACGCTGACGAGATAGTGGAAGTTCCACAGCGTGTCATAGGCGAGGTCGCTTCGCCGCACCCAGAACGCGTGTTCGAGCAAATATAGCGCGCTCACGTAAACGCCCGTCCAAAGGCAACAGGCATACGCTAGATCGCGAAGCAATAAACCGGACCGCCCGCCGCCGTGACGCATCGTCTCGCGAAACCTAAAATCCGTTCAAAGCTTGGACCGTTTATCCTTTGAATTTGACGGTAAAACGGAGTTCGAGCAAGAGCCTCACGGAACCAACACGGCGGCACCCTGCAACCGACCCGCGCGCAAATCGTCGAGCGCCCGATTGGCCTCGGCGAACGGATATCGCTGGGTCTGGGTGCGAATGGCGACCTTCGGCGCCAGCGCTAAGAACTCCTCCGCGTCGCGGCGGGTGAGGTTGGCGACGGACCGGACGATCCGCTCGTGCCACAAGATGCGATAGGGAAAGGTCGGGATGTCGCTCATGTGGATCCCGGCGCAAACCACCGTGCCACCCTTGTCGACGGCGCGTAATGCGGCGGGAACGAGGGCTCCCACCGGCGCAAAGATCAGCGCCGCGTCGAGCGGTTCGGGTGGCGGTTCCTCAGAGCCGCCAGCCCATTCCGCCCCCAGCCCGCGAGCGAACGCCTGCGCGTCGTGGTCGTCGCGACGGGTGAAGGCGAAGATCCGCCGTCCCTGATGGCGCGCCACTTGTGCCACGATATGTGCCGCGGCGCCGAAGCCGTAGATCCCGAGGCGTGCGGCGTCCCCCGCCATTGCGAGCGCCCGGTAGCCGATCAGACCCGCGCACAGGAGCGGAGCCGCCGCGACCGGATCGCTGTCCGCAGCCATGGGGAAGCAGTAGCGCTCGTCGGCGAGCGCAAACTCGGCGTACCCGCCGTCGATCTGATAGCCGGTAAAGCGGGCGCGCTCGCACAGGTTCTCGCGGCCGGCCGCGCAATAGCGGCATCGCCCGCACGTCCAGCCCAGCCACGGTACGCCGACCCGCTCGCCGCGATGGAACCGCTCCACATTCGAGCCGACTGTAACGACCGTGCCGACGATCTCGTGTCCCGGCACCAGCGGCATTTTCGGGTCCGGCAACTCACCGTCGACGACGTGGAGGTCGGTGCGGCACACGCCGCATGCGGCAACGGCGATGAGGACTTGATTGGGACCCGGCGACGGCGTCTCGGAGTGGCGCTCGACCAACGGCCGGCCGACCGCCTCGAGCACCATGCTCCGCATTCACGCCGCTCCAGCCCTCACACCGTCAGAGGCCTTCGCCGAATTATCGGCCGCAAGCGCGCCGGCAGCGCCGACAACGGCACCCTCGTCAGGTCCTTGGCGACCTTTTCCACCAACAGTCGCTTGGTCGCCGCCTTTAGCTTGCGGTCGATGTCCGACAGTGTCCGGCTCGGCGCGACGATGACCAGCGCGTCGAACTGTTTGTTATCCGCCGCCGCATCGATGCGTCGTGCGAGATCGATGGCGAAGCGCTCTTTTGCCTGCGTGTGCCAATCGACCCGCGGCTGCATGGCATGACGGCTCGCCGACACGGCATCGCCGCCGCGACCGGGGCGGTCCGATCCCAACGCCTTGGTTGGCTGCCGCGCTTCGGGCTCGTCCAGCTCCTCGACGATCGTCAGCGGAGCGCTTGCCGTCTCGCTCGCCAGAAACCGGGCGCGCGATCCGTCGGCGACCACGATCCACGTTGTGCGGGAACGGGGCATATCGGCTGTCCTCCTGTTCGAGCAGGCTGGTGCCCGCGCCGGGCTTCGCGCGGGCAACGAACAGTG
>DATIBC010000079.1:0-2797 GCA_035457725.1 Alphaproteobacteria bacterium | reverse complement strand
GTCACCTTGCCGATGATCGCGCCTTCGCTCGCCGCGGCGTGGCTGCTTGCCTTCACGCTGTCGCTCGACGATCTGGTCATCGCCAGCTTCGTGACCGGCCCTGGCGCCACCACGCTGCCGATGATCATCTACTCGAGCGTGCGGCTCGGACTATCGCCGCAGGTCAACGCGCTGGCGACGATCCTCGTGCTGGTGGTGTTTTGCCTCATCGTCGCGGCGGGCTTGCTGCTTCGGCGGGACGCAGTCGCCGGTTCGAGCGCATGATCGATCGCCGCGCGATTGCCGCCTACTTTTGGCGGATGAACGTCGCGGTGCCGACTCGTTTGAGGCCGGCGTCGTCGAAAAACGCCGGAACGGCCAGCAGGCGGACCGATTCGCGCGGCTGGGTGTCATCGTCGGGCGCGTTGTAGGTCTCGCCCGAGTCCGTGCCGGCATCCCAGGCCCAAAGCGTGAGCTCCAGGCGATCCGCCCATGTTCCTCCGGCCATGAGATCGACGCTCGACAGGCCGGTAAACCAATCGGGGCTCGGCGCGACCATGGTGACGAACGAAACCAGGCGGCGCCCGGCATCGATATCGAAGGTCGCGGACATCGCGCCCGGGAGGGCGAACAAGCCCTCGCCGTCGAAGATCGAGCCGATCCGTCCGCGCCGCATGGCCTCGGCGAATTCGGCGCGGAGGATCGACGCGCGTCCGTTCTCGGCGAGCAGCTCGAGACCGCCCGACGCCGTCCGCCCATCGGCGAAGAGTACGTAGCGGGCGTCGTGCGTCGCGCCGATGAGGTCGGAAAAATGCGCTCCCGGCGGAAATTCAAGCGGGTGCGTTTGCGCGCTCCAGGTGACGGCGATCTCGAGCTTGTATCGCGCCGCGTCGGCGCTCTGCGCATTTGCTTCGGCGGATAGACCCGCCACAACCGCCATCGCCGCGAGCAGCCGCATCGCGTATCTCCCTTCGGCGAACGCCGATCCGCTGCCTATTCAACCGCTGCCGCCAGGCGCTGTCCATAGACCGGCAGCCCACGAAACGCATCGACCAAATCGGCATGGTCCGACGGGTAGCAGCTCCCGCGTGCGGACGAATGCGGCGTGCTGGCCGCAGATCGCGTAAAAACCGGCGTCCTGTCAATCGTAACGAGCTGCATCGCTTGGCCGTTGTGCCAATCGTTCGATTGGCGAGCGTACTCTCTCCCGAATCAGTCCTAAGCGGCGTCTTGCGCGGGGCTTCGCGCGCCTCGCTCAACCCGTCGCCACCTTTATGAATCTCACGATCGCTCGTTTCATGCGCTGACTCTTGACCAGGCGACTCCATTGCTCATGAATTCCGGGGTACGGAGTCGGCGCTTAGATACGACATGAAATGACTGCGTCCCTGTCGACCGTCATGGCCATGGTGGCGGCGTCGGGCTCAGGGCTCATGGCCGGGATATTTTTCGCTTTTTCGTCGTTCGTCATGCGTGCGCTCGCCCGGCTGGAGCCGTCGGCCGGTATCGCAGCCATGCAATCGATCAATCGCGCCGTCCTCAATGCTCTTTTCATGAGCGCGTTTTTCGGCGCGGAAGCGGCATGCCTTTTTCTGATCCCGGCCACGCGGTCGAAGTGGCAAGAATCTTGCGCCCACTTACTCCTGGCAGGCAGCACGATTTACCTGGTCGGAGGAATCGGTGTGACGATGGTCTGCAACGTGCCGCTCAATCGAGCGCTGGCCGAGGTCGAGCCAGCCGATCGCGATCGCGCCGCGAGATGGGACGACTACGTCAGGCGATGGACCGCCTGGAACCACGCACGAACGATTGCCTGTCTCGCTGCGTCGGCGCTTTCGACCCTCGGGGGCTATTGCGAGGCCGCTGGTCGTGTTTCGCCACAGGACCATACTGGCTGAGAAGCCGGCGCTCGCGCCTGGCAACGCGACCTAAAATTTCACCATGTCGCCGCCCTTGAGGGCCAACATCGCGCGCGCCTCCGTGGGGCTGGCGACAGCGAGCGACAGCGATTCGAGAATGGTGCGGATCTTGGCCACCTGCGCGGCGTTGCTTTCGGCGAGCGTGCCCTTGGCGATGTAAAGACTGTCTTCAAGACCGACACGCACGTTGCCGCCCATGATCGCCGCCATGGTGACGAACGGCATCTGGTGTCGACCGGCGGCGAGCACCGACCAGTGGTAATCATCGCCGAACAGCTTGTCGGCGATGCGCTTCATATGGGCCAGGTTCTCGGCGTCGGCGCCGATGCCGCCGAGGATGCCGAAGATGGTTTGCACGAAAAGCGGCGGCCTGACCAAACCACGCTCAAGAAAATGCGCCAGATTGTAGAGATGGCCGACGTCGTAGCACTCGAACTCGAAACGTGTGCCATGACCCTCCCCGAGTTGTTTAAGAACCTCCTCTATATCTTTGAAAGTGTTACGAAAAATAAAATCCCGTGATCGCTCCAGATAGGCCGGCTCCCAGTCGTGTTTCCAGGTCTTGTAGCGCTGCAGCATCGGATAGAGGCCGAAATTCATCGAACCCATGTTGAGCGAACACATTTCCGGGCTGGCTCTAAGCGGTGCGGCGAGCCGTTCGGCCAGCGTCATGCCGTGTCCGCCGCCGGTGGTGATGTTCACCACCGCGTCGGTGTTCTGTTTGATGCGCGGCAGAAATTGCATGAACACATTGGGATCGGGCGTCGGGCGGCCATCCTTGGCATCGCGGGCATGAAGATGGATTATCGCCGCGCCCGCCTCAGCGGCGCCGATCGCTGCTTCGGCGACTTCGTCGGGCGTCACTGGCAGGTGAGGCGACATGGTCGGCGTGTGGATCG
>DATIBC010000078.1:0-10630 GCA_035457725.1 Alphaproteobacteria bacterium | reverse complement strand
CCCCCGGGGCCTGGCGACTCCGGTAAAATGTCGAGGTGACCACGCAGGATACGACAATACGATTCTCGAGCATGACCGCGAGCGAACGTTGTCGCGGTACAACGGGTATCGGCCCGTTCGAGGAGACGTCCTGTCGAGAATGTCATGGCACAGGTTTTCACGGCGGCCGAGCGCGCTGAACTCGGCTTCATCGACCGAGGATCCCGCCCGTTGCGCATCGATCCAGTTCCAGACACGACACCGGCGGCAGCGGCGCCGGCGGCCCAACGGGAAGGGGCGCGAAGCTCGGCCAACTTCCCGTCATACCGGCCGGGCGAAGCATTGGCCGATCGGTGCGTCCACGCCGTCGGTCTATTCGTTGGCGGCATCGGCGCGATCGTGCTGCTGATCTTGGCGGCCGGGCGTGATGATCCGCGCATCGTCGTTGCGACCATCGTCTATGCCGTCGGACTCCTCGCCATGTTGGCCTGCTCGGCGCTCTACAATGCGGCTCCACCTTCGCGCCGCAAGGAGCTGCTTCGCCGACTCGATCACGCGGCGATCTATTTCATGATCGCCGGCACCTATACGCCGTTTGCCCTGGTCCGTTTCGATGCCGCGACCGGATTGCCAATGCTCGCCTTCGTGTGGACCGTGGCGGCGTGTGGCATGGTTCTCAAGCTCGCTTATGCGCGCCGGTTGGAGGGCGTGTCGATCGTTCTCTATTTGGCGCTTGGGTGGAGCGGATTGACGGCGCTCGACGCCATCGTTGCGGCGCTCATGCCTTCTACCGCCGCGCTGCTTGTCGCCGGCGGGGCCTTCTATAGCGGCGGCGTGGCGTTTCATTTACTGCGCGTGATGCCCTACCATCAGGTCGTGTGGCATGGTTGCGTGGTCGCGGGAGCTTCCTGCCATCTGGCCGCTATCGCTCAAGAAATCGTCCTTGCGTAAGCTTGTACAAGCGCCCGCGCGACGCCATCTCCTCGACCAGATCGGAATCCGGTGCCGCTGGCGCGCACGTAGGGAGAATATGCATCGATGAAGCGGGCGTTCGTCGTCGGCGCCAGCGGCTATATCGGCGGATCGGTCGCCGCAAGACTCGTCGCTTCCGGCTATTCGGTGACCGGCTTGGCGCGGAGCGCGGACAAAGCCGCGCGGCTGCGCAAGATCGGCATCGATCCGCTGCCCGGGCGGCTGAACGACCTGGCGGGGCTCGCCGCCGCGGCGCAAAGCGCCGACATCGTGGTCAACGCCGCCGACGCGGATAACTATCATTCGTGCGCGGCGATGCTGTCGGCGCTGGTGGGGAGCGGCAAGCGATTCATACATACGAGCGGCACCAGCGTGATCGCTGACCGCGCCGCGGGAGAACCCAGCGATCTGGTGTTCAACGAAGATAGTCCGAGCGAACCGTTGCCCGAACGCTTGCTGCGCGTCGCCGTCGACCGCATGGTTCTCGGATGCGCCCAGCGCGGCGTTCGCGCCGTGGTCATTAGGCCGTCGCTGATTTACGGCGCCGGCCTTGGGCTCAACCGCCGGAGCCTCCAGGTGCCCAAGCTCGTCGACCTTGCCCGAAAGAAGGCGATCGGCGTTCATGTCGGGCCCGGCTCGAACGTCTGGTCCAACGTTCACATCGAAGACGTCGCCGATCTTTATTTACGGGCAATCGAGGACGCGCCTCCCGGCTCGCTCTTTTACGCCGAGAACGGCGAAGCATCGATGAAGGATGTCGCCGCGGCGATCAGCCGGCGTCTCGGGTTCGGCGGTGCCACGCGCGGCATGGCGATCGAGGAAGCACTCGACGAATTGGGCGTCGCCGCCTATACGAGTTTCGGCTCGAACAGCCGGGTTTGCTCGCTCAAAGCGCGCAAGCTGCTCGGCTGGTCGCCAAGCCACAATTCACTGATCGCTGATATCGAGGCGGGGACCGAACCCGTTCCAGTCGAGGAATTGTAATCGCCTAAAAGAGGGACCGGCGGGGTACGAAGGTGGCCGCGCCCCGCCGGATGCGTTTGGACCGTCATCCTCAGTAGGTCTCGATCGCTACGTCGACGGGAAGCGAATTGGAGACGATGTCGTAGACCGGCGAGTATTTGGCGAGTTCGCACAGCATCTCCGCTTTTGCCGCCGATTTGACCCGCATCCGCACGCCGACGCGGTGGTAGCCCTTGCGCACCTTGTTGGATACGCCGAGGAAACCACGAAGATCGAGGTCGCCCTCGAGCGTCGAATCGACCGCTTCGATCTCGATTCCGCGCGCCGCGGCGTGATAGACCATGGTCGTGGTCAGGCATGCCGCCAACGCGTGCAGAACGTACTCGACTGGGTTGGCGCCTGCGTCGCGACCGAGCAGGACGGGAGGTTCATCGGCGTCGAGCACGAAGGGGACGTGGCGCGACGAGTCCTCCGCCTTGCATCCGTAGAACGACTTGATCGTGGACTGGTTGTGTCCGCCGTCGATCCACGAGTTGCTCGCCCGGAACTTGAACTGAGCGAGCTCGGGATCGGACTTGACGGCGCCGATCACCTCGAAAACTCCGGTGACATTGACGCCGTTCCTGACGATCGGCTCGGTTTGCTTCGACATTGCCTGGGCCATGGTCATTCTCCTTCCTGGGGGTTGGACTTTCGATTTGCCGCCGGTTGGGCGGCGTGTCCGGAAAGTATGGCTTGACAGGCGCGGGGTTGAGAGCGATTCGTCTCGAAATCGGGCTTTTTGTGCCAAATCCGGCGACCCGCCAACGTGCCACGGACCGCCAAACCGCCGATCGAGGCCCTCATCGTCGCCGTTCCGGAGACGGCCGGCTCGGCGCTCTATGGCATGCTCGACGTCCTGTCGGCGGCTGGGAACCTGTGGCAAACGTTCGCCGGAAGCGAGCCCGAGCGGCGGTTGATTCGCGCGCGCATCGTGGCGATGTCGTGCCAGCCGTTTCGCTGCGGCAACGGGATTCCCGTGGCGCCCGACGTCGCGGTTGGCGACGACCCCAAAGCCGAGATTCTGATACTGCCCGAACTCTGGCTACGGCCCGACGAAGCGCTTCACGGCCGCTATCCCGAGCTGATGGACTGGATCCGGCGCGCTTATCGGCGCGGCGCTACGCTCTATTCGGCGTGCTCGGGCTCGATCATGCTGGCGGAGACGGGGCTGCTCGACGGCCGGGACGCCACGTCGCACTGGGGCTACGCCGACGTTTTTCGTCGGGAGTACGCGGCGGTCCGCTTCCGCGCCGAATCGAACCTGACGTTTGCCGACCGGACGGGGCGGATCGTCACCGCCGGCGGCGCGACATCATGGCACGACCTGGCCATTCACATAGTTTCGCGCCACTGCAGTCCCGGCGAGGCGCTGCGAATCGCCAAGGTCTATCTCTTGAAGTGGCATGGCGAAGGCCAGCTGCCCTACACCAGCCTGGTGCGTCGTCATCATCACGCCGACTCCGCCGTGCGCGCTTGCGAGGAGTGGCTGCGGCGAAATTTTCGCCGGTCGAACGCCGTGGCGCGGGCGGTCGCGGTGTCGCGGTTGCCCGAGCGGACGCTCAAACGCCGCTTCAAGGCGGCGACGGGAGCGGCCTTCATCGAGTACGTGCAGAGCCTTCGCATCGAGGAAGCTAAGCGTCTACTGGAGACGCGCGACGCTTCCATCGACGATATCAGCGCCGAAGTCGGCTACGAAGAACCGGCGTTCTTTCGCCGTCTGTTCAAGCGTCTGACCGGCTTGACCCCCGGCGAATACCGCCGCATGTTCCAGCCGATCGCCACGACCAAGATCGCGCCTCCACGCGACGGCGCGCGTTGATCGTTATTTGGCGGGCGCCGCCGCGCGCTGGACCTTGAGGTCGCGCCAAACGGCGATGCCGATCGAGCGGTGCGCGACCATCTCGCCCGGCGAGCGCGCAAATTCGTGGAGCCGGCCGCGAAAGAGAATCGTGCCGGTAGCCGTCACGCCGGCAAGCCGATCGACGCCGCCGGTGAACTTGAAGGCGCCGCGACAACCGATCAGCGCGATGCCGGCGCATTCCCACTCGCCGTAAGCCTGGGCGCCATCGTTGGCCGTGAACGTACAGCCGCCGATCCCCTTCTGGGCCGCGGATTCAAGATCGACCTCGATGACCGCAGGACAGACGATAGTGCCGGCCTCGACCGGCCCCTCGTTCGTCTCGACATACACAACACCGCCGAACGCTCCGACGACGGTCGCCTTTTGCGGGCCGGTTTGAACCACATGTCCTTGGCCTTGCCAGACCGAGAAGGCGTTGATGATGTGTGGTTCCTCGGCGTGGCCGCCGACGGGCATGAGCACGAGCGCGGCAAGCATTGTCGCGAGGACCGGCGCGCGCGTGGGACGACGTTTGTCAGCCATCGATGAGCCCTCCGATATCGGCGTTATTTGAAAGCGATGTAAACGGCGTCGGCGCCGAGCGATAGCGCCAGCCCCTCGCGTTTGGTCTTCAGTTCGATCACCACGCCGCTGGGATTTTGCAGCCACATCGAGCCTGCGCTTTCGGTGCCGGCAGCGAACCCATAGCGCGCCTGCCCATAGGCGCCGGGAAAATCCTCGAGCTTCGTCAAATTGTACACTTGGCCGACAGCCTCCATTTTCGAGGCGCCGATTCCGCCGAGACCGAGGCCGCCGACGGTGAAGTTATACGTCTTGCCGTTGTAGTGGAGTTTGCCTCCGCCGAGATTGCCGCTGTAGAACAGCGCGACTTGGATCTGATCGATTTCGAGCGTCGCTGATTTATTCAGGTCTTCCTTTTTCGTGGCCTGCCCCAGCGCCGGCGCCGCGCCGACGCTGATCGCGACCAACAGCCCTACAAGCGATGGGACCAACGAGAAGCGACTGGCGCCGCCAAACAACCTGTGCATCGTCGTTGCCTCCTTGAACTGGCTATACGGTCGGCGCCGGCATGACCCGCCGCGCCGCTGCGACCGCCGCTTCATCGGGCCGCTCGTCGTGCGGCCCGGCGATCTGGACTGTGGGATAGGCGAAGTGAATGCCGTTCTCCGCAAACGCCTTCTTGAGCTTGGCGAAGATCAGTCGCCGAACCGTGAATTGCTGGCCCGGCCGCGCCTTGAACTTCATCCGCATGTCGATGGCGAAATCGCCCATCTTTTCGACGCCCTGCAGCTTGAGCGGTTCGAGGATGTCCTTCGCCAACTCCGGGTTCTCCATGATCTCCTTGCTGATCTGCTTGACCACCTTCTTGAGCTTATCGAGGTCGGTGTCGTACGTCACGCCGACGCTGAGCTTCTCGATCACCCAGTCGCGGCTCATGTTCTGCACCGCGCCGAGCGCGCCGAACGGCACGGTATAAAGCGGGCCGCGATGGTGGCGTAGCTTGATCGAGCGCAGCGAGAAAGACTCGACGGTTCCCTTGTAGCTGCCGCTCACGATGTACTCGCCGACGCGGAACGCATCGTCGAGAAGGAAGAAGACGCCCGATATGATGTCCTTGACCAAGGTCTGCGCCCCGAAGCCGACCGCAAGGCCGACCACGCCAGCGCTCGCTACGAGCGGCGCAATCTCGACGCCGATCGAAGCGAGCACCATGAGCACCGTCATGACCAAGAGCACGGCAAGCACCGCATTGCGCATGATCGGCAGAAGCGTGCGTATTCGTGCGCGCCGCCGGGCTTCCTGGACGTCCTCCCCGGCCGTGTCCTGCGTCGTGGCAAGCGTGCGGTCGATCCACGTCTTAAGCACATGCCAGGCGAAATCGGCGACAAGCACGATGACGATGGCGCTGAACGCCTGGCGAACCAGACGCGGGCCCATGGAATCGCCCGCCATCATCGCATGCATATCGACGCCCCATGCCCAAGTCAGCAGCCACAGAGCGCCGGCGAACAGCACAAGCCGCATGCCACGATCGAGACAGGCGGCGAGAATCGACGGCGTAGAGGCCTCCGCCTGGGCCATGGTTTGGCCGGGAGGCCGTAAAAGATAGGCCACGGTGCGATCAGAGATACCGACCAACGCCGGCAGCGCGAGCGCGACCAGCCAAAGCCAGGCGAGCCGTCGCGTGCCGACTGCGAACAGCAGCAACAAAACAACGAAGAACGCGGTCCAAAACCATCCGCTGGTCCGCGCACCGCGCGCCGCCACGGTCATCGTACCGTCGGTCCGCGCGACCGGTCGTAGCCATGCGACGGCGATCAGCAGAAACATCAAGATGACGCCGTTGGTAAGGCCGACGAGCCGCAAGTGCGGCATCTCGACGCCGAGCGTGCGTAAGACGTCGATGGTGACGCGCGCGAAAACGAACCAGCCGATGAGAATCGCCAGCCAGCGCTGCCAGAACACCGCCGCGGCGTTGGGCATCGGCACGATACGCAGCCGCTCATTGGGCGGCGATAGCAACAAGCGGGAAAGGACTTGGGCCAGACGGACCAGTAGAAAGACGATCAGATACCCAAGAACCACTTGACGAAGCATCGGCGGCCAGTCGAACGCAAGGAATGCGCCGACGCTGCCAACGCCAAACGAAGCAAACCAGCCGACGCTGAAGGCGGTCCGCAAGGCAATCCGTCCAAGGCGATCGCCGATTGTGTCGCTTGGCGCATCGACGATGCGGTGCCGGACGCCAGGCGTAAGCCGCCAGTAAATCCATTCGACGGCGAAGCCCAATCCGACGAATGCGGCGATGAGCAGTAATGCCCTGAAGAGGCCGAAATCGCTCATCTCGCCGGTTAGCTGCGACCAGGCACCGGAAAGCACGGTCCACAGGGTTGGAGCGGCCTCGAACAGCGCCTGCATTTCCGTGCGCAAGACGGCAAGCCGCTCGTTCAGTAGGTCCTGGATGCTGGTATCGCCCTCGGTCGGCCGGTCTGCCGTGGGCTGCTCGCCCGCCCGGCGTTCTAGCCACGCTCGTACCTCGGGATCGGCGAGCAGCTTGAGGAGTGCGTCGACACGCTCGGGCGGTGGTTCCGCCGGCAATGGCTGCGCGGCAACGTTCGCCGCCGAGGCTAAGATTATAAGCAGTAACCCGGCGATCGCTACGCGCAAAACGGCCGCAATATTCGCTCGGATCATGATCGCTGCCCCCAGGACAATCGTTCAAGCGACCGAGGTTGCTCGCTGCATCAAAAGGCGATCTTCCATGTCCCGTCCGGCTGGCGGCAGAACGGCAGGCTGTAGGTCGTATTGCGGTCCGACTTCTCGGAAACGATCAGTGTGTGCTGGACTTGACCGCACGGGGTGCCGCTCTTTTGAAAACTGCGCAGGAGCTTGGCAACGCCGCGCCGTTTCGTCTCGGCGTTCGACCAGCTCCGCTCGGTGCCAACCTTGCCGCTGTTCAGCACCTCTTGAATTGCGCGCTGCATTGCCTCGGTCTCGGCGGTATTGAGGCCCGTCGCGTCGCGAGCAAACGGACTCACCAGCTGCGCGCCGGCTGGATTGATCGCCAATCCGCCGACGAAAACGACTGCGGCGGTCACAGCGCCGACCAGCTTCGCATTGATCATTGTCAGACCCCTTTGTTGCGCAACTGTGCGAATGCCCGAGAAAGGCTATTGCGTCGGCGCCGGCTTGAGCTCGCTTCGCGCGCGATCACGCTCCGCCTTTTCCTCCATCGCCAGCTTATAGGCGACGTAGTACTTGAAGATGTTGCTGACATAGGTGACCGTCTCGCGGCCGATCTTCTCCGCCGCCACGCGTTCGACGTTGTTGAACCACACGTTCTCGTCGAGGCCGCGCTCCTTGGCGAGGCGGCGGAGCTGGCGAACGCGACCCGGGCCAGCGTTGTAGGCGGCGAACGCGAAGAGAACCTTGTCCTCCTCGGTCATCGGCTCATTTTCGTAATATTGGTCGATCATGAAGCGGATGTACTTGACGCCGGCGTGAATGTTGGGGTCAAGCTCCGTAATGTCGCCGACCTTGAGCTCCTTGCCGGTGGTTGGCAGCACCTGCATGACGCCGACCGCGCCGCTCGGGTTACGCGCCTTCTGATCGAGGCGCGACTCCTGATAGCCCTGCGCCGCCGCTAGCACGTAGTCCACCCGGTACTGCTCGCCATATTTGCGGAATATTTCGACGATCTGCTCGAATTTTCTCCGCTCCGCGTCGCCGGTCGCGTTCTTCACGTATTTCGTGTCCTTGAGGTACCGCCGCAACACCTCGGCGCCGAGCGAACGGCCGACGGTCCGTTCGGCGAAGGCGTCGAGCTCCGCCTTGAGCTGCGGGCTGTTCTCGCGGAACGCCCAGCCGATCGCGCCGCCGGTTCGTACCGCGACATCGGGATGAAGCACGATCTTGGGGAAGACCTTTGCCCAGAATTCCGCCTTGTGGTCATCGACGATCATGATGCGGATAAGTCCGGCGTTCAGCATCTCGAGCAGATCTTCGTCCTCGAGGTTCTCCGGCGCTGGAGCGAGCCTGATCTGCGGCTTGCCCTCCCGCTTGAAGCGGGCATTGAGCTCGACGAGACTCTCGTAATAGCTACTCGATTTGCGAACCAGGATGTCTTTTCCCGATAGATCGTCGACCGTCGCGATCGCCGGAGAGGCCGGACCGGTGACGACGATCTCGCGTACGTCGCGCAGCAGCGGGACCGTAAAATCGACGATCGCGTCGCGTTCCTTTGTGATCGTCAGATTGCCCGCCGCGATGTCGCCGAGACCCTCGCGCAACGCCTGGAACATGTCCTGTCGGGTCATTGGGATGAAGACGAGGTGAACGCGAAGATGCTTGGTCTTGAGCTTCTTGTTGAGGTCGTTTTCGAAGGCGGTGAGCGCGTCGTACGCCACACCGCGCGGCGTGCCCTTGTCGATGAAGAACGTGGTCTTGTTCCAGGCGACAAGAACGCGGATTTTTCGCCGCTCGATCATGCCGTCGAGGTCGCCGGTCCATTTTTCGTCCGGCAGCGACAGGGCGACTCGATCCTTGGCTCGGATTTCCGCGCCTACAGGGTCCGGAAGCGCCAAGGCGGCCGTCAGCATGCCGACGCCAAGAAGGCAGGCGCGTGTCAAGCCCCCGCAGGCCGCGGCGCGAGTGGCGATTGGATTGAGATCAAGCACTTACGCCGTCCTTCGAGGCGATACAGATTTACTTAGAGGAGTGATGATTTACCGTATTCGTGCACGTTTATCTTGATATCGTCAACCGCGGCGGCGTCAACGGGCGAGGAGAGGCGCGAGCCATCCGGCAAGCCCGACGGTCAACACTTCGATGCCGATACAGAACAGGAGGAACGCCGAAAGCCGCAAGATGATCGCGGTTCCCGTGCGTCCGATCAGCTCGGAAAGGCGGTCGCACCAGCGGTAGGTCACGTAGACCAAGGCGACGACCAGAGCGATGGCGAGCGTGGCCCCCAGTGCGAAGCCGAAAAAGCGGTCGAGCTCCAGTGGGCGGCTTGTGCCCAGTGCGACCGCCACCGAAATGCTGCCGGGGCCCGTGGTGAGCGGCATGGTCAGCGGATAAAACGCCGCGCTCTCGATGTTTCCCTTTCGCAAGGCATTGGCGTCTTCGTCCGCAGCGTTGTCGTCGTCGGACGCGTCCAGCAGCCGCCAGGCCATCAACGCGATCACCAGCCCACCGGCAATGCGCAGTGCCGGTAGCGAAATGCCGAGGAAGCTCAAGACATAGGCGCCGATGTAGATCGACGCGTTCAGCAGTATCAGGGAGTAGATGGCGATCCAGCGCGCCAGCCATTCGCGATCGTCGTGCGATAATCGCCGGGTGATGTTCAAGAACATGAACCCGCCACCGAGCGGGTTGACGATCGAAAACAGGGCCGGGAACGCCAGCAGGAATATCTGAAGGGCGTCGCGCATAAAGTGCTCCAATGTCCCCATGCTAGGGGCGGCGCTCGCCTCAGTTGGCGCGCCCGCCCTTGCCGCGCACCAGCGCTTCAGGGTGCTGGGCAAGATAGTCGGCGAGAACGCGGATGGCCCGCGCGGCGTCCTTGAGTTGGACCATCAGTTCGGCGACGTCGCGCGCCAGCGGCGAGTCGCTTCCAAGATTGCCTTCGACTGACGCAAACGTCCGTTCGGCCTGCTTGATCGCGCCGTCGGCGCTGTTGGCGGCGGTGGCGATGGCCGTCATCGTCGGGCCGACTTGAGCGTCTGCCTTGCGGGCGATCGACGAGACCGCAATCAGTGCTTCATCGAGTGAGCGCAGCGATTGCTTGAGCTCCGGCGATTCGGCGAGGCCTTGGAAGGAACGCAGCGTCGCGCGCATATCTTCGATCAGCGCGTCGATCGGCAACGCGGCCAGGCGATCGAGCACCTGGCTCACCGAGCGTGTTATTTCCTCGAGGTCGGTCGGAACCGTCGGCAGTTCGGGGTGTCGACCGCCATACTTGATGGCCGCCGGCGGCGCGTCACGATAAAAATCGAGCGAAACGGCCAATTGCCCGGTGATCAGGCTCGTCGATCGGAGTTGCGCGCGCAGCCCGCGCTCTACGAGCTGCTCCATTAGCGGGCGGGCGCCCGGCTCGTTGGACATCCCAACCGGGTCGAATCGCTCGCGCTCGATCTCGATCGTGACGGGCACGCGGACCGACTTGGCGTCGAAGTCGAGCTCCAATCGTATCTCGGTCACTTCGCCGATCTTGATTCCATGGGTTTCGACCCGCGAACCTGGCTCGAGGCCGCGCACTGAGCCACCGAAATAAACGAGATATGGCGTGCGAATGGTGAATACCGCCTCGCG
>DATIBC010000077.1:0-26613 GCA_035457725.1 Alphaproteobacteria bacterium | reverse complement strand
TAAAGGAGCTCATCTCCTACCAGCGCGTTCACCCCTGTCCACTTGAAACCTGCCAGTGCCTTGCTTCGTTCGACAAGATCAAGGGCGAGCTGACGGTTTGGGGCACGTTCCAGGCGCCGCATGTCATTCGCACGGTGGCTTCACTCATTTCGAAGATCCCGGAGCACAAGATCCACATCATCGCGCCCGACATCGGCGGCGGCTTCGGCAACAAGGTCGGAGCTTATCCGGGATACATCTGCGCCATCGTCGCATCGATCGTCACCGGACGGCCGGTCAAATGGGTCGAGGATCGGATCGAGAATCTTTCGGCGACATCATTCGCGCGCGACTATCACATGACGACCGAGATTGCCGCGACCAAGGATGGCAAGGTGACGGGATTGCGCGTCCACGTGCTCGCCGACCACGGCGCGTTCGACGCCTGCGCCGATCCGAGCAAATGGCCGGCGGGATTCTTCAATATCGTCACCGGCTCCTACGACTTCCCGGTCGCGCACGTGTCGGTCGACGGCGTTTACACCAACAAGGCGCCCGGGGGCGTCGCGTATCGCTGTTCGTTCCGTGTTACCGAGGCCGCCTACTGCATCGAGCGTGCGATGGACATCCTGGCGCAAAAGCTCGGCATGGATCCCGCCGATCTCAGGATGAAGAACCTCATCCGCCGCGACCAGTTCCCCTACCAGTCGGCGTTGGGCTGGGAATACGATTCCGGCGACTATCAGGCGGCATTGACGAAGGCGATGGACAGCGTCGGCTATCGCAAGCTGCGCGAGGAGCAGAAGGCGCGCCGTGAAGCGTTCAAGCGCGGCGAAACTAGACAACTCATGGGCATCGGCGTCGCCTTCTTCACCGAGATCGTCGGCGCCGGTCCGTCGCGCAATTGCGACATTCTCGGCATCGCCATGTTCGATTCAGCGGAAATCCGCATCCACCCGACCGGCGCGGTCATCGCGCGCATGGGGACCAAATCGCAAGGGCAAGGGCACGAGACGACCTACGCGCAGGTCATCGCCAGCGAGCTGGGCATACCGGCGGACGACATCACGATCGAGGAGGGCAATACCGACACCGCGCCCTACGGTCTCGGCACTTATGGCTCGCGCTCGACGCCGACGGCGGGCGCGGCGACGGCGATGGCGGCGCGCAAGATCAAGGCCAAGGCGCAGATGATCGCCGCGCATCTCCTCGAGGTCTCGGAGTACGACGTCGAGTGGGACATCGACCGATTCCGCGTCAAGGGAAACCCCGAGCGCGCGAAGACGATGAAGGAAATCGCCTGGGCCGCTTACAACGGCGTGCCGCCCGGCATGGAGCCCGGACTCGAAGCCGTCAACTACTACGACCCGCCGAACATGACCTATCCGTTCGGCGCGTATATCTGCGTCGTCGACGTCGACGTCGATACCGGCGTCAGCACGGTGCGGCGGTTCTACGCTCTCGACGATTGCGGCACGCGCATCAATCCGATGATCATCGAGGGCCAGGTGCACGGCGGTCTGACCGAGGCGTTCGCCATCGCCATGGGGCAGGAGATTCGCTACGACGAGATCGGAAACGTCACCGGACCGACCTTCATGGACTATTTTCTGCCGACCGCGGTCGAAACGCCGAAGTGGGAGACCGACTGGACGGTCACGCCTTCGCCCCACCACCCGATCGGCGCCAAGGGGGTGGGCGAAAGCCCGAATGTCGGCGGGGTTCCCTGCTTCGCCAACGCGATCAACGACGCGTTCGCGTTCCTCGGCTCGACGCATATCGCCATGCCGCACGATCACTGGCGCACCTGGACGGTCGCCGACAAACTTGGGCTGCATGGCTGATCGCGAGGCAACGTCGGCGCGCGCCAGGGGCGGCGCGTGATCCCGGACCGCGACAAGATCGCCAACCGTCTCGCCGCGGTCGGCTATGTCGCGGATACCGACCTGGCGCTGGCTTTATGGCTGATGGACTACCTCAAACGCCCGCTTTTGCTCGAGGGCGAAGCGGGCGTCGGCAAGACCGAGGTCGCCAAGGCGCTCGCCGCAGTGCACGAAACCGAACTGATTCGGCTGCAATGCTACGAGGGTCTCGACCAGAACGCGGCGCTCTACGAGTGGAACTACCAGCGCCAGCTTCTCGCCATCAAGGCGCACGAGGGCGCCGGAGCCAGCGCCGACGCCATCGAAGAGCATATATTCTCCGAGAAGTACCTGCTCGAACGGCCGCTGTTGGCGGCGATCCGCCGCGATACGCCGCCGGTGCTGCTGGTCGACGAAGTCGATCGCGCCGACGAGGAATTCGAGGCGTTCCTGCTGGAGCTGTTGTCGGATTTCCAAGTCAGCATTCCCGAGCTCGGCACGGTAACGGCGCGATCGATCCCGCGCGTGGTGCTGACGTCGAACAGCACTCGCGAGCTATCGGACGCGCTTCGCCGACGCTGCCTCTACCACTACGTCGACTTTCCCGACATCGAGCGCGAGGCGCGAATCATCGTCACCCGCCTTCCCGCGATCGACGCCGCCCTGGCGCAGCAGGTCGCGCGGATGGTGGCCGCGGTGCGCAAGGAGGATCTGCGAAAGGTTCCCGGCGTCGCCGAGACGCTCGACTGGGCGGCGACCCTCGCCGGCCTCGAGGTCCATGAACTGCGCGCCGCGCCGGAGACGGTGCACGAAACCCTGATGTGCCTGCTCAAGACGCACGAGGACCGGGCGCGGATGACCCGCGAAGTGACCGACCGTCTTCTCGGCAAGGTCGCTTGAGCGGAACGCCTGCCGCATGGCCACATCGGACAACCACGGCGCGAACCCGACGATCGGCGCCGGCACGCGTCGGCTGGTCGGGTTCGTGCGGACGTTGCGCGCCAACGGGTTCGCGATCGGCCTTGCCGAATCGCGCGACGCCTTGGCTATTCTCGCCTCGCCTGCGGCTTCCCGGCCGTCATTGCTCGGGCCCGCATTTCGGACGCTGTTTTGCGCCGATCGTTCCGATTGGGAGCGCTTCGACGATATTTTCGCGGCCTATTGGCGCGGCCGCGGCGTGCCACGCGCGCAACGGCCGGCGGCGGCGCCTGCGCGCGGCCCCTCGTTGCAGCGGCTGGCCGAGACGGCGCGCCTTGACCAGTCGCGCGGCGAGGTCGATCCCGGCGAGGGAGCCGATGGGCCGGAAAGCGAGGATCGGCGCCCGCACCGCGCCATGGCGTCGGATGCCGAACGGCTTGCGGCGACGGATATGCGCCATGTCGTCGACCCCGACGAGATCGCCAAGCTTCATGCGCTTGCCGACCGGCTGGCCCATCGCATGCGTGCGCGGTTCGTCCGACGCGAACGCGCCCGACGTCGCGGACGCCGGCTGGACCTGCGGCGCACCATCCACCGCAGCGTCTCGCATGGCGGCACGCCAATCGACCTCGCTTGGCGCCAACGCAAGCGCAAGCCGCTCCGCCTAGTGGTCATTCTTGACGCGTCGGGCTCGATGGCGCCGTATACGGCGTTCTTCGTGCGGTTGATGCACGTGCTTGTCGAGGCGTTCCGCGAAACCGAAGCGTTCGTCTTTCACACCCGCCTGGTCCATATCTCGCACGCGCTGCGCGACCGCGACGCCGGGCGCGCGATCGAGCGCATGTCCTTGATGGCCCAGGGTATCGGCGGCGGCACGCGTATCGGCGAGTGCCTCGCCGCGTTCAATCGCTGGCATGCCAAACGTGTCATCAACGCGCGCACGGCGGTGGTGATCGCCTCCGACGGGTATGATACGGGCGACCCCGACCGTCTTGCCGACGCAATGCGGGAATTGCGCCGCCGGTGCCGCCGAATCGTTTGGCTCAATCCGCTGATCGGCTGGGAGCACTACACGCCCGACGCCCGCGGCATGCAGGCGGCGCTGCCGTTCATCGATCTCTTTGCGCCGGCGCATAATCTTGCGAGCTTCGCCGCGCTCGAGCCCTATTTAGCAAGGATTTGACGGCCATGACCCGCGCATCCGACTTGCTCGGCCAGGTATCCGAAATGAAGGCGAAGGGAGAGCCGTTCGCGCTGGCGACGGTGGTGCGGACGGTGGCGGCCACCGCAGTCAAGGCCGGAGCGAAGGCCCTTATTCGGCCGGATGGCACGGTGTCGGAAGGTTGGATCGGCGGCGGCTGCGCACGCGCCGCCGTCGTCAAGGCGGCGCAGGAGGCAATCGCCGACGGGCAGCCGCGTCTCGTCTCCATTCAACCACCCGACATGTTGGCCGAGCAGGGCTTGCGGCCCGGCGACGAACGGGAGGGCGTGCGTTTCGCCAAGAACATGTGCCCGAGCCACGGCACCCTCGACGTGTTCGTCGAGCCCATGGTGCCGCCGCCGCAAATCGTGATCTGCGGCTCCAGCCCGGTCGCCATCGCGATCGCCGATCTGGCGCGTCGGGCCGGATTCGCCGTGACCGCTTGCGCGCCAGCGGCCGAGCAGGCCGCGTTTCCCGAGGTCGAGCGGCGGATTGACGGCTATGTGCTGCCAATCGGCGACGCCGGCCGACGCTTCGTCGTCGTCGCCACGCAAGGCCGCGGCGACGTGCCCGCGTTGCGGGCGGCGCTGGCATCGAACGCCGATTACGTGGCCTTCGTCGGCAGCCGCATGAAAGCGGCGGCGTTGAAGGAGCTGCTGGCGAACGATGGCGTCGACGCCGCGCGGCTTGCGACGATCAAGGCGCCGGCGGGCCTCGATCTCGGCGCGATCACGCCCGAGGAAATCGCCGTGTCGATCTTGGCCGAAATCATCGCCCTGCGCCGCCGGCGCCATTCGCGCGGCCCGAACGCCACGTAAGGCAATTCAGCGCTCCAAGACGCGTTCGCGCCGGGCGGCGCGCGGGTACGGCCCGCAACGCCGCTCGCCGTATGCCACGCGCAGCGATGGAGCGATGAACCCCTAATTCGCCGCAGCAGCCTCGCGGCGGCGCAGGATCTCGTAGACCGACACGGCGCGGGCGAAGCCTTTCAGTAGCATGTCGCCGACGAGCCCGGTCTCGGCGATGGATCCAGCGATCGTCGCCACTTTCTGGCTGACCAGAATCTGTCCCGCCTTCGCCTCGCCGCAAAGGCGCGCGGCGAGGTTCGAGACCGTGCCGATCGCGGCGTAGTCGACGCGGCGATCGAAACCGATCTGTCCGAGCGTGGCGAAGCCGCGGGCGATACCGACGCCAAAACCGAGGTCGTGTCCCTGGCGTCGCCATGTCTCGGCAAGCTCGCCGATGCGTTCGCGCATCGTGATCGCCATGTTGACGGCGCGCTCGGTGTGCTCGGAGCATTCGATCGGATCGTTGAACACCACCAGGAGGCCGTCGCCAGCGAACCGCTCAAGCGTTCCCTCATGCTCGACGATGAGGGCGCCGAGCGCCTGATGATAGTCGCGCAGCACGGTCATGACCTCTTCCGGCTCCGACGCTTCGGCGAAGGCGGTGAAGCCGCGAAGGTCGCAGAAGACCACCGTGACCTCGCGGCGGTGGCTGGCCAGGAGAGCCTCTGCGCCCGACGACATGACGATTTCCGCCACCTGCGGCGGCAGGAAGCGCTTGAGCCGCGTCATGCGCTCGATCTCGCCGATCTGCTCGGCGACGCGCGCCTCGAGCGATTGATTCCATTCCGCGAGCTGGCGGGCCTGAGATTGGACCTGATCGTGCAGTTCCTTGACGCGCAGGATCGAGCGCACGCGCGCCAGGAGCGCCGCGGTATCGACCGGTTTGGTCAGGTATTCGTCGCCACCGCTCTCCAGGCCGGCGATGACGTCCTTGGTGTCGCCCTTGGCGGTTACCAGAATGATCGGCGTGAAGGGGAGCGTCGGGTCGGCCTTTAGCTCTCGGCAGACTTCCAAGCCGTCTTTCTTCGGCATCATCACATCGAGGAGAATGACGTCGGGTTTGTGCTCGCGCGCCTTGGCGAGCGCGTCCTCGCCATCGACGGCGGTGACGATCCGATATCCCTGTGTCGCCAGACGCGTCTCGATGATGTCGATGTTGGCCGGGTTGTCGTCGACGACGAGAATGCAGGCGGGCGGACGCATTCTTGGCCTCGTTGGTCAGCTTGGCAGGAACTCGCGGACTTTGAGCAAGAGCTGGCGTGGACTGAACGGTTTGGCGACGTAGCCGTCGCAACCGGCGGCGCGCGTCTTGGCCTCGTCGCCGGATAGCGCGTAGGACGTCACGGCGATGATCGGGATGTGGCGCAGCGCCGGGTTGCCTTTGATGCGCCGCGTCGCCTCATAACCGTCGAGGATCGGAAGCTGGATGTCCATCAAGATCAAGTCCGGCCGATGCGCGCCGGCCATTTCGACGCCCTCCTCGCCGGTCTGCGCCTCGACCAGATCGTAGCCCGCGTTCGACAGGACATCGCGCATGATCTGCCGATTGTCCTCGGTATCCTCGACGACGAGAATTTTCTTGCTCATGCCGCCTCCTTTCCGCCGTCCATGCGGATCGGCAGATCGACCCAGAATGTCGCGCCTTGGCCAAACGTCGATTCGACCGAAATCGATCCGCCGTGCAATTCTACGATCTTGCGCGAGATCGAAAGTCCAAGCCCGGTGCCGCCCTTTTTCCGAGTGCTCGAATTGTCGACCTGCTGGAACTCCTCGAAAATTCGCGCCTGGTCGGCCTCGGCGATGCCCGGCCCGGTGTCGCGCACCGCCAGACGAAAGGCGCCGTTCCGCGCCGTGGCGATCACCTTGACCGAGCCGCGCTCGGTGAATTTGATGGCGTTGCCGACAAGATTGAGCAGCACCTGGGTGATCCGGCGTTCATCGCCGCGGCCCATGGGCAGACCGGACGCCACCTCGGTCGTAAGCTCCAGGCCCTTCGATTTCGCAAGCGCCTCGGTGGCGGCCGCGACCGATTGCACGACCGCGCCCACGGAATAATCCTCGATCGTCAACGTGAGTTGGCCGGCCTCGATCTTGGCGAGGTCGAGCACGTCGTTGATCAGGCCCAAAAGGTGTTTGCCGTTGGTCTGGACGCGCTCGAGCACGCCGTGGGCCTTCTCGCTGAGGTCGCCGTAAAGCCCGTCGAGCAGCAGTTCGGTATAGCCCAGGATGGCGTTGAGCGGCGTGCGCAGCTCGTGGCTCATATTGGCGAGGAACTGGGACTTGTGCTGGCTGGCGATCTCGAGCTGGTGGCCTTTCTCCTCGATCTCGCGGAACAGGCGCGCGTTCTGGATCGCCAGGATCGATTGGCTGGCGAAGGTGCGCAGCAGGTTGACCGTGCCGGGCGCGAACTCGCCCGGCTTGCGCCGCGAGAGCACCAGCGCGCCGAAGATGCGGTCGCCGCGCACCAAAGGTACGATGAGCGAAGCGCGGTAACCGGCGGCGAGCGCGACGTCACGAATGGGCATGCTGGGCAGGTCTCTGAGGTCGGGCAACTGCACCGTCTCGTGGGTCTTGGCCGCGCGCCCCAACACCGTTTGGTCCTCATGGACCTCCATCTTGGAGAGTTTTTCGGCCAATTCGGGCTCGAAGCCCTCCGCGTGCCACAGCCGGAACCCGCGCGTCCGCTTGCTGTAGCGGTAGATCGAGCACGCCTCGGCGCCGCCGAGCTCGGCGCCGCGTGCGATGACGGTCTCCAGCACCGAGCGAAGGTCGAGCGTCGAGCTGACGGCGCGGCCGACTTCGCCGAGAGCCTTGAGCTCGTCCACCGACTGGACCAAGTCGTCGGTCCGCTTTTGCAGCTCCTCGAGCAGCCGCGCATTCTCGATGGCGATCACCGCCTGGTCGGCGAATGTCGCCATCAACTCGACTTGCTTGTCGCTGAACGCTTCGACGCGATTACGCTGGATCGAGAAGATTCCGACCGGCTCCCCTTCGCGCAGCAGCGGCACCGCCAGAACCGAGCGATACCCGAAGCGACGCTGCGATTCGGTGCGGCTGTAGTTCGGTAGTTTAAGCACGTCTTCGGTCTGCACCGGCTGGCGCAAGAGCGCCGCCCGACCGACGGTCGAGTGCTCGTCGGGGACGATCGGGTGGTCGATGTGCCAATTACGGTCTTCTTCCGTGAATCCGTACGAGGCGAAAATGCGATACTTTTGGTCGGCCAGGCGGAACAGGAATCCGCGATCGCCACGACAGAGCCTAGTGGCGGTCTCGACCAGCGTGTCGAGGACCGGCTGCAAGTCGACGCGCGAGCGGCTGATGACCTTGAGCACCTCGGACGTCGCCGTCTGCTGTTCCAGCGATTCGGTGAGGTCCTGCGTGCGTTCCTGCAGCTCGGTCAAGAGGCGCGTGTTCTCGATCGCGATCACCGCCTGGTCGGCGAATGTCGTCAAAAGCTCGATCTGTTTCTCGGTGAACGGATCGACGCGCGCCCGCACCGCCGCCAGTACGCCGATTGGCTCGCCGTCGCGTAACATCGGAACGGCCAGATTGGAGCGAAATCCCAGACGGCGGGGCGCCTCTTTCCACGTATACGCTGGATCATTGAGGGCATCGTCGAAATGTACCGGGCGTCTGAGCAACGCCGCGCCGCCGACCAGCGTGCCGCGTCCGGGCACGACCGGGTTGGAGACCATGAAGGCGAGTTCATCAACGGAGAACCCCCATGACGCACGCACGTGATACTTTCCGTCAAAGAGTTGGAAGAGAAATCCCTTTTCCGCGCGGCAAAGCTTGGTGGCGGTTTCGACCAGCGTGTCGAGGACCGGCTGCAGGTCGACGCGCGAGCGGCTGATGACCTTGAGCACCTCGGAGGTCGCCGTCTGCTGTTCCAGCGATTCGGAGAGGTCCTGCGTGCGCTCCTGCAGCTCGGTCAAGAGCCGCGTGTTCTCGATGGCGATCACCGCCTGGTCGGCGAATGTGGTGATCAGCTCGATCTGCTTTTCGCCGAAGGCCTCGACGTGGTTGCGTAACAGGGTGAAGACGCCGATCGGCTCGCCGTCGCGCAACAGCGGCACCGCGAGAACGGCGCGATATCCGAACCGGCGCTGCGGCTCCAGATTAGTATATGTCGAATCCTCGAGCACGTCGGCTGCATGCACCACCTGCCCTAGAACCGCCGCGCGGCCGACCATCGATCCTTTGTCCCGGGGAATCGGATTGGCCGTAAGCCAGGCGAGGTGATCGGCGGCGAAGCCGTACGATGCGCTTACAAGACACTTGTCGCCGACGATGCGGAACAGGAACCCGTTGTCGCTGCGGCAGAGCTTGGTCGCGCTCTCGACCAGTGTGTCGAGAACCGGCTGCAGATCGACCCGCGAGCGGCTGATAACCTTGAGCACCTCGGAGGTCGCCGTCTGCTGCTCCAGCGATTCAGTGAGATCCTCGGTCCGCCGCTGCAGCTCGGTCAGTAGGCGGGTATTCTCGATCGCGATCGCCGCCTGGTCGGCGAACGTCGTCACCAGCTCGACCTGCTTTTCGCTGAACGACTCGACGTGATTGCGCATAAGCGCGAACACGCCGATCGGATCGCCGTCGCGCAACAACGGTACGGCAAGCACCGATCGATAGCCAAGGCGGCGCTGCGACTTGGTCCTGGAATATGTCGGATCCTCGAGCACATCTTCGATATGCACCGGCTGTCGCAGGCGCGCCGCCCGGCCGACCGCCGACTCTTCGTCGCGCCTTACCGGATGAGCCACAAGCCAGCGTATTTCATCCTCCGCGAACCCGTGCGAGGCAAATGCATGATATTCGTCGTCGACGAGGCGGAACAGAAATCCCTTGTCGGAGCGGCAAAGTTTGGTGGCGGTCTCGACCAGTGTGTCTAGCACCGGCTGGAGGTCGACGCGCGAGCGGCTGATGACCTTGAGCACCTCCGAGGTCGCCGTCTGCTGTTCCAGAGATTCGGTCAGATCCCGGGTCCGCTGCTGCAGCTCGGTCAGCAGCCGCGTGTTCTCGATGGCGATCACCGCCTGGTCGGCGAAGGTCGTCAGTAACTCGATCTGCTTGTCGCTGAACGGCCGTACCTCCTTGCGGGTGACCGATATCGCGCCGATCGGCTCGCCCTCGCGCAGCAGCGGGATGCCGACCATGGTTCGCAGATTTTCGCGCTTGACGTAGTCGACCCACTGGTACTCGGGGTCCGCCTGGGCGTCGAGGATCTGTACCGGTTTGCGCGCCAGCGCCGCGCGTCCGACGACGGTTCCCCGTCCCGGCCTGATCGGATTGGCCTCGACAACGCGCTTGAACTCCTCGGTGAAGCCGACCGACGCCGCCAAGTGATAAACGTCGTCTTCGAGCGTGTAGAGGAACGCGCGCTCGCCGTCGCAGACGCGCTTGGCGTTCTCGACCACGATGTCGAGCACCGGCTGGATGTCGGCGCGCGACTGGCTGATGACCTTGAGCACCTCGGAGGTGGCCGTCTGCTGGTCGAGCGCCTCCGATAGCGCCCGGGTGCGCGCCTGCACCTCGTCGAACAGCCGAACGTTCTCGATGGCGATCACCGCCTGGTCGGCGAAGGTCGATACGACCTCGATCTGCTTGTCGGTGAACGGCTCCACCTCCTTTCGCTGCATGACGATGACGCCGATTGGATCGCCGTCGCGCATCAGCGGCACCGCCAGCAGGGTGCGGACCTGTTCGAACCTTAGAGCGTCGCTCCAGCTATATTCCGGATCCGCCAGGGCATCGTGGATGTGGACTGTGCCGCGCTCAAGTACGGCGCGCCCCGAAGCCGTACCGCGGCTCAGTTTGGGAGGATTGGCGCGCAGAAACTCGGCGAACTCCGGAGCCAACTGGTATTCTGACGCGAGCTGAAACTTTCCGTCGCCGAACTTCCAGATGTTGGCGGTATCGGAGCGGCACAACTTGCCGGCGGTCTCGGCGATCGTATCGAGCACCGGCTGGATCGCGAATTTGGAGCGGCTGATGACCTCGAGCACTTCGGCGGTGGCCGTCTGCTGTTCCAGCGACTCGGTCAACTCGCTCGTGCGCTGTTGCAGCTCGGTGAGCAGCCGCGTGTTCTCGATCGCGATGACGGCTTGATCGGCGAAGGTGGTCAGGAGTTCGATCTGCTTGTCGGTGAATGCCTGCACCTCGATCCGATTGACCGTAATGGCTCCGATGGGCACGCCATCGCGCAGCAGAGGGACCGCGACCAACGTCCGAAACTCGACTTGGCTGGCGAAGTCGCCTAGCTCGTATTCCGGATCAGCGAGCACATCGAGAATTTGCACCGGCCGGCGCTCGATCACGGCCCTGCCGAGCCCGGTTCCACGGCCCGGCGTCATCACGACAACGTCGCTATATTCCCTGATGTCCGCCGAGAATCCGACGGCCGCCACCAGCCGATACACGCCCCCGTCGAGCGTGTAGAGGTCGGCGCGATCGGCGGCGCAGACGCGCCGCGCGTTTTCCACCAGAACGTCGAGCACCGGCTGAAGATCCGACCGCGACCGGCTGATGACGTTCAGGACCTCCGACGTCGCGGTCTGCTGCTCGAGCGATTCGCCGAGGTCGCGCGTGCGCTGTTGCAGCTCGGTGAGCAGTCGCGTGTTTTCGATCGCGATCACCGCCTGATCGGCGAAGGTCGTCACCAGGTCGATCTGCTTTTCGCTGAACGGCCGCACCTCCTGCCGGTAGATGACCATTGCGCCGACCAGCGCATCTTTCTTGAGCAGCGGCACCGCAAGGAAGCTCCGCACGCCGCCCAGTTCGACAGCGCTTACGCGCAGCGACTCACGCTCGGCGTAAGCGCTGTCGACGCTCGCATCGATGACGTGGATGGGGTGCTTGCTCGCGATTAGACCGCCGAGGCCGGTATTCGGCCCGGGCCGCAGCGGCTCACGTTTCAAGTATTCGGCGAACTCGGGCACCACGTTCCATAGCGCCTCGGTACGGAACGCATTGCCGTCGAAGAAGAAAAGTGTGCCGAACTTGGCCTCGCAAATCCGCGTCGCATTCTCCAGGACCGCCTGAAACACCGGCTCAAGCTGACCCGGCGACTGGCTGATCACGCGCAACACGTCCGACATCGCCGTCTGCTGCGCCAGCGCGTCGCTCAGCTCGCGCGTCCGCTCGTCTACTTTACGTTCTAGACCGGCATACGACTCTTGCAGCCGCGCCGTCATCTGATTGAACTCGTCGGCGAGCGTCTCGAGTTCGTCGCCGGTTCGGATGGCGATGCGGCGCTTGAGATCGCCCGCGCCGATCTCGGCCGCGCCCGCCTGCAGCGCCCGGATGGGCACCACCATCCGCCGCGCCAACAGAAGGCCCGCGGCGACCGCCAGAACGAGGCCGGCCAGAACGAGCAGACCCGTCCGCTGCATCGACTTGTAAAGCGGCGCGAACGCTTCGGAGAGCGGCATGTCGACGAAAACGGTCCACGCCACGGCGGCGATCGGCGCGTGGGCGGTGAGCACCTCGCGGCCGGCCGGATCGGCGCCGACCAACGCGTCGCCGGCCGGCGCGCTTTCAGTCGACGACAGCGCCGCCTTGACCTGCGGCAGCGGCGACAAATCGGTCTTGCGGAGAACGAAGCCGATGTCGGGGTGGGCGACGAGGAATCCCCGCGCATCGACGACATAGGCATAGCCGCCCTGTCCGACCTTGATGCGGGAAATGACATCCCAGATGAATTTGAGATTGACCTCGGCGACCGTCACGCCGGTGTCGCGCCCGGTGCCGGCGATCGCCACCGTCATGTACGGCTCGGATTCCTTGCGGAAGTAGACCGGGCTGTACCAAATGCGTCGCGCCTTGGCCTCGGTGAACCGCGGGTCGCTCGAAAAATCGGCCCCGCCGCCGACGACGTCGATCGCCAGGCGCGACACCTTGAGTTGTTCGCGGCCGGCGCCGTCGAGGTGGCTGATCTCGGTGACCGCCGGCGTCTGCCGCAGGAGCTGCAGATACTCAAGCCGCCGCTGCTCCAGCACCGCCGATGACCATTGGGCGCGCGTCGTCCAGCCGATTTGCCGCGTGATCTCGTCGACGAATTGCTCGATCCGCGACGCCGCCGCCAACGCCTTTTCCTGCTGGATCCGGGCCAGCGCCGACTTGTTTTCCTGGAAGGAAAACCACAGCTCGAGCGCGCCGTTGACCAGCAGCGCGCCGCCGACCAAGGCCACGAACAACAGGATGTACTTGCGGAACAGCCGGCCGCGCGGCCGCCGGACATCGGCGGCGATCGCCGGCGGCGGCGATGTCGCGGTCTGCGGCACCGAAAGTGAGGTATCGTCGTTCACTCGATCACCTCGTCGGCGCGGGCGAGAATCGATGCTGGAATTGCGATGGAGAGCGCCCTGGCTGTCTTGCGGTTGATCACCAGCTCGAACTCGTTCGGCTGCTGGAATGGCATTTCGGCCGGATTAGCGCCGTTGAGGATGCGATCGATGTAGCCCGCCGCGCGGCGGAATATGTCGTCGAGGCTGACCGCGTAGGACATCAGACTGCCCGCCTCGGCGTACTCACGGTACACGCCAATCGCCGGCAGCATCATCTCCACGGCGAGGTCGGATATGAGACGACGGTTCACAAGAAGTTCCGCCTGTGCCGTCAAATAGAGGGAATCGGCGCCATCCCCCGCGATCGCCGCAAATATGCGCCGGAACTCCCGTTCATCGGCCGCAGAGTCGAAAGGCGCGCCGATTACCGTGATTCCCACCTGCCGGGCGGCGTCGCGATGCACGTCTCCGAACCTCCCTTCCCAATATTCCCGCAGAATGAGCACGGCGATCTTGGATATCGCGGGGACCGCTTCTTTGAGCAACGCGTAGCGTTTCGCGGCGATTTGCGCGCCGGCGCTGAGGCTGAAGCCCGTGATGTTGCCGCCAGGCCGCGCCAGGCTATCGACCAAGCCGGACTCGACCGGGTCGATAGCAAGCGTAACGACTGGGATCGTTGTCCCCACCGCCTTCAGTGCGTGTGCCATGTTTTGGGCGGGCGCAAATATCGCGTCGGGTTTGATCTCCGCTATCTGGCGGGCGAGTTCGTCGATGCGCCGCGCACCGCCCTCTGTCTCGCGCCTTTCTACAAATAGATTCACCCCTTCGACGTAGCCCAACCGTTGCAGCTCCGCGCGCCACACGCGCCAGTACCGAAGCCCGGCAGCTTCGGCCAAGTCCGTGCTTTGACCCGGGCGGTTTACGATGGCCAGGCGATATGTCCTTCCCGGTTGTTGCGCGCGCGCAGCCAGTGGCCATCCGGCCGCTGCGCCGCCCGCAAGAACAAGGAATTCGCGCCGCCTCATTCGATCACCTCGTCGGCGAGCGTGAGCAGCTCTTGCGGCATGTTGATCCCCAAGGCCCTTGCGGTCTTGAGGTTCACGACCAGCTCGAATCTCGCCGGCTGCAGGACCGGAAGCATGGCGGGCGTAGCACCTTTCAGAATCTGATCGACATGCTGCGTTATGCCGTAGAACGCTTCCTTCAAATTCGGCCCATAGGTCATCAAGCCGCCTGACCGCGCGAACGCAGACCAACCGGAGATTGCTGGAATCCTGCGCGAATCGGCGAAGGCAATGATGCGCGCCCGGTGCTGCATGACAAGCGCATCGGGCAGTACCACGATCGCCTCCGCGTCCGCCTTCGCAATCGCGGCGAACGCCGCATCGAAATCACGCTCGGAGGCGAGCGGAACGTATTGAAGCTTGAGATGGAGCGCGTGCGCGGCCTTATCCGATTCGTCCAATTCGCCGGATACCCCAGCATGCTCGGGATTGCCTAGTATGGCGATTCGTGAGATTTCGGGGAGGGCTTCCTTGATGAGCTGAAGCCGCTTTCCGTTCACTTCGTACGCCATGAAGGTCGCGCCGGTGAACCTGCCGCCGGGCTGCGAATAGCTGTTCACCAATCGCATCAACACCGGATCGCCGCTCACGGTGAACACCACGGGCACCGATCCGGCCGCGCCGCGCACGGCGCGGATCGCGACGCCTTGCGAGACGATCACGTCGACGCCGAGGCGAACCAGGTCATGGGCGAGGTCGAGAAGCTTGTTCGGGTCGCCGTGAGCCCATCGCGCCTCGATGCTCAAATTGCGACCTTCGATATAACCTAGGTCACGGAGGCCGCGCCGAAACTCATCGAAGAACGCAGATGTTTCGCCTTCCTCTGGCCCTGCGACCGACACCCATCCCACTCGCGACACTTTGGACGGCTGCTGGGCCACCGCGATCAGGGGAAGGGCGGCCGCGGCCATGGCAATAATGATCGATCTCATGGGTCGCTTCACTCGATCACCTCGTCGGCGCGGGCGAAGAGCGTGGGCGGGATTTCAATGCTCAGCGCTCTCGCCGTTTTCGCGTTGATCACCAGCTCGAACTTCGTCGGTTCTTCAATCGGCATCTCGGATGGTTTCGCCCCGCGCAGGATTCGATCCACGAAATATGCCGCCCGCCGCCAGCTCTCGGCGTGATCGGGCCCGTAGGACATCAACAACCCGTGCTCGGCAAGCGTCCGTAGTGGCGATATTGTCGGTATTTGCTGCCCAATCGCTAGCCGGGCGATTTCTTGCACCTGCGCCTCGACCAGCGCCGATGGGTAGATGATTAAAGCCTGCGCGCGAATCTCCCTGGTCGCAGTGAAGGCGCTGGCGATATCCTTCGGCTCGATAATCGACAACGTCGTGGCGCTTATTCCCGCTCGTTGCGCCGCGCTCGCCGCCTCGAGCGCCGGATAGTATGCCCTCAGTCCTTCGGGATTATAGAGCACCGCTACCCGCCTGATTGCGGGCCGCGCCTCCTGCAGCAGCTCGAGATGCTTCGCCGTGATGTCCTCGAGCGGGTTGCTGATCCCCGTGACGTTACCTCCGGGCCGGGCTAGCGAGCGGGCTAATCCCGACGCAACCGGATGACTGGCATGGATCATTACGATCGGTATCGTCGTTGTGCTCTGCCGCGCGGCCTCCGTGGCACGCGATCCAAAGGCGACGATCAGTTCCGCCTTCGCGGCGACCAGCTCCGCCGCCAACGCGGCGAATCGCTCCGGCTGCTCGCCCGCGAAACGCGTCTCGATGACGATGTTTCTCCCCTCCGTCCAGCCATTGTCACGCAGGCCCGTGACGAATCCCTGCCAAAGCGGCGCAAACGCCGGTGATGATGGAGGACTTTCGCCCAGCACGCCGATGCGATGCGTCTTGGAAATCTGCCCGGCCGCCGGCAGCGCCAGCGTGATCGACGCCAGTACGACCATCGCGGGCATTATTCGCCTCATTCGATCACCTCGTCGGCCCGGGCAAGTAACGCTTGCGGCAGCTCGACGCCGATCGCGCGCGCCGTTTTCAAGTTGACGAGCGTCTCGAAGTTGGTTGCCTGCTCTATCGGCAGATCGGCGGGCTTGGCCCCCTTGAGGATCTTGTCGACGTACGCGGCAGCACGGCGGCTCGCCTGGAAATAGCTCGGCCCATAGGCCATGAGCCCGCCCGCCTCGACAAACTCACGATTCCCGCTAACGGCAATGAGACGGGCCTTGGCGACGAGTTCGCTGATCGCCGCCCGGTGGAGCGTGAACACCGGATCGCCCAGAATCAGGAGCGCACGATGATTCACCTCGCGAATGGCCGCGAACGCCGCGTCGAGTTCCTGCGGGCCGCGTGCGTCAAAAAATTGAAGCTGCATGCCGAAACGCTCGGCTGCGGCTTCGGCTTCGCGGCGCTGCCGAGATTGGAACTCCGCGTTGGCGGGATTCCAAAGCACCGCGACACGGGAAGCGGCCGGATCGACCTCCTTGAGAAGCTCCAATTGCTTGCCAACCACGTCGGCGGACATGTTCGATGTGCCGGTGACGTTGCCGCCCGGCCGCGCGAGCGAGGCGACGAGGCCGACCCCGACCGGATCGCCGACGCCGGCCATGACGATTGGAATCGTCGGCGTCTCGCCCTTGGCGGCGAGCGACGCTTGCGTGACGCCGGCGACGATCACGTCGACATTGAGCTGGACGAGCTCCGCCGCAAGGCTCGGCAGTCGCTCGAATTGCCCGTGCGCCCATCGGAATTCGATGCGGATGTTTTGCCCTTCAATGTAGCCGAGCTCCTTCATTCCCTGGCGAAAGCCCTCGGCGAACCAGCCGGTATTCGGCCCGGCCGGGCTAAGCAATCCAATAAGTGGCGTTCGCGACCCCTGCGCGGCCGCCGACGATGCCGATGCGGCGAGAAAGCCGCAGGCGACGATGGTCGCGGCGAGCATCGCGTACAGTCGCCTCATTCGATCACCTCGTCGGCGCTGGCGATGATCCAGTCGGGGACCGTCACATCCAATGCCCGCGCGGTCTTCAGGTTGACAGCAAACTGGTGCTTGGCCGGCTGTTCGACGGGCAGCGAAGCGGGATCGGCGCCCTTGAGAATCTTGTCGACGTAAAAGGCGGCGCGTCGGTAGTTCTCGGAGAAATCCGGGCCGTAGCTCATCAACAGCCCAGATCGCGTCATATCCTTGAACGCCGATATCGTCGGCAGTCGATGAAGAAAGGCAAGTTCGCCGACGCGCGCTCGGTTGGCGAAAATCACGCCGCCGCTGGCGGCGAGGATGGCGTTGCCATCGGCCTTGACGATGTCGACGAACGCGCTGTCGAAATCGCCAATGTCGCGCACTACGAAGGGACCGATGATTTGCACGCCCAGCTGCGCCGCAGCGCGATCCAGTATTGGCTTCCACGTTCGGCGGAAGAGTTCGAGGTCGAGATCCCACAGGACGGCGACGCGGTCGACGCGGCCAATCGTCTGCTTCAGGAGCTCGAGCTGCTTGCCGATGCGTTCGGGCGAGACTGCGTACGTCGTGCCGGTGACGTTGCCTCCCGGACGGGCGAAACTCGCGATTAGGCCTTCGCCGATCGGATCGGCGCTGCCCGAGACCATCACGATCGGGACCTTCGAAGTCGCCGCCTTGGCGGCTCGGGTCGGATCTGGGCCGGCAGCGACGATGACTTCGACGTCGATCTTGACCAGTTCCGAAATCAGCCCAGGCAAGCGACGAAGGTCGCCGTTCGCGTACCGTTCTTCGATCAGCAGACTTGCCTGGTCACGATACCCGAGCTCGCGCAGGCCTTGCGTGAACGCTCCGATAAGCGGAGAGCCGGGTTGAGGAGGACCAGCAGAAATGAAGCCGATCTTCCGCTGTTCGATCGCCAACGTTGGCCGCGCGCCCATCATCGGCGCCACGGTTGCGGCGCCGATGAACGCGATGAACACGCGCCGCCTCATACGATCTCCCTGGAGGCGTAGGCCGGACGCGAGCCATGGCGGCGACCGGCTGCATCACCGCCAGCCGCCGCCAAAACATGCCTCAAAACGGCAGTGCGCCGTTGCATGGATGCCCCCGACGGGCGCGGCGCCAAGCGGAAGCATCGGCCGTCGCTCAGCGCTCGAATCGCGCCCACGCACTTGAAATAAAGCCTAATACCGCCGGATCGCCGTGTCTGTGAGAAACCGCACAGCGCATGGCTCGCCAGCGAGTCTACTGGCCGCGGACTTTGTCCACCATCTCAAGCAGTTGCGCGACGTCGTGGATGACAAGCGCGTCGTGATGGCGCTCGATCAACCCCTGGCGGGCAAGCTGGCTCAACTCGCGCGCCACGGCCTCGCGGTTGGTGCTCACCCGGCTCGCGATATCGGCGTGCCGGGGGATAGGCGCCAAGATTGCTTGGTTTTGACTGACGCCGGCTTCGCGCGCCATGCGCACCAGTTCGGCCTGGATGCGGTTTTGGACGCCGAGCGTGCTGTAGTCGACGACGCGCTCGGTCAAGTCGCGGATCAGCTTGGCCAATTGCTTGAGCAAGTTCTCCGTCATCGAGGCATGGGCGCGCAGCAGCAGCCAGAATTGCTCGCGCGTCACCGACGCCAGCACGGTGGACGCCAGCGCCACCACGCTCGCCGACCGCATCCGACCGTCGATCGCCGAAAGCTCGCCGAAGCTGGCTCCCTCGCCGAGATCGCGGAAGGCGATTTCGCGCCCGTTTTGGGCAATGAACGTCACCCGCACGCGTCCGGAGGCGACGAAATAGACGTCGCGATCGGGATCGTCCTGGCCGATGATCGCCGCGCCCGTATCGTACTCGCGCCATCGGCAATCCGCCGCAAGTGCCTCGATCGCGGCGGCCGAGAGCCCGCGCAAGAGCTCGACGCGCGCCAGCGCGGTTAGCCGCTCGGCCGTTCGCATTGCATCCACCGCACCATCCTACGCCGACGCAACCGATCGGCGCCGTGCAGCGCATGCTCGCACGACGGCGGGCGGCGATCGACCATCAGCTACGAAGCGCAACGGAAATGGTGCCCAGGGCCGGAATCGAACCAGCGACACGCGGATTTTCAGTCCGCTGCTCTACCAACTGAGCTACCTGGGCCCACGGGCGAACCGAACGATACCGCCTCACGCGATCCGCGCCGCTTATAGAGAAATCGCCCCTACCTGTCCAGCCTCGCCCGCCCGCGGCGAGCCACGCCCTAGGTCGAAAACATGCTTCCGATCAATGGCTTCTTCGACTCAGCTCGCCCCATCGCCGTCGCTTCCAGTTGGTTCACCGCTCTCCGGCGTCTGGTTGCTTTCGATACGATAGGCCCCGGACAGCCACCGCCTCAAATCCTCGTCGGCGCACCGCTTCGAGCAAAAGGGGGCCCGCGCTGAATCGCTCGAGCGGCCGCAGATTGGGCAATTGCGCCGCCGCCGCCGCTTGGTCCGATCGAGATCGATCACGCTTTCGCTCACCCGAGCGCACTCCAGCCCAACGATCTCATCCGGCGCCCTGCCGCGAACGCGAACGGATCATCTCTACCAACCCCGCTCCTGTAAACCCTAGAATCCGCGGCGCTCGGCGATCGGGTGCCGCGGCCGCAGTCAAGGCATTGAGCACCCGCATCCGCTCGGTTTGGCGCGGCATGCGAATGAAGTCGATGGCAATCAGTCCGCACAGGTCGCGCAGGCGCACCTGCAAGGCCAATGCGGCGGCCGCCTCGATGTTGACCGCTACCGCGCCGCCGGCGGACGTCGCCGCCGCGCCGCTGTCGACGTCGATTGCCACCAGCGCCGCAGTCGGCTCGATAATGATCCGCCCACCTGATGGAAGGGGAATGAGCTTGTCCTCGGCGGCGGCGAGCACGCTCGCGACGTCATAGCGATCGAACAGCGCCTCGCCTTCTCGCGCCGCCTCGATCCGCTGGGTGAGCTCGGGATAGCGTTCCTCGGCCAGCGCCACGAGCGCACGCGCCGCGGCGCGATCGTTGGCGATGATGCGTCGCGGATCGGCGGCTGCGAACTCGTCGAGCGCCTCGGCGAGACCATCGCCGGTGTCGACCAGACACGACGGCACGGACGAACGCGCACGCAGTTCGGCGATCTGGGTCCAACGCGAGACAAGCAACGCCAATTCATCGGCGATCGCGCCAGGCCTCGCGCGCGTGGCGCGCTCGCGAACGATCGCGCCGAGGCCTTGGCCGAGCGCTCGGCTGGCCTCTTCCTTGATCGTGCGACGGTTGGCGCCGGCGAACCGTTTCGATACCGCAACGCCTTTTCCGTCGGGCAGCAGCACCACCAATCGGCCAGGCAATCCGACCCGCCTGGTGACGCGAGCGCCCTTGTCGTCGCGCCCTTCCTCGACGATCTGAACGACGATCGTGGCGCCCTGCGGCAGCGCGGCACCGACAAGTTCGAGCACGGCGGGCCGCGCAAGCCCGATGTCGACGAACGCGGCGCCCATCGCGCTGGCGCGTCGGCTCACGCGGCCGAGATAGATGCTGCCCGTCGCTCCCACGCGCCGCCGTGGCGCGGCGTGAAAGTCGACCAGTCCGCCGTCGACGATCGCCGCCGCGCGCACGCGTTGTGGCGTCGCTTCGATCAGCAGTTCATCGAGCGTTCGAGCCATGATCGATCGAAGCCATAGCAGCGTCGACGCCGGCGCCGCGCAGCATGGAAGCGGCGCTGAACAGATCGAGCCCGACGACGTTGGTATAGGATCCGTTGATCCGCCGCACGAACGCCGCGGCACGACCCTGGACCGCGTAGCCTCCCGCCTTGCCGCGCCATTCGCCGGCCGCCAAGTAAGCGTCGATCTCCTCCGCCGCCAACCGCTTGAACGATACGATCGTCGTCACCAGGCGCGCGGAAATACGGCCGTCGGCGTGAGCCACCGCAATGCCGCCATGGACGCGATGCCGTCTTCCGGACAGCATCGCAAGGCACGCCCGCGCCGCTTCGGCCGTTTCCGCGTTCGCAAGCATGCGTCGGCCGCAGGCGACGACGGTGTCGGCGGCGAGCACGATCGCACCGGGATGCCGCATCGCGCCCGCGCGCGCCTTCTCGCTCGCCAAACGCAACGCGGTTCGCTGCGGCGGTTCGGATTTCAACGCCCTTTCGTCGACGCCGCTCGGCTCGACGAGATCCGGCTCGATTCCAATCTGGCGCAGCAGTTCGAGCCGGCGCGGTGAGCCCGAAGCGAGAACAAGGCGCGGCATCGGATCCGATGGTGATCGGAGCCCCGGCGCGCGACCGGGTCTACTTGTAACGGAAGGTGATCCGACCTTTGGTCAGATCGTAGGGAGTCATCTCGACATTGACACGATCGCCCGCCAGCACACGAATGCGGTTCTTGCGCATCTTGCCCGAGGTATGGGCGAGCACCTCATGATTGTTGTCGAGCCGCACCCGGAACATCGCGTTGGGCAGCAACTCGGTGACTACCCCGGGGAATTCGATCAGGTCTTCTTTCGGCATCAAGCCTCGCTGGCAACGGTTTCGCGCGGCGGGAAAGGTGGCGCTTCCTCGTCGCCGGGTCAAGCCCAACCGCACCGGCCCCTCTCGCGCCCTTCGCCACGCCGGGCCCGCGCGCGGCTACGCCTAGACGGCTGGGACGGCGAGCGGAAAGCGGGCCAAAATCCGCTGTCTCAGTGCGTCGCGTACGGCCCGGTAGGTGGCGAGTCGGGTCTCGCGGTTGCCTTCCTCGTGGGTCGCGTCGTAGGTCGGCCAATATTCGACCTCGCACGCCATGATTCGCGTCATCTCGAGCGCGCGATGGTGCGCCTCCGGCGACAACGTGATCACCAGATCGAACGACGTGTCGGCGAGAAGGTCGAATGTCTTGGCGCGATGGCGCTTGAGGTCGATGCCAAGCTCGGCCATCACCTCGATCGCCAAGGGGTCGATGTCGCTGGTCCGCAGCCCCACCGAATCGACGAAAATTCGCCGTCCGTGAAAATGCTTGAGCAGCGCCTCCGCCATCGGCGAGCGGACCGCGTTCTGGGTGCACGCGAAGAGCACGCTCGACGGCGAGGACGCGGTCATCCGCGAATGTGCAGAACGCAAATCAGCGTGAACAGGCGGCGCGCCGTGTTGAGATCGAGATCCACCTTGCCGACGAGCCGTTCGCGCAGCAGCTCCGAGCCCTCGTTGTGCATCGCCCGCCGCCCCATGTCGAGCGCCTCGATCTGGCTCGGGCTCGCCCGCTTGATGGCGTCGTAATAGGTTTCGCAGATCGTGAAATAGTCCTTGACCACGCGACGAAACGGCGCGAGCGCGATCATCACCCTGCCGAGCTCGCCTCCGCCCTCGCTGCGGATGTCGAAGACGAGGCGATCTTCTTCGAGTCCGAGGCGCAGCTCATACGGCCCGCCGGCCTCGCCTGCTGGGGCGAAATGGTTCTCGTCGAGCAGATCGAATATGGCGACGGCGCGCTCGTGTTCGACGTCGGGACTGCGGCGGACGACCGAGCGCTCGTCGAGATCGATCTTGACGATGCGCTGGCGACGTTCGCTCACCCACGCCCTCGCTTCGGCCGCTTGCGGACGCGCTTGGTCGCCGCGCTCGCCACAAGGCGCAATGCCACCGAGCGTGCGTGGGCGCCGAGTCCCTCCGCTTCAGCGATCGCGACGCAAGCTGGTCCGAGGCGCAACAAGCCCTCCGCGCCACAGGCGATGAGCGATGTTCGTTTCATGAAATCGAGTACGCCGAGGCCCGAGGAAAACCGCGCCGTCCGCGACGTCGGCAGAACGTGGTTGGGTCCGGCGACGTAATCTCCCAGAGCCTCGGGCGCAAAGCGGCCGACGAAAATCGCGCCGGCGTGCCGCACCGATCGCAGCAGCGACGCGGGCCGGGCGACGGCGAGCTGCAGGTGCTCGGGCGCCAGGCGATCGATCAATGCGGGAGCATCGGCGAGCCGCCGCACCAGAATAATCGCGCCGTGATTGTTCCAGCTGGTCCGCGCGATCGCCGCGCGCGGCAAATCGCCGAGCTGGGTCTCGACCTCGCTCGACACCGCCTCGGCGAACGCTGCGCTGTCGGCGATTAGGATCGATTGCGCCACCGCGTCGTGTTCGGCCTGCGCCAGAAGATCGGCGGCGATCCATTGCGGCGGGCTCGAGCGATCGGCGACGATCACCACCTCCGACGGCCCGGCGATGAGGTCGATGCCGACATCGCCGAACACCATGCGTTTTGCCGCCGCGACGTAGGCATTGCCGGGTCCAACGATCTTGTCCACCGGCGCGATCGTCGCCGTGCCATAGGCGAGCGCGGCGATCGCCTGCGCGCCACCGAGGCGATAAATCTCGTCGACGCCGCCGATCCGCGCCGCCGCCAAGACGAGCGGATCGATCTTTCCCTCAGGCGCGGGGACCACCATCACCACCCGCTTGACGCCGGCGACCTTCGCCGGAACGGCGTTCATCAGCACCGAACTCGGATAGGCGGCGCGTCCGCCCGGTACATAGAGTCCGACCGCGTCGAGCGCCGTCCAGCGCGCGCCGAGCGTCAATCCCGCCGCATCGCGAAACTTGAATCCTCGCGGCACCTGGCGGCGGTGATAGGTCTCGATCCGGCGGCGCGCAACCGCGAGCGCGTCGAGCGCATTCCTCGGGCACCGGGCAAACGCCGAGGACACTTCGGCGTCGGCGACGCGCAGCGCACCGGCCGTGATATCGACTCGGTCGTAGCGCTTGGTGTACTCGATCAACGCGGCATCGCCACGTCGGCGAACGTCCTCGAGGATCGCCGCGACGATAGAATCGACGTTCGCCTCGGCGGCGCGCTTGACGGCGAGAAAGCCCTCGAACCGCTCGGCGAAGTCGCTGCTACGGGCATCGAGCCTAAGCGGCACGCGCCACCTCGGCGATACGCTCGATCCACGGCGCGATCTGCGAGTGCCGCGTCTTGAGCGCGGCGCGGTTGACGATCAGACGAGACGTCACTTCGGCGATGCGTTCGATTTCGACCAATCCGTTGGCGCGCAGCGTGGCGCCGGTCGACACCAGGTCGACGATGCGCCGACACAGGCCAAGCGCGGGCGCCAGTTCGACCGCGCCGTTGAGCTTGATGCATTCGGCCTGCACGCCGCGCGCGGCGAAATGCCGCCTCGTGATCTTGGGGTACTTGGTCGCGACTCGAACGTGGCTCCAGCGCGCCGGATCGTCCTTGCCGACCGTGTCGGCGGGCGCCGCGACGGCGAGACGGCAGCGACCGATCGCGAGGTCGAGCGGCGCATAGATCTCGCCGTAGTCGAATTCCATCAGCACGTCGTTGCCGGCGACGCCGAGCTGGACCGCGCCAAAGGCCACGAAGGTCGCGACATCGAAACTCCGCGTGCGCACGATGTCGAGATCGTCGATGTTGGTGGCAAAACGGAGTTGCCGCGCGTCGGGATCGTCGAAGGCCGGCTCCGGAGATATGCCGGCGCCCCGCAGCAGCGGCATCACTTCCTCGAGGATGCGGCCGTTGGGCAGCGCCAGTACCAGTCTGTCGTTGGCGGGCAATGGACCTCTCCTGTCGCGACGCGGCGCCGATCGCGGCCGCGGGGAGCGGCCGATTCGACTTCAGGCGGTCTCGCCCAGCGGATGCTGCGGACGCCAGGTGGTCGGCCAAGGTTCGCCCATGTCCTCGACCCGGCAGGTGATCTCCGAGCCCTCGAGGCGTATCGCCGTGTCGCCGGCGAAAATAAGGACTACCGCGTCAGGCTCGCGCTCGATGTGCAATAGCTCGAGGATTCGGCCACGCTCGCGTTGGTCGACGCCGCGCGCACGCACCTGCCCGACCCCCTCGAAGCACAGCCCGCACAGCACGCGCTCGTAGGTACGGCACGGCTCGATCGTCGGATCGCTCTCGCCATTACTCGGCACAGGTTTCGTCGGAATGTCCGGCGCAGCCGGCATGTCGCCGAAAATGTCGCTGCAATTCTCCCAGCAGAAGCGGTTCGCCACCAGCACGAAGCGCCGCTCGGCCGCCAGGTACCTCATGTCGGAAATCTGGATCAGTGCGTCCTGCAGGACCGCCGAGACGACCTGGAGGTCCTCGTCGTCGACAACACGCACCTTGAGCCGATCGCTCATGCCGCCCTCTCCCTCACTCGCTCGATTTCCGCGCCGCACGCGGCGAGTTTTTCTTCCAGCCGTTCGTAGCCCCGGTCGAGATGATACACGCGATTGACCACCGTCTCGCCTTCGGCCGCAAGGCCGGCGATGACCAGGCTGACCGAAGCCCGCAGATCGGTCGCCATCACCGGCGCGCCGGTAAGCCTTGGCACGCCGCGCACCATCGCCGATGCGCCGTGCAGGTTGATGTTGGCGCCCATGCGGCGTAGCTCCGGCACATGCATGAAGCGGTTTTCGAAGATCGTCTCGGTGATCATCGAGGCGCCCTCGGCGATCGACAACAGCGCCATGATCTGCGCCTGTAGGTCGGTCGGAAATCCCGGGTAGGGCTCGGTCATCACATCGGTGCCGGAGAGCGGCGAGTTGGTGCGCTGCACGCGAATACCATCATCTGTAGCGGTGACGGAGACACCGGCGCTGCGCAGCGCGTCGAACGCCGCATTCAATAAATCATGGCGCGCGCCGAGGAGTTCGACGTCGCCGCCGGTCGCCGCCGCCGCCATCGCGTATGTGCCGGTCTCGATGCGATCGGGGACGATGGCATGCGCCGTACCATGAAGCCGGGTCGCGCCGCGCACGCGGATCGTATCGGTGCCGATTCCGTCGATCGTCGCCCCCATGGCGACGAGGCAACGTGCCAGATCGCTCACCTCCGGCTCGCGCGCGGCGTTGGCGAGTACCGTCTCGCCCTGTGCCAGCGCGGCCGCCATCAGCAGATTCTCGGTCGCGCCGACGGACACCGCAGGGAATACGATCTCCGCTCCGACGAGCCCGCCTTTCGGCGCCCGCGCCTCCACATAGCCTTCTTTGAGCTCGATATCCGCACCCAATTGCTGCAGGCCTTTTAGGTGCAGATCGACCGGGCGGGTGCCGATGGCACAGCCCCCTGGCAGCGAAACCCGTGCTCGGCCTGCGCGGGCCACCAGCGGTCCCAAGACCAGGATCGACGCCCGCATCTTGCGCACTAGGTCGTAGGGCGCGGTCGTGCTGGCGATGGCGCGGGTGGTGAGGGACAGTACCCGCTCGGGGGGTCCGCCGTTGGTGGTGGCCGCATGATCGACCGATACGACCACGCCAAGCTGGGTCAGGAGGTTGGCAAGGGTGGTTATGTCGGCGAGGTCAGGAACATTCGAGAGCGTCAGGGTCTCATCGGTCAGCAGGCTTGCCGCCATGAGCGGCAGCGCGGCATTCTTTGCCCCGCTGATCTGGATCGTCCCCCGGAGCGGCGTGCCGCCGCGAATACGAATCTTGTCCATGGAATGTTCTAGTTCGCCGGTACCCAGGCGCCTTGCCCGGCACGTCTAAGAGACTGGAATTTCGAGGCCAATTCAAAACCCCTGTTCAGATAGGGAATAACCTGTCGTAAGTCCAGGGTTTCGGTCGTTTTTTGACCGGCTGTGGCTCAAAT
>DATIBC010000076.1:0-21442 GCA_035457725.1 Alphaproteobacteria bacterium | reverse complement strand
GATCGCGCGCGCCGCCGCGACGTCGACGGCCGCGTCGGCTGGTGCGGCGGGCGGCGTCTCCATCAATTGCTCCTGGTTGCGCCGGTAGCGCACCAGATGCATGAACCCGCGCACCGCTTTGTCGGGAGTCTCGTATGTGGGAATGCGATGTTCGGCGAAATTCCGGCGCGCGGTCTGCGCCGCGGCGGCGCCGAGCCAGCAGGTGAACACCGGCTGGCGCGTATCGCCCAGCGTTTCGATCACCGCCGCCGCCGCGTCGTCGCTCGAGGCGACCGCGGTCGGGCAATTCAGCACCAGCACCGCGTCGACGGCGCGGTCGGCAAGCAGCGCGCCAAGCGCCGTCTTGTAGCGCTCTCCGGGCGCGTCGCCGATGATGTCGACTGGATTTCCTTTCGACCAGGTCGGCGGCAGCGCGGCGTCGAGCCTGGCCATGGTGTCGGCCGACAGCTCCGCCAGCCGGCCGCCAAGGTCGATCAACGTGTCGGTCGCCAGCACGCCGACTCCGCCGCCATTGGTGAGGATGGCGAGGCGATCGCCGCGATAGGGCGGCGGCGACGCCAGCGTCTCGACCGCGTCGAACAACTCGTCGAGATCGGCGACGCGCAACATGCCGGCGCGGCGGAACGCCGCGTCATAGACATCGTCCGCGCCGGCGAGCGCGCCGGTGTGCGAATGCGCCGCCTTGGCCGATTCGGCGTGGCGGCCGGCCTTGATCACCACAACCGGCTTGAGACGCGCCGCTGCGCGCGCCGCCGACATGAACTTGCGTGCGTGCGTGATCGCCTCGATGTAAAGCAGCACCGCCCGCGTCTCGCCGTCTTGCGCCAGGTAGTCGAGCATGTCGCCGAAATCGACGTCGAGCATGCCCCCCAGCGACACCATGCGCGAGAAGCCGATGCCGCGCGCGGTCGCCCAGTCGAGCACCGCGGCCAGCATCGCTCCCGATTGCGTGACAAAAGCGAGATCGCCCTTGCGCGGCGCGATGTGCGTGAACGACGCGTTGAGGCCCGATCCGGGCGCCAGCACACCGAGGCAGTTCGGGCCGACGACCCGCAAGAGATGCGGCCGCGCCGCATCCAGCGTCGCCTGCTGGAGCCGCGCGCCTTCGGCGGTGTCGAGCTCGCCGAACCCGGCGGTGATGATGATGACGCCGCGCGTTCCCTTGGCGCCGAGCTCGGCGACTAGCCCGGGGACGGCCTTGGGCGGCGTGGCGATCACCGCGAGATCGGGCGCTTCGGGCAGATGGGCGACGTCGGGCACGGCGGCGATGCCTTCGATGATGCCGGCGCCCGGGTTGACGAAATGGATCGTCCCGGCGAAGCCGCCGGTGCGCAGATTACGCGCCATGACGTTGCCGATCGAGCGCGGCTGCGCGCTGGCGCCGATCAACGCCACCGATCGCGGCTTGAGGATGGCGTCGAGATTGCGCGTGCTCATCGCGCGCGCGCCGGCGGAACGCCGTCGCCGTTCATTAAGCGGCGTAAGTCAGGCGGCGAGCGCCTTCTCGGGCGCCTGGAAATCGAGCTCGAGCGCGTCGGCCACTGCGGCATGGGTGATGCGGCCGCGATGGACATTGAGCCCGTTGCGTAGATGCGGATCGTCGGCGAGCGCTCGCTTGACGCCCTTACCGGCGAGCGCCGCGACGAATGGCAGCGTCGCGTTGTTGAGCGCGAAGGTCGAGGTGCGCGGCACGGCCCCCGGCATGTTGGCGACGCAATAATGCACCACCTCGTCGACGATGTAGGTCGGCGCCGCATGGGTCGTCGGACGGCTGGTCTCGAAGCATCCCCCTTGATCGATCGAGATGTCGACCATCACCGAGCCGCGTTTCATTTTTTTGACCATCTCGCGGGTGACGAGTTTCGGCGCCGCGGCGCCCGGCACCAGGACGGCGCCGACGACAAGATCGGCCGAGAGGACGTGGTTTTCGATCGCGTCGCGCGTCGAATAAACGGTATGGAGCTGCGAGCCGAATTGCAGGTCGAGCTCGTAGAGCCGCTGCAGCGACTTGTCGACGACAACGACGTGCGCCTCGAGACCCATCGCCATCCGCGCCGCGTTGGTGCCCGAGACGCCGCCGCCGAGGATGACCACCTTGGCCGCCGGTACCCCCGGCACGCCGCCCAACAATACGCCGAGCCCGCCCTGCGGCTTTTCCAGGCAATGCGCGCCGACCTGCACCGACATGCGGCCGGCGACCTCGCTCATGGGCGCCAGCAGCGGCAGCCCACCGCGATCGTTGGTCACCGTCTCGTAGGCGATCGCCGTGGCGCCCGATTCCATCAGCCCCTTGGCCTGCGCCGGATCGGGCGCGAGATGAAGGTAGGTGAACAGCACCTGGCCTTCGCGCAGCTGCTTGATCTCGAGCGGCTGCGGCTCCTTGACCTTGACGATCATCTCCGCCTTGGCGAAGACGTCCGCGGCGTCGGCGACGACGACGGCGCCGGCGGCCGCGTAGTCGGCGTCGTCGAAGCCGATGCCGTAGCCGGCCTTGCTTTCGACCATCACCTTGTGGCCGTGAAGCGCCAGCTCGCGCACGCTTGCTGGCACCAAGCCGACGCGGTTCTCATTGCTTTTGATTTCTTTGGGAACGCCGATCAGCATGGCCGCTCGCTCCGTCGTTGATCCCCGGTCCCGACTTGGGGCGTTGGTCAGTGTGCGGCCAGCCTCGCGGCGGGTCAATCGCCGGGCCGAAAATCAGTCGTCGTCGGCGAGCGCCGGCTTGCGCGGCGCGGAAACGCTGGAGAGCGGGAAGCGGCGCATCAGCCAGGCGATCATCAGCACGCCGGGCAGTGCCGCGCCCGTCGTGGCGACGAAGAACCAGAACCAATCCAGCTCCTCGGAGAGCCAGCCGCCGGCGGAAGACAGCGTCGTGCGGCCGACGGTGGCGAGCGAGGATAACAGGGCGTACTGCGTCGCCGTGAAGGCGAGGTTGCAGAGATTTGAAAGGTAGGCGACGAAGGCAGCCGAGCCCATTCCTCCGGTGAAGTTTTCGACGCCGATGGTGAGCGTCAGCATCGCCACATCGTGACCAACCAGCGTCTGCAGCGCATACATCAAGTTCGACAACATCTGCAGCACGCCGCAGACGAGCAGGCTGCGATACAACCCGAGACGATAGACCGTGACGCCGCCGACGGCGAGACCAGCGAGCGTCGCTGCGACGCCGAAGATCTTGCTGATATTGGCGACCTCGATTTTCGAGAAACCCATCGCGACATAGAACGGATTGGCCATCACGCCGGCAAGCGCGTCGCCGAATTTGTAGAGCACGACGAAGATCAAGATGGCGAGCCAGCCCCGCCGCGACATGAAATCGGCGAAGGGCGCCACGACCGCCGTGCGCACCCACTCTGCTGCGCGGTCGCGTGCGGTTTCGCCCGGCATCGGCGCCAGCGCATCGCCGGCGACTTGCGGTTCGACGGTGAGCAGCACCGTGATCATTCCAACCGACATCAGACCCGCCATCGCGACGAATGAAACCGTCCAGCCGCCGAACTCGGCGATGTAAAGCGCGCCGGCGGTCGATGCCATCAGTCCGAACCGATAGCCCCACTGCGTCGCCGCCGCGCCGGCGCCTTGCTCTTCGGGCCGGAGCAGCTCGATGCGGTAGGCGTCGATGACGATATCCTGGCTCGCCGAGAGAAACGCAACGGCGACGGCGGCGAGCGCGGTCAGCTCAGGACTGGCGCGCGGGTCGGTGACGCTGAGCGCGACGATGGCGGCGGCAAGCAGAATTTGCAGGAACAGCGCCCAGCCGCGCCGCCGCCCGAACGCGCGGGTGAAGAACGGCAGCGGCAAGCGATCGATCGCCGGCGACCACACGAACTTGAAGCTGTAGGAGATGCCGACCAGCGCGAACAGGCCGATCTCGGTGCGCGACACGCCGACTTCGGCCAGCCAGAAACTGAGCGTGCCGAAGGTGAGCGGCAGCGGCAGCCCGCTGGCGAAGCCCATGAAGAGCACGGCCAGCAGGCGCGGCTGGCGATAGACGCGAAGGCTTTCCAACCAGGTAGCCACAACCGGTAATCCTACCGCGCCGCACCGATTCGATGGAAACCGCTTCGCCGCCCGCTCAACCCGCCTCGGCCTCGGCGGCGCGTTCGGCCTTCTTGCGGTCGTTGCTGTCGAGCAGGCGCTTGCGCAGCCGAATCGATTTCGGCGTCACCTCGACCAGCTCGTCGGACGCGATATAGGCGATTGCCTGCTCAAGGCTCATCGGCCGGGGCGGCGTAAGGCGGATCATTTCGTCCTTGGCGGTGGTGCGGATGTTGGTGAGCTGCTTGCCCTTGAGCGGGTTGACGTCGAGATCGTTGTCGCGGCTGTGCTCGCCGACGATCATTCCCTTGTAGACCTGCGTTCCCGGCGTGACGAACATCGCGCCGCGCTCCTCGAGATTCCACAGCGCATAGGCGACCGCCGCGCCGTCGGCATTGGAGACAAGCACGCCGTTGCGCCGGCCTTCGATCGGCCCCTTCCACGGCGCGTAGCCGTGGAAGATGCGATTCATCACTCCAGTGCCGCGGGTGTCGGTCAGGAACTCGCCGTGATAGCCGATCAGTCCGCGCGAGGGGATGCGGAACACCACGCGCACCTTGCCGCCGCCCGAGGGACGCATGTCAATCATCTCGCCGCGGCGTTGGCCGAGCTTGTCGACGACGACGCCCATATACGCCTCGTCGACGTCGACCTGCGCCTCTTCGATCGGCTCGAGCCGCTGGCCGGTCGCCGCATCGCTCTTGTACAGCACGCGCGGCCGGCTGATCGACATTTCGTAGCCCTCGCGGCGCATCGTTTCGATCAATACGCCAAGCTGCAGTTCGCCGCGGCCGGCGACTTCGAGCGCGTCCCTGTCTTCGGTTTCGCTCACGCGAATGGCGACGTTGCCCTCGGCCTCGCGCAATAGCCGTTCACGGATCATCCGGCTGGTAACCTTGCTTCCCTCGCGCCCCGCGAGCGGCGAATCGTTGACCGAAAAGGTCATCGCCAGCGTCGGCGGATCGATCGGCGTCGCCGGAATCGGCGTCGACACCTCGACGGCGCAGATCGTATCGGCGACCGTCGCGCGCGTGAGCCCGGCGATGGCGACGATATCGCCCGCTTCCGCCGTCTCGATGGCGATGCGCTCGAGTCCGCGAAACGCGAGCAGTTTGGTCAGTCGTGCCTCCTCGACCGTGGCGCCGTCGCCGGACAACGCCTTCACCATCATGTTGACGCGCGGCGCGCCGCTGTGAATGCGGCCCGTCAGTACACGCCCAAGATAGGGATCATACTCGAGCGTCGTCGCCAGCATCGCGAACATCCCGTCGCGATCAGCCGTGGGCGGCGGCACATAGTCGACGATGAGATCGAATAGCGGCGCCATGTCGGTGCGCCGATCGTCGAGGTTTCGCGCCGCCCAACCGTCACGGCCGGCGGCAAACAACGTCGGAAAGTCGAGCTGTGCCTCGTCGGCGCCCAGCGCCGCGAAGAGATCGAACACCTCGTCGTGCACCGCATGCGGCCGCGCATCCGATCGGTCGACCTTGTTGATGACGACGATTGGCCTCAACCCCTGCGCCAGCGCCTTCATGGTCACGAACTTGGTCTGCGGCATCGGTCCTTCGGCGGCATCCACCAGCACCACCACGCCGTCGACCATCGACAAGATGCGCTCGACCTCGCCGCCAAAATCGGCGTGGCCAGGCGTGTCGACGATGTTGAGCCGCACGCCCTTCCAGGCGACCGACGTGCATTTGGCGAGAATCGTGATGCCGCGCTCGCGCTCGAGATCGTTCGAGTCGAGCGCCCGCTCGGCCACTTGCTGATTGGCACGGAAGGTCCCCGACTGCTTCAGCAAGGCGTCGACCAGCGTCGTCTTGCCGTGGTCGACATGGGCGATGATGGCGATATTGCGCAGCTGCATCTTGGCTCGCGCCGAGAAAGGAGCGGTTTTCTTGGGCTAGGGGTTGTGCGAGCGAGGCTGGCCGACTCTCGCCAAACGCGGGCGGACCATACAGCCTTTCGCGGCCCGCAGGAAGCTCCGACTGTTGTCGTGTATGTTCTTGAGCTAATTGGTCAATTTCTCGCGAACAAGGCGGTCGAGCGAGACTTCCGGGCGGGCGCCGAAATGGGCGATGATTTCGGCGGCGGCGATCGAGCCGATGCGCGCGCAGCTCGCAAGCTCGCGGCCATGCGTCAACCCGTAAAGGAAGCCGGCGGCGTAGAGGTCGCCCGCCCCGGTGGTGTCGACGACGCGGGCGACCGGCTCGGCGGCGACCTCGTGCACCGCCTCGCCGGCGAGGACGATCGAGCCCTTGGCGCTGCGGGTCACCACCACGATGCGGCGGCGATGCGCGCGCACCTGCGCCACCGCGTCGGCGAAATCCTTCGCCTGGTAAAGCGCGATGATCTCCGCCTCGTTGGCGAACAGGATGTCGACGTGCCGCTCGGCGAGTTCGAGGAATTCGGCGCGATGGCGCTCGACGCAGAACGGATCGGAGAGCGTCAGCGCGACCTTGCGCGCTCCCTGGTGCGCAACGCGCATCGCCTTGCGGAAGGCCTCTTTGGCCGCCGCTTTGTCCCACAGATATCCTTCGAGATAGGTGATTTGCGCGGCGGCGACGAGATCGGGCGTCACGTCGTCGGGGCCAAGCTCGACGCAGGCGCCAAGATAGGTCTGCATGGTGCGCTGCGCATCGGGCGTGACGAGAACGAGGCAGCGCGCCGTCGACGCACCATCCAACGCCGGTGCCGAGTCGAACGCGACGCCGGCGGCCTGAATGTCGTGACGAAAGACCGCGCCAAGCTGGTCGTCGCGCACCTTGCCGATATAAGCGGCGCGGCCGCCAAGCGATGCGACGCCGGCCAACGTGTTCGCCGCCGAGCCGCCAGAAATCTCGATTCCCGGCCCCATCGCCCCGTAGAGCGCCTCGGCGCGTTCGGCGTCGATCAGGGTCATCGCTCCCTTGACCAGTCCGTGCCGGCGAAGGAACGCGTCGTCGGTCCGCGCCAATACGTCGACGATGGCATTGCCGATCCCGAGCACGTCATAACGCGGCGCCGTCATTGCGTTTCCCTTCGCCAGGCGAAAATCGGCTGCAGTATAGTCGCCGACCTTGCGCCGACAAGCGCCGCCCATCTCGCTTTTGCCGCAATCGGCGGCGATCATTCGGCGGCGACTCGACGATTGCCATTCCGCCGTTGAGCCCGTACACCACTTGCCGATGATCACCGCCTTCGCCCGCGCGATCGGCCAACTCCCCGACCCTGCATTTCGTCGTCCGCTCCTGTGGAGCGTCGGGCTAGCCATCGTCATCTTCGTCGCGATATGGGTCGCCGTGTGGTTCGCACTGACGCGCACCAGCCTGTTCGAGACCGTGTGGCTCGACGGGGTCGTCGACACGCTCGGCGGGCTGGCAACGATCGTGCTGACCTTTTTGCTGTTTCCCGGGGTCGCCGGCGCGATTCTGGGACTGTTCCTCGACGGTGTCGTGGGCGCGGTCGAACGGCGCCACTACCCCGACCTGCCCGCCCCGCGCCGAACCGGCCTCGGCGAGCAACTCGCGATCGCGATCAAGTTCGTCGCCACCGTCGTAGCGTTGAATCTGCTTGCTTTGCCGCTCTATCTGATCCCCGCCGTCAATCTGGTGGTCTTCTATGGCCTGAACGGGTATCTTCTTGGTCGCGAGTACTTCGAGCTGGTGACGCCGCGCCGGATGGACACTGGCGTCGCGCGCGTCCTGTGGCGGGGCAATCGTGCGCGGTTCGTCACCGCCGGTGCGGTGTTCGCGCTGACGGCGACGATTCCGCTGCTGAATTTGCTGGCGCCGGTCATAGCCGCGGCGACGATGACGCATCTGGTCGAGTCCGCACGGCGCGTCGGCGCGGCGAGGTCGTAAATGCGGGCGAATGCCCGGTCGTGAAACCCGTGCGCAGGACAAAGGGGACGTGGAGCGATGTTTCGACGCAAGAAAGACGACGAGATCGGCGGCAGCATCATGCCGCACACCGACGATGTGCCGCACGCGGAGCCAGCGGCCCCGGCGCGGCAATTCGCCCGGCCTGCCGCCCCCGCGACACCGGCTAGCGCGCCTTCGACGCACTCCAGCATCGCACGGTCCAGCATGGCGTCATCGGCGGCCGGCGGGCGGTCGACGACGGGTCGCGAGCGTGCGGCGCCGGACGGCCATGACGGCAAGAAGCTCATGGTCGGACGCGAGATCATGCTCTCGGGCCAGATCACCGCGTGCGACCGGCTGATCGTCGAAGGGCGGGTCGAGGCGACGCTGAGCGACAGCAAGGTGATCGAGATCGCCGAATCGGGCTACTTCAAAGGTTCGGCGGAAATCGACGCCGCCGACATCGCCGGCACATTTGAAGGCAATCTCACCATCCGCGAGCGGCTGACCATACGAGCGACCGGCCGCGTTACCGGCCAGATTCGCTACGGTCAGCTCGAGGTCGAGGCTGGCGGCGAGATCGGCGGGGACATCCAGCCGCAGCGCGCGACCAAGCCGGCGGCAACCGGCGCATCGGCGTCGAACGGCCGCGAAGCCATTCCATACGCCGCCAGCGGGCCAGCGGATTGATCGCCTGTCGTTGATCGGCCGTCCAAACGCGGCGATTGCGGTCGCGCCGAGCGCGATGGCGCGTCGGCTCGCCTTTCAGCCGGTGGCGCGCGTCGTCTGCCTCGCGACCGGGCTGGCGATCGCCGGCTGCGCCGCACCGACGCCGTCGACCCAAGCGGCCGGCGCGGCATTGCCTTCTGCGCCTTCATCCGCCGTGTCGGAGCCGACGCCGGCGGATCCGGCCGCCACGCAGGCCCCCTCGACGACGCCACAAGGATCGACCGACGATTCGCAAGGAGACCGCCGCCAGCCGGCCGAAAGCAGCGGCGCGGCGAAGACGGATAACGAGGGGCCGCCGCCGGCGAGCGTGGCGCAGGCCCCCAGCATCACCCAGCTCATCGGGCTCTCGGCGGGACAGCTTCGGCAACGGTTGGGGCCCGCCGGATTCGTACGCAAAGACGGCGCGGCGGAAATCTGGCGCTACAGCGTCGACGATTGCCACGTCGATCTGTTCCTTTATCGCGAGGAGAGCGGTGCGCGCGTGCACCACATCGAGGCGCGGCCGCGCAATGGCGGCCGGATCAACGCCCGGACCTGCTACGAACGCCTCTTGACGACCCGCCGCGTTTCGATGGCCGGCTGACGCGCGCCGCGCTTGCCCGGCGATGCGGTTTTCGCCGCCTTATCGAGCGTGGTTTTGCCTTTGAACGCGCAAAGATCGCGCACCGCGCAATTCGGGCAGTCGGGGTTGATCGCCTTGCAGACATATCGGCCGTGCAAGATCAGCCAGTGATGGGCGTGCCGTAGATACTCCGCCGGCGTCGTCTTCTCGAGGCGCAACTCGACCTCAAGCGGCGTCTTGCCGGGCGCCAGGCCGGTGCGGTTGGCGAGACGAAATACGTGGGTGTCGACGGCGATCGTCGATTCGCCGAATGCGACGTTGAGCACGACGTTGGCCGTCTTTCGCCCGACGCCAGGCAGCGCCTCGAGTTGCTCGCGCAACCGCGGCACCTCGCCGCCATGACGTTCGACGAGGATGCGCGACAGTTCGATGACGTTCTTGGCCTTCATGTTGAACAGCCCGATGGTCTTGATCTGCTCCTTGAGCCCGGCTTCGCCCAACGCCAGCATCTTGGCCGGCGAGTCGACGATCTCGAACAACTGGCGCGTCGCCTTGTTGACACCGGCGTCGGTGGCCTGCGCCGACAGCACGACAGCCACCAGCAACGTGTAGGGATTGCGGTATTCGAGCTCGGTCGAGGGATCGGGCCGCGTCGCGGCGAGACGCCGATAGAACTCGTGAACCGCGGCCGGAGTCATGGGGCGGGCACTCTACCAAGGAGCGCCGCGGACGGAAAGCCGGCCCGGGTGACTATGGTGGCGCCGAGGCCGTATCATGGTTGTCATGGATACGACGCCAGGGCAAAGCGCGCCGCTGTTGGAGTTGACGCTGCGCCCGCATCGCAGCCTGTCCCCGGGCGGCTTTTGGGCGATCATGACCGTGTTGGTCGTGCTGAGCTTCGCCGGGGGCGTGGTTTTCTGGTCGATCGGCGCATGGCCCGTGATCGGTTTCGTCGGCCTCGACGTGGCGCTCGTCTACTGGGCATTCAAGGCAAGTTATGCCGCCGGACGCGCCCGCGAAGAGCTGCGCTTGACGCCCGAGACGCTGATCATCCGCCGCATCGCCGCCTCCGGCCGCGCGCACGAAGTGGCGCTGCCGCCGCACTGGCTCAAGGTCGAAATCGACCGCCCGCGCGGACGGACGACGCAGCTACGCTTGTCGACGCACGGCCGCACGGTGATGATCGGGGCGTTTTTGTCGCCCGAGGAGCGCGAGGACGTCGCCGATGTCCTGCGCGTGGCGCTCGCCCGCATGCGGGCGGCACCGGAGCTCGGCTGATCGGCCAAGCTCAGCCGAACCCCAGCACGTCGTTCATCCCATAGAGTCCGGGCGGTCGGCCGCGAAGCCACAACGCGGCGCGCACCGCACCCCGGGCGTAGATCTGCCGGCCCGTCGCCTTGTGGGTGAGTTCGATGCGTTCGCCCTCGCCGCAAAACATCGTCACGTGATCGCCGACCTCGCTGCCGCCGCGCAGGCTGGCGAAACCGATCGCGCCCTGCGCGCGTGGTCCAGTGTGGCCGTCGCGGGTGCGGATCGCGACGTCCTCGAGCGCCACCTTGCGGCCGCGCGCCGCCGCCTCGCCCAGCGCCAACGCCGTTCCGGAAGGCGCATCGACCTTGTGCCGGTGGTGGATCTCGAGGATCTCGATGTCGAAATCGGGGCCCAACCGCGCCGCCACTTGCTCGACCAGCGCGGTGACCAGGTTGACGCCAAGGCTCATGTTCGGCGCGCGCACGATCGGGACGCGCTTGGCGGCCATGGCGATCGTCGTCAGGTGCGCCGATTCGAGCCCGGTGGTGCCGATGACCAACGCCTTGCCTGACTTCGCCGCTAGTCGGGAATGAAGCTCACTCGACACCGGCTGGGTGAAGTCGATGACGACATCGGCGCGCGCGAACAGCGTCGCCGGATCGTCGCCGATCTTGGACTGCAGCGCGCCGATCCCGGCGATTTCGCCGATGTCGCGGCCAATCGCCTGATGACCTGGCGCCTCAGTGCCGCCGGCGAACGCGGCGTCCTTGGTGGCGACGATTTCGCGCACCAGCATCTGCCCCATGCGGCCGGCGCAGCCGACCACGCCGATCGTGACGTTCGCCATGATTTCGCTCCTTCCGGCCCGCGACGCGGCTCAAATTCCGAGCCGCTTGAAGATTCGCTCCGGAATATGCCGGATGATAGCCATGATTGGTCGCCAGAAAAACGGCGCATATATCGTTTCCGTCCCGCGCTCGGCCGCCCGCAGGCATGCCTTCGCCACGTCGGCCGGGTCGGCGACGAGAAACATTCCCGGAAGTCCGAAGGTCATCGAAGTGTCGACGAAACCGGGTTTCACGGTGGTCACCGACACGCCGGCGCCGAACAGGCGCGCGCGCAGGCCTTGCAGATATGTCGCGAGCCCGGCCTTCGCCGAGCCATAGACATAGTTCTTGATCCGGCCGCGATCGCCGGCGACGGAGGCTAGCGCGACGACGCAGCCCCGCCGCTGCGCCTCAAGGATCGGCGCCAAATGATGCAGCACGCTGACGGCGCCGGTGTAGTTGGCGAGGATCACCTCGGCTGCCCGCGCCGGGGCTTCGTCGATCTCGGATTGCGGCGGCATCGTCCCGAAAGCGAGGAAGACGTTGAGTGTCGCGGTGTCGGCGACCCGCCGCGCCTCGGCGACGAAATCGGCGTGGCCGACGAGGTCGGCGGCGTCGAATGGAATCGCCACGGCATCGCGGCCGGTTCGCAGCCGAATATCGGCGGCGTTGATTTCAAGATCGGCAAGATCGCGTCCCGCCAAGATGATGTCGGCGCCCGCCCTCGCCGCGACCAGCGCAAACGCACGGGCGATGGCGGACGAGGCGCCAAGCACCAGCCAGACTTGCCGCGCGTCGCTCATGCCGTTCCGGCCATCGGCGCGGGCTTGAGCTTGAGACGTCGCGCAAGATCGGAGGTGAAGCAGCCCATCGGATCGACGCGCGCCAGGACGCGCTCGAATTCGTCGAGGCGCGGATACATGACGCGGAAATCCTCGGCGCCGAGAAGCGCGTCCTTGGCAAGATAAACGCGACCGCCGCGTTCGCGCGTGATCCGGATCAGGCGGCCGATCAATTCCTCGGCCCCCGAGGCGCGCGGAAAATCGAGCGCCAGCGTGTGGCCCCGCATCGGGAATGAGAGGTGCCCGCGCCCCTCTCCGCCAAGCGTCTTGAGAACGGCAAGGAATGAACCGCGGCCGGCGGCGGCGATGGCTTCGAGCATCGTCCGCAATCCCGCCGGCGATTCCGCGTCCGGCAGGACGCATTGGAACTGATAGAAGCCGCGCTTGCCGTAGATGCGGTTCCAATCGGCGATCGCATCGAGAGGATAGAGAAATTGCGCCAGCGGCATGATCCGTGTCCGGCCTGCCGCCGGGACGCGGGCGAAATAAACCGCGTTGAACAGCCGTACGCTCGCCGGATTTAGAACGAACCCCGGAAAATCGATCGGCACCGCGGCGCGACGCCGCGGCTTGGAGACGAGTCCGGCGGCCGGCGCGAACTCTGCGGTTTCGAGTATGCCGCGTCCAAGCGCGCCGCTTTTGGCGAGCGCGTCGATCCAACCGACGGAGAACGTCGACTTGCCGCGAGTTTCGGCGAACGCTGTAAGGTAAGCGTCGAGATCGCTCATCCGTCGCTCGCGCACCTCGACCGCCGCGCTAGCGCCGGGAAGAAGGCGGAAGGCAATGCGGCGCATCAAGCCGGTGAGGCCGAGCCCGCCGATCGTCGCGGCGAACAGGTCGGGATCGTCGGCGGCGCCGACGCGCCGCGTGCTTCCATCGGCGAGAATCAATTCGATCCAGCGCACGTGATCGCCGAAGCTGCCGTGCACATCGTGGTTCTTGCCATGAACGTCGTTGGCGACGGCGCCGCCAATCGTCGCGTAGGCCGTTCCGGGACTCGCCGGTGGCATAAACCCCCGCGGCGCGAAGGTTTCGATCAAATCGCCGAATGTCACGCCCGGCTCGCATACCAGTTCGCCGGTCATCGACTCGAACGACACCATTCGGTTGAGCCGGGTCGTCAACAAGGTGCGGCCGCCGTCGTTGAGGGCGGCGTCGCCATAGGAGCGACCGGCGCCGCGCGCGATGAGCCCGTTGCGGTCGGCCGTCCTCGGCGCCGCGTCGAGCTCGGCCAGCCGCTCGGGCCGGCCGAGCCGCGTTCGGGCGGTGGACGAGCGTCCCCAGCCGGCCAGTGTCGCTTCTTTCCAGTTCATGCGCGATCCTTGCCCGTCATCCATAGATGAGGGCGGCGAACGTGACGACCCAGCCGAGCACCGCGACGGCGATGAAACGATCGTTGAACATGATATCGGTCGGCGAACCCGACCGCTCCTCGACCAGCGTTATCTGCAGATAGCGCAATATGCCGGCGGCGACGAACGGCACCGTGAGATAAAGCTTTTCGGTCCCGTAGCGGGCGATCACCGCGGCGTCGGTTGTGTAGATGACATACGACACCAGTAGCGAGCCGAGCACCATCGCCAGGCCGGTTTCGATGAAACGGCGATTGTAGCCGGCGAGACTGGCGCGATGATCGGCGTCGAGCGTGCGCACGAGATCGTCGCGTCGTTTGGCGAGCGCCAGGAACAGCGCCAGAAGAAACGCGCAAACGACGATCCACACCGAGGGCCGGACACCGATCACCAGCGCACCGGCGTCGATGCGCAACACGAATCCGATGGCGATCGTCAAGACGTCGAGTATCGCCATGTCCTTGAGTTTCAGCGAATAGAACAGATTCAGCGCGAAATAGCCGAAAGCGATGAGGCTGAATTCGACCGGCAGCAGCGCAAGGCCAAGCGCGAACGCCACGAAGAGGAGTACCGCCACCAGCGCCGCCGCTTCGCCACCCGACACCTCGCCCGCTGCGATCGGGCGGGTTCGCTTCTCGGGATGAAGGCGGTCGGCGTCGCGATCGAACCAGTCGTTGATCGCATAGGCGGTCGACGACAGAAGGCAGAATATCGCCACCGCCAAGGCGGTGCGAAGCACGCTGCCCGCCGAGATCGCCGCCGGCGTGAAGAACAAGGGAGCCGCGACGAAGGCGTTTTTGATCCACTGGCGCGGCCGCGCCAGGCGCAGCATTGCGGACGGTGACATGACCCTAGGATCGGGCATTTCGGCAATCGCGGATTGAGGCACCGAAATGTACCGGCATTGCCGGGAAAAAGATAGGTAACCTCAAGGGTTAAGCGCGGTCGCGGGGCCCGATCGACGGTGATTTCCCGCCTTGCGGTTTTGCGCTAAAAACGCGCCTTCATGCCGACTGCCGCCCCGCCCGACCCATTAATCGATTCGGCGCGCCGCTTTCTGTTCGCAACGCGCGCGCTATGCGCGGCGGCCGCGGCGGCGTTGTTCACGCTGGCGCTGCGGCCGGCAGCGCATGTCTACGACATGCCGCTCACTGAAGACGGCTACTATTCCCTCACCGTGGCGCGCAACCTCGCCGCCGGGCGAGGCCTGACGATCGACGGCGAGACGCTGACCAACGGTTTCCAGCCGCTGTTCACCATGGTCGAGGCGGCGGCGTTCGCACTTTCCGCCGGCGATGACGTTTTGGCCATGCGCCTGGTCATGGCGTTCGCGTGGCTGGCGCACGTCTTGGGCGCGCTGGTCATCGCTCGGGTCGCGCGCGACGCCTGGCCGACGCTCGGAGCTTCGGCCCGCGCCGTGCGGCGCGAGCAAGATTTGCGCGCGGCGCTCGCGGCGTTTCTCTATCTCGCCGCGCCGCTGATGTTCAACCACGCCTATAACGGGCTCGAAACGGCGTGCGTCACATTCTTCTATGCCGCCGCATGGCGATGGGTGCAGATCGGCGGCGATCGCTCACGGCTCGGGCTTGCCGCCCTCGGCGCGCTCATTGGCCTGATGGTGTTGGCGCGTATCGACGCTGCTTTTCTGGCCCTGGTGTTGGGCGTGAACGAGCTTAGACGAAGCGCACGCCGCGGCTTTGCCACCATGTTGGCGCGCGGGGCGATCATGGGCGGGGTCGCGTTTTTCGTGTCGAGTGCGTGGTGGATTTACAACCTAGCCCATTTTGGCTCGCCCATGCCGACCAGCGGCACGGCGCAGCAGAACTGGGCGCTCGAATGGCTGCGGCTGGAGCACGCCGAGTGGGCGCTGCGGGTCGTGCTGTTTCCATGGCTGTTTGCCGGCGCCTATGAAGGTTGGGCGTCGTTTGACGTTCCATGGCCGCTGTCGCCCGCCGGCTACATCACGGTGACGGCGAACGGGCTCGTCCGCACGGCCTGCCTCGCGATCACGCTGGCCGCCTTGATCCGTTTCGGGCGCCGCGCCGCGCCCACTGAATTCGCGGCCGCGCCACCCGCCGCCGCCGAGCGGATCGAGCGAAGTCGCGAATTCGCGATCTGCTTCGTCGTCGCCTTCGCCGCCCTGGCGCTTTACTACGTCCTGTCGTTCGTCGCGTACTGGTTCTATTACCGCTACTTCTTCCCGCTGACGCTGATCGCGGTCCTGACGGCTTCGATCGCCGGCGCGCGGTTCGTGCTGCGGACCCAGGGCCTCGGCGCGCGCGGCGCGCAATACGGGGGCCTCGCGGTCTTGGCGCTTCAACTCGGCGCGCTCGCCTTCCTCGCGCAGTCCGGCCGCGGCATCGGCGGCAACACCGTTTACCACGACCAGATCGCGCTGGTTCGCCAATACGTTCCCTCGGGCGACGCCGTCGCCGCCGGCCAGTCCGGAACGCTCGGCTTCTTCCGCGATCGCGTCATCAACACCGACGGCAAGGTCAACCTGCCGGCGCTCGCCTGGCAGGACCGCATGGGGGAGTATTTACGCCGCCGCGACGTCAAGTGGTTTGTCGACTGGCCGTATTACGTCAACAAGTACCTCGGCGTCCCGCTCGGTCCCGACGACGTTCCGGTGGCCGAGGCCAATGGCTGGCGGCTGGTCGCCGAGCGCAACTATTTCTATCTCTACGAATACGTCGGCGAACCGCCGCGCTGATCAACCGGCGCGCACGAAGCGCGCCATGTCCCGCCAATGGCCGATGTCCCAGACCCCGCCGGCGAGGCCAGCGGTCGAGGGAAGGACGAACACGGTGGTTTGGCCGAGCCGCGCCGGCTGACGGCCGTAATCGACAGGGCGCTCAAAAAACGAACGCGCCGCGCGCTTTCCGTTGAAGGCGAGCGTAGCCGGGTTGTAACGCATGACCAGACGTCGAAGCCGAAGCGGATCGTCGTGAGCACGATCGAGCGCGGTATCCGATCCCGACTGCGTCTTGCACAAATCGGTCATGCCGATGCCCCAGGCAAGGACGCTCATGTAATCCATGGGCGCGACGCGGTGCGGCGTCAGTCCGATGGCGTGCAGCGTCGGCCAGAAGCGGTTGCCGGGGTGGAAATAGTAGGCGCCCGCCGCGGCCGAGGCGGCGCCGGCCGCGCTGCCGCAGATCAGCAGGCGGATGCCTGGCGCAATGACGTCGGGGAGGATGTGGCGGCCGCGCGGCGCTTGCGCCAGCGGCGTCACTCCTTCAGATCGTCCCACAGCTCCTTCACCTTGGCGAAGAAGCCGGTCGATTCGGGGCTGGTCGTCTCGGCCGACCCGGCGCGTTCGAACTCGCGCAGCAATTCTTGTTGGCGCTTGGTCAAGTTCACCGGCGTTTCGACCGTGACGGTGATAAACAGGTCGCCGCGCGCGGCGCTGCGCAAGACGCTCATCCCCTTGCCGCGCAGGCGAAACTGCTGGCTGCTTTGCGTTCCGGCGGGGATCGACACCTTGGCTCGCGTTCCGTCGATGACCGGAGCCTCGATCGCCCCGCCTAGCGCCGCCGTCGTCATCGCGATCGGAACGCGGCAATGCAGATTAGCGCCTTCGCGATGGAAGAAGGGGTGTGGCTTGATGCTGAGGAAAATGTAGAGATCGCCGGCCGGCCGCCCGCGCATACCGGCTTCGCCTTCGCCGGCGAGGCGGATGCGCGTGCCGTCCTCGACGCCGGCGGGAATGTCGACCTTGAGCGTCCGCTCGCGCCGCACACGGCCCTGCCCGGCGCAGGTCCGGCACGGTTTCTCGATCACCTGGCCCTGTCCGCCGCACGACGGGCAAGTCCGCTCGATGGTGAAAAATCCCTGCGACGCGCGCACCTTGCCGTGGCCGCGGCACGTCGGACACGAGACCGGCTTCGAGCCGGGCTCGGCGCCGCTGCCATCGCACGTTTCGCACGGCGCCGCGCTCGCCACCCGGACGTTCGTCGTCTTGCCGAGAAACGCGTCCTCGAGGCTGATGTCGAGGTTGTAGCGCAGGTCGGCGCCGTGGCTCGGGCGGGTCTGCCCGCGGCCCCGGCCGACGAACTCGCCGAACATCTCGTCGAAGATGTCGGCGAAACCGCCCATGTTGAATCCGAAATCGCCGCCGCCCTGTCGGCCGCCGCCGCCAAAACCATTGGCCCCGGCTTCGAACGCGGCATGACCGAAGCGATCGTAAGCGGCGCGCTTCTGCTCGTCCTTGAGGACGTCGTAAGCCTCGCTGATATCCTTGAATTTCTGCTCGGCCTTCTTGTCCCCCGGATTGCGGTCGGGGTGGAACTGCATGGCGAGCTTCCGGTAGGCCTTCTTGAGGTCCTCCGGGCTGGCGCCACGGTCGACGCCCAAGGTCGAGTAGTAGTCCTGCTTGGACATGGTCGGATGTCAGGTAACAGGGATCAGATGTCGGATGTCAGATGACGAGTCATCGCGGCAGCTCCCTTCTGACATCTGAATTCCGACATCTGTCTTCCGTCTCTTAGCCGCCTTTGCCCTTCTTCTTTTCGTCGACCTCCTCGAACTCGGCGTCGACCACTTTGCCGTCGCCATCGGACGCGCCCGCGCCGTCGCCCTGCGGCGCCGTCGATTCGGCGGAGGCTCCAGTCGCTCCGGGCGCGCCCGCGCCGGCCTTGTACATCGCCTCGCCGAGCTTCATCGCCGATTGCATCAAGGCCTGCAGCTTCTGCTGGATCGCCTCGGCATCGTCGCCCTCCATCGCCGTCTTGAGTTGGGCGATGTCGGCCTCGATCTGCGACTTCTCCGGAGCACCGATCTTATCGCCGTACTCCTTGAGGTTCTTCTCGGTCGCGTGGATCAGGCCGTCGGCATGGTTGCGCGCCTCGACCAGCTCGCGGCGCTTCTTGTCTTCGCTCGCGTGCTCCTCGGCCTCCTTGACCATGCGCTGGATGTCCGCCTCGGTGAGGCCGCCCGACGCCTGGATGCGGATCTGCTGCTCCTTGCCGGTGCCCTTGTCCTTGGCCGAGACATTGACGATGCCGTTGGCGTCGATATCGAACGTGACCTCGATTTGCGGCATGCCGCGCGGCGCCGAGGGAATGCCCATCAGGTCGAACTGGCCGAGCATCTTGTTGTCGGCCGCCATCTCGCGCTCGCCCTGGAAGACGCGGATCGTCACCGCCGTTTGGCCGTCCTCGGCCGTCGAGAAGACCTGCGACTTGCGCGTCGGAATGGTGGTGTTGCGGTCGATGAGCCGCGTGAACACCCCGCCGAGCGTCTCGATGCCCAGCGAAAGCGGGGTCACGTCGAGCAGCAGCACGTCCTTGACGTCGCCCTTTAGGACGCCGGCCTGAATGGCGGCGCCGACCGCCACCACTTCGTCGGGATTGACTCCGCGATGCGGCTCGCGACCGAAGAACTGTTTCACCGTCTCGATGATCTTCGGCATCCGGGTCATGCCGCCGACCAGCACCACCTCGTCGATCTCGGAAGCCTTGAGCCCGGCGTCCCGGAGCGCCGCCTTGCATGGCTCGATGGTCTTCTGGACGAGCTGATCGACCAGCGACTCGAGCTTGGCGCGCGTCAACTTGATGTTGAGGTGCTTTGGTCCGGTGGCGTCCGCCGTGATGAACGGCAGATTGACCTCGGTCTGCATCGAGGACGAAAGCTCGATCTTCGCCTTTTCCGCCGCCTCCTTCAGGCGCTGCAGCGCCAATCGATCCTGGCGAAGGTCGATTCCCTGCTCCTTTTTGAATTCGGCCGCCAAATAGTCGATGATCTCCTTGTCGAAGTCCTCGCCGCCGAGAAACGTGTCGCCGTTGGTCGACTTGACCTCGAACACGCCGTCGCCGATCTCGAGCACGGAAATGTCGAACGTGCCGCCGCCGAGGTCGTAGACCGCGATCGTTCCGCTCTTCTTCTTTTCAAGTCCGTAGGCGAGCGCCGCCGCCGTCGGCTCGTTGATGATGCGCAGCACTTCGAGCCCGGAGATCTTGCCGGCGTCCTTGGTCGCCTGGCGCTGGGCGTCGTTGAAATATGCCGGAACGGTGATGACCGCCTGGGTCACTTTCTCGCCGAGATACGCCTCGGCGGTTTCCTTCATTTTCTGCAGGATAAACGCCGAGATCTGGCTCGGGCTGTAGCGCTTGCCCTGTCCTTCGACCCACGCGTCGCCGTTCTCGGCCTTGACGATCTTGTACGGGACCAGCCCCATGTCCTTGCTGACCATGGGATCGGTGAAGCGCCGGCCGATCAGCCGCTTGATGGCGTAAAACGTGTTTTCGGGGTTGGTTACCGACTGGCGCTTGGCCGCTTGGCCGACCAGCCGCTCGCCTGAATCGGTGAAGGCGACGATCGAGGGAGTGGTATTGGCGCCCTCGGCGTTCGGAATGACCTTGGGTGTCTTGCCCTCCATCACGGCGACGCAAGAGTTGGTCGTGCCAAGATCGATGCCAATCACTTTGCTCATGTCGAAACCTCGTTGTTGCGGCGGATCATGTGGGACGGCCCCGATCGAGCGCCGTCCCGGACCCCCAGGGTGTCAATCCGATAACGAAGACTTTACCGAACGCTATATAGGCAGGGCGACGCGGCGGCGCAACGGGCCGAGAGGCTCGCTAGGCGGCGAATTTCGGCCGTCACCCGCTGGGTTCCGCCTCTTCCGGCAGGCTGGCTGGCGCCGCTTCGGCCGGGGTCTTGGCGACGGCCACCATTGCCGGGCGCAGGAGGCGGCCGTGGAGGGTGTAGCCGCTCTGGAGCACCTGGACGACTGTCCCGGCCGGCTGGTCGACGCTCTCCATCTGCATGACGGCTTGGTGGAGATTATGATCGAAAGGTTGGCCCGCCGGCTCCACGCGCTTGATCCCGAATCGCTCGAGTACGGCCGCCAGCTCGCGCTCGGTCAATTCGACGCCTTGGGCGAAGCTGTCGAGCGCCTTGTCGGCGGCGCGCGCGTCGGCGGGAATCGCCTCGAGCGCGCGGCGCAGGTTGTCGGCCACCGGCAGCATCTCGCGGGCGAAATTGGTCAGCGCGTATTTGTTGTTCTCCTCGATCTCGCGTTGGGCGCGCCGGCGCGTGTTCTCGGCCTCCGCCAAGGCGCGCAACGCCTGGTCCGTGAGCGTCTTGATCTCGGCCTCGAGCTCGGCGATCCGCTCGGCCTCGGCGCCCGAAGCCGGCAGATCGGCCGAAGATTCCGGCGCCGCCGACGTCTCGGCGCCGCCGGCGCCATTGGTCGGTTTCGCTTCGGTTTCGCCAACGGGTTTCTTGTCGTCGGTCATTTCGATCCTTCGCGACGGCTTGGGCATGATTGCAGAGCGGGCGATCGCGCTTATCCGATCAGGCGGCTTACCACCTTGGCGGTGTAGTCGACCATCGGGATGATGCGCGCGTAATTGAGGCGCGTCGGGCCAATGACGCCGATCGCGCCGACGATCTGTTCCTGGCGGTTGCCGAATGGGGCGATGATCATCGAGCAGCCGGCGACGCCGAACAGCGCATTCTCGGCGCCGATGAAAATTTGCACTCCTTCGGCCGTGCTCGCGGCGTCGAGCAGGCGCATCGTCGTTTCGCGCGTCTCCAACGTCTCGAATAAGGCGCGAATCCGCTCGAGATCGCCGATAGCGCTTACGTCGTCGAGCAGCCGCGCCTGGCCGCGGACGATGAGATAGCCTTGCTTGCCATCCCCCGACCAGGTGGCGAGTCCCGCCTCGACCACTTTGCGGGTCAGTTCGTCGAGTTCGGCGCGGCGCTCCTCGAGTTCGCTCTGAATCTCGGCGCGCGCCTCGCTGAAGGTGCGGCCGGCGAGGCGCGCGTTGAGATAGTTCGCCGCTTGCGTGAGCCCGCTCGCCGCCATGCCGATCGGCAGATCGATCACCCGATTCTCGACCAAGCCGTTTGCCGCGACGACGACGACCAGCGCCCGGCCCGAGCCGAGATCGACGAACTCGATGTGCTTGAAGGCGCCTTCGCTCTTCGGCGCCAGCACGTGGCCGGCGGCGTTCGACAATCCGGCGAGCATCGCGCTCGCCTCCTCCAG
>DATIBC010000075.1:0-14915 GCA_035457725.1 Alphaproteobacteria bacterium | reverse complement strand
CGCAGCTCAGCCGGCGGTGGTGGCCAGCATCATGCCGGTCCACGCACTCGTCGCCAGCGTGATGGAAGGAGTTGGCGCTCCGGAAATTGTCGTCCGCGGCGCCGCTTCGCCGCACGCTTACGCCTTGAAACCCTCCGAAGCGCGGCTCCTCGATCGCGCCAAGATCGTCTTCTGGATCGGACCGATCTACGAGACCTTCCTCGATAAAACGCTCATGACGCTGGCCAGCAAGGGGACGGTTGTCCCACTTATGGGCGCACCGGGCGTCACGCTGCTTCCCACGCGCGGGGGCGGAGTTTGGGAAGACGACGACGAATTACATGGTCACGCCAAGGACGCCAAGCCCGCCAACGACGAGGCCGACGGCCACCTCTTTCTCGATCCGGCGAACGCCAAAGCGATGACGCGGAGCATCGCCGCGACGCTCGCCAAGGCCGACGCGGCCAACGCGGCGCGTTACGAGGCGAACGCCGCAAGTCTATTGACACGGCTCGACGCGCTCGACTTGGAACTCCGGACGAAACTGTCATCGGCGCGCGAGAGACCATACCTTGTCTTCCATGACGCCTATCAGTATTTCGAGAAACGCTATGGCCTGAAGGCGGCCGGCTCGATCACCGTGACGCCCGATCGACGCCCGGGCGCGCGGCGGCTTTCGGAGCTGCGCAAGCGGATAGCGTCGGCCGAGGCGGTCTGCGTCTTCAGCGAGCCGCAATTCGAGCCGTCGCTGGTCAAGACGGTGGTCGAAGGGACAAATGCCCGCACCGGCGTGCTCGATCCGCTCGGCGCCGACCTTACCCCTGGTCCCAACGCTTATTTCGCGATGATGCGCAATCTCGCCAAGGCGTTCGCCGGCTGTCTCGCCGGCTGAAATTACGCCGCGATCAGCGCCAATCCGGTGAGCGCAATGGCGCCGCCGGCCAGCCGCGGAGCCGATAGACCTGCGGCACTCGCGGCTGCCCGGAACAGCGCGATGCCGATCGCGTGCAGGAAACCGGTCGCGGCGACGAACCCGGCGGCGTAGCCCAGCATCGACGCCGCTTCGGGCAATTCGCCGCCATGGGCATGTCCATGAAACGTCGCAAACAAGCCGACCAGAGCCGCGCCTACCCATGCCGGCGTTTTCGCCATGGCGGCGATCAGCGCGCCGATAACGATCAGCGACATGAAGATGCCGTACTCGGTCGCCGGCAATGGAAATCCGGCCGCCGCCACGACCGCCCCGCTCACCATTGCGGTGATGAATACGCTGGGCACCATCCACAGCGCGCGCCCGCCGAGCTGTCCCGCCCACAAGCCGACCGCGACCATGGCGATCAGGTGATCGAGCCCCGCGAGCGGGTGGGCCAGCCCCGCGGCGAGGCCAGCGTCATGAGCGCCGAAGGTGTGCGCGGCGGCCGGTTGGTCAAGCATGGTGGCGGCGATCAAGAGCGAAGCCGAAACGAATCGGCGCATGGACCAGTCCCCCGAATCGAGTGATTGACGGCGGACCTTAGGGCGCAAGGTCCGTCGCCGTCAAATCTGGCGGCGCTGCTGGACCATCGCGCATGGCCACCTATATATCGTGGCGGACCATCCACGAGCGCGCCCGAACGCCACCGTCCCGATGAGCGCAGCCAAGGCAGCCGGAGAGGTAGTCTGGATCACCGGAGCGTCAGCGGGAATCGGCTACGCTCTGGCCCTCAAGCTCGCTCAAGGCGGACGTCGTGTGGTCGCATCGGCGCGCCGTCACGAGGCGCTCGAGTCGCTGGCCCACGAAAGCGGCGGTCGGGTGGTCTCGCTGCCGCTCGACGTCACCGACGCCATAGCCGCCGCAGCCGCGGTCGATCGCATCGAACGCGAGCATGGGGGAATCGGCCTCGCCATTCTCAACGCCGGCACGCATACCCCAATGACAGCGGAAGACTTCGACGTGGCGCGATTTCGCGAACTCGTCGAGATCAATTTGATGGGCATCGTGAACTGCCTGGCACCGGCGCTCGCCGCGATGCGTCGGCGCCGCGACGGGCATATCGCCGTGGTGTCATCGATCGCCGGATATGGCGGCCTGCCCACCGCGGCGGCATATGGCGCGACCAAGGCGGCGCTCATCAACATGTGCGAGGCACTGCGCGGCGAATGCGCCCGGCTGAACATAAAGCTGCAGCTCGTCGCGCCCGGATTCGTCGCCACTCCCCTCACCGATCGCAACACATTCCCGATGCCCTTCTTGCTGCCACTCGGGGCGGCGGTCGATCGGTTCCTCGCCGGCCTCGAAAGCGACCGCTTCGAGATCGCCTTCCCGCGCCGGTTTGCGCTATTGATGAAGCTGCTCAATATACTTCCCTATCCGCTTTATTTCCGCATCGTCGAGCGGGCGACGGGACTCCACAAATGACCGACCAACATGCGGAAGCGCTTGCGGCCTACGCGCGTTTCTTCGAAACGTTGACGCCGGCGCGCGTCGTTTTCTTGCGTGACCTCGCGGCCCCCGATGTGCGCTTCAAGGATCCCTTCAACGACCTGCGCGGCGTCGAGCCGATGATCGCCGCGATTTCATCGATGTATCGTCACGGCACGGCGCGCTTCGAAGTGATCGATCGGGCGACCGGCGAGGCTGGCGCCGGATATTTACTGTGGCGATGCACGATCATTCCCGACGGCCTGCGGTCGGGCTGGACGTTCGAAGGAATGAGCTCGGTGCGCTTTGACGGCAACGAGCGGGTGATCGAACACATCGATCATTGGGACGCCTCGGAGCAGTTCTTCGAGCGGCTGCCGGCGATTGGCGCGGTACTGCGCCTGATCAAGCGGGTTCTGGCGGCGAGGTGGCGGGCGTCGGCAGGCCGCGAACGAGGAGAATGAAGAACGGCGCTGGTGTCCGTTCAGCGACGGACAAGCGCCACCTGCGTCACATCGATCGATCCGGCGCGAAATCCGGCCTCGCAATAGGCCAGGTAGTACTCCCACATCCGCTTGAAACGGCGATCGAACCCCATCGGGCTCAGCTCCGGCCACGCGGCTTGGAAGCGGCGCTGCCATTCGGCCAATGTGCGCGCGTAGTGGGGCCCGAAAAATTCTTCGCGAGCGACGGTAAGGCCGGCCTGCTCGGCGAGGCGACGCAACGCTGTGGGCGATGGCAGCATGCCGCCCGGAAAGATATAGCGCTGAATGAAATCGACGCTTCGCCGGTAACTGTCGAACCAACGATCGGCGATGGTGATGACCTGCAGCGCCGCGCGCCCGCCGTCATTGAGATTGTCGCGCAGCTTGGCGAAGAAGACCGGCCAATACCGCTCGCCGACCGCCTCCAACATCTCGATCGAGGCGACGCGATCGAATCTTCCCTCGACATCACGGTAATCGACGAGGCGCACGTCGATGCGATCGGCGAGGCCATCTTCGTGGGCGCGTTTGCGCGCGTAATCGCATTGCTGGCGCGAGACCGTGATCGCCGTCACGCGGGCGCCGAACTCGCGGGCGATAAGCCGCGCGAAGCCGCCCCAGCCGCAACCGATCTCGAGCACGCTGGCCCCCGGCGCGATTTCGAGCTTTTCGGCGACGCGGCGATATTTGTTCGCTTGCGCTTCGGCCAGCGTTTCGTCTTCGCGCGCGAACACGGCCGATGAGTATGTCATGCTGCCGTCGAGCCAGCGCTCGTAGAACGCGTTGCCCAGATCGTAGTGATAGGCGATGTTGCGCCGGCTGCCGGCGCGCGTGTTGGCACGGCCGACGTGCCACAGCCGCCGCAACGCCGCCGCCCACCGCAGGCCGTAGTATCGTTCCAGCAACGCTTCGTCATTCATCGCAGCGAGCGTCAGCAGGGCCGGGAGATCGGGGGTTTCCCAATCGCCGTCCATGTATGATTCGGCGAACCCGACGGCCCCACCGACGATGAACCGCCAAGCCGCCCGAGCGCGTTTGACGATCAGGCGCGCGTGGGGCCCCGACTCGCACCCCGCGACGACGTGGGTGTCGCCGCCGGGAGCGACGATCGACAGCGTTCCGTAACGCAACCCGCTTGCCGCCCGCAGCAACAAGCCGAAGCCGCGCGGCGGGGGCTCTGGGTGCCGGGCATCGCAGCCGTTCGTTTCGATGCTCATAAGATAGCCTCCCCCGTCGGCGGCGTCGGCCGACGATGATATCGGGCGCCCTTGAGCCAGAGCTTGAGCGCCTCCCAGTGTATCCCCGCCATAACTTTCAATGTCACGAAGGGCAGCGTCAAGCAGGCGCGCAGCAATTGGGCGTCGCTCAGCTCCTCGCGCCGCGCCCGGTGCGTGGCGAGCAAGATGTCGTTTCCGGCCTCGTCGCGCTCGCGGATGACCACGGCAAGACGCCCCTCGGGTTCGAAGACGCGGAATTTGTATTTCGCCCGCATGCCGATGAACGGCGAGACATAAAAGGTTTTCGCGGCGCTATGGATGATGGGTGAATCTGCCTTGCGCGCTCGCTCCGCCGGCCAGAGATAGACGTGCTGCTCGCCGAACGTATTCTTCACTTCGTAAACGACCGCGCGAAGCCGGCGCTCGGGGCCATAACACCAGTAAATCGACAGCGGGTTGAAGCCGTAGCCAAGCACCCGCGGCATCGCCAGTAGAAATATCCGGCCGCCGTCGAGCTCGATTCCATGCTGCGCCAACTGCGCCTCGACCCACGGCCGCAGCGGCGCGCCGTTGCGTAAACCATGGTCGCGATCATGCAGTGCCGCCAAGCCGAAACGGTTGTGGGCGAACAAACGCAACCGTTTATCGAGGGCCGGCATCTCGTCAAGGTCGATCAGCAGCGAGAAGACGCGGTACACGAAGCGATGTCGCACCGGCCGCAGCCGCTGATGCATGACCTCGCCGAGATAGAGACACGATCGCGGCATCGTCCTCGCCCCCGCGCTCAGTCGCCCGACACCGCCGCGGCGCGGCCGGGCAAGTCCGGTACGGCGCCGACGGTAGGGGCTTCGTACGATCGTTCAAGCCATGGCCGCCGGATGCCGAAGGCCTCGGCCGCCGCCAGCCCGGAGGCCAAGGCATCCTCGTGAAATCCGAAACCGCAATAGCTGCCGCAGAACCAAACGTCGCGACGTCCCTGGATCATCGGCAAGTCGCGCTGCGCGCGCATTGCGCCATGGTCGAAGACCGGATGACGATAATCGAAGGCGGCGTGCGTGAGATGCGGCGCCGGCGCGCGCAAGGGATTTAGCGACACGAACAAAGGACATTGCGGATCGAGGTTTTGCAGCCGGTTCATCCAGTACGTCACCGAGACCTGCATCGGCGCCTCGTCATCATGCCGACGCGTGCGCTCGGCGAGATAATTCCAGCTTGCCCAGGCGTGTCGTCGCGTCGGCATCAGGCGCGCGTCGCTGTGAAGCACCGCGTGATTGGTCTGGTAGCGGAACGCGCCGAGCACGCGCCGCTCGTCCGCCGTCGGCGCGCCGAGCATAGCGAGCGCCGCGTCGGCGTGGGCGGCGATGATGACGGCGTCGAAGCGGCGCTCTATCCCTCTCGAATCGAGAACGACGACTCCCCCCGCCGATTGCGGTGCGACGCGAATCGCCGCGACGCCGATGCGCCACTCGGCCGGCGTCGCGGCGGCGAGTCGCTTGACGTATTCCTGCGCGCCTCCACGCACGGTGCGCCATTGCGGCCGACCGCCGAGCCGCAGGAGACCATGATTCTTGAAGAACTGCACGAAACTGCGGGCCGGGAACTGCAGCATGACGCCGACCGGCGCCGACCAGATCGCGGCCCCCATCGGCAGCAGATGATCGTAAAGGAAGGCATGCGAGTAGCCGCGGTGGGCGAAGTACTCGCCAAGCGAGGGATCGTCGGCGCTGTCGAGCAACCGCGGCGCTTCGCGGAAGAATCGCACCGTATCGGCCAGCATCCGCCAATAGCGACGACGAAACAGGTTGACCGGCTGCGCGAACAGGCCGAGCCAGTCGCTGCCCGAATATTCGAGTTGGCCGCCGTCGAGACTGACGGCGAAGGACATCGAGCTGGGTTGGCTCGCGGCGCCGATCTCGGCGAAGAGGCGCACGAAGTTTGGATAGTTGTACTCGTTGTAGACGATGAATCCCGTATCGACCGGGATGCGCCGGCTGCCCCACGTCGTCACCACCGTATTGGCGTGTCCGCCGAGCCGGGCATCGCGCTCGTAGAGCGTCACTCGGTGTCGGCCAGCCAGCAGCCATGCCGCGCCGAGCCCGGCGATTCCGGCGCCGATCACGGCGATGTCGCGGGGCCGTCCCGATGCCCTCGCGCGCGCGAACGGCAGAACATTGGAGACGGCGCTCACGAGGCGTAGCGCTTGATCGCGGCGAACGCCGCAAGCGCCCGCACGCGGGCCGCGCCGTGGTCGACGATCGGCCGAGGATAAGTTTGGCCGAGCCGCACGTCGGCGGCGTCGAGAACCGAGCCCGGTGCCTGCCATGGCTTGTGGATCCAAGCGGCGGGCAGGCGCGCGAGTTCGGGAACGAAGCGCCGGACATAGTCGCCGTCGGGGTCGAACTTCTCGCCTTGCAGAACCGGGTTGAAAATCCGGAAGTAAGGCGCGGCATCCGCGCCGCAGCCGGCGATCCATTGCCAATTCGCCGAATTGTTGGCGAGATCGGCGTCGACCAACGTATCCCAAAACCATGCGGCGCCGTCTTGCCAAGGAACCAGGAGGTCCTTGACCAGGAACGACGCAGCGATCATGCGCGCGCGGTTGTGCATCCAACCGGTGGTCCACAATTCGCGCATTCCGGCGTCGACGATCGGATAGCCGGTGTGGCCGCGGCGCCAGGCCCGCAGGTGCGCATCGGCGCGCCGCCAGGGGAAGCGGGCGAATTCGCGGCGCAGCGGCTGCTCGGGCATATCCGGCGCGTGATGGAGCAAATGATGGCTGAATTCCCGCCAACCGAGCTCGGTCAAGAATCGTTCGGCGCCCCCGCCATCGCCCGCCGACGCGCGGACAGCATGCCAGATCTGGCGCGGACCGATCTCGCCCCAATGCAAGTGCGGCGAGAGCCGCGACGTCGCATCGCGGCCGGGCCGATCGCGGGTCCGATCGTAACCGGTGATCGCCGACGACAGGAAGGCGTCGAGGCGGGCCATCGCTCCCGCTTCGCCGGGTCGCCATATCCTTCGCAGGCCGCCGGCCCAATCGGGCGCCGTCGGCAGAAGGCGCCAATCCGCCAACCGCTCGCCGCCGGGCGCCGTGGCAAGGCCCGTCAGCCGAAGCGGCGCGGGATGGGGCCGCGGAGGTTCGGCGACGGTCCGACACGCGCGCCAGAACTGCGTGAAGACGCGATGCGGCGCGCCCGATCGATCGGCGATTGTCCCGGGCTCGTGGAGGAGTGCCGCGTCGAACGTCTCCACGGTGACTCCGCGCGAGACGAGCCGCGCCTCGATTGCGGCGTCGCGCGCCGATGCGTGCGGTTCGTAGCGGCGATTCCAGAATACCGCGCTGGCGCCCGTTTCGCCGATCAGCGCCGCCAAAACATCGGCGGCGCATCCGCGCCGTAAAACGAGCGGCGCTCCGCGTGCCGCAAGATCATCGCCGAGCGCCGTCAGGCTGTGGTGCAGCCACCATCGCGAGGCGCCCCCGGGGCCCCATTTGCCTCCCGCCGCGTCGTCAAGAATGAATATCGGCACGAGCCTTCGCCGGCTGGCCGCCGCGGCACGAAGCGCCGGATTGTCGGTGAGTCTCAAATCGTTGCGAAACCAGACGACGGCGGGTGGCGCGGCCGATTTCGCTTCGGGCGGGATGATGTGCGGCATGGACCTCGAACGGCGCGAAGGCGGTGGCGCGGCGCCCGGACGGGCCCGCCAACAAGTTCGAGGGATATTACGGTCGATTCCGGCGCGTGGATCACCCGGCCGAAGCGGCGTCGGCCGATATCACCCGGCAGTCCAGGCATGCGCGGGCGGCCAAAGCGTCGCCTCGTCCAACCAAGGAACGCTGGCTGAGGCAGCGCGGTAGCTCAAGAAAAGGATCGTCCGCGATCGTGCGCCAAGCGAGCGGCTAAGCATGAAAAACAGGCGAGGATCGAGAAACGCCACCGAGCCGGCCGAGCCCGATAGCATCTCGAGCTCGTGTCCGGACGCCATCCACTCGAGGTACGCCGCAAGATGGCCCGGTGTGGCCGATCGCCTAAGACGGTGCGATCCCGGGGCCACGAGCAGCGTGCGCTCGCACGGATCCAAGTCGCCTAGGAAAATCGCGGCCACCAACTTCGTGCGGTCGTCGCCGCGGGCCGCGGCGATTTCGTCGATGTCATGGCCGGCGAAGGTGACGGCGTGCCCGCTCAGCAGCGCCGATATCGCCAGGAGTCGGCGGTGCCGAGACCATGTCGGCGCGGCATCGGCCGCGCGACCGCGCCGCACGGCGTCAGCGATGACCCAAGTCTCCTCCCGCGCCAGCAGGCTGCGCTCGAAGACAAATCCGCGCCGCTCGAACATGCTTTGAACTGACGGCGAAAGATACATGGTCGAATCGCGTCAGCGTGCGCTGCGGGCGCGGGGCCGATGGAGGAGCGGCCCCACGCGCCGCGCGCGACCCCCGGCGTCAGACTCGCTGGCGCGCCGGGATGGCCGGTTGCTTGACGATCCGGAGATACGGACGCAGCGTCTTCCAGCCCTCGGGGAATCGTTGCTTGGCGTCCTCGTCCGAGAGCGAAGGAACGATGATGACGTCGTCGCCGTCCTTCCAATTCACCGGCGTAGCCACCTTGTGTGCATCGGTAAGCTGGAGCGAGTCGATCACGCGCAGCACTTCGGCGAAGTTGCGGCCCGTCGAAGGAGGATATGTGAGGGTCAGGCGTACTTTCTTTTGCGGGTCGATGATATAGACCGTGCGGACCGTTACCGCCGGGTCGGCCTTCGGATGGATCATTCCGTATAGGCTCGAGACCTTTCGATCGGCATCGGCGATCAGCGGGAAGTTGAGACGCTGTTTTTGCGTATCTTCGATGTCGTGCGCCCATTTGGCGTGGGCATCGGACGGGTCAACCGACAATCCGATGATCTTGGCGTTACGCTTCTCGAACTCCGGCTTGAGGCGCGCCGCCTCCGCGAGCTCGGTCGTGCAGACCGGCGTGAAATCCTTCGGATGCGAAAACAAGACGCCCCACGAATCGCCCAGCCATTCGTGAAATTTGATAACGCCTTGCGTCGACTCTTGCGCGAAGTCGGGAGCGATCTCGCCCAGCTGAATCGTCATCGCCGTTTCCTTTCCTGCTCGTGGTGTTGACGCGACGAGCGCCCGCCGCCTCGACGCCGGCGGAAGCCGGCCGCCGCAACTGGCTGCGCTCACGCCTGTTTCACATCGCTTTTCTGTGATTCAAGTTATTTCACATTGACAGAGTGTATAAGAACAGTTTTATACTATGTCAACATGTAAATTTGGATTGGCCCAATGAGCATCGTCGAAGATCGGTCGCGGCCGCGAGCGCTGGCGGCAAAGCACTCCAAGGTCGAAGTCATCAAGTCCGTCAGCCACCGGCTGCGCGGAACGATCGCCCGATCCATCGCCGAAGGGGCGAGCGAGTTCGGCGAGGCCGACAAGCAGCTGCTCAAATTTCACGGCATCTACCAGGGTTACGACCGCGACAGCGCGACGGCACTGAAGCAGGCGGGGAAGTCGAAGGACGTATCCTTCATGGTTCGCGTCCGCATTCCGGCTGGACGGCTCACGCCGGCGCAATACCTCGCCCTCGACGCGCTCGCCGAACGTCATGGCGGCCGCAGCTTGCGCATCACCACCCGCCAGACCATCCAATTTCACGGCGTCGCCTCCGGCGAGCTCAAGGCGACGATGGCGGGAATCAATGAAGTCATGCTGACGACGCTGGCCGCCTGCGGCGACGTGGTGCGCAATGTGACGGCGACGCCGGCGCCGATCGCCGATGCGGTTCATCGCCGGCTGCAGGAAGACGCGCGCCTTCTGTCGGCGGCGCTCAGCCCTCGCACGCGCGCCTATCACGAGATCTGGGTCGACGGCGAACCGCTAGTAGGCGCCCCGCTCGAGGAGGAGCCGCTCTATGGCGCCGCCTATCTGCCGCGCAAGTTCAAGATCGGCATCGCCACGCCCGATGACAATTCGATCGACGTGCTGACCAACGATCTCGCCATCATCGCGCTATTCGAGGCTGGCGAACTACGCGGGTACAATCTGGCGCTGGGCGGCGGCCTCGGCATGACGCACGGCAATCCTGACACCTATCCGCGACTGGCCTCGCCGATCGCGTTCGTCGCTCCCGACGACCTGCTCCCCGCGGTCCAGGCGGTCGTGCGATTGCAGCGCGATCATGGCGATCGCGCCAATCGCAAGCATGCACGATTGAAGTACCTGGTCGACGCGCGCGGCGCGGCATGGATTAAGCAGACGCTCGAATCCTATTTCGGCGGGCCCCTCGCGGAGCCCAGGCCGATGCCGCCGTTCAGGATTGTTGACCACCTCGGATGGCACCCTCAAGGCGACGGGCGCTGGTATCTCGGCGTTCCGATCACCAGCGGCCGAATCAAGGACCAAGGCGCCGTGCGCCTGCGATCCGCCTTGCGCGAAGCGATCGCGCGCTACCAGCCAACGCCGATCTTGACGCCGCAACAGGACATTCTTCTTGCTGACGTTGCCGAGGCGGACCGCCCAGCCATCGAGCTGGTGTTGCGGAAGCACGGGGTACGGCTGGCGCGCGAGTTCTCTCCTGTCGCGCGCTGGTCGCTCGCCTGTCCGGCGCTGCCGACATGCGGCCTCGCGCTGAGCGAGGCCGAGCGGGTCAAGGACGATCTCATCGGCGCGATCGAGGCGGCGCTCGTCGGCCACGGTCTCGGCGACGAGCGGATCAGCGTCCGAATCACCGGCTGTCCCAATGGATGCGCGCGGCCCTATGCCGGCGATATCGGCATCGTCGGCCGCATGCCCGGACATTACGCGCTCTATGTCGGCGGCGATTTCGAGGGCACGCGGTTGTCCGAACGTCTGCTCGACAAAGTCGCTTATGGCGATATCGCGGCGACGCTCGAACCCCTGTTCGCCTTCTTCGCCCGTTGCCGCAACCCCGGCGAGGGATTCGGAGATTTTTGCCATCGTCATCCCGTCGAACTATTACGCGAGCTGGTCGCCACGTCGACCGGCGCTGACCGGCGGGCGTGCGGGGATTGATGTTTCCGATCCTGCTCGATCTCGCGCGTGCCCGCGTCGTCGTGATCGGCGACGGCGAGGCCGCGGTCCGAAGACTGGCTCAGCTGGACGCCGACGGATCCGGCGATCTCCGCGTCTTTTCGGCCGCACCCAGCGCGGCGCTCGAGCTTGCGGCGGGCGCGCGCCTGGTCCGCCGCGAGCCGACGATGACCGATCTCGCCGGCACGACCATCGTCTTCATTTGCGATCTCGGCGTAACATCAAGCGCCGACATCGCCGGACTGGCCGGACGAGCCGGCGCACTCGTCCATGTCGAAGATCAGCCTCGACTGTGCACGATCCAGATGCCGGCGGTGGTCCGGCGCGGCGACCTGACGATCGCGGTTTCGACGAACGGCGTCAGCCCGGCACTCTCCCGAAGGCTGCGCGAGCATATCGCAGCGCTGTTCGGACCGGAATGGGCCGGACGCGTTGCCCTGCTCGGCGCGCTGCGACGTTCGTGGCGGCGTGCCAAGGTGCCGGCAGCCGAGATCGCGCGGCGGACCGTTGCGGCCGTCGAGAGCCGCGGCTGGCTTGCCGGCGTTGGGTCCGGACGCGACGCCGATCGCCGCCGCGCGTGAGACGCGGCGGCGACCGCGAACCTTGATCCTGGTTCCGCCGATCAGCGGCTAGGCGTTGTCCGACCTGCACCAGGAAGCTGCGAAGCACGCTCGCGTTCGGCTTGCTGGCGCGCCAACTCGGCGTGCCGCTCGGCCTCGATCTGCTCCTTGGTCTTGAAGTCCGGCGCCTTGACGAGTTCGTCGCGCGACATATCGACGATCGCGCCGCGCTCGCCGCCTATCAGTCGGACTTTCTCCACAGGCAGGGCGATGCGCTTGTCGCCGAAGCCAAGAACGCCGCCGACCGATAGCACGACACCGGTGATCTTGCCCTGCGGGTCGAGGACCAAGTCATAAACCTTGCCGATTTTCTCGTCCTGAGCGCCGCTGACGCGCATGCCGATGATCGAATTGGCTCGCAGTTCGGTCGGCTTCTGTTCGGTGATCACCGGGACGGTCGAAGTATCGATCGACGATGTCGCGGAGGTCATTGGCTTGCTCGAGTCCTGCGCGAACGCGGGAACCGCGATCATCGCCAGGACGGCCACCATGCTGACGAAACGTTTCGAGATCATGTCGACTCTCCTCCGTTGAAAACGGATATCCGGCAGTGCATCCGCGACGGCGGCCGGCGACGGTCGACGAACCGCGCGGGATTTCGGTCCCAACGGTCGAAGCGCGTTCAATGCGTCGACGGCGACGTCTGGATATGAATCGACTTGGTATAGAGGCGGCTGTCCGACGAGCGACAAAGTTCGGGCGAAACGGTGACAGCCGGATGACCGACAAGACGAAGACGCCGGTCAGACGGTCATCGCGCGCGCCGACGATGTCGGCGGCGTGCCCGGGTGCGGTAGCGATCAACCGCCCCGGGCGGCCTTTCGTCGGCGATCGAGCGGTATGCCGCTCCCGCTACGATGCCGGACTTAGCTACGACTTCTTCTCCTTCTCCGTTCCCTTGCGTTTGCCCTGCTCGACGCCGGTTTTCTTGCCCTGTTCGGCGCCTTTCTTCTGCGCTTTGGTTTCAGCCGTAGCTTTGGTTTCGGCCGTAGCTTTGGTTTCGGCGTTAGCTTTCGCCGGCTTTTTCGTCGGCGCCGTCTCGGCCTTCTTGGCGGGCGCCGCCGGCTGCGCCGGTTGGGCGGGCGTCGCCGGGCTCGCCTGCTGGGCAGTCGCGGGCAGCGATAGTCCAAGCGCCAAGGCCAGAGCAAGGGCGCGCGTCGTGTTAGGCATTGACCACATCTCCTTTGGAGTGAATGCCGCGGCCGGAAGCGGCCGCGCCGCCAGAAGAACGGGCGAACCGCGGGGCTATTCCCGCCTAGAGCTGCCAGCGGCGGACATGCGGCGCAAGCTGGGCCGTTCGCCAAATCCCTTTGATGTCGGCCAGCAGCCCCGACGGCGCGACGAGCGCGTCTAGCTTGGCAGGTGGCAGTCGCTTGAATGCCTCATGCGGGACGGCGCCGATCACCGCGTCGAAGGGTGCGATGCCGTCGAGCCCGCCGAGCAGATCGACACCGTACTCGGCGCGGGCTTCCTCGCGGTCGGCGAGCGGGTCGTAGACCTCCACCTTGCAGCCCTGCGCGGCGAGCGCCTTGACGATGTCGACGACTTTGGAATTTCGCAGGTCGGGAACGTTCTCTTTGAAAGTTAAGCCGAGGACAAGGACGCGCGCCCCCTCGAGCGGACGTCGACGGGCGATCTGCTGTGCCACCGCGCCGGCAATGTAATGGCTCATCGCGTCGTTGGTTCGCCGGCCGGCGAGAATGATCTGCGGATGGTGACCAAGCCGCTCGGCGAGCGTCGAGAGGTAGTATGGATCGACCCCGATGCAATGGCCGCCGACGAGTCCCGGCGTGAAAGGAAGAAAATTCCACTTGGTCCGGGATGCATCGAGCACGTCATGAATCGACAGTCCAAGGCGATTGAAGATCGTGGTGACCTCGTTCATGAAGGCGATGTTGATGTCGCGCTGCGCGTTTTCGATGACCTTTGCCGCCTCGGCCGTCTTGATGTCGCGAGCTTGGAACACGCCTCCCGAGGTGATGCGGCCGTATATCTCGGCCAAGCGCGCCGTCACTTCGGGCGTCTGGCCGGCAACGACTTTGGCGATTCGCTCGACGGTGTGTTCGCGGTCGCCGGGGTTGATCCGTTCCGGGCTATAGCCGAGAAAGAAATCGCCGCCGCACTTCATTCCCGAAGCCCTCGCCAACTCGGGCCCGCATATGTCCTCGGTCACGCCAGGATAGACCGTGCTCTCCAGCACGACGATCGCTCCGCGGCTGAGCGCCGCCCCGACCGTGCGGCATGCGGCGATCACCGCGCCCAGGTCGGGTCGATTGTCGCGATCGACCGGCGTTGGAACGGTGATGATGAAGATTTCACACCCCTTGAGCGCGGCCGCCTCGGTCGTCGGGCGTAGCGAAAGCTCCCGCAGCGTCTGCGCATCGATCTCGCCAGTGCGGTCATGCGCGCGGGCAAGCTCGGCTACGCGGGACAAGCTGATGTCGAAGCCGACCACGTCGTAATGGCGCGCCAGGGCAGCGGCCAACGGCAATCCGACGTAACCGAGGCCAATCACGGCGATGCGGGGAGACGGCACGGGAGTTGGACCTTGTATTGACGCCAAGCGGGCTGCACCCGCTTAGTCGAATATCATGGTTAATGTCAAAACGCATGAAGTTCAGCGCCGCGGCGGGCGAAGTTATCCCGGCCGCGTCGATTCGGGTGTAGGATGTCAAGACTTGCGTGGTGCAGCGTCGATACGAGGCGAAACTGGTGCCGGAAATTGGCTTCAGAATGCGTCGGTCCATTCGGGCGATCGTCGGTTGCGCGGCCGCGCTCTTGGCGACCGTCGTGCTTGGCCGGCCGCTCGCCGCCGATGATCTTCGTTCGGTGGAGTCGACCGACGAGCGCCACTTCGCGCAGGCTCAGCCGCCGGGTTTGCCTCCGGCGCCGTCGCCGATTGGACCGCTGCGGCGCAGGCCCGACGGTCAAATCGAGGTCATCGCCCCGCCGCCAAGCGGACAGCGGCAGCAGCCGGGACCTTGCTCGGCGAACGCCATCTGCGTCGGTTGGGGTGATGGACCGCGCACGCTTTCCCAAGCGCTTCAGTACGCGGGCGATGGCGCACTGATCGAGGTCGTCGGAGGAGTTTATCGCGAAAGCGTGGCGATCGACTGGAACCGGATCACGATTCGCGGCGTCGCCGGCCGACCGCATTTC
>DATIBC010000074.1:0-15662 GCA_035457725.1 Alphaproteobacteria bacterium | reverse complement strand
TTTGGCCGGGTTCAGCGGCGATGACGCGATTTCCGGGGGACTAGGCGACGATCGGATCGCCGGCGGGAATGGCCACGACATGCTCGACGGAGGAGAAAGCCGCGACCTGTTATTCGGCGATTCAGGGAACGACACGCTGCGCGGCGGGGCAGGCAACGACGTGGTGGAGGGCGGGGAGGGGAACGACGTGCTGGACGGCGGGCCGGGGTTCGACACCCTGATCGGCGGCGAGGGCGACGATCTATACATGCTGGATCGGGCGACGGAGGTGGCGCAAGAGGCGGCAGGCGAAGGCCGGGATCGGGTGATCACGGCGCTTAGCCATGCGTTGGCCGACAATGTCGAGGACCTGACGCTGATCGGCGCCGACCGACCGACCGGGATCGGCAACGGGCTCGACAACACGATCGTCGGCAACGACAGGAACAACCGGTTGTTCGGCCGCGAAGGCAACGACCGTTTGGAGGGCGGCGACGGCGGCGATCGCCTGGCTGGCGAGGCCGGGGCCGACACGCTGCTCGGCGGGGCCAGCAGCGACATCTATTTCGTCGACAACATCGGCGACATGGTGATCGAGTTGTTCAACCAAGGCACCGACACGGTGATGAGCTCGATCGCCCATACGCTGGGCGATAACGTCGAACGGCTGACGCTGATCGGCACGAACTCGGTCGACGGCACCGGCAACACGCTCAACAACGTCATCACCGGCAACAACGGCCAGAATATCTTGCGCGGATTATTGGGGAACGACACGCTCCACGGCGGCGCCGGCAATGACATGATTGACGGCGGGCTGGGCAACGACACGCTCAACGGCGGCGCGGGACGGGATATCCTGATCGGCGGGCGCGGCAACGACACCATAGATGGCGGCAACAACCCCGACGCCATCGTCTACAACGCGAGCGGACTGGGGCTCGACGACGTATTCGCCGGCACGGCCGATATCGTCTTGAACGCGGTGGGCGACAGCGTCGATTTCACCGCCGGGGTCGAGACGAGCCTGCGGGTCGGCGGCATGGCGCTCGGCGCGAGCGCGACGAATGTCGGGCTCGGCGGGGCGTTCGACGCCGGGACCAATGTCCGCTTCGCCAGCGGGGCGCTGCAAATCGATCTCAACGGCGACCAGCAATTCGTCGCCGGGCAGGATTTCTCCGCCGCGCTCAATGGCGCCACCAGCGTGACCTACAACGCCAGCCTCGATCAGTTCGTGATCGTTTGAGCGAGCGGGGCGCGCGCGCTCCGCCGTGCTGCGCCCATCTTGCAGGCGAGGCGGAACGCTTGGCGCGTTGCCTCGACGTCCGCGACGCCTTTTCCGGCGATGTCATAAGCGGTGCCGTGGGCCGGCGTGGTGATCGGCGCCGGCAAGCCGCCGAGCACCGTGACGCCGCGCTCGAACCCCATCAGCTTCATCGCGATCTGGCCCTGGTCGTGATACATCGTCATCACGGCGTCGTAAGCGCCGTTCTTGGCGCGCAGAAACACCGTATCGGCAGGAAACGGCCCGTCGGCCGCGATCCGCCGGCTGCGCGCGACGGCGACGGCGGGGGCGATCACGTCGATCTCCTCGCGGCCAAAATTGCCGCCGTCGCCGGCGTGAGGGTTGAGCGCCGCGACGGCGATGCGAGGGCGCGGCAGGCCCGTCGCGCGAAGGCATTCGTCGGTGAGCGCCAACGCGCCGACGATGCTGTCGATCGTCAGCAGCTCGCTCACCTTATTTAGCGGCACGTGCGAGGTCACCCGCGCGTTCCACAGCTTGTCGAGGACATTAAACTCACTGGACGGCCCATGGTGACCGAGCACATCGGCGGCGAAGTGCAGTTCGTCGTCGTAAGGATTGCCGGCCAGCTTGAGCGCCGCCTTGTTGAACGGCGTGAAGCACACCGCGTCGACCTCGCCGGCGCGCACCAACTCCAGCGCCGTGCGGAAGTTGCGCATCGCGAAGCCGCCCCCCGCCGCCGTGGCCGTGCCCGGCTTCACGGCCGCAGGATCGAGATGGCCCAGGTCGAGCAGGCTAGCGCGTCCTGGCTGGAAGCGAAGTCTTTCGCCAGGCTTCAACTCGACAAAACTTGGCAATGACACTCCGGCGACGCGCGCACCATCGGCGAGCACGCGGGCGTCGCCGACCACGACAATATTCGCCATGGGGATCGTATCGGGCTGGGCCAGCAGCTTGGCGGTCAGTTCGGGGCTGATTCCCGCCGCGTCGCCGATCGCAAGCGCGATACGCACGGATTCGTCTCGTTCCATCAGACTCCTCGCACGCCCAAAATGCAGCCGTCGCCCATGAGTGCGATTATTCGCAACACACTACCGAGTGAGTACCAAGTTTATTGCATTCAGAATACAAAATGTTCATGATCCTGTCGACCATCCGCGATACGCCGGCAAGAAAATTACAGTTGGCCATCAAGCAGCTGAAAAATCGCCAAATTGTCGGACGCCCATGGCCGGACATCAATTGCAACACTACTGGCCAGCGCCGGTAGTCAGAGGAGGAGGAAAAGTCAGTGACCGGGAAAATGCTCGCACTGTTTGCAGCGCTCGCCACCGCGGCGACGCTGTTCGCCGCTCCAGCCGGCGCGCAAGTCCAGCTCCGCTACGCCCATGTCGGCGCTGAAGGCGAGGGACAGACGCGTTATGCCGCCGAGCTGGCGCAACTGGTGAAGGAGCGCACGAACGGCCGGGTCGATATCCGTCTATTCCCGGGCTCGCAGCTCGGCAATATCAGCGAGATGGTCGACGGCGTGCGGATCGGCTCGATCGCCATGGCGCACCACGACTTCGCCTCGCTCGATCGCATCGTCGCCGATGTGTCGGTGTTCAATGCGCCGTTCATCTATCGCGACCCCGAACACGCGATGCGCGCCACCGACGAACGCACCTCGCCGGTGATGGCGGAAATCAACAAGCAACTCGTCGAGAAGGGAAATATCCGCATCGTCGGCAACTTCTATCGCGGCGCGCGCCAGCTTTCGGCGAAGTTCCCGGTGAAGTCGCCGGCCGATCTTCGCGGCAAGAAGATCCGCGGCGTTCCACTCAAGCTATGGAACACGATGCTGACGGGAATGGGCGCGGTTCCGACGCCGGTCGAGATCAGCGAGATCATTCCCGCGCTCACCACCGGCCTCGTCGAGGGGCAGGAGAACCCGCTCAACAATATCATTTCGCGGCGGATGTACGAGGTGCAGCCGTACATCATGATGACCAGTCACATGGAATCGGTGCTGTGCGTGTTCGTCAACGAGCGCGCCTGGCGCGGCATTCCGGACGGCGATCGCAAGATCGTCGAAGCGGCGATGGACGAGATGGGCAAGCGCTCCCTGCAATGGCAGGCCGAGGCCGACGCCAAGGAGGTCGAATTCCTCAAGTCCAAAGGCGTTACATTCATCACCACGAAGGAAGGGCTCGATATCGACGCGTTCCGGAAATCGGTGTTCGCGCAACTCGACAAGGATTATCCGAGCTGGAAAGGTCATATCGAGCGCATCCAGGCGGTCAAGTAAGCCGCTGCTGAAGCGCTCGACGGCGGGTGGGGCGGGGGACCCGCCCGCCGTCTCCATGGATCGGGAGCGTGGCGATGGTGTTGTGGCGTATTGCGCGTGTCGTCTGCATCGCCTTCGGCTTTTTGTCGCTGCTCGGGTTGGTCGTCCTGCCGACGACGCAGGTAGTTATGCGCGGAGTATTCACCATGCCGATCGTCGGCCTCGAAGAGGTGACGCGCTATCTCCTTATCTTCCTCACCTTCATTTGCGTTCCGTTGGTCGTCGCTGATGGCGGTCAGATCCGTATGGAGGAGTTTCTGGCCTTGACTCCGGCCGGCGCGCGCCGGCGCGCGCGCGCGGCGATCGCCCTGCTGTCATGCGGCACGATGTTGATGCTCGTGTGGTCGATCCACCGCTCGGTCGAGGCCAATGTCGGCAGCCACACGCCGACCGTCGGCATCCCGTTCTGGATCTTCATGTTGCCGGCGCTACTCGGATTGCTGCTCGGCGCTATCGGATACGTCCTGCTCGCAATTGGCCGGCTCGACGACCGGCCGGGCGATGGGCCGCCGGCGCTGTGAAGCGCCGTCGCGCAATGACGGGCGGGTGAGTCGCGATGGACGCCGGCCTCCTGGTACTACTGGTCTTTCTCGTCCTGTTCATCGGCGGCGTGCCGGTGGTGATCGCCATCCTGGTGCCGTCGATCGCCTACATCCTGTGGACCGGAGTGCCGGTGGCCATGGTGGCGCAGCGTACCGTATACGCTCTCGACTCCTTTCCTCTGGTCGCAATTCCGGTGTTCATCTTCGTCGGCAATTTAATGAATTCGGCGCGGATCACCGATCGAATCTTCACGTTCGCCGACGTTCTGGTAGGGCGGCTTCACGGTGGCTTGGCGCAGGTCAACATCTTCGCCAGCCTCATTTTCTCCGGCATGTCGGGGGCGGCGCTCGCCGATGTCGGCGGTCTCGGGCGGGTGGAGATCAAGGCGATGCGCGATCGCGGCTTCTCGATGCCGTTCTCGTGCGCGGTGACGGTCGCCTCGGCGATCGTCGGGCCGATCTTTCCGCCGAGCATCCCGCTCATCATCTACGCCTCGATCACTACCGTCTCGACCGTGAAATTGCTGATGGCGGGCGTCATACCGGCGCTGATCTGCGTCATGATGCTCATGGCGACGACCGTGGTCCTGTCGATGGTCTACAAATTGCCGCGCGCCGATCGCTGGCCAGGTGTCGCCGCGGTTTGGCGCGGCTTCATCCCGGCGGCCCCGGCCCTGATGACGCCGGTGCTGCTGATCTTCGGAATGCTGTCGGGATATTTCACGCCGACCGAGGCGGCGGCGATCACCGCCGTTTACACGTTCCTCATCGCCGGCCTGGTCTACCGCGACCTGACGTGGGCGCATATTTCATACGCGGTCATGGAAACCCTGCGATCATCGTCGGCGATCCTCATCATCGTCGCGGCGGCGGCGATGTTCGGGTGGATCCTCGCCGTCGAGCAGGTGCCGCAGGAGTTCAAGGGGTGGCTTGGCGACTTCACGACGGACCCAGTCGTCTTGCTGCTGATCGTGAATCTGATCTTCTTCATTGCTGGCATGTTCGTCGACAGCACCACGGCGACGCTGCTTCTGGTGCCGATCGTCACGCCGCCGGTCGTCGCCGCCGGGGTCGATCCGATCCATCTCGGCCTCGTGGTCATCTTCAACCTGATGATCGGCACCGTTACGCCTCCCTTTGGGTTATCGCTGTTCTTGATCAGCGGCATGACTGGAACGCCGTTTCAAGCGATCCTGCGCGCGTTGTTGCCGTACTATCCGCCCCTATTGCTGACGCTCGTGATCATCACGTTCGTGCCCGAGCTGGTCCTGTGGATACCGAATCTGATCAAGTAAAATACGGGATTCGTACAACGGAGATTCGACGCCGATGGATTCGAAGGTCGACGAGTTAGCCGGTCTACCGCCAATCCCGCGCTCCAGCCTGCACGACGAGGTCGTGACGCGGCTGCGCGATATGATCATCGAAGGTCGGCTCGCCGCCGGCACGCGAATCCATGAATTGAAGCTGTGCGAGGCGCTCGGCGTGTCGCGCACGCCGCTACGCGAGGCACTCAAGGTGCTCGCCTCCGAGGGACTCATCGAGTTGACGCCGAGTCGCGGCGCCACGGTTCGGCGCCTCACGCCCGCCGATGTCCTCGACATGCTCCGCGTGTTGGGCGCGCTCGAGGCGCTTGCCGGCGAGCTGGCGTGCGCGGCTGCAAGCGACTCGGAGATCGACGAGGTACGGGACCTGCACGCGGCCATGATGCGGAAATACGCCAAGCACGACCGCCTTGAATACTTCAAGCTCAATCAGAGGATCCATTCGACCATCGTCCGCCTGGCAAAGAACCGCACCCTAGAGTCGCTGCACGACAGCCTGCAGGCGCGCATCAAGCGCATCCGTTTCGTCGGCAACGAGGTCGAAGGGCAGTGGCGCGACGCCGTCGCCGAGCACGAGGAGATGATCGACGCGCTTGGGTCACGCGACGGCGCGCGGCTCGCGCGCGTTCTGCGCCGGCACATGGATAACACCTGGAAACGGGTGAATGCGATCGGCGCTTTGGCCGGCGGATAGGCGGACGGAGGAGGGCGTCATGGCGGACAGTGGCAAATCCTTGATCGGATTCGTTGGACTGGGTTTGATGGGCAGCGCCTTCACGCGGCGCCTCGTCGAGCGCGGTCATAGGGTGATCGGCTTCGATGTCGTCAAGGAGAAGATAGAAGCTGTGGTCCGGCACAACGTCGATGCAGCGTCGTCGGCCGCCGACGTGGCGCGCCGCGCCGACGTCGTATTGATGTGCGTGACGTCGACACACGCCGTCGATGAAGCGGTGTTCGGTCCGGAGGGAGTCGCCGCCGGAGGATCGGCCGGAAAGATCCTGGTCGATCACTCGACGACCGAGATAGCCGCCACGCGCGAGCTGTCGGCGAAACTCGAGGCCGCCTGCGGCATGTCATGGGTCGACGCCCCGGTTTCCGGCGGACCCGCCGCGGCCGCCGCCGGAACGCTCGCCATCATGGCCGGCGGCGAGGAGTCGGCGATCGCGCGGATCGCGCCGGTGATGGCCGATCTTTCGACGGCGTTCACCCATTTGGGCCCGGTCGGCGCCGGTCAGGCGACCAAGATGGTGAATCAGGTGCTGGTGTTGAACACGTACTGCGTTCTCGCCGAAGCGCTGCGCCTCGCCGAGCGCTGCGGCGTCGACGCCAGCATGATTCCACAGGCTTTGGCGCCCGGTCACGCCGGCAGCAACATGCTGAAGAGCGTATTTCCGCAAATGATCGCCCGCGACTTCGCGCCGCGCGGCTTCGCGCGCCAGGTGCTCAAGGACCTCGACATGCTGCACGACGTGAGCAAGGAAATGAAAACGCCGCTGCCGATGTCGGCGCAGGCCAACACGCTGTTCCGCCTGCTCGTCGCGCGCGGACACGGCGAGCTCGACGCCACGGCGGTGCTTAAGCTCTATCTGGACGAGCCCGTTTAGGCGTCAGATGCTGATCCGATAGGTCCACGCCGCGTTGTCGCGGAACAATTTGCGCTGGTCGGCGGCCGGCAGATTGGCGACCGCCGCCTTGAATCCGTCGAAGATCGTATCGAAATCGGCGCACACGCTGTCGACCGGAAAATTGCTGGCGAACATGCAGCGATCGACGCCGAAGATCCGGATCGCCTCGCGGACGATCGGGCGGTTGGCTTCGAGCGTCCATGGCCGACCTCGCTGGCCGAGGCCCGAGATCTTGACCCGCGCGTTCGGCTGGGCGGCGAAGGTCTCCATGCCTTCGCGCCAGCCGGCGAGCGCCTGAGCGCTTCTTTCGGCCGGCAGGCCCGTGTGATTGAGGATGATGAGCGTATCGGGAAAATCGCGGGCGAGCTCGGCGGCCTCGGCGAGATGCCACCACGGCGTCTGGAGATCGAACGACAGGCGGTGCTTGGCGAGCAAGCGATATCCCTCGCGCCACCGTTGATCGCCCATCGAGCCGGGCACGCCGCGAACCACTTCGACGGGCGATGACGCCGCCGTCGGTTTCTGGCGAATGCTGCGGACCAGGGGATAGGCGGCGTGGCCGGCGAGCACGCCCGCTACGCCGTCGCGCTCGAAGCGAGCGTGCCCGACCACCGCGTTGGGAAAGCCGTTTGCCTCGGCGATTTCGTGAATCCACCGCGTCTCATCGACCTCATGCGCGGGATCGATCTCGGCTTCCATGTGCACCGTGGCGACGACGTTTTGCCGCGCCGAATCGCGCCGGTAGTCCGTCGGCAGATAGTCGCGGCGGATCTTTCCATAGTCGCCGTAGCGGAAGGGAATCATCGGTTCGTCGACCAGCCAGGGATACCGGTTGCGACGCAAGTCCCAGAGATGGTGGTGCGCGTCGACGATCTCCATCCTCGTCGCCACCGCGAATCAGCGCCCCGGCCCCATGAGATACGTCGGGAACCACAGCGCGATCTCGGGAAAGATCGACAGGATGACCATGGCGAGGAACATCAGAGCCACGAACGGCATCGAGCCGGCGAGCACGGTCGACAGCGGGACTTGCGGTGCCACACCCCGTAGCACGTAGAGATTGAGGCCGACCGGCGGCGTGATCAAGCCGACCTCGAGATTGATGGTGAGGATGATGGCGAACCAGATGAGATCGAAATCGTTGGCCTCGAGCACCGGGTTCAGGATCGGCATCAGCATCAAGATGATGGCGACCGGCGGCAGGAAGCAGCCGGCGACGAGCAGGAACAGGTTGATCAGCACCATCAACATCCAGCGGTTCATTTCGATGCTGACCAGCGCGTCGGCGGCGGTCTGGGTGACGTAGAGCAGCGACATCATGTAGGAGAACAGCGCCGCCGCGCCGATGATCATCAAGATCATCGTCGACTCGCGTACCGTGTCGCGGAAGATGAGCCATAGCTCCGAAATGCGCCAGGTGCGGTAGATCGCCACGACCAGCACCAGGGCGAGAAACGCGCCGACGGCGGCGATCTCGGAGGGCGTCGCCAGCCCGCCGTACATGAAATAGGCGATCGCCACGATGATGCCCAGGAACGGCGCGACGCGCAGCATGCCGCGCATTTTCTCCGGCAGCGTGTATGTCTCCTGGCTGGCCAGCGCCACCGCCTTGGCGTTCAGCAGCGAGGCGATCCAGGCGTATGCCGCGAACATCGAGACGAGCATGATCCCCGGAACTACGCCGGCGAGGAACAGGCGGCCGATCGACGTCTCGGTGGCGATCCCGTAAAGAATGAGCGTAATCGACGGCGGAATCAGGATACCGAGCGTGCCGCCGGCGCAAATCGCGCCGGTCGCCAGTCCGGGCGCGACGCCGCGACGCAGCATCTCGGGAACGCCGATCTTGCCGATCGCCGCTGCGGTCGCCGGCGAGGAGCCGCAGACCGCGGCGAAAAGGCCGCAGGCAAGAATATTGGCGATCACCAGCCCGCCAGGCACGCGGGCGAGCCAACGGTGCAGCGATTCGTAGATGTCCTTTCCCGCCGCCGAGACGCCGATCGACGCCCCTAGCAGCACGAAAAGGGGGATGGTCAGCAGCGCGAACGAGCTGAGTTCGTCCATGATCGTGTTGGCGACGACCGCAAGCGCGTTCGGTCCGCCGAATATCGTCAGGAAGATCAGCGATACGAGGACAAGCCCCCAGGCGATCGGCAGACCGCAGAACAGGACGAGTAGCGTGACGACGAGAAGAATGACGCCGATCGTGGTCTCGCTCACGATGCGTGCTCCCGACGCACGATCTCGGCCAGATACTGCAGCGCTGTTAGGCCGAGACCGATCGGCATCGAGATGAACAGCGGCCATTTGACTGGCCGCCAGTAGCTCTCGGTCGTCTCGCCGCTCGCCCAGGCGTGGTATGTCAGCTGCGCGCCCTCGACGGTGAGATACAAGCAGATAACCAGACTGACGGCGGCAAGCGTCAGCGCGATTGCGCGACTGGCCGCCGCCGGCGTGAACTCGGTGAGTAGATCGACGGCAACATGGCCCTTGGTCTTGGCGCAATAGGGCGATCCGAGGAAGATCGCCGCGACCATGAGGTAGACGGCGAACTCGATCTCCCAGAACGCCGAATTTCCCATCGCCCGGTAAAAGATCATCCAGGTGACGACGAGGACGGCAGTCAACAGGAACACCGAGGCGATGGCGGCGCACACCACCGACACGCCGTCGATAAGACGTACGAAGCGAATCATGGTTGGACGGAGTGGGCGGAGAAGGATCGGGCGGGACCGGTCGGCCCCGCCCGCGACATCGGGGCGCCTATTTGACCTGCGCGATCAGTTGGATCAGTTCCTTGCCGTTGGGCGCCTTCTCGGCGAAATCGACCCAGGCTGTCTTCTTCGCCAGCTCCAGCCAGGCGTCGTATTCCGGCTTCGTCAACGCGCGCACCTGAGCGCCGGCCTTGGTGAACGTTTCACGCATCTTGCCGGTCGCTTCCTCCTGGGTGCCGTCGAAGAATTCGTCGCTCTTGTCTGCCGCCTCCTGAAAGGCCTTCTTTTGCGACGGAGAGAGTTTGTCCCACGCTTGCTTGGAGATCACCAGCGGCTGCAGCAACATCCACAGCGTGTAGTCGCCACCGATGGTCGCGAATTTGGTCTGCTCGTAGATGCGCATCGAAACGAACGTCTCGGCCGACGTCAGCGTCGAAGTGAGCACGCCCGATTGCAGCGCCGGATAGATCTCGGTCGACGGCATTCCGTGCACGCTCGCCCCGGCCGCCTTGAGCATCGCCTCGAACGTCGGATCGGCGGCGCGCATCGATTCGCCCTTGACCGAATCGGGGCCGGCGATCGGCGCGCGCTTGCTGGCGAAGCCGCCCGGCGTCCACCACCAAGTCACGACATGAATGCCGTTGGCTTCGGCGATCTCCTGCAGGCGCTGGTGGAACTTGGTTCCCTTCATCCGCTTGGCGTGCGCCAGGCTGGTGACGGTGCCAGGCATGATCGTGATCGAAAAATCGGGAATTTTGCCGACCGCATAGCTCAAGGGATAAACCGCCATTTCGAGCGTGCCCGCCTGCATGGCGTCGAGCTGCGCTACCGGCTTGATATTGAGCGAACTGCCCGGGTAGATGCGGAACTTGAGGCTCGGGTCGCGCTTCGTCGCTTCCTCGACGAAGACGCGCGTCGCGCGATCGCGCGCATCCGTCCCCTGCTTCCACTGATGCGAGATCTTGATTTCCTGGGCAGCGGCGGCGCCGGCGAAACCGATCGCGACGGCGAGCGTCGCGAGACCTGCGGCAAACGATTTCAAGTGGATCACGATTTCCTCCCTCGCGAGTTCAAAATAACAAGACGGCCGGTTCGACCGGTTCTCGGCAAGAAAAATGCACGTCCCAAGGCGATTTGGCAACGATCTGATTTTTGTCGCGGGGCCGGCCGTTAGCACGATATTTTCGATTCCTTATAAACGCTTCGTTGCGCACCATATAAGCCTTAGCCACCAGGCCCGATTCGCCGGGACGCGGTGGCCAACACGACGCGCACGAGGAGACGCCCGACGACGACCGGGACAACATTCCTGGAGGGTTGGGCGATGCAGGCTTTTCGAAAACTCATGCCGCCGGAAATCGGCGCACTCCACGACCATTTGCTGCGACTGACATTCGCCGATCGCCAAGCGCGATTCTCAGGCCATGTCGGCGATCTCGCGATAGGCGAGCACTGCGCGCGCATCGATTGGATGCGCGCGGTCGTGGTCGGATTCTTCGAGGACGGCGTCTTGCGCGGCGCCGCCGAGATTCGTTGGGACGACCCAAGAATCGCCTGGCGGGCGGAGGTCGCGGTGACGGTCGAGGACGGTTGGCAGGACAAGGGAGCCGGCACCGAACTCCTGCGCCGCGCAATCGTCGTTTGCCGCAATCGAGCGATCAAGTCGATCTACATGATCTGCCTCATCGACAATCGCCGCATGCAGCGTATCGCGCGCAAGTTCGAAGGCGCGCTCGATTTCACCAACGGTCAAGTCGAGGCTGATATCCGGGTCCCGTTCCCGACGCAGTTCACACTGCTGGAAGAAGCGGTCACCGACGGCGCCGGCTTGGTCGCCACGTGGTGGGACCGAATCGAGCGCGGCGATCGCGATATCGCCCCGTGATGGGAGGAGGCGATCAGCGCAGCGAGCGTATCAGGGCCAGAAAGAAGCTCGACAGCGCGAGCTGCAGGCCGATCACGAACAGCGCCGCCGAAGGGATGACGATGCGCATGACATTGGATGGCGCCAGGTCGCCGAACTCCCCGCCGCCCCAAACGACGATGGCATAACCCAGGCCGCCAATGCCGACGGCCAGCAGCGTGACTCCGAAGGCGAGGCCGACCTCGAGCGAAATGCGCTTTCCGAGGCGCGTCAGCAGCGGATCTTGCGGCAAGACGCCGGTGCTGACCGCGAAGTCGTTGGCCATGACCGCGAAGTTGACCGCCTGAAATCCGGCCACCGCGGCGACGGCGGCGTAGAGCATCGTGTGGATATCGAAGACCACGCCCGCGAATTCGCGCGGGCCCGGGATGAGCCACGCGATCAAAGCGATGCCGAACGCCGTCAGCCCCGTTCCGGGATAGAGAAACAGCCAGCGCGGCCGGTGGATCAGCAGAAAGCGGAGATGCCGCCACCCGTCGCGCCACGTACGCAAATGCGGCGGACGCGATCGGCCGTCAGGCGAGAGCGTCGTCGGCACCTCCGCGATTCTGAGATCGTTGAGCGCCGCCTTGACGATCTGCTCGCTCGCGAACTCCATTCCCGGCGTGTTCAGTCCAAGTCGCAGCATGGCCTCACGACTGAATCCCCGCAGTCCGCAATGGAAATCGCCGATCGGCGCGCGGAACAGCAATCGGCCGAGAAAACTCAGGACGGGATTGCCGAGATAGCGATGCAGCGCCGGCATCGCGCCCGGCGCGATGCCGCCCTGAAAGCGGTTGCCGACGACGAGATCGTACCCCTCGCGCAGCTTTTCCACGAACGGGTCGAGGGCGCCGAAATCATAGCTCTGATCGGCATCGCCGACGATGACGTAGCGCCCGCGCGCCGCGGCGATGCCGCCGCGAATGGCGGCGCCGTAGCCCTTTTCGGCGATCGCGACGATACGCGCCCCGTTCGCGGCGGCGAGCGCTTGCGAACCGTCGACGCTGCCATTGTCCGCCACCAGAACCTCGCCCGCGACGCCGCTCAGCCGCAGCCACTCGCTGGCCCGCTCGACGCACGCGGCGATCGTTTCCGCCTCGTTCAAGCAGGGCATCATGATCGTCAACTCGAGATCGCGAGCATCGTTGCCGTCTTTGGCGCGAGGTTGCGCGTTGAAGGCGACGGTGGTCACTGGGGCGACCTGTTCACCTGGAAGAAGCGGTACCCGCCCGCGTCTCCCGACGTCAACGGGAGCTCGACGAGCCAGCGCGGCGACGCGGTGATCCAGGCGAACGTTGTCGGGGTTATCGAGCGCCGACACAGCAAGATGTAATCGACCTTGCGCTCGATGAGCAAGCGATGCGCCTCGCGTGGCTCTTGGGCGTCCTCGAGCGCCAGCGCGGCGTGCAGTCCCGCCGCGTTGCGGTGATAGGGCGAGCCGATGGCGCGATGGCCGGCTAGGTAGATCAACGCCGGAGCCACTCCAAGCTCGGTGACGACGATCCGCCCGGCTGGAAAGCGCGCACGATCGGCGAGCGCGTCGATCGCCGCGCTGACACGGCACGTGGGCTCCGCATCGGCGGCGGGCTGATGGCGCGCCGGCAAGGCGATCGCGCCCGCCGCAAATGGGGCGACGATCGCGATAAGCGGCAGGAACGTGTACGCATACAGCCGACCGCGCTCCGAGCGGCGGCGGTCAAGAACGTCGATCGACCGCTGCAGCAACTCCGCGAATGGAATCGCGGCGATCGCGCCGAGATAGGTTCCCCACCGCCATTGCAGCGATGTGAGAAAGAAATAAAGCATGAAATACGCCGCGACCGCGCGCCACGCCCAGGCGCGCCCATCGCCCGGCCGCGCCAGGGCCCAGATCAGTCCCGTCGCCGCGAGCAGCGCCGCCGCCACGAGGGCGACGCGATGCCACACGGCGATCCCGGCGGCGCCGTTCCAAAGCGGTTGCATTTCGATGGTCAAGTCGAGAAGACGCGCTTCGACCACTGGATCGAGATCGGCGACCGGCCCGGCAAGAAATCTCGGGAACAAATAGAGCAGCGTTGCGCCGCCGGAGCAGGCTACGACGAAGCTGACCAGCACACGCAGCGTCGGTCCCCTCGGTTCGAGCGTGGTCAGCGCTGCGAACGATGCGAACGCGACCAGGGTGGCGTAAACGTGGGCGATGGAGATGCGATCGTACTCAATCGTCAGCGCGCCGGAAATGCCACGCTCGACCAGCAGCGCCACGACCGAGCTTGCAGCGAGGCCGATGGAATACGGCAAACCGCGGCGCGCGTCGCTCGACGACTCCGCGAACCCGCGCGCCCATATGACCGTGCCCAGCGCCGCTGCGGCCGGCATGAATTCGACCGACACCCATAATCCGAGGCCAGCCACCGCGCCGATCGCCAACCATCGCCGCGGATCGGACGAGTACTCGATCGCGGCGCGAATCGCCATGCCCATCGTCGCGACGAAAAGAAGGAGCAACAAGATATGATGATCGATGCGGCCAGGCGTGGCATAGCTGAGCACGACAGGGTGCGTGAGCAGCAACACCGCGGCTAAAATACGCGCCGAGGGCTTGAGCACCGGAGCGGCCGCCCACATCAAGACGAATGCCGCCATCAAGTGAGTCAGCGGAATGAGCACCAGACCACCGAGATGGACCGCAGCGCGCAGATCCAAGAACGGCGAGAATGGCGCGCTCATTGCGATGATCATCACGTCGAGCGGGCGGGTCCAATGCAGCGTGTCGCCGAACGGCGCATTGGTGTGGGGGTAAGCGTCGCTGAACCACAGTCCTGTATTAAGAAGGTCGTGAACGCGGATCAGGCGGGTGTAGCTGTCGGTGTCGGTGAGGTGACCGGAGGCGAGCGTGGTCCAAGCCGTGATGACGACCATCGCGGTCACCAGCGCGAACACGATCACCGGGGCCAGCCAGGTCGCAATCAGCGCCGCTGGGCGCGACGCGCCGGCGGGGGCTTGCGTCGATGTCTCGCTTATCAGCAGGTTCCGCTCCATGCCCGATGCCGAGCTACGTCACGATATATTATTTCACAATTCTTCGGTTAAGATGGTTAACAAATCGATTAAGCTTTGATTGTTTACGGTATATCGGCTCCGAGGTTCGCGCATTGCCGCCCGGCCGCCGGCCTAGCCGCGCGACAGCGACGCGACGAAATGCAGATCGCGCTCGAACAGGAGCGAAGCGGGCCACGCATAAAGGCCGAGCCGATTGGACCACCATCGCGCGGTTAGCCCTAGCGTGCGAAAGGCGGCCTCCCATTGCTGCTTGCGCCAATAATTGTACGGCAGGACGACGCCGTGGTGCGCGTTTCCGATGTAATCCATAAACCGAAGCGTCGGCCCCGCCAACAGCCCGTCGCGGCAGTGGTCCTTGAGGATGACCGTTGGCGCGACCCGCGTCGCCTCGCGGAGCAGCGCCAGTGGGTTGTCGGTATGGTGAAGGACGTCGACGAACATCACCGCATCGAATGATCCATCCGAGAATGGGATCGTCTTGCCGTCGAATGCCGTGACTGTGATCTTGGTCTGCGGCCGCACCAGGACGTCGATGCCTTCGATCCGTACATCCGGCCGCTTTTGCGCGACCAGCACATCGATGGTGCCGTCGCCGCAGCCGACGTCGAGAACGCGTGCGCCGGGCGGAATCAACGGCGCCATGCAGTCGGCAAGGACACGCACCCGGCGGCTAAATACCATCTGCTCGTGAAGCAACCCGGTGATGCTGCGCATTTTCTCGACTCCGCGATCGACGATATCGCATGGTGGACGGCCAAACTCCACCTGGCAAGGCGACATCCACCGCCCGGCGGGCGATTCGGCGCTTCACGCCGAAAGCACCAACTCGACCGCCGCGCCCAGCCGCAGCAATCGCCGATCGGCGTCATGGCGCCCTAGCAGCATCAAGCCGGTGGGCGGCGCGCCCGTTTCCGACATCGGCAAGGAGATGCCGCACAGGTCGAAAAAGTTGCCGATCATCGTATT
>DATIBC010000073.1:0-15146 GCA_035457725.1 Alphaproteobacteria bacterium | reverse complement strand
CTGTGCATACCAAAAACTCGATTCGACGAGGTGGTCGACGTACCAAGGCGAATCGGATAACGATGCTCGGCGATGGGCACGGTGCTCCAGTCCCTAGTGATGTCGCTGGTCTCGTTGTTTTGGTCGCGGGCGAAGCTCCACCAGGAGAATCTGATCCTCCGCCATCATCTCTTGTTGCCTCGTTTTCGCCGACGATTTCGGCCCGCTGCACGCCGCGCGCTAGCGGGAAACCATCGCGGATCAGACCCTGCACCCTTCAGGCGCTCAATCTTGCGGCCGCGGCGCCGGCAAGGCGGCCGAGCGTGACCGCCGCGAGCAGTCCGTTTCCCGACAGGTAACCCCACACGGACGGCCCCGACACGCCGCAAGCGGTGCCGCCAGCCGCGAAGAGATTGGGCAGCCGCGCGCCGTCGGCGCGGCAGACGCGCGCCTCGTCGTCGACGACGAGGCCGCCTTGGGTGTGGAAGAGGGCGCCTGTCACCTTGACGCCGCAGTAAGGCGCCTCCAGCGGCGACTTGGAGCGGAAGTCGCGGCCGAAGGGATCGACCCCATCGCCAAGCGCGCATCGGCGCGCATGCGCCATCGTCTCGTCGAGCGTCTCTGCCGGCAGGCCAAGCGCCGCCGCGAGCGCCTCTAGGGTCGCCGCCTGTTTGATCGCTCCCGCCGCGACGGCGTTGCGGTAATCCTCGAACTCGAGGCCCAATGCATGCAGGCGCGCATCGTAGATGTTCCACGCCACGCCGCCCGGTTGCGCCAGGACACGCACCGACTGCTCCGAGTACCCGTCATGCTCATTGGAGAAACGTCGGCCCTCGGCGTTCACCTGGATGCCGCCTTCCGTCATCAAGGCCCAGGTGATGAGAATGTTGTGCGGCGTGGCGACCGAGCCGTGGCCCTGGTAGGCGCTCATGTGGCGCACCGCGCCACCCAGCGCCCGGCCCCAGCGGATGCCGTCGCCCCGATTGCCGACGTGCCCGAAAAACAGCGCCTTGGCCATCTCGGGGATATGTTCGCGCACCATCTTCGGGTTGCCGCCGAACCCGCTGCACGCCAGCACCATGGCCCGGCCGGCGATCGCTTCCTCGCCGCAGTCGGGGCGCCGCACGCGCGCGCCCGCCACTCGCCCATCGTCGGCGGCGTAAAGCGCGTCGACTTGGGCGGAACAAATGATCTCCGCGCCAGCCCGCGTCGCGGCGGTGCGCAGATGGTCCATCAGTTCGGCGCCCGTGCGCCGCGGCGTGCCGTGCATGCGGGCCAGCGAGTGACCGGGATAAAGAAAGCCCTCGACCAGCGTGAACGGCACCCCATGCCGCCCGGCGAGCCAGTCGATGGCCGGACCCGCGGCACGCGTCATCGTCGCGACCAGGCGCGCATCGGCATTGCCCTTTGCCTTCGCTTGGATATCCGCCGCCATGCGCTCGGCGGAATCGTCGATCCCGCGGCGCCGCTGCATCGTCGTCCCGGCGGCCGGAATGAGGCCCGACGATAGCGCGCTCGAACCCTCCGGCGCCGGATCGCGCTCCAGCACGACGACCTCGCCGCCAGCGTCGCGGGCCGAAAGGGCCGCCACGAGTCCAGCCGCCCCGGCGCCGACGACGAGCACCGGCGCTTCGGCGGCGAACCGAACGCCCGCGACGGAAAGGATCGTCACCGATGGCGATCGGCGAGTGCGGCCATGAACTCGGCGCAGGTCATGACCGGGGTGATCGCGGCGAGCGAGGCAACCGTTACCTCGTGGACCTCTCGACGGAAGGCCGCGCAACCGTCGGAAAGCAAGATGGTGGCGAAGTCCCGCACGTGCGCGTCGCGCAAGGTCGAGGCGACGCCGCCATTGGTGACGATGCCGGAGAAGACCAGCGTCGCTATACCCGCCTTGCGCAGCACGAATTCAAGACGGCTCATGTAGAAGGCCGAGTAGGCGACCTTCTCGACCGCGAAGTCCACCGGCTTCAGCTCGGCCACCACGTCGTGACCCATCGTGCCCGGCGCGAAATCGCCCTTGGCGAGAAAGGGCCGGAGGGTCTTGAGATGCGGCGAGATCAGCGGTTCTCCGCTCCGGCCCGGCACGAGCGTGAAATGGGTCGAGACGATCCACCCGCCGGCCCGCCGCATCGCGGCGGCGACGGGCTTCAGTCGCGCCGGCAGCGCCGCGATGTCGGGCGACGTCCTGCCGCCACGGGCGTACGCGCCCTCGGGATGAAGGAAGTCGTTTTGCAAATCGACCAGCAGCAGCGCGGCCGTCGAGGGATCGAACGCGTGTCTGGTCATGCGTTCCGCCGAGTCATGATGACGTTGCCGAACGAATCGATGCGGCACAGGAGGTCCGGCTCGATCCACGTCGTCGCGTCGGGTTGCTCAAGGATCGCCGGGCCCGAAATCTCCGCGCCTTCGGGAAGCTCGAGACGGCGGTAAACGCGGGTCTTGTGCGACCGCCCATCGAACCAGACGCCGCGCTCGCCGGATTGCGCCGCGTCGATCGACCCGCTCGCTGGGCGGAAAACGGCGAGATCGAGCTTCGGCCGGCGACCGACGACCGCGACGCGCGATGTGAGGACGCGAATCGGGACGCCCTCGAGCAAGCGACCGAACGCAGTGCGATAGGCCGCCTCGAACGCGTCGGCGATGGCGTCCCGCGTCATCCGGCCGTTCTGCGGCGCGGCGATCGGGACCGGCACGGTATGCGTCTGTCCGACATAGGACATGTCGAGCTCGATCAACGTCTCCTGTCCCTCGAGCCGGGCCCCGCTCCGCGCCAGCAGCTCGCGCCCGGAGTGCGACATCGCGGCGAGGTCGGCCGACAAGGCGGCGAAATCGACCGCGTCGAGCGGCCGGTTCACCGTCTGCACGAAATCGTGGCGCATGTCGGCGATGACGCAACCGAGCGCCGAGGTGACGCCCGGAAATCGCGGCACCAGGGCGGAGGCGAGGCCGACCTCCTTGATCAGCGCGCCGGCGTGGAGCGCGCCCGCGCCGCCGAACGGCATCAGTGCAAACCGTTTCGGATCATTGCCGCGCTCGATCGAGACGAGACGAATGGCGCCCGCCATGCGCGAATTGGCCACCCGAATGATCGCCTCCGCCGCCGCCAAGAGGTCGAGGCCAAGCGGCTTCGCCACGCGCTCGGCGATCGCCGCGCGCGCCGCGGCGACGTCGAGGGCCTTCAGTTTGCCGCCGATCGGCCGCTCGGCGTTGATTCGGCCAAGCACGACATTGGCGTCGGTGACCGTGGGGCGCGTCTCGCCGCCTCCGTAACAGGCAGGCCCGGGTTCGGCGCCCGCCGACTCGGGGCCGATCTGCAGGATGCCGCCGCGGTCGACCCAGGCGATCGAGCCACCCCCCGCGCCGATCGTCGTGATCTCGATCATCGGCGTGCGGACGACAAGGCCGAAATCGATCGTCGTTTGCGCAGCGAGCGCGGCACGACCTTGGCTGATGAGCGCGACGTCGAAGCTCGTGCCGCCCATGTCTCCCGTGATGACGTTGGGAAAGCCGCTCGACGCGGCGATGTGCGCCGCGGCGATGACGCCCGCCGCCGGTCCCGAAAGGGCGGTCTTGATCGGATAGCGCGTCGCGGTATCCGCCGCCATCACGCCGCCGTTCGATTGGACGATGAGCAGCTGCGACGCCGATCCGGCGTCGGTCAGGCGCTTGTCGAGCGCGTCGATGTAGGAGGCGACAACGGGCTGCAGGTAGGCGTTGAGCGCCGTGGTCGACGCGCGCTCGAACTCGCGAATCTCGGGCAGAATTTGAAAGGAGGCGCTGACATGTCGGTTGGGCCATACCTCGGCGAGCGCGGCAAGCGCTGCGCGCTCGTTCGCCGGATTGGCGTAAGCGTTGATGAAGAAGACCGCCACCGCTTGCGCGCCGCGCGCCAATAACTGCCGCGCCGCGGCCCGTACCTCCGCCGCATCCACTGCATGGCGTACGCTTCCGTCGGCGAGCGTGCGTTCGCCAACCTCGATGCGCATGTCGCGCGCAACGATCGGCACGAAATCGCCCCACAGACCCCAGGTTTGCCGCCGGTCGCGGCGTCGCATCTCGAGCACGTCGCGGAACCCCGCCGTGGTGATGACGCCGGTGGGCGCACCCTTGCGCTCGAGAAGTGCGTTCGTGCCCACCGTGGTGCCATGGACGATCGCCGCCAACTTGGCAAGGGAGCGGCCGCCGGCGGCGATTCCGTCGACGAATCCGAGCGACTGGTCGCCTCGCGTGGTAGGGACCTTGCGCGCATCGCAGGCGCCCGACGCCTCGTCGTAGAAGAAGAAATCGGTGAACGTCCCGCCGACATCGACGCCGACCACGATCGAGCGCGCATCGGTCATCGCAATTCACTCCGCCGCGCGCCGGCGCAGCCGCGCGGTCGCCGTGACGTCGATCTCGCCCGATGGCGCAACCGCGACCCCGTATTGCTCGCGCGCCGCTGCCGCGCTCACGTAGCCGAGTCGCACGTCGCGCGCGACGGCCTCGGGCGCGCGTTCGTGCGGCGGCCCGTATCCGCCGCCGCCGGGCGTTTCAAGGCGCAGGCGCTCGCCGCACCGGATGGACAGCCCCACCATCTTGGAAATGAGCGGCGGAGAGCCGTGCTGGCCATTCTGTTGGAAGAGGAAGCGGTTGCTCGCCCCTGATCGGCCGCCGACGACGCCGGGGGGACCATATTTTCCACGCTCGCCGAAGAGAAAGACGTCGGCTTGCTCTTCGAGCAGTTCGATCTCGTAAATGGCCCCGAGGCCGCCGCGGTGACGGCCGGATCCGCCGCTGTCGGGCCGCAACGCCCAGCGGGTGAACATCACCGGGTAGGCGGCTTCGAGGATCTCGAGCGGCGGGATGGTGGCGGTGGAGATCGGCGCATTGCCGTGGTTGAGCCCGTCACCCTCGGGATTGCCGCCGAGCCCGCCGCCGAAGAACGAGAACATCACCCAGCGCCGCCCATCGCGACGATGGCCGGCAAGCGACAAGGCGTTGATCGTGCCGTAGGCGCAGCCGTTGACGCGCTCGGGGGCGGCTTGCGCCAGCGCCTGAAAAACCACGTCGATCACCCTGAGGATGGTCTCCGTATAACCGCCGACCGGCTTCGGCATGCGGGCGGCGAGAATCGACGACTCGGGGATGACGAAGCGGATCGGTTCGAGGCAGCCGGCGTTCGCCGGCACATCTCGAAAGACGTGCTTGAGCGCGACGTAACAACTCGCCACGGTGGTCGAACGGGCGATGTTGACCGGACCGGCGCAGGGGGCCGACGAGCGCGAGAAGTCGAGCGTCATCTCGTCGCCCTTGACCGTGATCTCGATCGCGATCTTGAGCGGCTCATCGGAGATCCCGTCGTTATCCAGCCAATCCTCGGCGGCGTAGGTGCCATCCGGCAGTTCGGCGATGTTGGCGCGCATCTGGCGCGCCGCGCGCGCCTTGAGCTCGCCGAGCGCTTCCACGACCAGCGCGTCGCCATACTCGGCGAGAAGGTCGGATAGACGCCTCACCCCGAGGTCGAGCGCGTTGAGCTGTCCGTTCATATCGCCATACAGCGACAACGGCTGGCGCGAATTGGCTTTGAGGATGTCGACGATGTCCTGGTTAAGTCGCCCGCTTGCCACGAGCTTCACCGGCGGGATCAACATCGCTTCCTGGAAGCTCTCGGTGGCGACGGGGTTGTAATTCCCGGGCACGTTTCCGCCCACGTCGTGCCAATGGCCGACCGAAGCGAGCCAGCAGAGCAGCTTGCCGTCGCGGAAGAACGGCCGCACAAGCTTGAAGTCCGACAGGTGCGTCCCGCCGTCGTAGGGATCGTTGAAAATGTAAACGTCGCCGTCCGCAAGGTCTCCGTCGCGTTTCGCCTTTGCGATCGCCGCTCCCACCGCGAAGGCCATCACGCCGACGAAAATCGGCAGGCCAGATTTTCCTTGGATCAGGGTCTCGCCGGTATCCGCCGCGTAAAGGCCATGCGAAGCGTCATGGGCCTCGGCGATAATCGGATTGAAAGCCGAGCGAAACAGCGTCGCGTCCATCTCGTCGGCGATCTGTTCGAGCCGGCCCTTGAGCACGGCGAGGGTGACGGGATCGATGCTCATCGTTCGCCGCCCGGCGGCCCGGGGTCATAGCGGCGGCCGCGCGCCAGGAACTCGTCGGTGCCGATGAGTTGGTTGAGGGCGGCGAAATCGAGCATGCGGTCGCGGAACGGGTCGGTCGTGCCGTGCGCCTTGAGGCTGGCGAGGTACTCGCGCAGCGCGGCGGCCAGCGCGCGCACCGTGCCGCCGGGAAAAATCGCCAGGCGGTAGCCCATCGCCCGCAGTTCGGAGGCGGGCACAATGGGCGTCCGGCCGCCCTCGACCAGATTCGCCATCAGTCGGGCGCGCGCGCCGAAGCGGGCGCCGATCGCGGCGAGCTGCTCGCGCGAACCCGGCGCCTCGATAAACAGCACGTCGGCGCCTGTCTCGTGGTAGCGCTCGGCGCGCTCGAGCGCGGCGGGGAACCCCTCGACCGCGATCGCGTCGGTGCGGGCGATGATCAGCGTCTCGGCCGACCGCCGGGCGTCGAGCGCCGCCTTGATCTTGCCCGCCATCTCGGAAGCCGCGATCACCGCCTTGTCCTTGAGGTGGCCGCAGCGCTTGGGCGTGACCTGATCTTCGAGTTGGAGCGCCGACGCGCCGCGCCGCTCGAACTCGCGCACCGTGCGCTGGACGTTGAGCGCGTTGCCGAAGCCCGTGTCGACGTCGACGATGAGCGGCAGGCGCGCGCGCTCGCGGATGGCGGCGAGCGCGTCGGCGACCTCGGCCATCGACAGCAATCCGATGTCGGGCAGCGCGTAGCGCGTGTAACAGAGGCTGGCGCCGGAAAGGTACGCCGCGGCGAAGCCGGCTTCCTCGACCAGCCGCGCCGAAAGGCCGTCGTATACGCCGGGCGCGACGACGATGTCGCGGCCATCGAGAAGCGAACGCAAGCCCATCATGCGCGCCCCGCCTTCAGCTTCTTCTCGAGATGCGCCAGCAGCCCGCCGTCGCGGATCATCTCCGCCAGATGCGGCGGGATCGGTTCGGCGGCGTAGCGCGCGCCGGTGGTTAGATCGTCGACCCGTCCCGTCTGGGGATCGACCGTCACCCGATCGCCGGGGCGGATCCGTGCCGTGTCGCGCATCGTCAGCGCAGCCAGTCCGAGGTTGAGACAGTTGCGGAAGAAGAGGCCGGCAAACGACTTGGCGACGATCGCCGCGACACCGAGATGCTTGAGCGCCGCCACCGCCTGCTCGCGCGACGAGCCGATGCCGAAATTCTCGCCGCCGACGACTACGTCGCCCGCCCGCACCTCCTTGGCGAAGCGCGGATCGACCGCCTCCAGGCAGTGCTCGGCGATCTCCTCGACCGGGCGCTTCATGTAGAGTCCCGGCGCCAGCGTGTCGGTGTCGATATTGTCGCCGAACACCCAGGCGCGGCCGCCCAAGGCTCGATCGCGCGGCCGGCAGTCGTCGTCCTTCATCATCCGAGCATCTCCCTGGGATCTGTAATGCGGCCGGCGATCGCGGAAGCGGCGACGGTGTACGGCGAGGCGAGGTACACTTCGGCGGTCGCCGCGCCCATGCGGCCGCGGAAGTTGCGCGCGGTCGATGAAATGCAAACTTCCTTCGCCGCCAGCAAGCCCGCGCCGAGGCCCGCGCAGGCGCCGCATCCCGTCGGCAGAAGGATCGCTCCTGCCGCGGTCAGCGCGGTGAGCGTGCCGTCGGCCGCCGCCTCGGCGGTAATGCGCGTCGAGGCGGGCGCAACGAGCAGCCGTGTCGAACTGGCGACCTTGCGGCGCTCCAGCACCTCCCGCGCCATGTGGAGATCCGACAGCTTGGCGCCGGTGCAGGCGCCGATATACGCCTGGTCGATGGCGACTCCGGCATACTCGCCGACCGATCGTGCGTTGGCCGGGCTGTGCGGTGCGGCCACCTGCGGCGCCAGCGCGCCGGCGTCGAACTCCCACATATTCGCATACGTAGCGTCGACGTCGCCGCGCCAGTCGAGCGCATCGGGCGCCTCGACGCCGGCTTCGGCAAGCGCGGCGAGCGTCACTTCGTCGGGCTCGATGAGGGCGGTTTGCGCGCCGAGCTCGGCCGCCATGTTGGCGAGCACCATGCGCTCGCTCATCGCCAAGGCGCGCACCGCCTCTCCGGCGTATTGAACGACGTTGTATCCGACCGCGCCCAGTCCCATCTCGCGGCACAGCGCGAGCATCATGTCCTTGGCCGACAAGCCACGATGGAGCCGGCCGCGCCAGCGCACGAGATGCGTCTCGGGTACCTTGATCCAGATCTCGCCGGTGACGAGAACGCCGGCCATCTCGGTCGCGCCGACGCCGAACATGAAGCAAGCGAACGCGCCGGCGGTCGGCGAATGCGAATCCCCGCCGACGGCGAACATCCCCGGCCGCAAGTAGCCGCGCTCGGGCAGGATGACGTGACAGATGCCCTGCATGTCGTGAAAGCGCGCGACGCCGGCGTTTTTCACCCATTTGCGCGTCAAATCGAGAATCGCCGCGCTATCCGGGTCGACCGCCGGCGCATAGTGATCGGAGACCACGACGACCCGGCTCGGGTCCCAGACCTCGGCGCCGAGCCGCTGCAGCATCGGCGCGATGCGCCGCGGGCCACCCGAGTCGTGCATCATGGCAAGATCGACCCGGCAGGTGACGATGTCGCCGACCCGCGCCTCGCGCCTGCCGGCTGCGCGCGCGATGATTTTCTGCGCCAGCGTTGCGCCCATGGCTCACATCCCGAGATACGCCTTCTTGAGCGCCGGGTCGTCGCGGAGACTGGCCGCATCGCCCGACAGAACAATCCGGCCGTTTTCCATCACGTAGGCCCGCGCGGCGAACGACAGCGACTGTACGACGTTTTGTTCGACCAATAACATCGCCAAACCTTCCTGGTGCAAACGCGAGATGAGCGCAAACATCTCCTCGACCAGGAGCGGAGACAGGCCCAACGACGGCTCGTCGAGGATCAGGAGCCTGGGTTCGGCCATAAGGCCGCGGCCGATCGCCAGCATCTGCTGCTCGCCACCCGATAGCGTGCCGGCGACCTGGCCGAGACGCTCCTTAAGTCGCGGGAAAACCACCGCGACGCGGTCGAGATTTTCGGCGCGCCGTCGGCGACCCCGGCGATAGCTGCCGAGATCGAGATTCTCGCGCACCGTCAGGTTCGGAAACACACGTCTCCCTTCGGGCACCTGGATCAGTCCACGGGCGACGATGTCGGCGGGCCGCGCCCGCGTGATGTCCTCGCCCGCGAAGCGCACCGCGCCCGCGAAGGCGCGATACAGCCCGCACACGTTGTTGTTGAGCGTCGACTTGCCGGCCCCGTTCGAACCGAGCACGGCGACGATCTCGCCCGGCTGAACCGCGAGATCAACGCCGTGCAGGACCGCGACGTCGCCGTAGCCGGCGCGCAGGTCATGCACCTCGAGCAGCGCGGCCGCGCTCATGTGGCGATCTCCACCGCCTGTGCGCCGAGGCGCACCGCCGCGCCATGGCCGAGATAGGCCTCGACCACCTGCGGCAGCCGCGCGACGTGAAGCGGCGGCCCCTCGGCGATCATGCGGCCTTGGTTCAGCACATAGACGTGCTCGGCAAGGCTCATCACCGCCTGCATCACGTGCTCGATCAGCAATACGGTCACTCCGCGGTCGCGGACCCGCCGGACGACGGCGACGATGTCGTCGACCTCGGACGGATTGAGGCCGGCCATGACTTCGTCGAGCAGTAGCAGCTTCGGCCGGGTGGCGAGCGCGCGGGCGAGTTCGAGCCGTTTGCGCCCGGCGACGGTCAGCGCCGCGGCCGTCTGGTCGAGGAGAACCGTCATGGCGAGTTCGGCGGCGACTTGCTCGGCCAGCGCCAGCGCTTGGCGCCGGTCGGCGATTCGCGCATGCGCGCCGATGGCGATGTTCTCGCGTACGCTCAAGCCGCCGAACGGTTGGGCGATCTGGAAGGTCCGCACCAGGCCTCGGCGGCATATCGCCTCCGGGGCAAGGCTGGTGACGTTCTCGCCCAGGAAGCGCACTTCGCCCGTGTCGGGCGCGAGAAAGCCGGCGATCGTCGCGAACAACGTCGTCTTGCCGGCGCCGTTGGGCCCGATAAGGGCGACAATGCGACCTTCGGGTACGTGCAGGCTCGCCTCGGCTACCGCGACCAAGCCGCCGAATCGCTTGGTAATGCGAATGGCCTCAAGCATCGGCGAGAACCTTAGCGCGCCGACGTAGCGTCCGCAGGCGAGCGGCGAGTCCGATCAGGCCATCGGGCAGAAAACGCACCATAACGACGAGAAGAAGGCCATAGAAAACCAGGTTGAGCCCTGGTACATCGCCCATGACGCGGCGCGCCAACTCGCCCGCCCCCTGGAGCACGGCCGACCCGAGAAGCGGACCAAGCGCCGTGCCAAGCCCGCCGATGATCGGCACCAAGAGGATCTCGACCGATACCGCCGGACCGAAGGCGATGCCGGGATCAATGTAAAGGTAGTATTGGGCATAGAACGCGCCGCCGACGCCCGTCATCGCGCCCGACAGCATGATCGCCTTGAGCTTGCAGACGAAGGCGTCGATCCCGAGCGCGCGCGCGGCGTCCTCGTTTTCGCGGATCGCCTTGAGCCACGCGCCGAAGCGCGAGCGCTCGAGCCACGCGGCGATGGCCAGCGAGGCGAGCGTCAACGCAAGCGCGACGTAGTAATACCCGGCCTTGGTGCCGAATTGCAGGTTGGCGGGGTGCACCTTGAGCGGGATGTAGAGGCCGACGCCGCCGCCTGTGAACTCCACCCAGTTGGCGAGGATGCGGAAGACCTCGGCGAAGGCGAGCGTGATCAGGGCGAAATACGAGCCGCGCAGGCCGAAGCGGAACGACAGAAAGCCGATCAGTGCGCCGACGCCGCCGCCGGCGAGCGCGGCGAACGCGAGTCCGATCCACGGGTTAAGTCCGAAAGTGACGTGAAGAATCGAGGAGGTGTAAGCCCCGGCGCCGAAGAACACCGCATGTCCGAACGAAAACTGTCCGGCGTATCCGCCCAATACGTTCCAGGCCATGCCCATGTAGGCAAAAAGGAGCACGGTGATGAGAAAGCCGAGCCAAAAGTCGGAGGCGATGAGGAATGGCGCCGCGAGCGCCGCCGCCATGACCGCCCCGGTGACCGCGGCGCGCAACATGGCCGACTCAGGCCCGGCCGCCGAACAGGCCGGTCGGCCGGAAGAGCAGCACGGCGATGAAGATCAGGGAAATGCCGATCTGGCCGAGCGACTCGCCGAGAAACAGGCCGCCCAGGGACTCGGTGACGCCGATGATGAAGCCGCCCAGCAGCGCGCCCGGAAAACTGCCCATGCCGCCGAGGACGACCACGGTAAAGGCCACGAGAACGAAGACGTGGCCGACGGTGGGCGAGACGTAGAATGTGGGCAGAAGAAGGCATGCGGCCGCGCCGAGGCAGGCGGTTCCGATGCCGAAGCTCATGGCGAAGATATGGTCGACGTCGATGCCGACGAGCTGCGCGCCCTGCCGCTCCTTCGCCACCGCGCGAATGGCGCGGCCAAGATCGCTGTGCTGGATGACGACCCACAAGCCGAGCGCCACGACGAGCGAGGCGACAAAGGCGATGAGCCGCGGCAACGGCACCAGCGCCACGCCGAGGTCGACCATGACGAAGGTATAGGCCGTATCGACCGCGCGCGTGTCGGCGCTGAAGAAATAGAGGGCCAAGTTCTCGATGACGATCGACACGCCGAGCGTGACCAGCAGCACGTTCTGATCCTTGCCGTGGCCCGCCCGCCCGATGATCGACCATTGCAGGACATAGCCAAGGGCGAAGAAGGCGGGCGCCAGGACGACGATCGCGAGATAAGGGTCGATGCCCCATATGCGGTTGAGGAAGAACACGCCGTAGAGCGCCAGCATCAACAGGCTGCCGTGGGCGAAGTTGATGATATGGAGCACGCCATAGATCAGGGTCAACCCCAGCGCCACCAACGCGTAGATGGCGCCGAAGGTGAGGCCGTTGACGATCGCCGGCAGGATGATAGCGAGATCAAACATGCTCGTGATGACGCCTATCGTCGCGAGGCGATAACCCAGCCCCGCCGCCGTCTTCGCACAAGACTCCATCCCCGCCCCGTCGGGAGGAGGCGAGCGGCTTACGCACCGAGATCGCGCCGAGGCGGCGGGGGCGACCCGCGCGTCGGGCGCGATCGCGCCTTCCTTACGCCTTGCGCACCATCATCGGATAAATGACGTTGCCCGAGGCGAATTCGAGCGGGAAGATCACCTTGATGTCCCGGTCGAGCACCTGCGTCGTTACTGGACGCGCGCCGGTGTTTTGGCCGTTGACGAACTTGGTCGGGCCGTAGGGCATGATGTGCTTGTCCCACGTCGAGCCGGCGAGCGCCGCCATGATCGCCTCGCGCTTGGCCGACGCCGCGCGCTCGAGCGCGTCGGCGAACAGCTTGACGCAGCACCAGTTGAGGAAGACCTCGTACGTGTAGAAGAGATTCTGCTTCTCGGTCTTCTCCTTGAGCTTGAGCGCCTCGGTCTTGCGCGGGTCGAACCAGTGATTGCAGTCCATGACGTAGGCGGCGGCGTCCGGGAACTCCTTGACGAACTTGTAGCTCGAGGCGCCCCCGCCGAGGATCGAGTAGATCGCCTTGGCCGACACCTTCTGTTGCCGGAGCGCGCGGGCGAGCAGCACGTATTCGTCGTAGTAGTTGGAGGGGATGATCAAGTCCGGTTTGCGCGCCTGGACGCGCAGCACGATGTTGGAGAAGTCGCGCGTCGGGTTGGCGTGCTTGATCGTCTCGACGATCTCGAAGCCGCGCTTCGGCAGTTCTTCGTTGAGCGTTTTCGCCATGCCGGAGCCGAACGCCGATTCCTCATGCACGATCATCACGGTTTTCGCCGGCTTGCCGGCCTGGTCGTTGATCTTGACCAGGTTATCCATCGCCGTATCGACGATCGTCTTGATGCCGGGCCCGAAGCGGAAGACGTTGGTGAGGCCGCGTGTCACCACTTGGTCGACGACCGCGACGTCGACCACGCAAGGAACACCGTGACGCGCGGCGGCCTGCGTGGTGGCGAGCGTTATGCCGCTGGCGTAGGCGCCGACGATCGCGGCGACGCCGGCCTCGTTCAACTTCTCGACTTCCGCCGCGCCGACATCCGGCTTCGACTGCGCGTCGGCCAGCAGCGGCTCGAGCTTGGCGCCGCCCAGCGCCTTGATTCCGCCGGCGGCGTTGATCTCCTCGATCGCCATCAGCGCGCCGGCGCGCGACTGCGTGCCGGAATAGCTGAGCGCCCCCGTCACCGGGTGCAGAACGCCGACCTTGATCGCGGCCGGCTGCGCCTGGAGTATCGCCGGGCATCCGAGCGTCCCGACGACGGCGCCCGCCGCCGCGCCGCCGAGCGCCGCCCGGCGCGAGATCTGCGAGGTATTGGTCCTGATGGTCATTCGTTTCTCTCCCTTTGCGTTCATCGCTTCACCAATCAGCCATTCGATGCGTCACGCCGCGGGCGACCATAGCTTGGTCGCCGCGCCTTGCACGCGCGACAGCTTCATCCGGTAGTTATACCGATCGGGCCGGTAAAGAATGTGGATATGCTCGACCGGCCGGCCGGTCTGGTCGAATACGGTCCGCGTCACCGACAGCAGCGGCGAGCCTACGCGCACGGCGAGCCGTGGCGCCACGACCGTGTCGGCGAGCGCGGCCGAAATCGTCTGGTCGGCGCTGCCGATGAGGCAGCCCGCGCGCTCAAGGAGAGCCAGGAGTGGCGTCGTCGCCAGCTCCTCGCGCCCGAAGGCGCGGCCAAGGTCCGCGGGCACGTAGCTCGTGGTGTACGACAGCGGCGTCGGATCAAGCAGGCGCACCCGCACCGCGCGCTGCGCCTCGGCGCCCGGCGCAAGCTGGAGCGCGTGCGCCACCGCGGCTGGCGCCGGCACGTAGTCGAACTCGAGGATCTGCACCTCGGTCTTGAGTCCCACCATCAATAGGTTCTCGAGCAGCCCGGTGATGTTGGCCGGGACCGGCCGGCTCGGCAGCGGTCCGACGACCCGCGTGCCGCGCCCGCGACTGCGAACGACCAGGCCCTCGGCGGCAAGCTCGTCGAGTGCGCGTTTGGCGGTTATGCGCGAGACATGGAACCGCTGCATCAACTCCTGCTCGGTCGGCACGCGCGCCTCGACGCCGTAGACTCCGTCGAGAATCTGCTCGCGCAGCAAGATGTAAATCTGGTGATAGAGCGGCGTCGGCAAGCGAGGGTCGACCGCGGCCGGGACGACGCGCATGCCGGCGCGCCGCGGCGGCGCCACGCGTGCCACGGACGCAACGCGTTTCACGGCGCGGATGGGCATGAAATGGCCTCTCCTCGCGTTGGCCCTCTGACAAGCGGGCGACTCCTACCATGCGGCAAGGCCTAATGCTATGTGAATATGACTTTTGCCTCCCGGCTTGTTGCTGCGGCGATCGGGGCGCGCGGCGAGGAGGCGAGGGAGGGGGCAATGCCGGTCGTGACGGTGAGGCTGCTCGAAGGCTACGACGCGAGCGTGCGTGAAGCGTTGATGCGCCGCATCACGCGCGCTGTGCGCGCGACGATCGCCGCGCCGCTCGAAGGGACCACGGTGGTGATCGACGAGGTAGCGCCCGCGTCCTACATGCGCGGCGGTGTCGCGGCGCGTGCGCCGGGCAAGGCGCTGCCCGATGCGACAGCCGCGGTGCGTGAGTTCCTCAAGGCGATGGAGGCCCGCGACCTTGCGGGCGCGTGCGTCCACCTTGCATCCGGTTTCGCCATGACGCTTCCCGGCGGCGTTCGGCTCGACAGCCTCGAGGCGTTGGTCGATTGGGCGCGGCCGCGCTACCGCTTTGCCAAGAAGCGCTACGAGCGGTTCGACGAGGCGCCAGACGAGGAGACGACCGTGGTCTATTGTTTCGGGACCCTATCGGGCGAGTGGTCCGATGGATCAACGTTCGAAGGTATCCGTTTCATAGATCGTTTCACGGTCAAGGAGGGCAAGCTCGTCGACCAGATGGTATGGAACGACCTCGGCGAGGCGCGCGCGAAGCCAAGATAGAGCTCGCCCGTGAGCCGGTTGGTCCGCTCAAGCTGATGAGGTGACGCTTTGCGATTTGGCAAGCGTTTGGAGATCTCCTGTTCCT
>DATIBC010000072.1:0-15873 GCA_035457725.1 Alphaproteobacteria bacterium | reverse complement strand
CACGCCGCCCGACCCGAAAGGAGCAGCACGATCAGCGCCGGAGAACCGTTACAGCGCGAGCTTTCCGAAGTGATGCTCGTAGGCGCCGCGGTAGTCGGTGGCGGTGAACAGCCCGTAGTAGACCACCCGCTTGACCCACGCCTTCTGCGAGTCCATCACCTTCTTCATGAAGGGGTCGGCCGCAAGCTGGGTGATCAGGCCGTCCCAGGCCTTGATCTGCACGTCGAAGACGTCCTTGGGGGTGCGGATGACGTTGACCTTGTCCTTGCTGATCAGTTCCTGCAAGTCCTTCGAGTAGTAGTCGTAGCTCTTCCACTCGTTGGCCGCCGACGCCGCCTCGGCCGCGTACTGCAGCATCGCCTGCTGCTCCTTGGGCAGCGCGTTGAACTTGCTGCGGTTGAACATGATCTCGAAGTACTCGGTCGCCTGATGATAGCTGCCCATCATGTAGTTCTTGGCGACGTCCTGGGCGCCGAAGCGGCGGTCCGAGGTCGGGTTGTTGAACTCGAAGGCATCGATCACGCCGCGCTCCATCGCCGGCACGATCTCGCCGCCCGGCAGCTGCGCGACCGAGAGGCCCATGGCCTGGAAGAGATCGGCGGCAAGACCGACGGTGCGATACTTGAGGCCCTTGAGATCGCCGGCCGCTTTGACCGGCTTCTTGAACCAGCCGAGCGGCTGGGTCGGCATCGGCATGGCGAAGAAGCTGACGATGTTGACCTTCATGATGTTCTCTTGAAGCTCCTTGAAGAGCTCCTTGCCACCGCCATGGTGGATCCAGCCCAGGCCTTCATTGGCGTTGAAGCCGAACACCGGGCCGGTGCCGAACAGCGATGCCGCCTTGTGCTTGCCGTACCAGTACACGGTCACGGTATGCGCGGCGTCGAGCACGCCGGCGTGCACCGCATCGAACACGCTGAACGGATGGACAACCGAGCCGCCGACGAGATAATCGATCTTCATGCGGTTGCCTGCCATGGCGTTGACGCGCTTGACGTAGTCCTCGGCGAACTCGTTGAAGACGTCCTTGGCTCCCCACGAGCCCTGCATTTTCAGCGTCGTCGTCTGGGCGCGCGAGATGTTCGGCGCGACGATCGCGCTTGCCGCAGTAACCGCGCCGGCGGTCGCCGCCGTCTTGAGGAAGCGACGACGTCCGCCTTTCGTGTCGCGCTTGACCAAATCGTTCATATCGATGCTCCTCCCGATGGTGTCTTATGGTGTCTTTTCCTGGTCCGCGCCCGCGAATCGAACCCGGCGCGGTCCCGCGACCGCCCCGCTTCGCCCAAGGGCAAATGTCCCACCGGTCGTCGAATGGTGGCGACCAGAATTGGACCGGCCGACGCGACTCTGCCCCAATAAAGTCAAGGAGTAAAGGCCGGGTTGCGAAGGCTGAGAGCGGCGAATTGGCGCCGTCGAGGGCCTGCTTCGTCAACACCCATGGAGCGATAATATTTCAATTCGACATCGATCCCGCCGATTCCCACCGAGGCGCGTTCTAAATTATTCGCCTACGAGCGAAAAATTCTTCGCCGCACCTTGGAGCTACGGCCCTCGACTGGTGGTCGAGCGAACGTGTCGGCCGGCAAAGCCGCAATCAACGACAAGTTCGCCCTTACGCCCGCCGCAGGCGATGACGCTTGTCAGGGCCCCGGCACCAGGCGGCACTACTGCGCGAAAGCGCGCTTGTCCCTGCCGTCGCGCGGACGCCGATGGTGAACGCGGGCGACCGGCCGGTATAATCGCCGGCCGATGAGCGAGCGCAACGCCGTTTTGTTCGCCAACGAGGCGTTCTATGCCGCCTTCGCCGAGCGCGACGTGGCGGCCATGGACGAGTTATGGTCGCGGGACGCACCGGTCGCCTGCATCCATCCGGGCTGGCCCGCTCTCACCGATCGCCTCCAGGTGATGCAAAGCTGGGTCCGGATTCTGGCCAGCGATCGTGCCCCCAAGGTCGCATGCCGGCGGCCCGAAGCTTTCGTCTACGGCGATGTCGCATTCGTCATCTGCTACGAGGAAGTCGACGGTAGTGCGCTGGTGGCAACCAATGTTTTCCGCCGCGAAGGCCAGCGTTGGCGAATCGTGCATCATCAGGCAGGGCCGACCCCGGCGATGTCCGGCGAGGAAGACGAAGAGCCCGAATCCCCGTCGCGCCCGAACTGACGCTCAGCGCCATAACGCGTAGACGACGAGCGAAGCCCATCCGAACAGAAACGCGCCGCCGCCGAACGGCGTGGTAGCGCCAAGCCAACGCGGCCCGCCGAGCGCCATCAACGTCAACGAGCCTGAGAAAACGACGATCCCGATGGCGAACGACCACGCCACCCAGCGCAGCGTTCCGGCCGCGGCGCCGGCGGCGGTCTCGCCCAGCGCCGCGACGCCCAGCAACGCCAGCGCGTGCCACATGGCATAGCGAGTCGCAGTTTCAAGCCAGGCGAGCTGTTCGGCGCTCGCCCGGCTCTTGAGGCCGTGCGCACCGAATGCGCCCAGCGCCACGGCGGCCAGGCCAAACAGGGCGGCGACGGCAATCCATGTTCGCATGCTCCGGTCCCCGGCCAATTTCGCCGAGAGTGGCTGTGGGCCCGACCGCTTGTCAAACCGCGTGCCGCCCTCTATCAGCGAGGACTCGGACACAAGCCAAGGGGACAGCGATGGATCTCGGACTTTCGGGCAAAGTGGCGGTCGTCACCGGGGCGAGCCGCGGCATTGGCCGCGCGGTGGCGCTGGAGCTGGCGCGCGAGGGTTGTTCGGTCATGCTCGCCGCGCGCTCCGCCGAGGGATTGGCCGAGGTGGCGCAGTCGATCCGACTGATCCAAGGCCGCGCGGCTGTCTACTCTGGCGACCTGCGCGATGGCGATACGGTGGTCAAGTTGATCGCCGCCACGTTGGCGCAGTTCGGCCGTGTCGACATCGTCGTCAATAATGCCGGGGCCACCAAGCGTGGCGATTTCTTCCAACTGACCGACGCCGATTTTCACGACGGCTTCGCGCTCAAGTTCCATGGCTACGTGCGTCTGGCGCGCGCGGCATGGCCGCATCTGAAGCAATCGCGTGGCGTCATCGTCAACGTCATCGGCGCCGGCGGCCGCACGGCGTCGGCCGACTTCACGATCGGCGGCTCGGTCAACGCCGCGCTCTACAACTTCACAAAGGCGATGGCCCAGATCGGCATCAAGGACGGTGTGCGGGTCAACGCGATCAATCCCGGCTCGATTGAGACCGACCGGTTGGTCGCCCGGCTCAAATCGCTGGCGGAGGAGGAGAAGATCAGCGAGGGCGAGGCCGCGCGCCGCAACCTCAAGGCACTCGGCGTGGCGCGTTTCGGCAAACCCGAGGAGATCGGCAAACTGGTGTGTTTTCTCGCGAGCCAGCCGGCCAACTATATCCAAGGAGCGCTGGTCGACATGGACGGCGGCGTGACGCGCAGCATTTGAACAAGGCGCTCCGGCTGGGCTTTGCATCATGATCGTCGCCGGGCCGATCATTGCCGCACTGGTCTTCGTCACGTCGTTCGTCTCGGGCGTTTTCGGCGTCGCTGGCGGCCTGATCTTGATGGGGGGGCTGGTTTATCTCCTGCCGGTGACGCAGGCGATGCTGGTTCACGGCCTGGCGCAATTCGTCTCTAACGCAGCGCGCGTTCTGTTCTGGCGGCGCTACGTCGCCTGGGACGTTCTAGCGCGGTTCGTCGCGGCGAGCCTGGCGTGCCTGCTGGCCTTCATGTTTATCCGCTTCGTTCCCTCGCGCGCCGTGGTCTTGTTCATGCTCGGCGCTTCGACGGTGAGTCTGTTCTTGGTCCCGCAGCGCTTCGCGCCGAAGATCACGCAGCCGGCGGTGGCGTATGGCTGCGGCGTCGTCGGTACGGCGTTGTTGCTGACTTCGGGCGTCTCGGGCCCGTTTCTCGACCAGTTCTTCGTCCGCGCCGAGCTCGACCGGCGCGCCACGGTCGCCACCAAGGCGGCGATGCAGGCGATCGCCCACCTGCTCAAGATCGGATATTTCGGGGTGGTGGCGACCGTCGAATTCGACCACGGCTGGCAGGCGCTGCTGGTCGTCGTCCCGCTGGCCTCGATCGCCGGGGCGTCGCTCGCCACGCAAGTCCTCGCCCGCATGACCGATCGCCAGTTCTACTGGTGGACGCGCCGCATCGTCTTCGCCCTCGGCGTCTATTACCTGCTCGACGCGGCGCGCATCGCGGCTGTCGGCTGATCGCCGCTCAGTACGTCACCACGGTGCGGATCGATTCGCCCCGCCGCATCAAATCGAATCCTTCATTGATGCGATCGAGCGGCACGACATGCGTGATCAGATCGTCGATGTTGATTTTCTTGTCCATGTACCAGTCGACGATACGCGGCACGTCGCTGCGGCCGCGCGCGCCGCCGAAGGCGGTTCCTTTCCACACCCGTCCGGTAACGAGCTGGAACGGCCGCGTCGCGATCTCCTGGCCGGCGCCGGCGACGCCAATGATCACCGAGACGCCCCAGCCGCGATGGCAGCATTCGAGCGCCTGGCGCATCAATTGCACGTTGCCGACGCACTCGAAGCTGAAATCGGCGCCGCCGCCGGTGAGCTCGACGAGATGCTGGACGAGGTCGCCCTCGACGGCCTTGGGGTCGACGAAATGCGTCAGACCGAATTTGCGCGCCAGGGCCTCGCGCGCCGGGTTGAGGTCGACACCGACGATCATCGCCGCGCCGACCATGCGCGCGCCCTGCACGACATTGAGCCCAATTCCGCCCAGCCCGAATACGACGACGTTCGCCCCCGGCTCGACGCGCGCCGTGTTGATCACCGCGCCGATGCCGGTGGTGACGCCGCAGCCGATGTAACAGACCTTATCGAACGGCGCGTCCTTGCGGATCTTGGCCAGCGCGATCTCGGGCAGCACCGTGTAGTTGGCGAAGGTGGAGCAGCCCATGTAGTGATGAAGCATCTTCCCGGCGTGCGAGAAGCGGCTGGTGCCGTCGGGCATCACGCCCTTGCCCTGCGTGGCACGGATGGCGACGCATAGATTCGTTTTGCGGCTGAGGCACGCTTTGCACTGCCGGCATTCGGGAATATAGAGCGGGATGACGTGATCGCCGGGCGAAAGCGTCGTCACGCCGGGCCCGCATTCGACCACGACGCCAGCGCCCTCGTGGCCGAGAATCGCCGGAAACAGCCCCTCGGGATCGGCGCCCGAAAGGGTGAATTCGTCGGTGTGGCACACGCCAGTCGCCTTGATCTCGACCAGCACTTCACCAGCCCTGGGTCCGGCCAGCTCGACCTCCTCGATCGCGAGCGGAGCGCCCGCGCGATGCGCCACAGCGGCACGTACTTTCATTGCGGTTCGGCCTCCCTTTGTCTCTGGAACTTTGGTCGTCGGCCAGCATGGCGAAGCGGCGTCGCGCAATCAATGCGAGGCAATCGGCCGCCGTTGCGCAACCGGGTTGGGGCCGCGCCGCAGCGGCGATGCCTGCTCGGCGTGTCGATTTCCTCGTCGCGCCCATCGGGCGATTCGTCGTTCCATCGCGCTGCTGATTTTGTAGCGCCGCCGGCAGTGGACGCGCCCGCAGCTCGCCGGACTGGCGGCATCGGGCCCTTGCGATTCGTGCGACATCGGCGTTGAGCTGCATGCGGCGCGGATCGCGGCGCGCAAACCGTTTTGGATGGCGTGATGCGGCGAAGCCGGAGTACGCGCCTACTCGCGAACGACTCTGAACCCGATCAGGATGTGCTTCAGGCTCTGCGGACGCGAATGTCGGGCCGCCGGCCGGCACACGCCGCAGCCCTTGTCGTCCCACGAGCCGCCTTTGACGACGAAGCGCTCGGCGCCATCGGCGGTCGCCGTCCACTCGAAGACCTGACCCGCGGCGTCGAGCACGCTGTAGGGACTGGCGCCTGCCGCAAACCGGCCCACCGGCATGGTGTCGAACGGGCCCGCATCGTGGCTATTGAGCCGTCGCGGGTCGAACCGGTTGCCCCACGGGAAGTAACGGCCGTCGCTGCCCCGCGCCGCCTTTTCCCACTCCTCTTCCTCGGGCAGCCGCCAGACATCTCGCGTTTCGCTCGTCAGCCATTCGGCATAGGCCCGCGCGTCGGCGTGGCTGACGAGGACCACGGGGTGATCTTCACGGCCCTGGGGCGGCTGGCCGTCCCGCCAGGCATGGCGGCGGGTACGTTCATAGGGATGGATGAGCCGGTAGCTTCGCCACGTCGCCTCGTCGACGTCGGGTGCTGCTCGCCCGGAGGCGGCGATGAAGGCGGCGTATTGCCGGTTGGTGATCGGCGTCCGGGCGATCCAGTACGCGTTGGTGACCGCGCTCATGCGCGGTTTTTCGTTGTCGTACCAACCTTGAGTACGGGTGATCGGCTCGCCGTATGCGGCATCGTCGAGCCGGTAGGCGTAGTCGCGCTCGACGACATCGGAGCCGACCACGAACGGCCCCGCCGGGATGGCCACAAGCACGGGCAGCGGAGCCTCCTGGGTTTTCCCGGTGCGGCCGAATATCGCCAATGCCGTGCCGCCGAGCGCAACCAGCGCCGTTCGGCGCGACACATCGGCCGCGCTCCTGGACGATAAGTGATTCATCGACCGGCATTTTCGCTCGAATTCGTCGCTGGCGACAGTCACGACTCGGTGCGGCGCGCGGCCCGCACGCGTTTGGCCGTCGCCGATTATCGCTTGCAGGCGACCCGCCGCGACCTTACCTTCCCCCGCGCTTGCAACCGCCACCGGCGCCGCAGTAGCTCAGGGGTAGAGCAGCGCATTCGTAATGCGCGGGTCGGGGGTTCAATTCCCTCCTGCGGCACCATTTCTCATCTTGAGCAGCCCGGAAACTAGGCCTGTCCGCAGGGAGCGGGCGGTGCGAACCGCTTCGCGCCACAATGAGCAGCTCTGCTCGAATCGCGCTGCTGTCGGGTCGGCGCCGCGTGCGACAGTCATGGCGGGCGCCGGCGGTTGCGTCGTCCTCGGGGGGAAATGGCGATCGACAGTCCGACATTGGCGCCGCGATCGACCACGCAGAGCGTGCTCGCGGGCGTCGTCATGATGGTCTGCGCGGCCGCGCTATTCTCGGTCATGAACGCGCTGGTCAAGCTGCTCAGCGCCGAGTACAGCACCGTTCAGATCATCTGGGCGCGTACGCTGAGCCATCTGGTGTTCGTCCTGCTGTTGTTCGCGCCACGCCGGCGGTCGCGACTCGTGCGCTCGGAACGCCTGCCGGATCAAATCGCCCGCTCCTTTTTACTGCTGTTCTCGACCTGCTGTTTCTTCACCGGCGTCAAATTCATGCCGCTGGCGCAAGCGGCGTCGATCACCTTCGCCGCACCGTTCTTCGTCGTGGCGCTTGCGGCGATGGTGCTGGGGGAACGTCCGGGGCCGGCCAGTTGGATCGCCATCGCGCTCGGTTTTATCGGCGTGTTGATCATCATTCGGCCGGGCGCCGGCGTGTTCCACTGGGCGTCGCTGCTGTTCCTCGCCAGCGCGTTCTTCTACGCGATCTATCAGCTTCTGACACGCCGCGTCGCGCGCTTCGATGCGCCGGAAACCTCGGTGGTCTACAGCGCCTTGGTCGGCGCCTTGGTGATGAGCCTCGTGGTCCCTTTCTTCTGGAGTCCGCCGTCGACGCTGACGAGCGGCGTGCTGCTGTTCGGGCTCGGGATCTTCGGCGGGCTCGGCCATTACTGCGTGGCGCGCGCGCTCGACTTCGCGCCGGCGTCGATCGTCTCGCCCTTCCACTACCTGCAGCTCATCGGCGCGACGGCGATGGGGTTCATGATGTTCGCCGAAGTGCCCGATCTGTGGACGATCGCCGGCGCGGCGGTCATCATCGCCTCGGGCCTTTCGATCCTTTGGGACGAATCCAAGCGCGCGTCGCGGCCGCGCTAGTGAATCTCGTCGGCGGCGGCGAGCGCGCGCCGAATGTCCTCGACCGAGAAACCCGGACGCCGCGCCGCCTCCAGAAGCACCGCCTCGCGTCGCGCGATCCGCCGGGCCGCGTCGGGGATCTTGCGGGCCACGGCGAGCGGCACCACCACCGCGCCGTGGCGATCGGCGTGTATCAGGTCGCCGGACCCGACGGCCATCCCGGCGATGTTGACCGCGACGCCGATCTCCTCGACATGCACCCAGGCATGCGATGGCGCGATCGAGCCGGCCAGCACGAAAAATCCCTTGGCCATTTGCTCGATGTCGCGCACCGCGCCGTCGGTGATCGTGCCGACACAGCCGAGCGCCTGATGGATGTTCGTCTGCACCTCGCCCCAGAACGCGCCATAGCCGCGAAACGGTCCGTCGAGATCCTGCAGCACGGCGACACTTGGCCGCGCGCCGCTCGCCACGTATTCATACCAGCGCAACTGGTTGGCGCGGTGCTGCGTGGGATCGCGCGCTGGCTCGCGCGAGCGGATTGTCGCGGTGCGGGCGTATGCGACGATCGGCTTGGCGTCGGGGAGGGGCGCTGCGAGCTGCTGCACGGTGAAACCGACCGCGCGACGCTCCGGCGCCACCGCCTCGAGCGCGTTGCAGACGGTCGGCGTGTCGAAAGCGACAAGCGCCTCGAGGTCGGCGCGGCTCAGCGGGGTGTCGGTCATCGTCGGCTCCGTCGGTTGACGGGCGACGTTACCGCATGGCCGACTGGCGAGGCGACTCCGTTGTTGCGGTTTCAGTGCGCGGCGGCGCGCGCGCAGGCGATGCAGTTGGGCGCGGCCGGGTCGAGGGCGAGCCGTTTTTCGTCGATCTCGCCGCCGCAAGCGACGCATAGGCCGTATTCGCCCGCGTCGAGCCGCGCCAGCGCGGCGTCGATGCGGTGCATCTCGGTGGCACGCAGCCGTTCGGTCGCCTGCGCCATCGCCTGCGCCTGGATGGCGTCCATGCGCGACAGACGCCCGACGGTCGCCTGGTCGGCCTCGACCGGCTTGCGCTCCTCGGCGGTCGCCTCGACCTGCTCGGCAAGCTCCGTACGGCGCGCAAGGAGCCGTTTGCGAACCTTCTTGTGATCGATGGTCATGATTGTCTCGCGACAATAGCACGTCCGCAGCAAGCCGAAATGTGATCTTACCACGCCCCTTGGCGGGCTCGACCGGCGGCGCGGTTTCGCTATCATGCGGCGGCATGGATGAACAATTTACAAAAGCCTCACTGGAGACCGCGGCAAAGGCGGTTCACGCCGTCATCGCCCCAACGCCGCAGATCGTTTGGCCGCTGCTTTCAGCGCGGATCGGTGCCGAGACATGGGTAAAGCACGAAAATCACACGCCCATCGGCGCCTTCAAGGTGCGCGGCGGCCTGTTCCATTTGAGCAAACTGCGGCGCGAGCGGCCGGATCTTGCCGGCGTCATCACCGCGACGCGCGGCAATCACGGGCAAAGCATCGCGTATGCCGCGCGCCGCGTCGGGCTTGCGGCGACGATCGTCGTGCCGCACGCCAACAGCGTCGAAAAGAACGCGGCGATGCGAGCGTTTGGCGCGCGCCTAATCGAGGGCGGGCACGATTTCCAGGCTGCCTACGAGCATGCGGAGGCCATGGCGCGCGAGCAGAACCTGCATTTTGTCGATTCGTTCAGCTTCGATCTGGTGCGCGGCGTGGCGTCCTACGCGCTCGAGCTTTTCGCCGCCTGCGATGCGCTCGATCGCGTGTATGTGCCGATCGGATTAGGCTCGGGTATTTGCGGCGTCATCGCCGCGCGCGACGCGCTCGGCATCAAGACCGAGATCGTCGGCGTGGTCGCCGAACGCGCCGCCGCCTACGCTCTGTCTTTCAACGCCGGACGCGCGATCGCCACCAACTCGGCCGATACGTTCGCCGACGGCGTCGCCTGCCGAATGACGCACCCGTTGGCGCTGCCGATCATCCTCAAGGGCGCGGCGCGCGTGGTGACGGTCACCGAAGACGAGATGAAGAGCGCCATGCGCGCCTATTTCACCGACACGCACAACGTGGTCGAAGGGGCGGGGGCGGCGTCGCTCGCCGCTGCGCTCAAGGAAGCGGCGCGTAACGCCGGGCGGCGAATCGCCCTGGTGGTGTCGGGAGGCAATATCGATCGTACGCTTTACGTCGATATCCTCGCTGGCGATCAAGCGGCGGAGAGGATGCGGGCATGACCGAGGAGCTATTTCGCGACGATGCCTATCTGCGGCGCTGCGAGGCGACGGTGATCGCCGCCGATGCGGCGGGCGTGCGGCTCGATCGCACGGTGTTCTACCCGATGGGCGGCGGACAGCCCGGAGACACCGGCGCGCTACGTCGCGCCGACGGCGCCAGCAGCCGCGTCATCGACACCCGCAAGGGTCCGACGCCAGGCGAGATCGTGCATGTGATCGAGCCCGGCGCGCCATTGCCTGCGGTCGGCGAAAAAGTGATCGCCGAAATCGACTGGGAGCGCCGCTATCGCCACATGCGGATGCACACATCGTTGCACCTGTTGTCGGCAGTGGTTCCCGCTGGCGTCACCGGCGGCCAGATCGGCGAGAGCCGCTCGCGGCTCGATTTCGATTCCGGCGAGATGAAGCTCGACAAGGACGAGATCGCCGCGAAACTCAACGACCTCATCGCCGCCGACCATCCGGTGACCGTGCGCTGGATCAGCGACGACGAACTCGCGGCGAAACCGGAGCTGGTACGCACGATGTCGGTCAAACCGCCGATGGGATCGGGCAAGGTGCGCCTGCTCGACATTCCCGGCGTCGATCTCCAGCCTTGCGGCGGCACGCATCTGCGCGCCACCGGAGAGGTCGGTCGGGTGGCGGTCGAGAAGATCGAAAGCAAAGGCAAACGCAACCGGCGCGTCGTCGTGGCGCTCGTCGATTGAGCCGGACCGCTTTCGGCCCGAGCGTGGCGGGTTATTTGTCGGCGCGCTCGGTGATCTCCGGCCAATGTTTTTCGCCGGCGATCTCGCGGATCAGCTTGTTGCGGATCGCGATGGCGAAAGAATCATAATCCTGCGCGGCGATGAGAAAGGCGCCGGGTCCACCGATGACGTTGTCGCGGAAATAGTCGTCGAGCCATGGCACTTCGTTGAGGATCGGCAGACCGTTGATCGTCACTCCCTGGAGCACCGCGTCGTCGCGCGCCATTTGCGGCAGCCGTCCGGAGTTGTTGATGCCATCGCCGGAGATGTCGATCACCCGCCGCTCGCCCTCGAACCCGTTGCGATCGAATAGCGGACGGCCATAGTCGATGATGCCGGAAAGCGAGGTTCCGCCGCCGCGAAAGGCCCGCGGGCTGGCGAGCATCCGCTCGGCGAACTCCTCGGCCGATTCGCGGTCGTTGATCAGGGTCCAGCCGATGAGCTGCTGTTGCAGCAACGGCCCCGCCCATTGCACGTAAGTCACGGCGATGGCGCGATGCCGGCCGCCGGTGATGGCGCGTAGAACCGCCGGATGGGCGAACGCCTTGGCGTAGCCGCCGACTTGGAGCGCGTATTCGTCGTCGTTGACGCTGCGCGAGGCGTCGACCGCGACGACCAGTTCGATATCGACGGGTAGCGAAGCCGCTGGCGAAGCTGCGGCGCCAGCGACTAGCACGGCGACGGCGAAAATCCACTGGCTGGCCCTGCGCGCCGCCACGGCTTTATTCTTCCTGGCGCGGCGACCGACCGCGATCGGACAGCCCCGCCATCAGCTTGAGTGCGGCGATCACCGTGGCGCGGAGGTCGCTGGGAACCGGCTCGAGAATGCGCGCCTGAACGCGGTCGACGAAGGTTATTGCGCTGCGCAACGTCTCGATGCCGGGCGGCAGGATGTGGAGCGTGTTAGCGCGCTGATCCTTGCCGCTGCGTTTGCGCTTGATCAACCCGCGGCGGACCAGGCGGTCGAGCATGTCGCCGACCGTCGATCGGTCGATCCCGGTGGCACCGACGAGATCGGTTTGGGTCAGACCTGGGCGTTGATAGACCGTGACGAGCAATGCGAACTGTCGCGGCGTCACCCGCTGAGGTCCGAGATCCTCGGTGAACAGCTCAACCGCTCGTTGTTGGCAGCGGCGGAGCAAATGTCCCGGGGCATCCTCCAGTCGGTAGCGGTCGAGGTCGGGGTAACTCGCCGTAGCGCCAGTCTCGCCCGCTGGATCGCCGGCGTCGCGCGCGGTCCCGCGCGCAGCGCTGCCCTCTTCGTCCGGCGGCCGGCGATTCATGGCGAAATCTTGCGGTATCACCGGGGGTTCCCGCAAGCCAATAGAAAGCGCGCCCGCCCTGCACGAAATGCGTGTTTCTTCACAGCGATTTGATCGGCGGTCAGATGATATACTCTGTATACGGAATAATTGACCTGCCACCGTCGAAGCGATGCGATACACTGGGATACGGGTGACCTAAGAAAAAACGCCGGGCCGCCCGGCGAACGGCGAGCGGAGGGCGCGTCATGGAATTTGGAATTCAGTTCTTTCCCGACATCGGGCCGAAGGTGAAAGCGGCTGACCGCTATTTCGCCGAGTGTTTGCGCCTCGTCGATCTCGCCGACCCGCTCAACTACACGCATATTCGCACGGTCGAGCACTACTTCGAGGATTACGGCGGCTATAGCCCCAACCCGATCGTTTTCTTGACCGCAGCGGCGATGCGATGCAAGCGGGCTCGCCTGATCACCGGCGCCGTGCTTCCAGTGTTCAATAATCCGCTCAAACTCGCCGGCGAGATCGGCATGCTCGACGCTATTTCGGACGGCCGGCTCGAGGTCGGCTTCGCGCGAGCGTTTCTTCCGCACGAGTTCAGCCGCTTCGGCGTCTCGCCCGACGAGAGCCGCGCCCGCTTCGTCGAGGGAATGGAGCAGGTGCGGTTGCTGCTCGAGGGCGAACGGGTCAGCTACAACGGCCAGTTCCACAGCTTCAAGGATGTGACATCGCTGCCGCGGCCGACGCAAAAGCCGCGCCCAAGCTTCTGGATCGCAGCACTCGGTACGCCGCAATCCTTCACCGAGGCGGGCAAGGCGGGACACTCGGTGATGGCTATTCCGCTCGCTGGTGGAAAGATGAAGGAACTCCTTGCGCTCTACCGCGACGCCTGGCGCGCCGCGGGCCACCCCGGCAACGGCCGGGTGATGCTCGCCTTCCACATGTTATGCGCGCCTTCGCGCGAGGAGGCGGAATCGATCGCCCGCGAGCCGCTCAACCGCTATCTCAAATCGCTGGTCAACGCCGCCGCGGCGTGGACCGAGGGCGCGAGCTCCAAGGACTATCCAGGATACGACAAGATCATCGCCGGATTGCGGGCCGAGAACTTCGAATCGCAGGTGGCCAAGGGCGCGGCGTGGGTCGGATCGCCAGACGACATCGCGCGCGCGATCGCTGATTATCAGGAACTCGTCGGCGGCTTCGAGATCGCGTCGTTGCAGGTCAATTTCAATACGATTTCGTACGACCAAGCGGCACGCTCGATGGAGCTTTTCTCCGAGAAAGTAATGCCGCGCTTTGCCACCGCCGAGGCGGCGGCCTAGAGTCCGGCCGCGGGTTCGTGGAATGCAAGCGCCGGCGCGCCGGAGGCGAAGGTGAAAGCCGAGCAGACGCTGATGCCGATTGCGCCCGAGTTGTTCAAGCGGGGCATGCGCTGCCTCGCCGCCGGCGTCACCATCATCACGACCGCCGAGGGGTCGCGGCCGAGCGGGCTCACTGCCACCGCCGTGTGCTCATTGTCGCTCGATCCGCCGCAGCTTCTCGTCTGCATCAGCCGTCGCGCCGGTGCACACGATGCGATGGCGCGAAGTGCGCGCTTTTGCGTCAACGTGCTGTCGCGCGGACAGTGGCGGCTCGCGGCGCGCTTCTCGGGCCAGAACGGCATATTCGGCGCCGAGCGTTTCAAGATGGGAAAATGGACGACGCTCAAGACCGGCGCGCCGGCACTGGCCGATGCGCTTGCCGCCTTCGATTGCTTGGTGAACGAGCGGGTCGACGCTTCGACCCACACCATATTCATTGGCCGCGTGGTCGATCTCGAGCTTCGAGCGAACGGCAAGCCGCTGCTCTACGCCAGCGGCGGCTACGCCAGCCTGCAGGCTTTGGCGGCGGCGGCGCGGCGACGCCAACTGGTATTGCGCGTCAAGCCTGGTCGCTGACTTGCCTCAGTTCGGGCGCCGATCTTACGATCGGCCGGTGAGGAGCGCGAAAAGCGATGCTGACCGCACTCAATCTCAAACGCTGGATCGACGAGCATCGCGGGTTGTTGAAGCCGCCGGTCGGCAACGCGCAGATCTGGCGCGACAGCGAGTTCATGGTGACGGTGGTCGGCGGCCCCAACCGACGCGACGACTGGCATGACGATCCGGCCGAGGAGTTCTTCCACCAGCTGGAAGGCGACATGACGCTGCGCATCATGGAGAACGGCCGGCCGCGCGACCTGCCGTTGCGCCAGGGCGAGGTGCTGTTGTTGCCGCCGCATGTCCGGCACTCGCCGCAACGTCCGGCCAACACGGTGGGACTGGTGATCGAGCGCGTGCGCCGGCCAGGCGAGATCGACGCCTTCGAGTGGTATTGCGAGACGTGCCATGCGCTGCTCCATCGCCGCGAGGTGCAGCTCGGCTCGATCGTCGACGACCTGCCGCCGATCTTCGCCGAGTACTACGCCACGCCTGACTTGCGCGTGTGCAAGTCCTGCGGCCACGCCAATCCGGGTAAGCCAGCTTGAGCGTCATTGATATCCATAATCATTTTTTCCCGGCGGCGCTGCCCGATTTCGACCGCCGATACGCCGGCGCGCCATGGCCGGCCGTCCGGCGCACCGGCGCCGACACGGCGACGGTGACCATCGGCAGCAAGCCCTTCCGCGACATCGATTCGCGCTGCTGGGACGCCTCGCGGCGGCTCGCCGACATGGCGCTGGACGGCGTCGATCTGCAGGTGATATCGGCGACGCCAGTGCTGTTCGCCTATCAACGCGACGCAGCGCAGGCGGCCGAACTCGCCAGGCTGATGAACGACGCGGCGCTCGAACTTGCCGCCACCGGGCAAGGTCGACTCAAAACGCTGGCGCAAGTGCCGCTGCAGGATGTCGACTTGGCGTGCCGCGAGGCCGAGCGGGCGATGGCGGCGGGACATCTCGGAGTCCAGATCGGCAACCATGTCGGGCCGCGCGATCTCGACGACGCTAGCCTCGTCACGTTCCTCCACCACTGCGCCGACATCGGCGCCGCGGTGCTGGTCCATCCATGGGACATGCTCGGCGGAGGGCGCACGCAGCGCTTCATGATGGCGTGGACGGTGTCGATGCCTGCCGAGACGCAGCTATCCATCGTGGCGATGATTCTGGGCGGCGCCTTCGATCGCCTGCCGCGCTCGCTGCGTCTCTGCTTCGCCCATGGCGGTGGCAGCTTCGCATTCCTCCTCGGCCGGCTGGAGAACGCCTGGCGCAACAAGGACACGGTCCGCGGCAAGAGCGAGCATCCGCCATCCCACTACGTCGACCGGTTCTACGTCGACTCGGCGGTGTTCGAGGAACGGACGCTGCGGTTCCTCATCGACGTCATGGGCGCCGATCGCGTGACGCTCGGCTCCGATTACCCGTTTCCGCTCGGCGAGACGCGCGTCGGCGCGCTCGTCCGCGGCGCTTCGACGCTTGGCGACGACGAGAAGCGCCGCATCCTCGAGACCAATCCGCGGCGCTTCCTCGGTCTTGGCTGAGGCGAGCGATCGCTCAGCGACTAACGGGCGCCGGCGGGGACCTCGACTCGACTTGCGCCTAGGCGAGCGCGTTCAGCAGCGCCTTGGCGTCCTTGAGGTCGGCGGTGCCGAACCCCTCGGTGAACCAGGCGTAGATCGGGCCGAGAAGGTCGAGCGCGGCGCGGCGATTGCCCCGGTCGCCCCACAGCCGGGCTAGGGACATGGCGGCCCGTAGCTCGAGCGACTTCGCCCCCATGGTCGCCGCGAGGCGGAGGGCTGTTTCGAAGCAGGCGGCGGCGTCATCCGATCG
>DATIBC010000071.1:0-21805 GCA_035457725.1 Alphaproteobacteria bacterium | reverse complement strand
CCGCCCTGCCGCGCCCTCAGGCTCGCGGGCCGAGCTTCTCGTCGATCAGCGCGTCGAGCGCGTTCAATCCGCGATCGAGTTCGCGATATTCCTCATCGGTCAGGTCGGTTTGCTCATTGTCCAGCGCGACGGCGACCAAGACCTCCAAATCGAAGGCGATCTGCTCGAACCGGACGGTCCAGGCCTCATCGAACGCGTCGAGGTGCGGGACCAGCCCGAGCAACTCGCTGGCCAACCGGACAAGGTCCATACGGTGCGCATCATAATCGCGTATCCACTGACGGATCACTTCGTAAAGTCGACGTTCGGCTTCGGTCATTGCATGGCCCTTCATGACGAATTTAAAGATCTTAGTTGGGATCACCGAGACGACGCCCCCCGATCGATCGTCGACGATCACCTTCACGCCGTTCTTGCCATCGATGTAGGCCGACGTGCCTGGCTCATTTCCCGGCGAGCGGCGGCCGGTGGCAATCGCCTCTTCGACCGCGCTTGGCGTGTAGCCGCGGGCCTGCATCATGTCGAGCGCATGGCCCGAGTATTCGCGACCCGCGATACCTTCCGGTGGATTTCGTTTTGCGGCCGGCATTATCGGCGAACCGCGCCGCCCGACAGGGTCTTTGGCCGTGGCCTCGGGCGGCGCATAGGTCTCCGGCAACGCGGTTTCGGCGGTTGATCCGACGCCACGCGCGGCGACGAGCGCGCGGGCGGCGGCGAGCGATTCCGGACTCAGCGCCACGTTGATCCCGGACAGGCTCGGCCCCAGCGAGCGCAGTGCCCCAACCGGATCGCGCTTGAACTGATCGATCAGCCGCGCGACGTCCTCGGGCACCCGGCCCAGCGCCTCGGCCGAGGTTTGCGCGTAATCCTCGAGGTCGCGCAGGATCCGCTCGGCCGCGGCGCGCTCTTCGGCCGTCAGCGTGCGCGGCGGCGCCATGCCGCCTTCGGTCATATCGACCTCGGCCGAGTCCCGATCGGCACGCGGCCGCGTCGCGGCGCCGCCGCCGCCCGCCGGCGCGAACTGGCCGCCCTCCGGGATGCCCGCCGGCTGGCGCGGGTGCTTGCTTTCGTCCCACTCCGCCTTGATCAGCCGCTCGGCGCGCTCGATCATGATCTTGGCGAGCGGCGTCAGGCTCGGCAGCCGCATATGGAGCGCGGCGATGATCGCCCGGCATTCCTGGCCGGCGTTGAGCCCGTTGGCCACGGCGCGCAAACCGCCCATGCGGGTGTTGCCGTCGAAGCGCGCGCCATAGGCGCTGTGCAGCAGCCGCGCGATCTCGTCCTCGCGCCGCGGCGAAAAACAGATCGATCCGTCGGTCTGGCGGCGCGCGATCAGCAACGGGACGCCGCCGAGAAAGGCGCCGCCTGCGTCGCACCACAACCCCAACCCGTCGTCGCGCAAACCGCTTGCGCCGGCGATCGGCGACGCGCCGAACTCGTTCATGGCCGCTCCTAATTGTACGGATGATTACGCCCGGTAGTACATTACAATAGATTGTATGATCGTTTCAAGCATTCGTTCTGGTTGTCGCAACCAGAGCGCCGAAAACGCGAAGACCCGGCCGTCGCCGGCCGGGTCTTCCCTGACCTGCCCGATCGTCAGCAGGTCAGTTCTTGGTTTTGTCGACCAATTTGTTCTGTGCGATCCACGGCATCATGGCGCGCAGCCTGGCGCCGACCTGCTCGATCGGATGCTCGGCCGCGCGCTTGCGCATCGCCTTGAAGCTCGCCTGCCCGGCGGCGTTCTCGAGCACCCACTCGCGCGCGAAGCGCCCCGATTGGATGTCGTCGAGGATGCGCTTCATCTCCTCCTTCACCGCCGGCGTGATAACGCGCGGACCGCGCGTATAGTCGCCATACTCGGCGGTGTTCGAGATCGAGTAGCGCATGTTGGCCATGCCGCCCTCGTACATCAGGTCGACGATCAGCTTCACCTCGTGCAGGCACTCGAAATACGCCATCTCGGGCGCGTAGCCCGCCTCGACCAGCGTTTCGTATCCGGCCATGATGAGCGAGCACAGCCCGCCGCACAGCACCGACTGCTCGCCGAACAGGTCGGTCTCGCATTCCTCCTTGAACGTCGTTTCGATCACCCCGGCGCGTCCGCCGCCGATCGCCGAGGCGTAGGAGAGCGCGATCTCGAGCGCATTGCCGGAAGCGTTTTGCTGCACGGCGACCAGGCACGGCACCCCGCCGCCGCGCTGATATTCGGAGCGCACGGTGTGCCCCGGCCCCTTGGGGGCGATCATGAAGACGTCGAGATCGGGCCGCGGCTCGACCAGGCTGAAATGGATGTTGAATCCGTGCGCGAAGGCGATCGCGGCGCCTTTCTTCATGTTGGCCTTGAGCTCGTCGCGCCATAGCGCCGCCTGGTACTCGTCGGGCGTCACCACCATCATGACATCGGCCCACTTCGCCGCTTCGGCCGGTGACATAACCTTGAAGTTGGCGCCTTCCGCCTTCTTGATCGAGGCGGATCCGGCCTTTAGCGCCACCACGACGTCCTTGACGCCGCTGTCGCGGAGATTGAGGGCGTGAGCATGGCCCTGACTTCCATAGCCGACGACAGCGACTTTCTTTCCTTTGATCAGGTTCACGTCGGCGTCACGATCGTAATACACGCGCATGGCTGCTTTCCCTTGGTTTGACGAAAATCGGCCGTCGAGGCGGCGGCTTACAGCGGCTTGCCGCCGCGCGCAATGGCGACGACGCCGGTGCGAGATACCTCGACCAATCCGAGCGGCTCCATCAATTGGATGAACGCCTCGATTTTCTCGGTCGAGCCGGTGATCTCGAAGACGAAGGATTCGATCGAAGAATCGATCGCCTTGGCGCGGAAAATATCGGCGATGCGTAGCGACTCGACGCGCTTGTCGCCGGCGCCAACCACCTTGACCAGGGCCAGTTCGCGTTCGAGATGCGGCCCGACCATGGTCAGATCGGACACCTTGTGGACCGGAACCAAGCGATCGAGCTGGGCCTTGATCTGCTCGATCACCATCGGCGTGCCCGAGGTGACGACCGTGATGCGCGACAGCTTGTTGATGCGATCGGTCTCGGCGACCGTCAGGCTCTCGATGTTGTAGCCGCGGCCCGAAAACAAGCCGACGACGCGCGCGAGAATTCCCGGCTCGTTGTCGACCAGCACTGCGATGGTATGGCGTTCGATGGGAGCGGACACGTCACACTTTTCGATGTTGGGTTGACGACCTTCATGCTCGGGCGCCAACGGCTCGAGGGGCGATCAAGCCCGCTTGAGCGCGGCGTCGCCCTTATACCAGTACCATGCCTTCTTCAGAGCCCGGTTTGTCCTGCCGGTCGGCCGGACCGAGGAGCATCTCGTTGTGCGCCGCGCCCGAGGGAATCATCGGAAAGCAGTTCTCGGTCTGGTCGACGACGATGTCGGCGACCACTGGCTTGTCGACCGCGATCATCTCCTTGATGACGCCGTCGAGGTCCGAGACATCGGCCGCGCGCAATCCCACGCAGTGGAAACTCTCCGCCAATTTCACGAAGTCGGGGAGCGCGTCCATGTAGCTTTCCGAGTACCGCCCACCGTGCAGAAGCTCCTGCCACTGGCGCACCATTCCCATGTATTTATTGTTGAGAATGAACGTCTTCACCGGCAACCGGTACTGGCAGATCGTCGACAGCTCCTGAATGTTCATCAAGATCGACGCTTCGCCCGCTATGTCGACCACCAGGGCGCCGGGGTGCGCGACTTGCACGCCCATCGCCGCCGGCAGCCCATAACCCATCGTTCCGAGTCCGCCCGAGGTCATCCAATGGTTGGGCTGGTCGAACTTGAAGAACTGCGCCGCCCACATTTGGTGCTGCCCGACCTCGGTGGTGACGAAAACTTCGCGGTCCCTGGTCAGTTCGTACAGCCGTTGGATGGCCAGCTGTGGCTTGATGACCTTGTCGCTCGAGCGATATCGCAGACAGTCGCGATTGCGCCACTCCTCGATCTGCTTCCACCATTGAGCGAGCGCCTTGCCGTCCGGTCGTGCGCCGCGGCGTTGTAATTCCGCGAGCGTCGCCTCGACCACGCATGCCACGTCCCCGACCACGGGCACGTCGACGCGAACGTTCTTGTTGATGGAAGAAGGGTCTATATCGACGTGAATTTTCTGCGAGTTGGGCGAGAAGGCGCTGAGCTTGCCGGTTACCCGGTCGTCAAAACGCGCGCCGATCGCGATCAGCACGTCGCAATGGTGCATCGCCAGATTGGCTTCGTACATGCCGTGCATTCCCAGCATGCCGAGGAACAGCGGGTCGGATGCGGGAAACGCGCCGAGACCCATCAACGTCAAGGTGCAGGGAAAACCGGTTTGCCGCACCAGCTGCGTCAACAGCTGCGAGGCGCGCGGGCCGGAATTGATCACGCCGCCGCCGCAATAGAAGATCGGCCGCTTGGCGCTCAAGATCAGGTCGACCATTTTGGCGACACTCTGCGGATCGGGCTCGCGGCGCGGGTTGTAGCTCTTGTGCCGCGCCTCGTTCGGCGGCGTGTAATGTCCCTTGCCGACCAAGATGTCCTTCGGCAGGTCGACGACGACCGGTCCGGGGCGGCCCGATCGCGCGACGTGGAACGCCTCATGGATCGTCCGCGACAATTGCCCGATGTCCTTGACCAGATAATTGTGCTTGGTGCACGGCCGGGTAATGCCGACCGTGTCGGCCTCCTGGAATGCGTCGTTGCCGATCAGGTGCGTCGGCACCTGGCCGGTCAGACAGACCACCGGAATCGAATCCATCAACGCGTCGGTCAGCCCGGTGACCGCGTTGGTGGCGCCCGGACCCGAGGTCACCAGGACGACGCCCACTCTGCCGGTCGAACGGGCATAGCCTTCCGCCGCGTGGACCGCGCCCCCCTCCTGCCTGACCAGGATGTGGCGCAAGGCGTTCTGCTGGAACAACGCGTCGTAAAGCGGCAATACCGCGCCCCCCGGATAGCCGAAAATAACCTCTACGCCTTGGTCGGCCAGAGCCTTGAGCACGATCTCGGAGCCCGTCTTCAATTGGTCGGCGGACGGGGCGGACGATGGCTTGGCGGTCTTCGCACGCATTCGTAAATCCTCAACAACACTGTGAAATATCAGCACTTTTCGGCCGTCTGGTAAGGCAAGGGCGCGTAACCTAGACGCTTTGCGGCACTGCGTCAATTAGTTTTCTAATTATTGGAAACATTTCGGTGTCTAGACTTTCCGAATATTGCGCATGCCAGGTATGGACCGGCACGTACTGGTGGCGAAACCAGGTGACCTGTCGCTTGGCATATTGCTGGGTGGCTTGGACGAAGGCCGCCAGCGCTTCGGCAGACGTTGTCTCACCTCGCAGGTGGCGGCCAAGTTCGCGCACGCCAACTGCCTTCAGAGCTGGGAGCGTCGGATCGAGATTGAGCTCGATCAGGCGGCGTACTTCGTCGAGCGCGCCGTTTGCCATCATCGCTTGGCACCGCCTAGCGATCGCCGCGTGAATCGTTTCGCGTGGCGGCAGGAGCAGCAGCGTGATGAATCGCGCGACCGGATCAGGCGGTATCGCCCGTTGAAAGTCGGCGAGCGAGCGACCGGTGGCTAGCCGTACCTGCCAGGCGCGAAGCACACGTTGCGAATCGCCGGGCGACAGGCGCGCTGCCATCGTCGGATCGAGGAACGCAAGTTCGGCATGCATGCCTGCGGCCCCGACCACCGCGAGACGCTCGTGAGCCTTCTTCCGGATGGCTTGCGGGATCGGCGGCACCGCTGCCAGGCCATCCTGCAGCGCCTTGATATACATGCCAGTGCCGCCGACGACGATTGGCAGGCGACGTTGACCATGCGCAGCGCCGATCTCGGCGAGCGCCGACTCTCGCCAGCGCCCCACGGTGCATCGCTCCGCCGCTGACATAACGCCATAGAGACGATGCGGAGCACGAAGGCGGTCGGACGGGGTCGGCGCCGCGGTCAGGATCGGAAGTTCGCGATAGACCTGCATGGCGTCGGCATTGATCACCACGCCATTCAGGCGTTCGGCCAATATCGTCGCCAGCGCCGATTTTCCGCTCGCCGTCGGCCCGGCGACCACGATGACGGATGGTCGACCGTCCTTGCCAAGATCAAGCGGGGTTTCCATAGTCGCCCCCCTGGCGTTTCACGAGCTTGCGATGAGCCTTGTATTGACGTTGACCGCCGATCCGGCGACGGCCGCGCTCGAAGATAGCATCGTCGCGCGCGTGCGTGAGGCGTTGGCGGCCGAAGGCGGGGCGCCATCGCCGGCGCGCTGGCTCGCGCCAAGGATCGCTTGCGATATCGCTTTGCCGCAGGGCTCGCGCGCGGCGGTGGCAGACATAGCCCGGCGAGCGCTGGGCGGGGCGCCAGTCGACATCGCGGCTTCGGTGGCGATCGGGCGGCGCAAGACGTTGCTTGTCGCCGACATGGAATCGACGCTTATCGAGAACGAAATGCTCGACGAGCTCGCCGCCAAGGCGGGCATCGGCGATCAAGTCGCTGCGATTACGCGCCGCACCATGAACGGCGAACTCGATTTCGAAGCGTCGTTTCGCGAACGCATCGCCATGCTGCGCGGCGCGCCGGCGCGTTGGCTCGATGAAGCGAAAGCGCGGATCCGCGTCGTTTCCGGCGCGACGACCTTGGTCAGGACGATGCGCGCGCATGGCGCGCGCGTCGCCATTGTGTCGGGCGGCCTTCGCACCTTCACCCGGCATGTGCAAACCCTTCTCGGCGCCGACGAAGAACACGGCAACGAGATCGAGATCGTCGATGGAAAGCTGACCGGACGGCCGCGCGGGCCCATCTTGGGCCGCGACGCCAAATTGGCGACCTTGCGTAGGCTGACCGAGCAAATGCGGCTCGACGCCAGCGCCAGCTTGGCGGTCGGCGACGGCGCGAACGATGTGCCGATGTTGTCCGCCGCGGGATTGGGCATCGCCTTTCGGGCGAAACCGGCGGTGGCGGCGGCGGCGCCGATCCGCATCGATCATGGCGACCTGACGGCACTGTTATACGTCCAGGGCTACAGCGCGGACGAATTCGCGAGCTAGGCGTTGCCTTGGTCCGCCGTCGAATGTTCTACTCCACGACGGTATCAGGAGAAGGCATGCCGAGAGTACGGCGCATCATCGTCGGGATCAGCGGCGCTTCGGGCGTCGTCTACGGCGTGCGCGCGCTGCAAGCGCTGCGCCGCGCCGGCATCGAGACGCACCTCGTCTTGTCGCGCGCCGCGGAAATGACGTTGGCGTATGAAACGGATTTGAAAGTCCGCGACGTCGAGGCCATCGCCACCGTCGTCCACAAGCCCGAAGACGTCGGCGCCAGCATTTCGTCCGGTTCGTTCAAGACGCTCGGTATGATCGTCGCGCCATGCTCGATCCGCTCGCTTGCCGAGATCGCCTACGGCAACACCACCAGTCTTCTCACTCGCGCCGCCGACGTCGTGCTCAAGGAACGACGGCGCCTGGTTCTGCTCGTACGCGAAGCGCCGCTCGATGTGCGCCATCTCCGCGCGATGACGCAGGCCGCCGAGGCGGGGGCGGTGATCCTGCCGCCGGTGCCGGCGTTCTACCAATCGCCCAGAACCGTCGATGACATCGTCGATCACACCGTCGGCCGGGCGCTCGATCTGTTCGATATTGAATCGGACCTGGTGAAGCGGTGGGGCGAAACCGGGCCGCGCGCGCCCAAGCCGCGTCGGACGGCGCGGCGCGGCGCGAAATGAATGGGGGCGGATCGTCGGACCCGCCCCTTGTTCACTTCACGGCCAGAACGCGGTTCAGCTGCCGAGCGACAGCCCAACGAAACGCTGCTCGCCTTGCCGCTCGATCATCACCAGGATGCTCTTCTTCTTGCCGGCGGCGCGCGCGTCCTTGACCTTCTGGGCGACTTGCGCGGGTGACGTCACCTCTTCCTGGTCGATCTCGACGATGACGTCGCCCGGCCGCAGGCCGCGCTCGGCAGCCGGCGTGCCCTCCGCCACCTTGGTGATCAGCACGCCCTTGGTCTTCTCGGCGACCTCGAAGCGTTCGCGCAACTCGGGCGTGATGGCCGAAAGCGACATGCCGAGCGCATCGACGGTTGGGCCGGTGTTCGACTGGCCGCGTTGCCCGCCGCGCGGCGCCGCGGCGACCTGTTCGCTTTCGTCGAGCTCGCCGATGGTCACGTCAAGCATCACGCTCTTGCCCTTGCGGTGCACCTCGACCTTGACCGTCCTATCGACCGGCGTCTCGGCGACGTAGCGCGGCAGGCGCCGCATCTCCGTCACGTCCTTGCCGTCGAATTTCAAGATCACGTCGCCCGACTCGATCTTGCCTTTGGCGGCCGGGCTATTTTCGGTCACCCGCGCCACCAACGCGCCGCGCGCCTTGCTGAGGCCGAGGCTCTCGGCGATTTCGTCGGTGACGCTCTGAATTTGCACGCCGAGCCAGCCGCGCCGGACCTTGCCGCTGACGCGGAGCTGGTCGATCACCGGCTTGGCGAGATTCGCCGGAATGGCGAAGCCGATGCCGACGCTGCCGCCCGAAGGCGAATAGATGGCGGTGTTGATGCCGATGACTTCGCCGGCGAGGTTGAACATCGGGCCGCCTGAATTGCCGCGATTGATCGAGGCGTCGGTTTGGATGAAGTCGTCATAGGGTCCGGCGTTGATGTCGCGCGCGCGCGCCGAGACGATGCCCGCCGTGACCGTGCCGCCGAGGCCGAACGGGTTGCCGATGGCGACCACCCAGTCGCCGACGCGGGTTTGATCGGAGTTGCCGAACTTGACCGCCGTCAGCGGCTTGCTCGGCTCGACCTTGAGCACAGCGAGGTCGGTCTTGGGGTCGCGCCCGATCACCTTGGCGGCGAGTTGCGTGTCGTCGTGCAGGATCACCTTGATTTCGTCGGCCTCAGCGATGACGTGGTTGTTCGTCACCACATATCCCGTCGAATCGATGACGAAACCGGAGCCGAGCGATTGCGTGCGCCGCGGCGGCGCGTCGGGTCGTCCTTGGCGGTCGAAGAATTCGCGGAAGAACTCCTCGAACGGCGAACCGGGCGGAAATTGCGGAACTTCGGGGCCGCGGCGCCGCTCGCCCTGCGGACCCTGCTGCGGTCCCTGCTGCTGATTGCGATCCTGGCGTACGGTCTGCGTGGTCGAAATGTTGACCACCGCGGGCAACAGCCGCTCGGCCAGATCGGCGAAACCTTGCGCCGGCGGATTGCCGCGGCCTTGCGCGAGCGCCAACTCCGGGGCCGCCGATGGGCCGACGATTACCGCCGCAACGGCCGCGGCGAGCAGGCCGCGACGCACGACAAGGGCCGCGCGCCCCAGCAGCGGACGCGCCGCCAAACGTTCGCAGGAAGAATTCACCTTCGAGTCTCCTCTTCTTGTTCTTGTCGTCCGGCCGTGCCGAACAACGGAATTGTTTCCTAGAGCATCGATCCGCGACGACGCACGATCTTCCAAAAGTGTGGTTCGATTTAGGCGGCGATCGCAGTGCCTTCAAGCACAGGCCGACTGACGCCACAATGATTCCATATTTTTCGGCGCGACGCGAACTGGCGAGTGTCAGCGCGGCCTCTCGCGCGAACTCGAGCGCGCAAACGCAACTCGAGAACGTACTCGCCTATTTTCCCGCAGCGCCCGGCCGCCCATCGCCGCTTGGCGTGCCTTGCAACTCACGGAAATAGCGGAAGAAGTCGCTGTCTGGAGAAAGCACCATGGTCGCCTGACCGTCGCCGAGCGCTTTGCGATAGGCCTCGAGAGAACGATAGAACCCGTAAAACTGCGGGTCGCGATTGAAGGCGTCAGCGAAAATCGCGGTCGCCTCGGCGTCGCCGACGCCGCGCAATATCTGCGCCTGCCGTTGCGCGTCGGCGAGGATGACCGTCCGGTCGCGTTCCGCTTCGGCGCGGATTCGCTGGCCCAACTCGGCGCCCTCGGCGCGCTCTTGGTTGGCCTCACGCTGGCGTTCGGTCTGCATGCGGGCGAAGATCGCCGGGCTGTTGTCGGGGTGGAGATCGGCGCGCATGATGCGCACGTCGATCACCTCGACGCCGAACGAATTGGATTCGGCGACCACCAGGTCGCTGATCTGGCGCATCAGCGCGGAGCGGCGCGAGGTCAGAACCTCCGAGAAGGGAACCGAGCCGAGCACATTGCGCATGCTGGCGACAACGATCGCCGAAAGACGGTTGCGCATGTTCGCCTCGGTGCCCACGGTCTGGTAGAAACGCAGCGGGTCGACGATGCGGTAGCGCGCAAAGGCGTCGACCACGAGACGCTTCTGGTCGGCCATGATCACTTCCTGCGCGTCGGCGTCGAAATCGAGCAGGCGGCGGTCGTAATAGCTGACTTGTTGGACGAACGGGATCTTGATCTTGAGGCCCGGTTCGCGAACGATCCGCACCGGATCGCCGAGCTGCAGGACCAACGCCTGTTGGCGTTGATCGACGACGAACAGCGCGTTCCAGATTACGAACAATGCGCCGCCGAGGACGATCAGGATCGCCATCATGAGATTTCGGTTCATCATTGCCGCGCTCCCGTCGGCTGGCCGGCGGCCGGAGCGGGCTGCCCGCCGCCGCGTCGCTGCTGGATCTCGGGCAGCGGCAGGTAGGGCACCACGCCCTGCGCGCTAGTCGCCGCGTTGTCGATGATCACTTTGTTGGTTCCGCGCAGAATTTGCTCCATTGTCTCCAGATAGAGGCGCTGCTTGGTCACGTCCTCGGCCAGTTTGTAAGCGTTGTAAACCGAGACGAACCGTTGCGCTTCGCCTTGGGCTTGGGCGATCACCTGCTGGCGATATGCATCGGCCTCCTGGATCAGTCGCTGCCCCTCGCCGCGCGCCCGCGGGACGATGTCGTTGCGATAGGCCTCGGCCTCGTTGCGCGCTCGCTCGCGATCGGCCTTGGCGCGCTGCACGTCGCGAAACGCGTCGATCACCTTGTCGGGGGGCTCCACTGCGCGGAGCTGGACTTGCGTGATGGCGATGCCGGCGCCGTACTCATCGAGGATCCGCTGCAGCAGTGCCTGCGTCTGGCGTTCGACCGCCGCGCGGCCCTCGGCAAGCACGAGCTGCGAAGGTGTCTGGCCGACGATGTCACGCATCGCGCTCTCGGCCGCCGCCTTCACCGTCAACTCGGGCGAGGCGATGTTGAACAGGAACATCCCGGCGTCCTTGATCAACCAGAATACCGTGTATTGCACCTCGATGATGTTTTCGTCGCCGGTCAGTATCAGTCCCTCCTCCGGCACCGAGCGTAAGCGGCCGCCGCGGCCATCGGTCGCGGCGCGAAACCCGATATCGAGGCTGTTGACGCGCGTCACCTTGGGCGTCAAGACGGAATCGATCGGCGCCGGCAGGCGATAATTCAATCCTGGCGGCGTGGTCTTGATCCACTCGCCGAAACGCAACACGACGCCTTGCTCGTCCGGCTGCACGCGATAAAAACCCGACAACAACCAGAACACCACAGCGACGAGCACGATCAGCGCGACGCCGCGGCCCGAGCCGAACCCGCCCGGCATGATGCGACGCATGCGTTCCTGGCTGCGTTTGATCAGATCCTCGATGTTGGGCGGCTGGGGACCGAACCCGCCGCCGCCCGGCGGTCGTCCCCACGGACCTTGTCCGCCACCGCCGCCACCTCCGCCCCAGGGACCGCCGCCCCCGCCTTGGTTCCACGGCATTGCTTGCTTGAACCTCCCTCGCTCGCGATCGCGCGCCGCCGCCCGAGATCGCCAATTCGCCCGACCGCATCGGGGACGTGTATCGCTTTCCAAACCGTGCCCGGCGGCTTATATCACCCTGGGCGGCCGTGCGCGACCAAAAGCGACGCCCTCTAAAGCGTTATATTGGTGGAATATCTGAGCAATCAAGGATTCGTCCCGGTGAACCCCAACCAGCTTCCGACCGCCGCCCAAGTGCTCGACGCACTGCGTCGCGTCGTCGACCCCGATCGTCAACAGGATATCGTCGCGCTCGACATGGTGCAGGGTCTGGTGGTCAAGGACGGACACGTCGGGTTCGCCATCGAGGTCGACGCCAAGCGCGGTCCCGCCCTCGAGCCGTTGCGCCGCGAGGCGGAGAAAGCCGTCGAGGCGCTCGCCGGGGTGCTGTCGGTGACCGCGGTGCTGACGGCGCAGACGAGCCAGGCCGCGCCGCAACCGCCGCGTGCAGCCGCCGGTGGCCCAGCCGGCGCGACCAAGCCGCTCGTGCCGGGGGTAAAGGCGATCGTCGCCGTCGCGTCGGGCAAGGGCGGTGTCGGCAAGTCGACGACCGCGGTCAATTTGGCAATGGCGCTTGCCGTCAAGGGACTGAAGATCGGCGTGCTCGACGCCGACATATACGGCCCGTCGCAACCGCGCATGATGGGCATCTCCGGCCGCCCGCATTCGCCCGATGGCCGCACGCTGATGCCGATGGAGAATTACGGCGTCAAGTGCATGTCGATGGGGTTTCTCGTCGCCGAGGACACGCCGATGATCTGGCGCGGGCCGATGGTGATGGGCGCGCTCGAGCAGATGTTGCGCGACGTCGCGTGGGGCGAACTCGACGTGCTCATCGTCGACATGCCGCCCGGCACCGGCGACGCCCAGCTCACCATGGCGCAACGCGTGCCCCTCGCCGGCGCGATCATCGTCTCGACGCCGCAAGACATCGCCCTGCTCGATGCCCGCAAGGGGCTCAACATGTTCCGCCGGGTCGACGTCCCGGTGCTCGGCATCATCGAGAACATGAGCTATTTCGTCTGCCCCAAATGCGGTCATCGCTCGGAAATCTTCGCTCATGGCGGGGCGCGGCGCGAGGCCGACAAGCTCGGCATGGAGTTTCTCGGCGAGATCGCGCTCCACATCGCCATCCGCGAGACCTCGGATGGCGGCCGGCCAATCGTCGTCAGCGACCCCGAGAGCCCTCACGCCAAGGCTTACCGCGCCATCGCCGATCGGGTGTGGGAAAAGCTGTCGCGTCAGCTCGCGCCCGGCGCGGCGCGTCCGGCGCCGAAGATCGTCGTGCAATAATCGACTCCGCGCGATCGCCGATCAACTCGCACGGCGCTCCAGTGTCACGAAGCTGAAGGTCGGAGCGCCGTGATGGCGCTCGCGAAAGGTTTCTCGCCAGGCGTCGCGGTCGAAGTCGGGGAATAGCGCGTCACCCTCGGGATCGAGTTCGACCTCGGTCAATTCGAGGCGATGGGCCAACGGGAGGGCCTGCGCGTAGATCTCGGCGCCGCCGATCACCATGGCTTCGCCGGCGCCGCCCCAGGCGGCGGCGAACGTAAGCGCCTCGTCGAATGAACGAGCGACTACGACGCCGTCACTTGCCCACGCGGAGGCGCGCGTGAGGACGATGTTGCGTCGCTCGGACAGCGGCCGGCCGATCGAATCAAACGTCTTGCGGCCCATGATGACGGGTTTGCCGAGCGTAAGCCGCCTGAAGCGACTCAGGTCGTCGGGCAGTCGCCACGGCAGACGGTTCTTGCTTCCAATGACGCGGTTGCGCGCGATCGCGGCGACGATCGTGACGCCGGTCCCTGATGCTGGGGCGCTCACACGGCGACCGGCGCGGCAATGTGCGGATGCGGGTCGTAGCCGACGAGCCGGAAATGCTCGTAGCGAAAAGCGAAGATGTCGGAGATCGCCGGGTCAAGCTCCATTCGCGGCAGCGAGCGCGGCTGGCGAGCGATCTGCGTCAACGCTTGCTCGACGTGATTGAGATAGAGATGCGCATCGCCGAAGCTGTGGATGAATTCTCCGGGCTTGAGCCCGGTCACCTGCGCAACCGTCATGGTCAGCAGCGCGTATGACGCGATATTGAACGGCACGCCGAGGAACGCGTCGGCCGAGCGCTGATAGAGCTGGCACGACAACCTTCCCTCGGCGACGTAGAACTGGAACATGCAGTGGCATGGCGGCAGCTTCATCTGGCCGATATCGGCGACGTTCCAGGCGCTGACGATCAACCGCCTGCTATCGGGGTGCCGACGGATCGTCGAGATGACCTCGGAGATTTGATCGACATGGCCGCCGTCGGGAGTCGGCCACGACCGCCATTGGCGCCCGTAGATCGGCCCGAGGTCGCCGTCTGCGTCGGCCCATTCGTTCCAGATATTGACGCCGTTTTGCTGCAGATAGCGCACATTGGTATCGCCGGCGAGAAACCACAGCAGCTCGTGGATGATCGATTTGACGTGCAGCTTTTTCGTCGTCACCAGCGGAAACCCCGCCGCCAGATCGAAACGCATCTGGTGGCCGAAGATGCTCTTGGTGCCGACGCCGGTGCGATCGCGCTTTAGTGTCCCGCGATCGAGTATGAGCTGCAGCAGGTCGAGATATGGACGCATCGCGGAAAACGAGACCTCGAGCGTGGGTGGGCGACTCGAAACGGAGGGCGTTTACTCTAACCTCGACGGGGCGATCGGAACAGATCGTCCAACCCCGCGGTGCTGTCCCAATTTCAGCTATCAAGTGTGTAATTGAGGACAGCTCCGGTGCCGGCAGCGGTGGTGGAGGTGGCGTAAGTGGGGTCGAACTGGATTTAGACCCCCTGCTGGTGGAACTCCTGAAAAAGATTGCATCGACGACGGATGATTGACCTACGCCAAAAGCGCGTCCGCTGGTTCCGCACGTTCGCGATGAGCGTCTCGCAAATCCATGACGATGACGACCCTCCGGTGGAGTTGACGATTGAAATTCAAGGCAATGCCTCAAGTCATCCGAAAGGGGGTGATTCCGATGGGCAAGAACGAAAAGCGCGGCGGGAAGGTTGGTCAGATCTGGTTGACTTTGCAACGAATCAAGGCTTTGGATCGCAGACTCGGGGCCATGGTATGCAATTGTCCAACGGTTCGCCTGAACTCGACCCCTGAGACATCGGTTAAACCGATCACTCAAGCATCTCGTTCGCCGATGCCCGGTCGCGTCTCGAACGAGCGGTATCGGCAGGAGGTCGCCGAATGGAAGGCCATTACTTTACCGGCGGATGCTTATGCGGAAAAGTGAGGCTGGCAATCGACGCCGAGCCGAGCCGCGTTGGCATCTGCCATTGTCTCGATTGCCGAAAGCAGTATGGCGGGGTTTTTCACGCCTTCGCGGTCTTTCCGGACACCGTCGTTACCGTGACGGGTGAAACGGCGCATTATGGCTTTCGCCACTTCTGTCCGGTGTGCGGTTCCTCAGTCTTCGACAAAATAGGATCCGAAATCGAGGTCAACGCTGGGACTCTGGACTCGGACAACCTGATCCGGCCGACTTACGAGACGTGGGTCTGCCGAAGAGAGCGGTGGCTCCCCGCCTTTCCAGTCGATCATCGATACGAACATGATCGCGAGTAAGGCAGGTCGCTAGTTCGCTCCCTGAGTTCATTCCCTTTGCTCTCGGTTGGTTGGTCTCACGTCCGCCAGAGGGGCCTGATTGGGTCCATGAGGTCGGGCTCAATGGGCGGCGCTTACAGGTACCGGCAAATGCGACGTCTCTATGTAGTGATGGACGACGATTTGCCATGCATGCCCTCCAATTCGATTCGAACGATTGGCGGCGGCAACTTAGAACACCTCACCCCTAATTAGGATAGCACCAGCCCCGCCTGCCCCTTTCCCGACCGTGCTGGAATGCTTATATTTTCTTCGTCGGGTGACCGACTATGGCGATAAAAGCCATGCGCAATAGCCGCTGCGGACCCGGGGGCAGTGCCCGGCGCCTCCACCAACTCCGCGTGCGCCGCCGAGCGGCGCGCACGCCTATGGGGGCGAACCAGGATCGACGCACGGGGAAAGGCATGGTGTTTGCCCGGCATGGTACCGCCGTCATCGGGCCAAACTAGAGATGCCAACGATAACGTGGCTCTCGCTGCCAAGGCTGCTTAAGGCTTAATCGCCAAGAGCGACCAAACGTAGCGCGGCTCGGGGGGCGCCGGGCAACAGAAGCCCCCCACTTTACGCTTCGGGGAATCGCGCGTGGGCAAGGACCTGATGCAATACGACAAGCTGATGGAGGACGCGTTGCGCGGCGTCGTCCGCAAGGCGCTGGAAAGCGCGGCGCGCCAGGGCTTGCGCGGCGACCATCATTTTTACATCACCTTCCGCACCGACGCCGCGGGCGTGACCATGCCCGATCATCTGCGAGCGAAGCACCCGCAGGAAATGACGGTCGTCTTGCAGCACCAATTTTGGGGTCTCGACGTCCGGCCCGAGACTTTCGCGGTGACGCTGAGCTTCAATGGCCAACAGGAGCGGCTGTCGGTGCCATTCGCCGCGATCAGCGCCTTCGTCGACCCATCGGTGCAGTTCGGACTGCAATTTCCCGGCGCCATCGTCGACGGAGCGACGAGCGAGGCCGGGGCGCCCGCGGTCGGCACGCCTGCGGCGCCCGCCGAAAAGTCGGTCGATGCGCCCGCCAAGGCCGGCGATGCGCGCGTCGTGGCGCTCGACTCGTTCCGCAAGAAATAGTTCCCGGCTAGAACAGCCATTTGCGACGCCGGCCCGCGTGGCGGCCGGCCTGACGGAAATCCAAAAATGCCCGAATTCTCCTATCGCGAACCCTTCGAACTCGCCGACGACGCCACGCAATACCGCAAACTCACCGCCGATTTCGTGTCGACGACGAAGCTCGACGGCGAGGACATCCTGCGGGTTGCGCCCGAGGCGCTGACGCTCTTGGCGGCCGAGGCGTTTCGCGACATCTCGCACCTGCTGCGGCCGGGGCATCTCAGTCAGATGCGCCGCATCCTCGATGATCCCGAGGCGTCGGCGAACGACAAGTTCGTCGTCTACGACCTGCTCAAGAACGCTTGCATTTCCGCCGGCGGCGTCCTGCCGATGTGCCAGGACACCGGCACGGCAATCGTCATGGCCAAGAAGGGCGAGCGGGTATGGACCGGCGCCAACGACGCCGAAGCCCTCGCCCGAGGCGTGCACAAGACGTTCACCGAGCGCAACCTGCGTTACAGCCAAGTGGCTCCGTTGACGATGTTCGACGAGGTCAATAGCGGCGACAACCTGCCGGCGCAGATCGATCTCTACTCGACCGACGGCGACACTTACGAGTTCCTGTTCATCGCCAAGGGCGGCGGCTCGGCCAACAAGACGTTCCTCTTCCAGGAATCGCCATCACGCCTGCACCGCGACGGGCTGTTGAAATGGCTCGACGAGAAGATCAAGACGCTCGGCACCGCTGCGTGTCCGCCCTATCACCTGGCGATCGTCGTCGGCGGGACCTCGGCCGAGTTCAATCTGAAGACGCTGAAGCTTGCCACGTGCCGTTACCTCGACGGCCTGCCCACCTCGGGCAACAAGTTCGGCCAGGCATTTCGCGACGTCGAGATGGAGGAGACGATCCATCGGCTCACGCAATCGAACGGCATCGGCGCGCAATTTGGCGGCAAGTATTTCTGCCACGACGTGCGGGTCATCCGCTTGCCGAGACACGGCGCAAGCCTGCCGATATCGATCGGCGTGTCCTGCGCCGCCGATCGCCAGGCGCTTGGCCGCATCACTCGCGATGGTGTGTTCCTCGAACAACTCGAGACCAATCCGGCGCAGTATCTGCCCGAGATCGACGTGGCGAAGTTGGGCGGTCCGGAAGTCCGCGTCGATCTCGACAGGTCGATGGACGATATCCGCAGGACGTTGTCGCAACACAAGGTGACAACGCGGGTCTCGCTCAGCGGCCCATTGATCGTCGCGCGTGACTTGGCGCACGCCAAACTTCGCACGCGGCTGGAATCGGGCGAAACCTTGCCGCAATTCTTCAAGGATCATCCAATCTACTATGCCGGACCGGCGAAACGGCCCGAGGGCTATGCGTCGGGGGCGTTTGGACCGACGACGGCGGGCCGCATGGACGGCTTCATCGACGAGTTCATGGCCGCCGGCGGCAGCTACGTCACGCTGGCCAAGGGCAATCGATCGAAAGCAGTGACCGACGCCTGCAAGAAGTATGGTGGCTTTTATCTATGCTCGATCGGCGGCGAAGGCGCCAAACTTGCCCAAGACTGCATCAAGAAGATCGAATGTATCGCCTATCCCGAGCTTGGCATGGAGGCGATCTGGCGCATCGAGGTCGAGAACTTCCCCGCTTTTATCGTCGTCGACGACAAGGGCAACGACTTCTTCGCCAAGTGGACGGGTTGAGCGCATTTCATGGCGGAATCGATGCGGGGCAGCCAGCGCTTGGCCGCATAGCAATTCTAAGGAGACGGCGATTGACCCTCGATTCCGGTTTCGTCGAGCACGTCATCGACCTCATGCACGGCCTCGGTGGGGTTTCTGCCCGCCGGATGTTCGGCGGCTACGGACTGTATCGCCGCGGGATCATGTTCGGGCTGGTCTTCGACGACGTGCTCTATCTCAAGGTCGATCAAATCAATCGACCCGACTTTGTCGCCGCTGGGATGGAGCCATTCACTTATGAGCACGCCAGCGGAAAATCCGTCGAGATGCCGTACTGGCAGGCGCCGACGGACCTGCTCGAGGATCCGGCGGCGATGGTCGATTGGGCCGACCAGGCATTCGGGGCTGCGCTGCGCAGCCGCGATCCTCGCGCCCGCGGGCAGAGGCGCCGCGCGTCACGGCGAGGCGGCGGCCGCCCGCTTCGACGCGCCTGAAATTGCTCAATATTTTCGCTTCGGATCGCCCTTCTCGGACGTTCCCTCGCGGCTGTCGCGGCTCGATCATGTCTGTGGTTAAATGATACTCATGGCCCGGATAGGCCTCTGATCGCCCAGCTGAGTTGATGTCCGATGGACGACCGTCCAGCGACGCGGGTTGAGAGCGATTCCTTCGGCGCCATCGAAGTGCCGGCCGATCGATATTGGGGCGCGCAGACGCAACGCAGCGTAGAGCTGTTTCGCATCGGCGATGAAAGAATCCCTCACGCCCTAGTACGCGCTTTCGGCGTCCAAAAGAAAGCCGCGGCGCTCGCCAACATGGAGCTGGGAGAGCTCGACCGCAAGCTCGGCGCGGTGATCGTGCAGGCCGCCGACGAGGTGATCGAGGGGTTGCTGGCCGACCATTTTCCGCTGGTCGTCTGGCAGACCGGCTCCGGAACGCAAACCAACATGAACGTCAACGAGGTGATCGCCAACCGCGCCAACGAGTTGCTTGGACAGCGACTCGGCACGCGCGCTCCGGTTCACCCCAACGATCACGTCAACCGCTGCCAGTCGTCGAACGACAGCTTTCCGACGGCGATGCACATCGCCGCCGTGGCGGAAATCCACGATTGCTTGCTTCCGGGGCTGCACCGTCTCGGCGAGGCGCTGGCGGAGCGGGCCGGGGCGTTCGCCGAGATAGTCAAGATCGGCCGCACGCACCTCCAGGACGCCGTGCCGCTGACGCTGGGGCAGGAGTTCGGCGCCTGGGCCCGCCAGGTGGAGCTCGGCATCGCCCGCATCGAGGGCGTGTTGCCGCGGTTGTACCCGGTAGCGCAGGGCGGCACTGCCGTCGGCACCGGGCTCAACGCGCATGTCGGCTTCGCCGCCCGCTTCACCCAGGAGCTGGCGCGGCTCACCAACCTCCCGTTCATGCCGGCGCAAGACAAATTCGAAGCGATCGCTGCGCACGACGCCATCGTCGAATGTTCGGGCGCGCTCAACACCGTCGCCGCCTCGTTGATGAAGATCGCCAATGACATACGCCTGCTCGCTTCCGGTCCTCGTTGCGGCATTGGCGAGCTGGCGCTGCCTGAAAACGAACCGGGATCGTCGATCATGCCCGGCAAGGTCAACCCGACCCAGACCGAGGCGCTGTCGATGGTCTGCGCTCAAGTCATGGGAAACCATCTCACCGTCACGATCGCCGGCGCATCCGGGCATCTGCAACTGAATGCTTACAAGCCGGTGATGGCTTACAATCTACTGCAGTCGATTCGCTTGCTCGGCGATGCCGCGGCCAGTTTCACCGATCACTGCGTCGTCGGCATCGCCGCGCATGAGACGCGGATCGCCAAGTTGGTTCAGCAGTCGCTAATGCTCGTCACGGCACTCAATCCGCACATCGGCTACGACAATTCGGCTCGTATCGCCAAACACGCGTTCGCGCACGACCTTACGCTCAAAGAGGCCGCGTTGCAGCTCGGCCTTCTAACCGAAGAGCAGTTCGACCGCTGGGTCCAGCCCGATCGCATGCTGGGCCCGCGCGGCTGATGAAGGAGCCGGAAAATGGCCGGGGCAATTCGCAAGCGCTCGGTAATCATCGCCGGCCACCGATCGAGCGTCTCGCTCGAGCCGGAATTTTGGGCGGCCCTCAAAGGCATCGCCCAACGGCGCGGCGTTTCGATCAACGATTTGGTGACCGAAATTGACAAGCAGCGGCGCGATAACCTGTCGAGCGCGCTGCGCGTCTTCGTGCTGACGACGCTGCAGCAGCAACTCGCCACTCCGCCGCCGGCGGAGGCGGGAGGTAATGGATGACGCCGCGGCGCGGCTGGCTCCGCGTCGCGGCAACGCTCATCGCGATCCTCGGCGCCGCGCCGGCGCCGCACGCCGCCGATTTTAAGTCCGGCGTCGATGCCTTTGACGCTGGAGACGTCGAGTCGGCGTGGCTCCAATTTTGGATGCTGGCGCAGGACGGGGATGCCGCCGCGCAATACAACTTGGCGCAGTTCTACCGCCAGGGGATCGGCGTCGAGGTGGACTTGCGCGAGGCGCGACGCTGGTATGAGCGGGCGGCGAACCAGGGACACGGATTCGCCCAATACGCGCTGGGGTTGATGTACGAGACCGGCGACGGCGGACGTCGCGACTTGTCGCAGGCGCGCACATGGTACGCGCGCGCCGCCGATCAGCGCGTCGACGCGGCGATCGATGCGCTCGACCGCCTAGCCCGCCTCACCGCCTCGCCGCGCTAGGCGGCGGCGCGCCAGTGCGGCGGGTAGGTACGTTCGTATCCCGGTAACGCCCGTATCCGCTCGCACCACCGGTGGATCGCGGCATAGCGTTTGGCGAGCGGCAGCAGACCGAGGTCGAGCGGTTGTGCGTTGCCCTTTCCGGCGACGCGCAGAAGTATCTCGATGAACGGATAGACGGCGACGTCGGCTGCGGTGATGCTGGCGCCGACCAGCCAGTCCTGCCCCGCGAGCGCTTCGTCGAGGCGGTAGAGCTCATCGTGCAGCGCCGGTTTCGCGGCGGCGATATCTTCCGCCGCCTCGGCCACCTTGTCGGAAAACACCGGAACGATAATGCGCCCGGCCGGTGGCTCAAGATAGTGCAGCGCCTCCGAGATCGACTTCCAGATCAGGCCGGTTTCGGCGGCCGTGCGACCGAAAAGCGGCGGCTCGGGGAACTTGCGGTCCAGATAGGCGACGATCGCCAGCGATTCCGACAGGGCGAAATCGCCATCCTTGAGGACCGGCACTTTGCCGCGTGGATTGAGCGCCAGAAACTCGGGCGCCTTATGCTGCTTTTTCGAGAACTCGATCAGCCGCGATGCGTATGGCGTCCGCTTGATTTCGAGCGCCAGCAGCACGCGCCAAGCGTAAGGACTTCCGCTACCCCAATACACTTCCAACGACATCGTTATCTCCCTCGTGCTTGCATGGCAAAACGTCTCATCCGCCGTACTGGTCGCGCAGGCGGGCCCAGGCCATCGTGTAGGGCAATCCTGCCTCATCGCGGCCCTTGGGCGTCAGGTCGAGAAAATGATATGCGCCGTTTACCATGTCTAGGCCGCGCGCATAACACGAATAGGTGTGGAAGACTCCGCCGCTTTGGTCGCGAAAGAACACGCTGACCCCTGGATGTTCGCACATCGTGGTCTTTCGCCTGACGCAGTCGTAGGTGACTTCCCCGCGTGCCAATGCCTCGGGCGTGAACGAGACGCCGAAATCGCGA
>DATIBC010000070.1:0-44514 GCA_035457725.1 Alphaproteobacteria bacterium | reverse complement strand
CGCGCCGACCGGCTGGTCGTTCCCTTGAACGCCATATGCTCGAGCATGTGGGCGACGCCGTTCGCATCCGCCATCTCGTGGCGCGTTCCCACACCCGCCCACAGCCCAAGCGAAATCGTCTCGACGCTGGTCATGACGTCGGTGGCGACGCGGAGTCCATTGGGCAGCGTGGTAATGCGGATGTTCATGGCGGCGTTCTCGGTGATCATGCGGCGAGCCGCGCCTGTCCGGCGATGAATTCTTCGACCGCCCGCAGGTCGTTCGGCAGCGAGACGAAGCGCTCGGGCCGTTCCATGAGATCGGCCAGCCGGTGGGGAAGCCGCGGCCGGACGCCGGTGGCGCGTTCGACGGCATCGGGAAATTTCGCCGGATGGGCGCAGGCAAGCGACACCATCGGGATGGTGGCGTCGCGCCGACACGTCTCGGCTGCATGCAGGCCCACGGCGGTATGCGGATCGACGAGCTCGCCGGTGCGCTCATACATGCCACGGATCGTCGCCAGCGTCCGCTCGTCGTCGACCCGCGCGCCGTCGAAAAACCTGCGCAAGCGACGATGGCGCCCGGGCGTCAGGCGCAGCCCGCCCTTGCGGCGGAAGCGCGCCATCTGCTTGGCGACGCCGGCGCCGTCGCGGCCCATGAGTTCGAACAACAGGCGCTCGAAATTGCTCGACACCTGGATATCCATGCTCGGCGAGAGCGATGGCGAAACCGCGTCGATCCTCATCGTGCCGCTGTCGATGAGGCGCGTCAGAATGTCGTTGCGATTCGAGCCGACGACGCAATGCGCCACCGGCAGGCCGATCTGCGCCGCAGCCCAGCCGGCGTAGACATTGCCGAAATTGCCGGTCGGCACGGCGAAGGCGATGCGCCGGTGCGGCGCGCCCAGCGACAACGCCGCCGTCACGTAATAGACGATCTGCGCGGCGATGCGCGCCCAGTTGATCGAGTTGACCGCCGACAGCGCATGTCGATCGCGAAACGCGGCGTCGTTGAACATCGCCTTCACTAGATCCTGGCAATCGTCGAAGCTGCCTTCAATGGCGAGGTTATGAACGTTCGCCGCCACGACCGTCGTCATCTGGCGGCGTTGCACCTCGGACACGCGCCCCTTGGGATGGAGGATGAAGATCTCGATCGAGTCTCGGTCCCGGCAGGCCTCGATCGCCGCCGAGCCAGTGTCGCCCGAGGTCGCCCCGACGACCGTGACCCGCCGCCCGCGCGTCTTGAGCACATGCTCGAACAGCGGCCCGACCAGCTGCAGCGCGTAATCCTTGAAAGCCAGCGTCGGTCCATGGAAGAGCTCGAGCAGCCAGTCGTTGGCCCCGAGCTGCTTGAGCGGCGCCACGGCGGGGTGGTCGAACCCGCGATAGGCGTCGGCGATCAGCCGCTCCAGCGTCCGGTCGTCGATCGCCCCGCCGACAAACGGCCGTATGACGGCAAGCGCCGTTTCGGCGTAACCACGTCCCCCCAACGCCTTGATTTCTCTTACAGAAAGCCGCGGCCATACCTCCGGCACATAGAGCCCGCCGTCGCGCGCCAAGCCGGCCAGCAACGCCTCATCGAAGCTGAGAGCCGGGGCGTCTCCCCGGGTCGAAACGTAACGCAAAGGATAAGTTTCCTTGGGACCGGCTTGAAGGACGGGGGAGCCTAACTGCGGCGCGGGCGAGCGGCAAGCGCGCCGCCCCTCGGCTCCTTGCTTAATACGGAACCTTGTCCGGTTTCCTCGCCCACTCGGCGAGCACCGCCTTGGCCTCGTCGGCGAGCAGCCGCCGCGGTTTGAGCGATCGTTCGTCGACCGGCAAGCGGATTTCGCGATGGAATGCCGAATCGTCGAAACCGACCGCGCTCGCATCCTCATTGGCGCCGGCGTACCACAGGCGATCGATGCGCGCCCACAAGATGGCCGCAAGGCACATCGGGCACGGTTCGCAACTGGCGTAGATCGAGGCGCCGGACAAGTTGAACGTCCCGAGCCGCCGGCAAGCGTCGCGTATCGCCACCACCTCGGCATGCGCGGTTGGGTCGTTGGTCGAGGTGACTTGGTTGTAACCTTCGCCGACCACCACGCCATCGCGCACGACCACCGCGCCGAACGGACCGCCGGCCCCCCGCTCCATCCCCAGCCGACTGAGCGCGATCGCGCGGCGCATGAATGCGTCGTGCTGGCCGGCGCCGGCTGGTGGTTTTGGTCGTGCTCTACGCGATGCCATTGGACCTCACGATCGAGCGTCTCGCCGCGCGGCGTTCTTCCCATGTTTTCGGACGATGGCGACCGCAACTGCCCCCATCGTCACCTCTCTAGGTACCTTTCCGCCAAGTGACGCTTGAAGATCTGCGGATCGAGAGGGCGTCCGGTCGCAGCGGTCAGCAGCTCGGATGTCGAGAGCAGCGAACCCATGGCATGGACATGCGCGCGCAGCCAACCGATGAGTGGCGTAAAGTCGCCGTCGCGAATGCGCGCCGGAATCTCCGGGTGCGCGCGCCTGGCGGCATCGAAAAGCTGCGCTGCGGTCATCGCGCCCAACGTGTATGTCGGAAAATAGCCCCATGCGCCGCCTGGCCAGTGAATGTCCTGCAGGCAGCCGTCACGGTCATCCGACGGAACGACGCCGACCAGCGCTTTCATGCCGTCGTTCCATGCCACCGGCAGGTCGCCGAGCGCCAGCGTTCCGGCGATCATCGCCTTCTCGAGGCGATAACGCAAAATGACGTGCGCCGGGTATGTGACCTCGTCGGCATCGACCCGGATCAAGCCGCGCTCGACGCGCGTATAGATGCGGTAAAAATTGTCGACGCTCCAAGCCCGCCCCTTCCCGCCGAACGTCGCCGCCGCCTTTTGCGCGAGGAACTCGATGAAATCGCGCGACCGGCAGGCCTGCATCTCGATCAGCAGCGACTGGCTCTCATGCACGCTCATGCCGCGCGCTGTCCCCACCGGCTGGCGACGCCATTCGACGGGCAGGCCGCGTTCGTAAAGCGCGTGCCCGGTCTCGTGCAGGACGCCCATCAGGCCGCTGGCGAAATCCTCCTCATCCCAGCGCGTCGTGATCCGCACATCGTCGGGAACGCCGCCGCAGAACGGGTGATGGCTGGTGTCGAGCCGTCCGTGGTGAAACTCGAAGCCGATGCCGCGCATCAGTTCGATCGCCAATGCCTGCTGTTTGTCCTTGGCGAACGGCCCTTGCAGCGGTAGCGGCGCGCCGTCGCGCGCCTGCTTGGCCAATACCTGCTCGGTAAAACCGGGCAGGAATTGCGCGAGGTCGTCGAATAGGCGATCGATCGCTTCGGCGCGGCCGCCGGGCTCGTATTCGTCCAGCAGCGCGTCATAGGCCGAAACGCCGAGCCGTTCGCCCTTGATCGTCGCGGCTTCGCGAGTTAACCGCAGAACTTCGGCCAGCCGAGGCAAAAGCCCGCGAAAGTCGTTGGCCGGGCGCGCATCGCGCCAGTGCATCTCGGCGACGGAGATCGCCCGCGAGCGTGCGGCGACCAGATCGCCAGGAAGCGCCGTGGTGTGCAGCCAAGCGCGGCGCATCTCGCGCACGTTGGCGCTTTGCCAAGCGTCGAGGCCTCGTTGCGACTCCGCCGCCGACAGAAGGTCCGCCAAGCGCGGTTCGCACATCATTTCATGCGCCGTGACCTTGAGCGCCGCGAGTTGTTCGGCGCGCGCCGAAGCTCCGCCAATGGGCATCATCGCCGCGGTGTCCCACTCCAACATCGCGATCGCATCGTGGAGTAGATAGACGCGGCGAAAGCGGTCTTCGAGTTCGGCGTAGGCCGGCGGATGGTTGATGCGGGCCGCAAGCGCGGCGTCCGCGATGGATTTCTGGTGCTCCAATTTGACTCGCTTTCGTTTTTGCTCGGCTCGCCGCTCGACTGGCTCAGGGCGAGGATTCATTGGGGCGGCTCATCTTGAGCGTGTCGAAGGATGCGGCGCCTCGGCAACCCATCCTCACCTCGCTCGCGTACGCTGGTGCCACATGACGTAAATGACGGCAAGCGCGACCGCAAGCGCGTACCAGGTGATGGCGTATTGTAGATGCGGGCTCGGCAGCGCGACGATGGTTTGGCCGCCGATCGGAAATCCGCCTGGATTGGGCGTCGCCACCGCCTCGATATAAAATGGCGCGAGGTCGGGAAGTCCGGCGGCCGCCGCCATCGCCGGCAAGTCGTACCAGAACCATTCGTTACGCACCGCCTCATTGTCGGGCATCAGCCAGCCGCGCCGCGGTTCGCGGCGTAAGATGCCTTCGACTCGCGTGGGTCCCTGGATCTGCCCTTCGCTCCGCCGCTCGGGGGTCTTGCGTTCATAGGGAACCCAGCCGCGATTGATCAGTATCGGCGGCCCGTCGTCGCGGATCAGCGGGGTGAGAATATGATAGCCGGCATTGCCGCGCAGCGAACGGGCGTTCAGATACAGCTCGCGGTCATGGCGGAAGGCCCCGGAAACGACGACGCGGCGAAAATCCAGTTCCGTCGGGTCGGCGAGGCGGGACGGGATTGCGATCGCCGGCGCGTCGACCCGCTCGGCGCGGTAAGCATTGATCGCCGTTTTCTCGGCCAAGCGTACGACCTGCCAGGTGCCGAGAGCAAGCAACGCTATGACGCCGGGAATCGCGATCAGCGTCGGGAGAAGACGCGGCCGAAAAGTCGGCATGAGCTGGCGCATGGTTCAGGCGTCGAAGTCAGCCCGCCGGTGGCGATACTGCAACGCAATCAACGTCGCCTTGAACGGCCGCAGCAGCGCCACCGCGCCGCCGAGCACGACCACCGGCCAGATCAGCGCGTGCACCCATAACGGCGGTTCGAGGGCGATTTCGATCCAAGCCGCCAGCCCCATGGTGACGAACCCAAGTATGAAGATCACGAACACCGCCGGACCATCCCCGGAATCCTGGGCACGAAGATCGAAGTCGCACACCGCGCACCGCTCGCGCACCGTGAGCACACCGTCGAACAGCCGGCCTTCGCCGCAACGCGGGCAGCGGCAGCGCCACCCGGCGGAGAACGGCGAGGGCGTCGATCCGTTCAAGCCCGACGCCCCTCGCGGCCGATCAGTGTCCTCCGGGGTTGGGGCCGGCGCCCCACCAATAGATGCAGACGAACAGGAACAGCCACACCACGTCGACGAAGTGCCAGTACCATGCCGCCGCCTCAAATCCGAAGTGGCGCTCGGGCGTGAAATGGCCCTTGACTGCGCGCCCTAGGCAGACGGCGAGGAAAATGGTCCCGACGATGACGTGGAAGCCATGGAACCCGGTGGCCATGAAGAAGGTCGAGGGATAGACGCCCTCGCGAAAACCGAAGGCTGCGTGGCTGTACTCGTAGGCCTGGATCGCGGTGAACGAGACGCCGAGCAGCACCGTGAGCGTAAGGCCGTAGACGAGATGCTGCCGGTTCTGCTCCTTGAGCGCGTGGTGCGCCCAGGTGACGGTGGCGCCCGAGGTAAGCAAAATCAGCGTGTTGAGGAACGGCAAATCCCACGGATCGAACGTGACGACACCCTTGGGCGGCCATACGCCGCCAAGCGCCTCGTTCGGGAACAGCGCGAAGTGGAAATAGGCCCAGAAGAAGGCGAGGAAGAACATCACCTCGGAGGTGATGAACAAGAACATGCCGTAGCGCAGGCCGAGCTGGACGACCGCCGAGTGCAAGCCCGGCGTGTGCGCTTCCTTGATCACGTCGCGCCACCATCCGGCCATCGTGAACAGCACCAGGACCACGCCGACCATGATCTTCCACGGCCCCAGCGCCTTGATGCCCGGCTCGAGCCCTGGTCCAAACATCTCCGGGTGCATGTAGGTCAGCGCGCCCAACGCCAGGACGGCCGCCGCGATCGCGCCGATGATCGGCCACGGGCTCGGCTCGACCAGATGATAGGGCTGCTTGATCCCGCTCCCCTTCGTTTCAGCCATCGCTCTCACTCCTTGCCTCGCCGCCTGCCGCCGGATCAAGCGCCGAACCGCGCCGTGTCCCGGTCGGGTCCGAACAACTAATCGACCGCGCCGGTGCGGATCGCCTTGGCGCCATCCGTTCCATGGCGGAAGAACGAATACGACAAGGTGATCTCCGCGACGTCGTCGAGCCCGCGATCCTTGACGATATCCGGATCGACGAAGAACGACACCGCCATGTCGCGGGACTCCCCCGGCTCCAGCGTTTGTTCGCTGAAGCAGAAGCACTGGATTTTCTGGAAGTAGATTCCGGCCTTGACCGGCGTGACATTGAATGTCGCGGCACCGGTCGACGCGAACGTGCCGATATTGGTCGCGCGATAAAGGACAAAGCGCTCCTCGCCCACCTTGACGTCGACGACACGTTCGAGCGGTTGGAAGCGCCAGGGCAGATCGCGGCTCGCCACGGTCGCGTCGAAGCGGACACGCATCGCCCGCTCGCCTGCGCGTTCGGGCGCGCGTTCGGCGCGCTGCGTCGTGCCGCCAAACCCGGTCACCTGGCAGAACAGGCGGTAGAGCGGCACCGAAGCGTAGGCCAGTCCGATCATGGCAACGACGCCGGCGGCCGTCGCCAGGGCGACCCGCGTGTTGGCGCGACTCGATGCGGCGCTGCCGGCATTGGCGCGCATCTCAGCCCCCGCCCATCTTGACGATGGTGATGACGAAGAATAGCGCGCACAGCCCGGCGACCACCCAGGCGATGGCCACGTTCTTCGAGCGCTGACGGCGGCGGAACGCCTCGCTCGACATTCGCTCGGTTTCGCTCATTACCATCCGTCCCTCAAGCCCCCGCCGGCACGCGATCGAAGATCAACAACGCGAAGACGAGGAACAGATAGACGATCGAGTAGCCGAACAGCCGCTTGGCTGCGCCGTCGCCCGATTCTCTCCAGACCGCCAGCGCCCCGGCGACGAACAGGAGCGACAGCGCGCCGACTCCGAACGCGTACACATATCCGGCCAACCCCAACGCCCACGGCGCCAGCGACAACGGCGCGAGCAGGACGGCGTAGAGGACGATCTGCCGCTTGGTTTCGTCCACGCCGGCGACCACCGGAAGCATCGGCACGCCGGCCTTGGCGTATTCGTTCGAACGAAACAGCGACAGCGCCCAGAAATGCGGCGGCGTCCACATGAAAATGATCGCGAACAACGCGAGCGAGGCGAGCGACACATCGCCGGTCGCGGCCGCCCAGCCGATCATCGGCGGAAACGCGCCGGCGGCACCGCCGATGACGATGTTCTGCGGCGTGCGGCGCTTGAGCCAGATGGTGTAAACGAAGACGTAGAACGCGATCGACAGCGCGAGCAAGGCCGCCGCGGCAAGGTTGACCGCGAGCGACATGACAACGACCGAGACGATCGCCAGAACGACGCCAAAGCCGAGCGCTTCGGCCGGCTCCATGCGGCCCGCGGGGATCGGCCGGTCGCACGTGCGGGGCATCACCGCGTCGATGTCGCGGTCGTACCACATGTTTATGGCCCCGGCGGCGCCCGCCCCCACCGCGATGCACAGCACCGCGACCGCCGCCAGCAACGGATGCAGTTCGCCAGGGGCCACCAGGTAGCCAGCGAGCGCCGTGAAGACCACGAGACTCATCACCCGAGGTTTGAGCAAGGCAATGAAATCGGCCACTCCGGCGCCATAGCCAGCTTCGGCCGCCAGCCGGATGTCGAGGCTGCGTTGGCTCATCGCGAGCGAGCCCCGCGCGCGCAAGACATTCCGATCAATGCCGCGCCTCGGCGGCGATGATCGGCAATTCCTCGTAAGTGTGGTGCGGCGGCGGCGAGGAATGCGTCCATTCCAGCGTCGTCGCGCCCGCGCCCCACGGATTGGCCTCGGCCTGACGACCGGCGCGGAGCGCCCACACGACAACGACCAGGAAGAAGATCGTCGAAGCGAAGGAAAGGTAGGCACCGAGCGAGGACACCAGGTTCCAGCCGTAGAAGGCGTCCGGGTAATCGGGAATCCGCCGCGGCATCCCGGCAAGCCCGAGGAAGTGCTGCGGGAAGAACGTCAAGTTGACGCCGACGAACGTCGTCCAGAAATGCAGCTTGCCCGCCCACTCCGGGATGTCGCGGCCGGACATCTTGCCGAACCAATAGGTGAACCCGCAGAAGATGCCGAATACCGCGCCGAGGCTGAGCACGTAATGGAAATGCGCCACGACGTAATAGGTGTTGTGGAGAGCGAGATCGACCCCGGCATTGGCAAGCACGACCCCGGTCACGCCGCCCACGGTGAACAGGAAGATGAATCCGACTGCCCACAGCATCGGCACGCGGAACTCGATCGAGCCGCCCCACATCGTGGCGATCCAGGAGAAGATCTTGATGCCCGTCGGCACCGCGATCGCCATGGTCGCCACCATGAAATACGCGCGCGTGTCGACGTCCATGCCGACGGTATACATGTGGTGCGCCCACACCACGAAGCCGACCACGCCGATCGCCACCATTGCGTAGGCCATGCCGATATACCCGAACACCGGCTTCTTGGCGAAGGTCGCCACCACCTGGCTGATGATCCCGAACGCCGGCAGGATCATGATGTAGACCTCGGGATGGCCGAAGAACCAGAACAGGTGGAGGAACAAGATTGGGTCGCCGCCGTTCGCGGCGTCGAAGAACGCGGTGCCGAAATTGCGGTCGGTGAGCAGCATGGTGATGGCACCGGCCAGCACCGGCAGCGACAGCACGAGCAGGAAGGCCGTCACCAGGAGCGCCCAGATGAACAGCGGCATGCGATGGAGCGTCATGCCCGGCGCGCGCATGTTGAAGATGGTGGTGATGAAATTGATGGCGCCGAGGATCGACGAGGCGCCCGCCAGGTGCAGCGACAGGATCGCCATGTCGACCGATACGCCGCTGTGATAGGTGATGTGGGTGAGCGGCGGGTAGATCGTCCAGCCGACGCCGGCGCCGCCGCCGAGCAGCGCCGATCCGGCGAGCAGTAAGAAGGCCGGCGGCAGCAGCCAGAAACTGATGTTGTTCATGCGCGGAAACGCCATGTCGGGCGCGCCGATCATCAGCGGGATGAACCAGTTGCCGAAGCCGCCGATCAGCGCCGGCATGACGACGAAGAAGACCATGATCAGGCCGTGCGCGGTGATCACCACGTTCCAGTGGTGGCCATCGGGCATGAATTGCATGCCCGGGCTCTGCAGCTCCATGCGCATGTAGACCGAGGCGAGTCCGCCGACGATACCGGCTATGATCGCCAACACGAGGTACATCGTGCCGATGTCCTTGTGGTTGGTCGAATAGACCCAGCGCCGCCAGCCATAAGGCTGATGGCCGTGGTCATGATCGTGATGCGCGCCCGCGTGGGATTCGCTGATGGCCATTTCTGTCACCTGTTCCGCATCGATTGTGTCGCGCCTCGGCTCTACGACGTTCTGCTCAGCGCCGGCTCTCGACGAGCGCCACCGGCGTCTCGCCGCCCGTCGCCGCGAACTTCGTTTTCGCCCCGGCTAGCCAACGATCGAAGTCCGGCTTCGACAACGCCTCGACGGCGATCGGCATGTAGCCATGGTTGATGCCGCAGATCTGGTTGCACTGCCCGTAATACACGCCGGGCCGGTCGATCTTGACCCAGGTCTCGTTGATGCGCCCGGGCATGGCGTAGATTTGCACGCCGAGCGCCGGCACCATCCACGAATGAATGACGTCGGTGCCGGCGACCAGGATCCGTACCGAAGTGTCGACCGGCAATACCAGGCGATTGTCGACTTCGAGCAGCCGCTTTTGGCCCGGCTTCAAATCGGCTTCCTGGATGATATAGCTGTCGAACGTGAAGTTGCCCTGATCGGGATACTCATACGACCAATACCATTGGTGGCCGACGACCTTGATCGTCATGTCGGGCTTGGCCGTGCGATCGGCGTAATAGAGCAGCTTGAACGACGGAATGGCGATGATCAGGAGGATGATGATCGGTATCGCCGTCCATGCCACTTCGAGAATCGTGTTGTGTGCCACCCGCGACGGGGTCGGATTCCGCGACGCGCGGAAACGGATCATCGTGTAGATCAGCAGCCCGAGGACGAACAAGGTGATCAGCGTGATGATCACCAGCAGTAGGTTGTGGAGCGAGTGGATACGCTCCTTGGTCTCGGAGGCCGGAGTCTGGAAGCCGAGCTGCCACGGCTCGGGCGACGCCGCTATCGCGGCGCCGACGCCGAAGGCCACGATCAGCATGGCCATCACGAATATCGCCATGGCGCGCGCCACTCGACCGCGTCCGCGCCGTGAAAGAAAGAGATGCATGGTCGATTCCACTTTATCCTCGACTTAGGCGCGCATCGCCCGTCTTCAGCGCTCGCGGCCCGATTTTCGCGAGCCGCCGACATCGCCGGTTGGCGACGCCGTGCGATCGACTCCCGGCCCTCAAGTTACACCACGGCTCGCTCGCCCCTCAACCGGCTGCGGGCCCTCGCCACGCGCGACGTTTTGCCGCGAGTTACAAGCCCTTGGCCTGAATTGCGCGAGCCAGCGCACGGCGCGAGTTATGCGCGGAAGCCGAGCTCCCAGGCGAGTCCGTTCTCGAGGCCGCGAGGCGCGTGCGACGTTATGCCGCAAGCGCTTGAGAAAGCACGATAGTTTGGCCACCGCCGACGGCTGCAAAAATGCCATGCCACGGCTTATGTTAGTCTACGACCGCGTGCCGCCCCATCGAGGACCGAACGGACATGAGCGAGCTGGCCCAAAGCGAGGCGATCTTCTTCACCCAGGCCGGGCTCGACCGCGCCAAACTCGAACGCCAGGTCGACGCGGCGCTCGCCGGCGTCGACGACGGCGAACTCTATCTCGAGCACCGGCAGTCGGAGAGCCTTGTCTTCGACGACGGCAAGCTCAAGAGCGCGTCGTTCGACGCCACGCAAGGTTTTGGCCTGCGCGCCGTCGCCGGGGAAGCGGTCGCTTACGCCCATTCCACCGAGTTGTCGCATGCGGCGATCGCGCGGGCGGCGGAAACCGTGGCGGCGGTGAGAACGGGACGATCGGGAGCGCTCGCCGCGCCGCCGCAGGGAACCAACCGCCATCTTTACGGCGACCTCAGTCCCCTGTCGTCGATGCCGTTCGCCGAAAAGGCCAAACTCCTCGCCGAAATCGATGCTTACGCGCGCAACAAGGACCCACGCGTCCGTCAGGTGTCGATCTCGCTGTCCGGCGAGTGGCAGGCGGTGCAGATCGTGCGCGCCGGCGGCACGCGAGTCGCCGATATTCGACCGCTGGTGCGGCTCAATGTGTCGGTCGTCGTCGGGGATGGCGACCGCTTGGAGACGGGATCGAGCGGCACCGGTGGGCGGCACGATTTCTCCCGCATCCTCGGTCCCCAGGCGTGGCGCGCGCAAGTCGACGAGGCATTGCGTCAGGCGCTGGTCAATCTCGGATCGGTGCCGGCCCCGGCGGGCGAGTTGACGGTGGTGCTCGGCCCAGGTTGGCCCGGCATCCTGTTGCACGAGGCGATCGGCCACGGCCTCGAGGGCGATTTCAATCGTCGCAAGACCTCGGCGTTCGCCGGATTGATGGGCGAGCGGGTCGCCTCGCCGGGCGTCACCGTCGTCGACGACGGAACGATCGCCGAGCGGCGCGGCTCGCTGACGATCGACGACGAGGGTACGCCCTCGCAGCGCACCGTGTTGATCGAGGACGGCAAGTTGGTCGGATACATACAAGACCGGCAGAATGCGCGCCTCATGGGCATGAAGCCGACCGGCAACGGCCGGCGCCAAAGCTTCGCCCACCATCCGATGCCGCGCATGACCAACACCTACATGCTCGCCGGCGACCGTGCGCCGGAAGAAATCCTGCGTAGCGTCAAGCGCGGCCTTTTCGCGGTCAATTTCGGCGGCGGCCAAGTCGACATCACCTCGGGCAAGTTCGTCTTTTCCGCCTCGGAGGCATACCTCGTCGAGGACGGCAAAGTGGGGCCGGCGGTCAAGGGCGCGACGCTGATCGGCAACGGCCCCGACGCGCTCACCCGCGTCACGATGATCGGCAACGACATGCAGCTCGATCCCGGTATCGGCACATGCGGCAAGGACGGCCAAGGCGTGCCGGTGGGAGTCGGCCAACCGACCCTGCTGATCGACCGTCTCACCGTCGGCGGCACCGCGGCTTAACAAAACACCCTCGACCGAATTTCTTGCCGCCCTCGGACTCGCGCCCCATGATCGCGCGCCGGGCCGACGTGGCCTAATCGATTCGCGGCGCCATCGATGGATCTCAAGACATTTTTCGAAGCCATTCTGCTCGGCATCGTCGAAGGGCTAACCGAATTTCTCCCGGTTTCGTCGACCGGCCATCTTATCCTCGTCGGCGATTTGCTCGGTTTCGAGGGACCGCCGGGCAACGTATTCGAAATCGTCATCCAACTCGGCGCGATATTGTCGGTTTGCTGGGCGTATCGCGCCAAGCTGATCGACGTGACGCTCACCGTGTCGCGCAATCCAGCGAGCTATCGCTTCGTGCGCAACCTCGTGCTGGCGTTTCTTCCGTCGGTGGCGATCGGGGCCCTTGCCTACAAGACGATCAAGACGCTGCTGTTCGACCCGTGGGTCGTCTCGGCGACGCTGATCGTCGGCGGCTTCGCCATCATCCTGATCGAACGGATCCGGCCGCCCGAGCGCCACCGCGCGATCGAGGATTTCGATTCCTGGCTGTCGCTCAAGATCGGGCTGGCGCAATGCGTATCGATGGTCCCCGGCGTCTCGCGCGCCGGCGCCACGATCATGGGCGCGCTGCTGATGGGCGTCGATCGCCGGACGGCGACCGAATTCTCGTTCCTGCTCGCCATTCCGACCATGCTCGCGGCGACGGTATACGATCTTTATAAGAACTGGGACGGGCTCAGCGGCGCGGGCACGCTTACCATCGCGGTCGGATTCGTCGTCGCTTTCCTGTCGGCTCTGGTGGTGGTGCGGACATTGATCGGCTTCGTCAGCCGGCACGGCTTCGTGCCCTTCGCCTGGTATCGCATCGCCGTCGGCGCGATCATGCTGGCGATCCTCGCGCTTCGCTAGCGCCGGGCGGACGCAGCAGATCGAGCACCGCCAGCGCCATGATGTGCACGCCGATCGGTAGGGCGTCCTCGTCGATATCGAAGCCCGGACGGTGCCATATCTCGGTGACGCCCTTGGCGGCGTTCGCGGTGCCGAGCAACATCAAGCAGCCCGGCGCCGCCTCCATGAACAACCCGAAATCGTCGGAGAAACGATTGCGCCAGTTGGTGACGATGTTTTCGGCGCCGACGACCCGCCGCGCCGCGCGCTCGAGCGCGGCGGTCACGCGGTCGTCGTTGACCAGCGCCGGCAATGCATGATCGATCGCCGATGCGAGCGTGGCGCCGGAAGCCGCGACGATCGTCGCCGCGACGCGCTCGATCCGGTCGAGCAACCGCCGGCGCAAGGCGTTCTCGTACAGTGCGAGGTTCACCTCGATTGTCGCTCGCGCGGCCCCGCCGCGGCCGAGATGGACCTCGACGGCGGCCTGGCTGGGATCGCCATCTGCCGGCTGCTCGGCGGCGAGCGACCGGACGCGGAAAGTGACGCCGTCGGCGCCGCGCGCTTCGCGCTCCACGAGGTCGTAAAGCGCCGCGACGACGTTCGCCGAAAGGCGCACAATATCGAATCCGCTGGTGGCGCCGGCGGGAGGCGGGCCGATGGTCAAGATGCGCCAATCCCAGCTCGCCCAGATCGGCCCGCGTTGGACCACGACTTGGCCGACATTCGCCATCGGCAGGACGTGCACGCTCATCGACATGTCCGGATGGATTCGCCGAAACAATCCGTCGTCGATCATTCGCTTGGCGCCGCGCATCGGCTCGTCGGCCGGCTGGAAAACGAACGCCACGCGGCCGGCGATGCCAGCGCGGTGACGCGCCAGCAGCTCGGCCACGCCGGCGATGACGGCCGAGTTGACGTCGTGCCCGCAACTGTGATTGCGATCGGCGATTTTCGAGGCGTACTCGCGCCCGGTGGTGTCCGCCATCGGCAGCGCGTCCATGTCGGCGCGAACAAGCAAAGTCTTGCCCGCTCTGGCGCCGTCGAGAATCGCCAGTACGCCGGTGCCGCCGATCCCTTCCTCGACCGCGAGGCCGACCGCGCGCATCCGCGCCGCCAGCGTCGCGGCGGTCCACACTTCCTCGAAGGCGAGCTCAGGGTGCTGGTGCAGTTCGCGTCGCAGCGCGACCACGCCGGGCGTCAGCCGCTTAACGTCCTCGCCAAGCTCGACCGGCGGGGTCATCTGGCGTTATCTCCACTTTTGTGTTGCGCCGCTGCGCCAGCGCTGGCCGAACGTGTCGGGGGCGTGCGCCGAGTTCAGAATCGCGCCTGCCGGCGTCCGCCGGCTAGTCACGACCCTGCGACTGACCATCATTTTCCCGTGAAATAGTATGTGAGCACCGTTTTTGTCATATAAACGACCATAAATACGGAACAATCGGCCGCATGCCTGCGGATATCGCCAACCTCCCGCCCGACCAACTGGCGCGGCACCTCGCCAACCCCGACGGCGAGGTCGGTCTTGCGGTCGGCGATTACATGAGCCGGATCAATTCGCGTGTCATCGCCGACGCCTACCGGCGACTTGCCTTGCGGGAGGGATTGCGGGTACTCGAGATCGGTCCCGGGAACGGGGAGTCGATCGCCATGCTCCTCCGCCAGTTCGCCGGCATGACGTACGCCGGGGTGGACATCTCGCAGACGATGCTGGACGCCGCGGCGGCGGCGAACGCCGCGCTCATCGCTGAAGGCCGCATCGTGATGAAGCGCGCTTCGGTCATCGCCATGCCGTTCGCCGACGCGGCATTCGATCGGGCAGTGTCGGTGAACTGCGTCTATTTCTGGCCCGATCCCAGCAAGGCGTTCGCCGAGATCCGCCGCGTCCTGGCGCCCGGCGCAATATCGCTCACCGCGACGATGACGCCGGAAACCGCCGCCAGCTCACCGGTGGCCAAGCCGCAACACGGCTTTCGCATCTACGATGGCGCGACGCTCGATCGACTCCATCGGACGGCCGGATTCTCGGACGTCAGCATCGATAGCTACGACGAGATCGCCAAGCGGCTTGACGGAACGCCTTTTCAGCGCCGCTATTTCATGGTTCGCGCGGTCGCGTGATGGCACGCACGTCGCCGACTTCGCGTTAGTACGCGTACTCGCGGAATATTGCGTCGACGCTGCGCCCCCAGACGCCGTGATAGCGCTCGAGCTTCTCCTCCGCCGGGGTACGCCCGCTCTCGGCGATCTCGGTCAGCACGTCGAGAAAATGGCTTTCGTCGCTGGCGCCCGCGCGATCGCGCCGGGCGCGCCGGCGCAAGCCATCGCGGGCGAGTGCCACGACCTGCTTGGCGACGTCCTGCACGGTGCCGCCGCGGATCGGGGCCTTGAGGGCGAGCCACGGCACGTCGCGGCGCAGGTTGCGCATGTCCTCGATCGTCCAGTCCTTGACCAGCTCCGCCGCCTGGTCGAGCGACTCCGCGTCGTATAGCAAGCCGACCCACAACGCCGGCAAGGCGCACAACCGGCTCCATGGGCCGCCGTCGGCGCCGCGCAATTCGAGATATCGCTTGAGGCGCACCTCGGGAAAGGCGGTCGTCACGTGATCGGCGAAATCGCCGATCGTCGGAAGCTGGCCCTCGAACCCGGCCAGCCGGCCGGCCAGAAAATCGCGGAACGAGCGTCCGGCGACGTCGACGTACCTGCCGTCGCGATAGACGAAGTACATCGGCACGTCGAGGATGTAATCGAGGTAGCGCTCGAAGCCCATGCCGGGCTCGAAGACGAACGGCAGCATGCCACACCGGTCGGGATCGGTGTCGGTCCAGATGCGGCTGCGCCAGCTCAGATGTCCGTTGGGCTTTCCCTCGCTGAACGGCGAGTCGGCGAACAGCGCCGTGGCGACCGGCTGCAGCGCGAGGCTGACGCGGAACTTGCGCACCATGTCGGCCTCGGAGTCGAAATCGAGATTGACCTGCACGGTGCAGGTGCGATGCATCATGTCGAGGCCGAGATTGCCCTTCTTGGGCATATAGGCGCGCATGATCGCATAGCGCCCCTTCGGCATCTGCGGCGTGTCGGCGCGGCTCCATTTGGGATTGAAGCCCATGCCGAGCAGCCCGGCGCCGAGCTCGCCCGCCACCGCCTTCACCTCGGCCAGATGCTGATGCACCTCATCGCAAGTTTGATGGATCGTCTCGACCGGCGCGCCGGAAAGTTCGACCTGTCCGCCGGGCTCCAGCGTGACGCTGCAATTCTCGCGCGCAAGCGCGATCGGCCGCTCCCCCTCATAGACCGGCTGCCAGTCGAAACGCGTCATGCCTTCGAGGAGCGCGCGGATGCTGGCGCGCTCGCCCTCGTAGGGCAGCGAGCGCAGATCGTCGAGGCGAAAGGCGAACTTCTCGTGCTCGGTGCCGATGCGCCACGCCGCCCGCGGCTTGCAACCGGCGGCGAAATATTCGACCAGCTGCCGTCGGTCGGTGATCGGCGCGCCGCTGGATTTGGGCGGTGCGGACATGCGGCGCTACGGACTCCTGACGCAATTCGTTCCGCGCCAACGCGCCGAGGGCGCGGGGCGCTATTTCGCTTACTGGGCGCGTCCCGGCGTCGGCATGCGACCGTCGCCCGCAAGGGCTTGCACCACGGACAGCGCGGCGAGCGCCGCGGTATCGGCGCGCAAGACGCGCGGCCCCAGCCCGACCGGCGTAACAAACGGGAGTTTACGCAACCCGTCAAGCTCGGCGGCACTAAACCCGCCCTCGGGGCCGATCAAGATTGCAAAGCCGTCCCGTGGTTTCTGGCGAGTAAGCAAGTGGCCGATCGGTTCGCCGCTGCCCGTTTCATCGCACAGGAGCAGCAGCCGTCCAGGCGGCCACGCGCATAGTGCATCGGCGAGGCTTTGTGGCGGATGAATTTCCGGCACGGTGAGCCGCTCGCATTGCTCGGCCGCTTCGATGGCGATCGCTTTGAGCCGTTCGAGCTTGATCCGGGTCATCGCCGTGTGCTGGGTGAACACGGGTCGGAACTCCGACACGCCGAGCTCGGTAGCCGTCTCGATCAGGCCGTCGATGCGGGTCCGCTTGATCGGCGCGAAGAGCAGCCACAGGTCGGACTCGGGCCGCGGCGCGCGGCGTTGGGCGCCGATGGCGATGTCGCACCACCCTTTTCCGAACGTGCCGACGCGGGCTTCGCACTCGCCGTCCGTGGCATTGAAAACCGCCAATTTGTCGCCAACAGACATGCGCAGGACATGTCGCAGGTAGTGCGCCCGCTCGGCACCGAGCCGGATGCTCGCTACGGCGAGCGAAGTCGCGAGGTAGAGCCGCGCCCGCGGACGTTCGCCTTGTTCCATTGTCGACTGCCCCTCGCCACCCCTCCGAGATTAGAATAATAGCGCCATGGCAGGGAGCGGAGACACGAGCGCGAGCGATATACCCAGGGGCGGCTGGCTTGACCGCCTCGTACCCGTCGCGGCACGGCCCTACGCGCGACTTGCCCGCCTCGACCGGCCGATCGGCACATGGCTGCTGCTCTTCCCCTGCTGGTGGAGCATCGCGCTTGCCGCCGAAGGTTGGCCGGATCCGTGGCTTTTTGCGTTGTTCGCGATCGGCGCCATCGTCATGCGCGGCGCCGGCTGTACGTATAACGACATCGTCGATCGCGATTTCGACGCGCGCGTTGCGCGCACCGCCGACCGGCCGATTCCGTCCGGCCAGGTGAGCGTGCGACAGGCGGTCGTGTTCCTGGGCGGCCAGCTCCTTATCGGATTCCTCGTGCTGATATCGCTATCTCCGACGGCGATCACGCTCGGCGTTTTGTCGCTCGTTCTCGTCTTCACGTATCCGTTGATGAAGCGGGTCACTTGGTGGCCGCAGTTCTTTCTCGGGCTCGCCTTCAACTGGGGTGCGTTGATGGGTTGGGCGGCGGTGCGCGACGACCTCGCTTGGCCGGCGGTTCTTATGTACGCCGCCGGGATCCTCTGGACCCTCGGGTACGACACGATTTACGCCCACCAGGACAAGGACGACGACGCACTGATCGGCGTCAAATCCTCGGCCCGCTGGCTGGGCGAGCGAACGCGGCCGGCCCTGTATGCCTTCTACGCCGCGGCAACGCTGTTGTTGGCCGCAAGCGGCGTTACGGCGGGGCTTGGGGTCGTCTACCACCTCTTCCTTTTCGCCGGGGCCATGCAGCTCGCCTGGCAGGCGGCGCGTGTCGTGCTCGATGCGCCGACCGACTGCCTCGCAAAATTCAAATCCAATCGTCTGTTCGGCTGGCTGGTCCTCGCGGGCATTGTCGCTTCGCGAGTCATGGCGCCGGCATGACGCCCGAGGCGTTCGTCGCGGCGCAAACGCTCGTCGCTTCGCCGCCCTTGGTTCCGGAAATCGCGCTGCATCTGGCGAGCGAGGTAACGCCGCTCTGGCAGGCCACCGAGGCGACCTTGGCGCGCGACAACCTGCCACCGCCTTACTGGGCATTCGCCTGGCCGGGTGGGCAGGCGCTGGCGCGCTACGTGCTCGACAATCGCGATATCGTCGAACGGCGTCGCGTGCTCGACTTTGCCGCCGGTTCCGGACTGGCCGCTATTGCCGCGGCGAAGGCCGGTGCGTTTCGCGTCACGGCCAGCGAAATCGACCCTTTCGCCCTCGCCGCGATCGCCAGCAACGCGCGGCTGAACGGCGTGCGGGTCGATATCGCCAGCCACGATCTGACGGCGGAGGCGCCGGATGGATGGCGCGTCGTACTTGCCGGCGACGTGTGTTACGAGCGACCGATGGCCGAGCGCGTAATATCATGGCTGCGCACGGCGGCGAAGCGCGGCGCGTTGGTGCTGATCGCCGACCCCGGCCGGGCGTATCTGCCGGCGCAAGGCTTGGAGGAATTGGCGCGCTACGTCGTGCCGACCAGCCGCGATCTCGAGGACCGCGGCGAGCGCGAAACCCGCGTCCTGCGCGTGTTGCCGTAAGACAACGCACGGCGAATCGTCGGGACGCGAGGACTCCAGCAAGCGCGCCATGGGCGCGCCATCGGCGCCCGCAATACTATTCTTGGCATCGTCAAGACTTGGCGCAGGATGACGTTTGCCTAGACGACGCGGATAATGCCGATTAGCCCCGAATCCTGGTGCTCGAGGATGTGGCAGTGGAACATCCAGTCGCCGGGCGCATCGGCGCGGAACGCGACCTCGGCGCGCCCACGGGGAGCCAGCGTCACCGTGTCGCGGCCCTCGCGCCAAGGAGTTTTCGTGCCGTTGATGCTGAGCACCTCGAAGAACATCCCGTGCAAGTGCATCGGATGATGCCAAACGCTGTCGTTGACCAACTCGACCACGACGCTATCGTTGCGCCGAATCGTCAATAGCGGCGCCATTTGGTGATGATCCCCGGCAACCTCGCCGTTCAACGCCCACATTTTGCCCCGCTGGAAGAGCGTGCGGGGGTCGAGCTGCTGCCCGTCGAGTCGCCCGCCGCGAAATCCGCCCATCATTCCGCCCTCGATGACGATCCGCTCGCGCCGTGCGCGGGCTATATCGGGCCTCGGCCAGGGATTGTCGACGAGCTTCACCGGCGACGGCAGCGGCGATCGCGGGCGAAGCGCCGACGCTGCGTAAGTCAACTCGGCCAGCACGTACGCCGCCTGCGGATAGAATCGGTCGATGACCGAGAACCGTTCCCCAGGCTCGCCATGCATGTCGACGATTAGATCGCAGCGCTCTCCCGGCGCGATTTCGACCATCTCGCCCCGCAGCGGATGGGGATCGACGGGCTGACCGTCGCGGGCGACGACATAGGGGGCATGCCCCTCGAAGCGCAAGCCGAAGATCCGGGCATTGGCGACGTTGACGAGCCGTAGCCGGATTCGCTCTCCGGCGCGCACTTCGAGCGATTTGGGAACGGCGCCGTTGAGCGTCACCGTGTTGCCCAGTCGCCCGGCATGCGAAGCGTCGTGCGGGTGGCCGAAATCGCCGGCGATCCGCGCCTCGCGATCGAGACGCCAGTCGTCCAGCACCCACAGGAGATCGCGGTCGACCGCCGGCGGCTGCAACTCTTCGACGATGATCGCCCCGGCTAGCCCGCGACCGACCTGTTCGGCGCTGTTGGCGTGCGGGTGGTACCAGTAGGTCCCGGCGTCGAGCAGGTCGAACTCGTACGTGAAGGACTCGCCGGGTGCGATCGGCGGCTGGGTGAGGCCTGGCACACCGTCCATCGCGTTGGGAACGCGCAACCCGTGCCAGTGGATCGAGGTCGGTTGCGCGATACGGTTTTCGACCACGATGCGCGCCCGCTCGCCCTGCCGGAAACGCAGCGCTGGGCCCGGTATGGCACCGTTGTAGGCCCATACGTCGGTTGCGGGATGCCGGTCCCCGACCAGTTTGGCGCGCGCCGGTGCCGCGGTCAGCCGCAGCTCGCGAGCCGCGGCGAAGCTGCGCGGCAGACCGGCGGCGAGGAACGCGCCGGCTCCCGCGGCGATCAGCGAACGGCGGCCGATGGTCATGGCGCGATATTGCGGCTTACCGCGCGGGCAAGGTCAACTGCCTGCATTGCCGCCTAGCGCGGCGCGGTGTATGCATGAGCGCCATGTCGACGCCCAAGGACGTGTTCGCCGAGGTCTACACGCGCTTCGAGAGTCCGGTGTCGCGCTACGACTGCGGCCGAAAATGCGCGCCGCACAACGGCGGGACGCCGGTATGCTGCTCGACCGAGCACGCTGTGCCGATCGTCGACGTCAGCGAGTGGGAGCTGTTGCGCTCGCGCAGCGACCTGTGGCGCCCTTACGTCGCGACCGACGCCGAGGGACGCAAGATCGTCGCCGATCTTCACCCCGACTCATGCGCCGTCGAATGCAAGGGCGCCGCCTTCTGCGAGCGGGACAATCGATCGATCGCCTGCCGCGCCTTCCCGTTCGCCCCGTACCTGACGCGACGGCGCGAATTCATCGGCCTCACCGTCTATTGGGAGTTCGAGGACCGCTGCTGGGTGATCAATAACTTGCAGGTGGTCGACGTCGTCTTCCTGCGCGAGTGTTTCGCCGCCTACGAGACGATTTTCGGCTACGACCGCGAGGAGTTGCAGACCTTCGTCGACTACTCGGCGACGATGCGCCGGGTGTTCACGCGTACCGGCAGGCGTATCCCCCTTCTCGATCGCCACGGTGCGCTGTTCGCCGTCGAGCCTCGCACGCACCTGATCCGGCCGGCGGCGCTTGGCGAGTTTCCGCGCTTCGGCCCTTACAAGGACGAGACCCCGGCGCTCGCCGACCCCGACCGGACCGCGCTCGCCGCCGACTAGGGTGTGGCGAGGCGCACGGCTTAGTGGTCCAAGACGCGCCTCGCCGAAATCACCGAGCCTCCACCGGGTCGCGACCGCCGATCATCGCACTCGCCACGACCGCCTGCGCATCCGCGGCGTCGACCGCATCACGGTTTGGCCTGGCGCAAGACGCTCATCGCCTGACGGTCCGCCCGGCGCCGGTCTGGGCGCCTTCCGCCTCGCGGCCGAGATGCAGGCCCAGCCACAGGAACATGACGCCGTCGAGGAGAAACACCGCGCCGATCAGCAACAGTGCCATTCCGAGCGGCGTCAGAATCGACCAAAGCAGAACGACCAGCGATGCATACGGGATCAAACACGCGGCGTTGAAAATGATCGTCGCCCGGACGAGCGACTCGTCCACCGGGTCGGCACGGGCGATTCGGACGACGAAAAGCCCGTACAGCGCTAAACACGCGCCGATAATGATGAAATTCCACTCTTCACCGAAGCCGGTCCATTGTGGCAGCAGCGCGTTGCACGCAATCGCCGCCGCTCCGGCGGCGAGCGCGGTGACGCCGGTGATCCACAGGGAACACACCAATAACCGGCGCGGGTCGAGCGTACCGTTCGGTCCCATGACCGATCTTCCATGCAATCGACGATCGTCGCCGATACCAGCGCGATCGTTCAAAATTCGACGGAAATTATTACCGCCAATTCGTGATTCATTCGTAAAGAAACGTCCCCAAGATGACGAACCGGCGCGCCGTTTTCTCGCGGCCGGGTCGCGCCTTGAGCGGGGTCGTATAGTGCCAAAAAGGCAGCCGGTACGCGGCGATTGCGCCTGGCTGGTTGACGTTTACGATTTCGCTGAAATGGCCGTTTAGAGCGTAGACCAGATACTGGTGTGCCACGTCCGGCGTGCCGAGCGTGAGGTGCAAATCGATATAGCCGTCGCGCGCCCGGCCGTCCTCGGGATGGTGATCGGTGTGCGGTCCGGCGTAATCGCCCGGCCCATAGGCCAGCACCTGCCGACCGAAGCGGCGCGCCAGCGTGCGACCGGCCAGCATCTCGGCGAAGCGCCGATATGCCGGCGACTCCATCATCGCAATGAGGCCGAGTCGCTCGGCGGCCGCCCACGCAAGGCTGTCGCGACGAACCAGATAGGCGGTCCACATGCGCGCGGTCTTGCGTAGACGCTCCTGGTGATTGCGGGTTTGGAAGGAGATCGACTCGGGCGGGATCGCCGCCGATAGCGGCGCCATATGCGGCAGCAACGCTCCGGCAAGCGCCGCGTGAGCGCGCGCCGCCCATGCGCGATCGATGGCTCGATCCAGTAGGAGAAAATGGCGTTCCGGCGCGGCAAGCGCGCCGCAATAATCGGACGCGCGACCTTCGAGCACGCGGCGACCCTTGGGCGTCAAGATCTCGGCGAAGTCGCGGGGAAACGCCTTCATGCCGAATATGATAGCCCGCCGCGGGGACTTCGGCGCTACAATGCGCGCCGCAGTACATCGGCGGGGAACCGATGCCGGAAGCGACGCCCCTGCAATACGGCGCCCATCCCGGGTTACGCTTCGCTTGCGCGCTCGACGGCCGCGGCGGCTGCCGCGACCTCGGCTGGAGCGACGTCGAGGCGTGGCGAAACGACGCCGGCGTGCTGTGGATTCATATCGAGCGCAACGACCTGCGTGCGCAGGCATGGATGCGCGAGCGGAGCGGCATCGATCCGCTGATCGTCGAATCGCTGCTGGCCGAGGAGTCGCGGCCACGCGTCGAAAGGGTCGCGGACGGATTGCTCGTCGTCATGCGCGGCGTCAATCGCCGCGAGGGCGAGGACCCGATCGACTTGGTGCCGCTTCATGTCTGGGGTGACGCCGATCGGGTGATCAGCCTGCGCGACAAGGACCACTACCTGATGGCGCTTCGCGACATCCGCGAGACGCTCACCGAAGGCCGTGGCGTACTCACCGCGGGCCAGCTCTTCGCGCTGATCGCCGACAAGGTGGTGAAATACGTCGAGCCGCTGATCGAGGAACTCGAGGACCAGGTCGACGCCCTCGACGAAGGGCGGTTGGCGAAGCGGGACTCCGGCGATACCCGCGCCACGCTCAACCGAATCCGCCGCAGCGCCGTCTCGCTGCGCCGATACTTGGCGCCGCAGCGCGAGGCGCTGTTCCGACTGCAGGCCGCCGAAGTGACATGGCTATCCGAGCGCGACAGGATCCAGATTCGAGAAGTGACCGACAAGGTGCTGCGGCATGTCGAGAGCCTGGATTCGATTCGCGATCGGACGACGCTCCTGCAGGAGGAGCTTACGGCCGAAATGAGCGAGCGAATCGCTTCCAATTCGCACCGGCTCACCGCCATCGCCGCACTGCTCCTGCCGCCGAGCCTGCTCGCCGGGATGCTGGGCGCGAATATCGGTGGCATTCCGGGAACCGACGATTCCATGGCGTTCGTCGTCCTATGCCTGCTCGTGGTCGTCATCTTTCCCCTCGAACTTTGGGTGTTGCGCCGGCTGGGGTGGCTCTGAGGGCGGCATCATCGCTCGATTAAGCGATAGCGGCGATAGCGCGGGCTGCTAAGATCGCCGCCGTTCTCGATCCCCGACCGACGCCTCATGCACGACCAGCCGCGCGACGTTCACGACTCCCTTTCGCCCGCGAGTGCGCGCGGATTTTATTCGCCGCCGACCCGTATGGCCTATGCGCTGATGCTGCTCTCGCCGGCGCTGTTCTCCTCCAACATGGTCGTCGCCCGCGCGACGGCCGACTACATGCCGCCGATCGCGCTGGCGTTCTGGCGTTGGGCGGCGACGCTCCTCATCGTCGCCGCGGTGGCGGGCCCCAGCCTATGGCGCGCGCGCCGCCGGGCCGCTGCGGAGTGGCGCGACCTCGCCACGCTCGGCGCGCTCGGCATGGGCGTGTGCGGCGCCTTCGTCTATTTCGGCGCGCAGACGACGAGCGGCGCCAATATCGGTATCATCTACGCGACATCGCCGGTGTTCATCATCGTGCTCGGCCGAATGTTGTACGACGAAACGATGTCGCGCCGGCAGCTCGCCGGCGTGGCGTTGGCGATCATCGGCGTCGTGGCGGTCGCCGCGCGGGCCGATCTCGACGTGCTCGCCGGGTTCACCTTCACCGTCGGCGATTTTTGGATCTTCGGCGCCGCGGTCGGCTGGGCGTTCTATTCGATCCTTTTGCTGCATCGCCCGTCGGCGCTGGGATTAAACGAGCGATTGGGCGGCGTAATCCTCGGATCGCTGGTCATCATGCTGCCCTTCGTCGTCGGCGAGGCGCTGATCACCGGCCGCACGCCACCGCTGGAGTGGCGCACCTTCGGTTGGCTGGCGCTTCTCGCCGTCGTGTCGTCCTACGGCTCGTACCAGGTCTACGCGCTGGTGCAGCGCTCGCTCGGCGCCGGCCGGGCGGGACTCATTCTCTATCTGAATCCGCTCTACAGCGCGGTTCTCGCCTGGGCGCTGCTCGGCGAGTCGATCGAAGCCTATCACCTCATTGGTGCGGCGCTGATTCTTCCCGGCATCTGGCTCGCCACCCACCGCTGACCTAATATCGCGCTCCATGCCCTATTCCTCGCTTCGCGACTTCATCGCCCGACTCGAGAGCGAGCGCCGCCTGGTGCGCGTGCGCGAGCCGGTCTCGCCGGTACTGGAGATGACCGAGATCCAGACCCGCCTGCTCGCCGAACAGGGACCAGCGGCGCTGTTCGAGAACGTCGTCGCTGCCGACGGCAATCGCTTCGATATGCCGGTGCTGGTCAATCTGTTCGGCACCGTCGAGCGCGTCGCCTGGGGCATGGACCGGAGCCCGGGCGAACTGCGGGCGATCGGCGAGACGCTCGCCTTTCTGCGCCAGCCCGAGCCGCCCGGCGGCTGGCGCGAGGTGCTTGATCTGTGGCCGCTCGCCAAGACCTTGATGACCATGAAGCCGAAGACGGTGTCGAGCGCGGCGTGCCAGGAGGTGGTGTGGCAGGGCGCCGACATCGATCTCGCGCGCCTGCCCGTGCAGGTCTGCTGGCCGGGTGAGCCGGCGCCGCTCATCACTTGGCCGCTGGTCGTCACCAAGGGTCCGAGCGGACGGCGCGAGGACAACTACAACCTCGGCATCTACCGCATGCAGGTGACGGGCCGCAACCGCACCCTGATGCGCTGGCTCAAGCATCGCGGCGGCGCCCAACATCATGCGCGATGGAGCACGGAGAAACGCGCGCCGCTGCCGGCGGCGGCGGTGATCGGCGCCGATCCGGGAACGATCCTCGCCGCGGTCACGCCACTGCCCGACACGCTGTCGGAGTACCAGTTCGCCGGGCTGCTGCGCGGCCGGCGCGTCGAGCTCGCCGACTGCAAGACCGTTCCGCTCAAGGTGCCGGCTGAAGCCGAGATCGTGCTGGAGGGGCACGTCGCGCTCGACGAGCATGGCGACGAGGGGCCGTATGGCGACCACACCGGCTATTACAACGCGATCGAGAAGTTCCCGGTGTTCGAGATCGCCGCCATCACCATGCGACGGCGGCCGATCTATCTTTCGACCTTCACCGGGCGGCCGCCCGACGAGCCGTCGGTGCTCGGCATGGCGCTCAACGAGGTCTTCGTGCCGCTGCTGCGCCAGACTTTTCCCGAGATCGTCGATTTCTACTTGCCGCCGGAAGGCTGTTCCTATCGCATCGCCGTGGTTTCGATGCGCAAGGCCTATCCCGGGCACGCCAAGCGGGTAATGCTCGCGGTGTGGTCCTATTTGCGGCAGTTCATGTACACCAAGTGGGTGATCGTGGTCGACGAAGACATCGATGCGCGCGACTGGAAGGACGTCATGTGGGCGATCGCCACGCGTATGGACCCGGCGCGCGATATCACGCTCGTCGAAAACACGCCGATCGACTATCTCGACTTTGCCAGCCCGGAGTCCGGGCTCGGCTCGAAGATCGGCCTCGACGCCACCACCAAGCTGGCGCCCGAAACCAAGCGTGAATGGGGCCGTAAGATTCGCATGGACGACGCGGTGATCCGCACCGTCACCGAGAAATGGCCGCGCCTCGGCCTGCCCGGCTCGGGCAAGCCGATCTGGAAGTAACGGACGCGCCTCGGGCGCGGGACGTACCGACGTTCGACGTATGCATAGCCGCACGATAGGAGGCTCTCCTCACCGATGACCGCCGACGACCGTGTCGATTTCCTCGCCGATCTCGTCGCCCAAGCCAAGCGCGCCGGCGCCGACGCCGCCGACGCCATTCTCGTCGACGCGGCGGCGATCAGCCACGCGCGGCGCCTCGGCAAGCTCGAAAAGCTCGAGCGCGCCGAGAGCCAGGATTTGGGCCTGCGCGTGTTCATCGGCAAGCGCCAGGCGATCGTCGCCTCCTCCGACCGCGCCAAGACGACGCTCGACGCGCTGGTCGAGCGGGCCATCGCGATGGCGCGCGCGGCGCCCGAAGATCCGTTCTGCGGCCTCGCCGAGCCGGAGGAGTTGGCGACGAGTTTTCCGGCGCTCGATCTTGTCGATCCCGTCGAACCGGCGGTCGACGCGCTGGTCGAGCGGGCGCGCGCGGCCGAGGACACGGCGCTCGCGGTCAAGGGCATCACCAATTCCGAGGGCGCCGAGGCGAGCTGGTCGAAAGGCGGCGTCGCGCTCGCCGCCTCGAACGGTTTTGCCGCCGCATATGCGCGGACCAGCCACAGCCTCAGCGTGTCGGTCTTGGCAGGTGAAGGCATGGCAATGGAGCGCGACTACGACTATTCGATCGCCATCCATGGCGGCGATCTCGAACCGCCCGAGACGCTCGGCCGACGCGCGGCCGAGCGAACGCTGAAGCGCCTCGGTCCGCGAAAGGTATCGACGATCAAGGCGCCGGTGGTCTACGACCCGCGCGTCGCCGGCGGACTGCTGCGGCATCTGGCCGGCGCCATAAACGGCGCGGCGATCGCGCGCGGCACCAGCTTCCTCAAAAGCAAGCTCGGCCAGAAGATTTTTCCCGACAACGTGACCATCGTCGACGATCCGTACCGTCGACGCGGCCTCGCCTCGCGCCCGGTGGACGGCGAAGGCGTCGCGCCGGCGCGGCGCGCCGTCGTCGACAAGGGCGTGTTGACGACCTGGCTGCTCGACCTGCGTTCGGCGCGCCAACTCAAGATGCCAAGCACCGGGCACGCCGCGCGCGGCACCGCAGGACCGCCCTCGCCGGCGGCGACCAACCTCTATCTCGAAGCGGGCGCCATCCGGCGCGACGACATGATCAAGGCCATCGACCACGGGCTATATGTCACCGAATTGATCGGCATGGGCGTTAATGGCGTCACCGGCGACTACAGCCGTGGCGCCGCCGGGTTTTGGATCGACAAAGGCGAGATCGCCTACCCGGTGAGCGAGATCACCATCGCCGGCAACCTCAACCAGATGTTCGCCGAGCTGTCCGCCGCCGATGACCTCGTCTTCCGCTATGGCGTCGACGCGCCGACGCTGCGCATCGACGGCATGACGATCGCCGGACGCTGAGACGGCGAAAAATTCGCGACACGCCGATGTATGGCGTCGCCGATCCGTCGACCGGAGCGAAGATCTTCCTCACCGCCGGGCATGCGGTCATTCTCGCCGCGCTCGGCTGGCTGCTGCTCGACGCGGGCATCGCCGAACTTGCGCTATGGACAGGTCTAGCGATAACTCCGGGCGATCGTCTGCGTGGCGTCGTTTTGTTCGCCTGCGCGGCGATCTATTTCGCCCGGCTCTTCGTCACGTGTTTCGTGTTCATCAAGCGCAAGATGAGCTGGCGGGAGGCGTTGCAGATCGTCGTCTGGCTCGCCTTCGTCGAAACGACGCTGTCGCTGGCGGGCGGCACGCATACCGCCTCACTCGATATCCTCGACGCGGCCGGCATCGTCCTCTATGCCGCCGGCTCGACGCTCAATACCGGAGCGGAGTGGTTTCGCTTGCGCTGGCGCGCCCGTCCAGGCAACGCCAAACGACTGTGCGTCGACGGGCCGTTTCGCCACAGCATGCATCCGAATTATCTCGGCGACGTCATCCTGTTCGCTGGTTGGGCGGCGCTCGCCGGTCGCTGGCCGGCGATGCTGATTCCAGCGTCGATGCTGGCCTTGTTCCTCACGATCAACATACCGGCGCTCGATCGCCACCTCGCAAGCCGTCATGGCGCCGACTTCGAGCGTTGGTCGGCGCGCACTTGGCGCCTCATTCCGCTGATCTACTGAATGGCGGCCGGCATGACGATTGTCATGGCCTGCGGCACGACATCGATCGCGACCGGCAGATGGGCAAGCGTATCGCCGTCGCCTTGAACCGGGGCGCCCGCCGGATCGCGCACTTCGACACGCCGCGCCAAAACCATCGTCACGTCGTTGAGTCGTGACAGGCGCCCCGCCACCAACGCGACGATATAGCGCACGATGTCGCGCCTGCGGCCGCCCTTGAACAGGACTACTTGCAAGAGCGGATCGGCGAGCCTGGCCTCCGGCGCCACGACGAACGGTCCGCCGTAGTGACGGCCGTTGGCGACGATCGCCGAGTAGGCGCGGTGAGCCGCGCCGTCGATCGTCAATTCGAACGCTGTCGGCGAATCGCCGACGATTTTTCGCGCGACCTCGATCGCGTAGGCGAGCCGCCCGACGGCCATCTTCAGCCGCCTGTCGACGCGTGCGACCACCTCGGCGTCGAAACCGATCCCGGCCATCATCACGAAGCGCCTGCCGTCGACTCGCCCAAGCGCGATGCGTTGCGGCGTTCCGTCGACGATCGCACGCGCCGCGGCGCCTGCGCCGAGGCCCAGCCCGATCTCGTGCGCCAGCACGTTGGCCGTACCGAGCGGCACGATGGCAAGCGGCATCGCCGGGTCGGCGATCCCGTTGAGCGCCTCGTTGATCGTACCGTCGCCGCCCGCCACCACCAGCCGGTCGCATTCCTCCAGGCGTGCCTCGCCCGCAAAGCGCTCGGCATCGCCGGGCGCCATGGTCACCCGCAAGGTGACGACGACGCCGCGCCGCTCGAGGGCCGCGAGCACGCGGCGCAGCCGGCGCCGACGCCGCCGCCCGGCGGCTGGGTTGAAGATGACGGTCACCTGCCGGACGCGCGGCCGTGGGTCGCCACCGGCTTCGAGTATCGGTGATTGTTTCATTTGGATATCGGCACATTGAATATTTGTTTATATTTAAGAATTTCCAATTCTTTATTTCTGGACGCGGAAGTATTTAATATAAGAACCATATGGTTCACACCAGAAACGAAGAGACCGCGTGAGCGATCCATGGCCAAGGCATTGCAACCTGACGGCCTCGAGCGCGGCGGCGTCGCGACCCGACAATACCGCGCGATCTGGATCACCGATATCCACCTCGGCACGCGCGGCTGCAAGGCCGAGTTCCTGCTCGATTTTTTCCGCCATACCGAATCCGAGTACCTGTACTTGGTCGGCGACATCGTCGACGGCTGGCGGCTGCGCAAGTCGGTCGATTGGAATCAAAGCCACAACGACGTCATTCAAAAGCTGCTCCGCAAGGCGCGTAAAGGAACCAAGGTCGACATTCCCGGCAACCATGACAAAGCGCTGCGCGACTATGTCGACATGCACTTTGGCGGAGTGCGCCTGGTGAGCGAAGCCACGCATGTCACCAAGCAAGGCCGGCGGCTCTTGGTGATTCACGGCGACGCGTTCGACGGCGGCGCCCACTACGCGCCATGGCTCGCGGTGCTCGGCGACGGCGCCTACGCCGCCGCGCTGGTGGTCAACCACTGGTTCAACAAGGCGCGGTTGGCGCTCGGATTCCCTTACTGGTCACTGTCCGCTTATCTCAAGAACAAGGTCAAGAACGCCGTACGCTATGTCGGCGAGTTCGAGCAAGCCGTCGCAGCGGAGGCGCGCCGTCGGCGCAATGATCGACGCCGATTCTCCGGATGCGATCCACATCGCCACCGAAGGGCCGCTTGGCTGGGCGGCACGCCGGCATTACCTAGCGCGCAGACTGCCGTTCACGACCGCCTATCACACGCGGTTTCCCGAGTATATCGCGGCACGCTTCGGCGTTCCGCTAGCGTGGACATACGCCCTGCTGCGTCGCTTCCATGCGCCTGCGTCGCGCGTCATGGCGCCGACGCCGAGCGTCAAGCGCGATCTCGAGGCCCGCGGATTCGCCAATGTCGCGCTGTGGTCGCGCGGCGTCGATCTGGCGGTCTTTCGCCCGGTCGAACGCGATGGGCTCGCCGGCGAGCGGCCGGTCTTCCTCTATGTCGGCCGCGTCACCGTCGAAAAGAACGTCGCCGCATGCCTCGCGCTCGATCTTCCTGACACCAAGCGGGTGGTCGGCGAAGGCTCGCAGATCGCTGATATGAGACTCCGACATCCGGAGGCACGATACGCCAGCGTTCCGCCGCCATCGGAACTTGCGAGGGCGTACGCCGCGGCCGACATTTTCGTTTTTCCCTCGAAGACCGACACGTTCAGTCCGGTGCTGCTCGAAGCATTGGCCTGCGGCACCCCCATCGCGGCATATCCCGTGACTGGCCCGATCGACGTCATCGGCGATTGGGACGCGGGCGCGCTCGATGAGGACCTGCGCGCCGCCTGCCTCAAGGCGCTCAGCCTGTCGCGCGAGTGGGCCCGCGCGCACGCCGAACGGTTCTCTTGGGAGGCCGCGGCCGAGGAATTCGCCCGCCATTTACGGCCGGTCCGTTGGCCGTGATCGAAGCATCGGCTTTTCTTTTCGTGCCGTAGCCTGCTATCCTCATAGGTTGAAATGGTTCGCTTTCGCGTCGCTATGGTTGCGCTTGGCATGCTGGTATCTGCTGGTCCGACGGCCGCGCAGTCCGGCGAAGGCGTCGTCGTTGGCGCGATCGAGGCCGGAAGCGACTTCTGGCACGAGATAAAGGACGGCCTTCTGGCTGGGCTGCGACACGATCCCGCCTACGGGGGTTGGCTCATTAGCGTCGTACCGCGGGATCGACCGGAGCTGTCGCCCGATTTGGTCTATTACGCGACACCGCCCTATCGCGGCGACAATCCGCGATATCTGGCGCCAGCCTATGGCCACACGGCCGCTGACGTCGTTGATTACTCGCCGCGTGAGGTCCGCTTTTTTCGCACCCGCGCCGATTATGAGCGGGCGCAAGAGGCGGTGCGCGCGTTGCTGTGGCCCGATCCCGCCTATTCAAAGGAGACGGCTCGGGCGACCCTTGCCGAAATCGAGCCCCGCGTCGGCACGTTGCGGCTTGAGATCACGGGCGCGCGGCTAGCTCCCACGCTCGATGGGCGTGGACGAATTGATCGGCTCGAGTTTCGCATCGTGGTTGACCCTAGCCGTTAGCCGAGCTGCGGGCCCGCCTAGTCAACCCGAGGCGAGGCGTCAGGCGAAGCGTGACCGGCTTGGGCCGGCCATGTTATTTTGCCGCAGTTTCCGCGCGCTGGCGCGAATCTGTAAGCGGATACAAGATATTGACCGAGGGTCCCAAGACCTTTGCGCCGGCCTTGGCGGTTTTCGAACCGGGGGCCCGAGCGCTACTGCGACGGCTGATCGTCGAGCATGTCCGCCCGCACGCCCGGCGCCTCGCGGCGGCGGTGCTGTGCATGGCGTGCGCCGCCGCGGCGACGGCGGCGAGCGCTTGGCTGATGGAACCGGTGCTCGACGACGTTTTCGTCCGCCAGGACCGCACGATGCTTTATGTCGTGCCGCTGCTGGTGATCGTCGCGGCCTTGATCAAAGGGTCAGGCACCTATGGCCAGGCCGTGCTGCTCAACCATGTCGGCCAGCGCGTGGTCGCCAATCTACAGGTGCGGCTATTCGGGCACCTGATGCGCGCCGATCTGCAATTTTTTCACGATAATCCGACCGGCCGCCTGATCTCGCGCTTCACCAACGACGTCAATCTGCTGCGCAGTGCGGTGGCCCAGTCGCTCACCGGTATCGCCAAAGATCTGCTGACGATCGTCTTCCTTGTCGCGCTGATGTTCTATCAAAACTGGCGGATGGCGCTGGTCGCCACGGTCGCTTTTCCGCTGGCGATTTACCCAATTCTTCGCATCGGCCAGCGGATGCGGAAAGTCTCCGCCAACACCCAGGTCGAGATGGGTAATCTCGCAACGCTACTCGACGAAACGTTCCAAGGCGCGCGGCACGTCAAAGCCTATGGCATGGAGGAGTACGAGACTGAACGCGCGCGGTCGGCCGTCGACAGCGTTTTTCGCCTTGTGGTCAAGGCGGCGCGTACGCGCTCGGCCGCGCACCCGATCATGGAGACGCTCGGCAGCGTCGCCGTTGCGCTGGTCATCCTCTATGGCGGAAGCCAGGTGATTGCCGGAAATACGACACCCGGCACCTTTTTTTCGTTCATCACCGCGCTGCTGCTCGCCTACCAGCCAGTGAAGGGCGTCGCCAGCCTCAACGTCACGCTTCAAGAAGGCCTCGCCGCCGCCGAGCGAATATTCGCGCTGCTCGACGTCGAGCCCGAGATCCGCGACCGACCCGGCGCTCACGCTATGCCATCTGGCCCTGGCGAGATCCGCTTCGAGAACGTACGATTCGCGTACCGCGCAGGACATGGCGAAAGTGCTGGGCGGACGGCGCTTGATGGCGTCAGTCTCGTCGTCCCCGCCGGCCGCACGGTCGCCCTGGTTGGTCCATCGGGCAGCGGAAAATCGACTGTGCTCAACCTCGTGCCACGTTTTTACGACGTCGACGCCGGACGTGTCGCCATCGACGGGGTCGATGTGCGCGATGTTACACTCGCTTCGTTGCGTGCGCGCATCGCCATCGTCAGCCAGGAAGTGAGCCTGTTCCACGACACGATCCGGGCAAACATCGCCTATGGCCGGCCGAACGCCAGCGAGGCCGAGATCGAACGCGCCGCGGCGCTCGCCGGCGCCGCGGAATTCATCGCCGCTCTACCTGAGCGTTACGAGACGATCGTCGGCGAGCGCGGCGTCAAGCTCTCGGGCGGGCAACGACAGCGTATCGCTATCGCCCGCGCGCTGATCAAGGACGCGCCGATACTGCTGCTCGATGAAGCGACTTCGGCGCTCGACAATGAATCCGAACGCCAGGTCCAGGCCGCGCTCGCTATGCTGATGAAAGGGCGGACGACGGTCGTCGTGGCGCACCGTCTGTCGACGATTATCGACGCTGACGTAATCTATGTCATCGAAGACGGCCGCGTGGTTGAGGAAGGCCGTCACACCGATCTGATTGCCCGCAGCGGGGCCTATTTACGCCTCCATGCGCTGCAGTCGGGCGAGGAGTCCGGCGCCAGCGACCTTGCTGCGGCAGCCAAGGACCGGGCGCGCGCCTGAGGATCGAGCCGCAGTGAAGCGATTTCTCCGTCAAGACCTGGTGCAACGCGCGATCGCCTGGCTCTGCATGCAATTCATGCGTCTCGCCTGGGCGACGTCGCGCTGGGAAGTGATCGGTGGCGAGCCGCCGATCTTGACTAGCGGCCGGCCGTTCATCGGCGCGTTTTGGCACGGCCGGATGCTGATGATGCCGACGATGTGGCGGCGGCGAATGCCGATAAGCATGTTGGTCTCCGAGCACGCGGACGGTCGGCTGATATCCCGCGTCATCGCCCGCTTCGGCATCGACACCATCGCCGGATCGAGTTCGAACGGCGGCGCGGCGGCGGTGCGCACCATGGTAAAAACGCTGAAAGGCGGCCATCCGGTGGTCGTGACGCCCGATGGGCCGCGCGGGCCGCGCATGCGCGCTTCGGCCGGCCTGGTCGTGACCGCGCGGCTGTCGGGCGCGCCGATCGTTCCGGTGACCTATTCCACCACGCGTGGCCGCGCGCTCGAGAGCTGGGATCGCTTCCTGGTCGCGTTGCCGTTCGGGCGCGGGGTCTTCATATACGGCCAACTAGTCGAGGTTGCCCCCGATGCCGACGGCGCGGCGCTCGAGCAAGCGCGGCAACAAATCGAATCCCAACTCAACGCGATCACGGCCGAGGCCGATCGCCGTTGCGGCCGAGCTCCGGTCGAGCCTGCGCCAACCCAGGCGGGCGATCGACCGGCTCTGGGCGCAGCATGACGCGCGCCGTCTATCGCGCGCTCGCCAGCGTGGCCGAGCCGGCGCTACGCATCTGGCTCGACCGCCGCGTCGGCCGCGACAAGGAAGAGGCGCAGCGGCTCGGCGAGCGCCGCGGTCTTGCCTCGCGGCCGCGCCCGGCGGGCCGGGTCCTATGGGTGCACGCGGCGAGCCTCGGCGAGACGCGGTCGGTGCTCAGCTTAATCGAGCGCATCGTCGTAACGCATCCGGATATCCATGTCTTGCTCACCACTTTCACTGTGACGGCAGCGCGCCTGGTCGCGGATCGACCGCCGGCCAACACGATTCACCAATTCGTGCCGCTCGACGTGCCGCGATGGATTGCCCGCTTCCTCGACCACTGGCGCCCCGACGCGGCGATCTGGGTCGAAGGCGAGCTGTGGCCTAACCTCGTCGCCGCGGCTCATCAGCGTGGACTTCCAATGGCCCTGGTGAACGCCCGGCTCTCGTCGCGATCGTTCGCGCGCTGGCGGGCGGCGCGCGCCGTGTTTCCGGCACCGCTCGAGGCATTTGCGCCGGTGCTGGCGCAAAGCGCCGGCGACGCCGAGCGCCTGCAGCAGCTTGGCGCCCTCGACGCGCGTTGCGTCGGCAATCTCAAATTCGACGGCGCGCCGCTCGCCGTCGACGCGAACGAACTGGCGCGCCTACGGGCCGCGGTCGGGCGCCGCCCGATGTGGCTCGCCGCCAGCACCCATCCGGGAGAGGAGGTCATCGTCGCCCAGGCGCACCGCGAAATGACGACGCGTTGGGCCGACCTGTTGACGATCGTCGTTCCCCGTCACGCGACGCGAGGAGCGGAGATCGAGGCGATTCTGGCGGCCGAGGGGTTATCGGTGGCACGCCGAACGCCAGGCGTGGCGCCGAGCGACACGCATGGCGTCTACCTTGCCGACACCATGGGCGAGCTTGGGCTGTTCTATCGGCTGGCCGGGCTTGCGTTCATCGGCGGATCGCTGGTGCCGCATGGCGGACAGAATCCGCTCGAGCCGGCGCGCCTCGATTGCGCGCTTGTCTTCGGCCCGCACATGACGAATTTCGGCGATATCGCCGCCGCGCTGATCGCTGCGCGCGGTGCGTTCGAGATTCGCGACGCCAAATCGCTGGCTGCGGTGATCGGCCGAATGCTCGACGATGCCTCCGAGCGCGCGCGCTGCGCCGCCGCCGCCGCCGGCGTCGCCGAAGCTGGCCGAGGCGCGATCGACCGCGTGCTGGCCGGACTGGCGCCGGTGCTAGGCGCCTTGGGGACGGCCGAGGATGCACCGAATACGGATGCCGATGCGCCCACCTGATTTCTGGAGCCGCGATGGTGCGGCATCGATATTGCTTGCGCCGGCTGGCGCGCTCTACGGCGCCGCCGTATCGTGGCGCGCCGCAAGGGCCCCATCGTGGCGCGCGCCGGTCCCCGTCGTTTGCGTCGGCAACATCGGCGTGGGCGGTGCCGGCAAGACGCCGGCGGCCATCGCGATCGGGCGGCGACTCGCGTCGTGGGGCCTCATGATCGCCTTTTTGTCGCGCGGTTATGGCGGGCGACTCCCCGGGCCCGTGCGCGTCGACACGAGCAAGCATGGATCGGCCGACGTCGGCGACGAGCCGCTGCTGCTGGCCGAGGTCGGGCCAGCGTGGGTGGCGCGCGAGCGCGTCGATGGCGCGCGCGTGGCGATCGCCGAGGGGGCCGACGTCGTCATCATGGACGACGGCTTGCAAAATCCGGCGCTGGCCAAGGACGTATCGCTCGTCGTGGTCGACGGCGGATATGGGTTCGGCAACGGACGCGTACTGCCGGCGGGACCATTGCGCGAGCCGGTCGACTCGGCGCTGCGACGCGCGACGGCGGTGATCGTCGTCGGCGACGACGAACACGGCATCGCCCAGTCGATCGGCACCAGACGGCCGGCGCTCGCGGCACGGCTCCGGCCAGCCCAGAATGCCGCGGAGCTCCGCGGGCGCAGGGTCGTCGCCTTTGCCGGTATCGGGCGTCCGGCCAAGTTTTTCGCCACGTTGGTCGAGCTGGGGGCCGAGATCGTGGCGCGCGAGGAGTTCGCCGATCACCATGCCTACACGCCCGACGAGGCGATGCGCTTGGCCGAAACAGCGGCCAGCGTCGGCGCGATCGCCGTCACCACGGCGAAGGACCACGTCCGCCTACCGGTCGGCGCGCGGGCGATGATCGCCCGTGTCGACGTTGAACTGGTTTTCGACGACGAGCGCGCCATCGACGCGATATTGCGTCCGGCGTTCTCGAACCCGACCGCGGGCGCTCGAAGCGCGCATGGCTGACCGCACCAAGCTGCAGCGCTGGTTCACGCGTTCGATCGCACAACCGGTCGAGGGTGCGATCGCGTTGACCACGTTTCGCGTGCTGGGAGCGATGTCGGTCGACCGCGCCTCGGCGATCGGCGGCTGGGTCGGGCGCAATTTCGGCCCATGGATCGGCGTGACGAGGCGCGCGCGGCGCAATCTGGAGCGCGCCTTTCCCGAAAAGTCGCCGGCTGAGCTCAACGCCATCGTCACCGAGATGTGGGACAACCTTGGCCGAGTGGCGGCCGAATACCCCCACTTGTCGCGTCTCGAGCCGTTTCGCAAGGATGGCCGATTCGAAATTCGCGGTCTGGAGCATATTGACGCCGCCGTGGCCCGCCGTCAGCCGATCATCTTGTTCGCCGCGCATCTGGCGAATTGGGAGGTCTGCGGAGTCGTGGCCATCCACTATGGAATACCGCTGCACCTCATCTACCGACCGGCCAACAATCCGTGGGTCGAACGCCTGTTCCGCAAGGGACGCGGCGATATCTCGCGCAGTTTGATTCAAAAAGGCGCCGCCGGAGCGCGTGCGGCGATCGCCACGCTCGAGAAGGGCGAGCCGCTCGGTATCCTGGTCGATCAGAAAATGAACGACGGCATCCCCGTGCCGTTCTTCGGCCGCGATGCGATGACCGCGCCGGCGATCGCGCAGCTCGCGCTTCGTTTCCACTGCACGGTCCTGCCGACACAGGTCGAGCGTCTGGGAGGAACGCGGTTTCGCCTCACGGTGCATCCGCCGTTGGAGCTGCCACGAAGCGGCAACCGGCTGGCCGACATCAAGGCAATCATGACGCGCGTCAACGCCGTCGTTGAAGAATGGATCCGCCAGCGCCCGGGCCAATGGCTGTGGGTGCACCGTCGCTGGTCCGATTGAGCGTCGGTCGTAGCGCCAAGACTGCAGCAGGACGTCACGGCAGATGAAACTGCGGATTTGAAATGAGCCAGGCCGACAACGCGACGGGCGGATTGCTCGACCGCGGCGACGCATCGCGGAGCGGCGAGATCGTGGTGAAGTTCGTCGCCAAGGGCATGCAGGCGAAGCATCAGGACGTCTTCTTGCGGCAGTTTCCCGGCGGTTCGGGCATTTGGGGCCGCTGCCGCTTCGTCTTCGATCCCGACGCGCGCGATTATGATTGGCTCGCCGTATATGACGATCTTCCCCCTTATCCCGATGAGCGGTTCTCGAGTCGCGTCGAAACGCTCGCCTGCCCTCGGCGGCATACGCTCTTCATCACGATGGAGCCGTCATCGATCAAGACCTACGGCTACGATTTTCTGGATCAATTCGGCGTCATCATCACCAGCCAGGAGCCGTGGGCGATCACCAATCCGCAGGCGGTCCGCACGCAGCCGGCCTTGCGGTGGCTCTACGGCGTCGGATCGCAGCGACTTCGGACATGGGATGAAATGGCGGCGTCGCCGCCCGAGCGTAAGACGGTCGATTTGTCTGCCGTCTCGTCCAGCAAGAAACAGCGGAACACCGTCCACGCCGCCCGTTACGAGTTCACGATACGCCTGAAACGATCGATTCCCGAAATGGCGCTGTACGGCCGCGGCATTCGCCCGATCGACGACAAGGCCGACGCGCTCGACGGCTTTCGCTACCACCTGGTCATCGAAAACCACATCGCGCCGCATCATTGGACGGAAAAGCTCGCAGATGCGTATCTCGGCCTGACGTTGCCGTTCTATTACGGCTGCCCGAATGCGGCGGAATACTTTCCGGCCGAGAGCTTCATCGCCATCGACATCCGCGAACCCGATGCGGCGGTGCGGCGGATCGCCGAGGCGATCGCAGCTGGAGAGTTTGAGCGCCGTCTGCCGGCGATTCGCGAAGCACGAAGGCGCGTGCTCGAGAAGTACAACCTGTTTGCCGTGATCGCCGGCCTCGTCGAGCAGCGCTTCGACGCGACGGCGGCGCGCGAGCCGGGAGCGCTGGTCTACAGTCGACATCGCAGCCGGAGCCGCAGCCCGCTACACGCCCTGCGTTTCGCGCTCGAGCACATTCGAACGCGCCGCCACTATCGAAGCCTCAAGCCCCGGACGGCGTCGAGATAACACCTTTGGCGGCGCGGTCCCCGCCGCAAGAGCGGCACGGCGACGGCGCGAACAAGGGATCAGTTTGCCGGAGCAGGCATCGGCGGAACCAACAACGCCGGATCGAGCTGGACACCGAATAGCGCCATTCCCCAATGAAGATGGGCACCGGTCACGCGGCCGGTGGCGCCGAGGCGACCGACTATCTGCCCCTTGCGCACGCGCTCGCCATCGCCGACGGCGATTTCGGAAAGGTGCGCAAAGACGGACGTGAGGCCGTGGCCGTGATCGAGCATCAACGTCTTGCCGGTGAAGAACATCGCCTCGTCGGTGAGCACAACGATCGCATCGGCGGGGGCGGCAACCGGCGTCCCCGTCGGCGCGGCGATATCGACCCCGAAATGGGGTTGTCGCGGCTGACCGTTCAAGATGCGCTGGCTGCCATATACTCCCGAAATCGCGCCAATAGCCGGCCACGCGAACCCCGAGGCGAACATGGACTCCGCGGTGTCGCGCTGGCGCGCGGCTGCGATTCGCGCCGAATCCTGCTTGATACGCGCTAGGTCCTCGAGCGCCGGGCTGACGAGGCGTTCGGGAAGGCCGTCAATTCGTTGAATGTCGTATGCGCGCGGCGCGATATCGAGCGCGCGCCGCTCCTGGGTCCCGTCCGGCCAAATCACCGCCAGGATCGCGTTTGGCCCGGCCTCGCGGCCAAAGCCGATCAGGAATCGTCCGTCAGGGGCGACACGCACCGCACGACCATCGACCGCGACGCGAGCGCCTGGCGCGGCCTGTCCGACGATCAGACCACCTTGAATCGGTCGGCCGTCGAGGCGGAGCTCCGCTCCTGCAGCGCCGGCGGCCGTCACCAGTTGCGTGACAGCAAGAAGAATCGCCGTTGCGGCGCGAATCATAGCAACTCGCCCTGCGAGCCCGGCGGTTTGTTGCGTCGCGGGCGTGCTGGCCTGGCCGCTCGCGCCGCCTCGGCCTCGACGCGCACGCCCACCTCGCCATCGCCGAAGCGCAAGGCCAGTTCGCGTTCGCGGCGCGCCGCCGCCGCGCTCGTCACGGCGCGACCGCGCGGATCATGGACGAGAACGAACCCGCGCTCGAGCACGCCCTGGTAGGAGTAGCCTTCAAGAAGCTGCGCCAATCGCGTCGTTTCGCGTTGGCGGTCGTTAAGCCCGCGACGCACGGCGCGCGCTGCGCGTTCCCGTAGTTCGCGCGCGCGCTCAAGCCCCTGGGCGATCGTACGTAGAGCGACGAACCGCGATGCGGCCAGCCGTGCGGCAAGATCGGCGGTGCGTTGGCCGGCGCGATCGACGACGATTCGCGGATGAGGAAGGCGCGCGCCAAGCTCGGCGATCTGCGCGACGCGGCGGTGCAGGAGATTCCCGAAGGCAAGCCGCAGGCGTTCGCCGCGCTCGTCGAGGCGCTGCGCGCGTTCTTCGATCACGCGTCGAGGATCACCCAGGCCGCGCCCCAGCCCTTCGACGCGCGCGCGCCCCTCGGTGACGCGGCGCTGCAGCGCGTTGACCAGCCGACGCGCGTCCTTCAGCAGGTCGGCGAGCAGCTCGGCGCGCACCGGCACCGCCATTTCGGCCGCGGCCGTGGGCGTCGGCGCGCGCACGCTGGCGGCGAAGTCGATCAGCGTCGTATCGGTTGCGTGCCCGACCGCCGAAATCAGCGGAATGTCGCTCGCCGCCGCGGCGCGCACGACGATCTCCTCGTTGAACGCCATCAGGTCCTCGAGGCTGCCGCCACCCCGCGCAACGATCAGCACGTCCGGGCGCGGCACCGTCCCGCCGGGCTTCAACGCGTTGAAGCCGGCGATGGCGGCGGCGATCTGCTCGGCCGCCCCTTCGCCTTGCACCGCGACGGGCCACAGCAGCACGCGGCGCGGGAATCGACCGTTGAGGCGATGCAGGATATCGCGAATCACCGCACCGGTCGGCGAGGTGACGACGCCGATCACATCCGGCAATCGCGGCAGCTTCTTCTTGCGTTCTGCATCGAAAAGGCCCTCGGCGGCGAGCTTCTTCTTGCGGTCCTCGATCAGCTTGAGCAGCGCGCCCTCGCCGGCCAGTTCCATGCGGTCGACGACGAGCTGATAGCTCGACTTGCCGGGATAGGTCGTCATCCGGCCGGTGCAGACGACCTCCATGCCTTCCTCGGGGCGCATGCCGAGCCGCGCTAGCGTCCCCTTCCAGATCACCGCTTCGAGCACCGCGTTTTCGTCCTTGAGCCGCAGGTAGCAGTGGCCCGAGCCGGGAATCGCCGGCCGCGAAATCTCGCCGCGCACCCTGACCCAGCCGAAATTATCCTCGACCGTCCGCTTCACGGCGGCGGAGATTTCGCTCACCGTGTACTCGGGAAGATTGGCCCTGAGGGCCGATTCGGGAACCGAATTTTCGCTCATGGCGTCGCTCGCCGATATGATACAAGCCGATTCCCCGCGTCGATAGGTCCCACGAATCGCCCATGCGGATTCTCGTCGTCGGCTCGGGCGGCCGCGAGCACGCGTTGTGCTGGGCGATCGCCGCCTCGCCATTGTGCGACAAGCTCTATTGCGCGCCCGGCAACGCCGGAATCGCCGCCGAGGCGGAATGCGTCGACATCCCGGCGATGGATCTCGACCGCCTGGTTCGCTTCGCGCGGGACGCGAAGGTCGATTTCGTCGTCGTCGGACCGGAGGCGCCGCTGGTCGCCGGCCTAGTCGACCGCCTCGAAGCGGCGGGGATCGCCTCGTTCGGCCCGAGCGCCGCCGCCGCCGCACTCGAGGGCTCGAAAGGATTCATGAAGGCGCTGTGCGCCAAGTACGGCGTTCCGACGGCGACATACGAATGCTTCAGCGACGCCGCGGCGGCGCGCCGTTTCGTACGCGACAAAGGCGCTCCAATCGTCATCAAAGCCGATGGCCTGGCGGCGGGCAAGGGCGTCACCGTTGCGACTAGCGTCGATCAGGCGATCGCGGCGATCGACGAGGCGCTTGTCGCGCGCCGCTTCGGCGAGGCCGGCGCCGCGGTGATCATCGAGGAGTGTCTCGACGGCGAGGAGGCGAGCTTCTTCGCCCTTGTCGACGGTGCCAACGCTCTGCCGCTCGCCGCAGCGCAGGATCATAAACGCGCGGGCGACGGCGACACCGGCCCGAACACCGGCGGCATGGGCGCGTATTCGCCGGCGCCGATCGTCACGCCGACGCTCGCTGAGACGATCATGTCGACGATCATCCGCCCGACGGTCGCCGGCATGGCGCAGGAAGGCCGGCCGTTCAGGGGCGTGTTGTTCGCAGGATTGATGATCGGATCGCAGGGCGTGAAACTGCTCGAGTACAACGTGCGCTTCGGCGACCCCGAATGCCAGGTCCTCGTGACGCGCCTCAAGTCCGATTTGCTGCTGGCGCTAATCGCGGCGCGGGACGGCGCGCTCAAGACGTTTGACCTGCGCTGGCACGACGACGCTGCGCTGTGTGTCGTGATGGCGGCCAAGGGATATCCCGGCGAATACGCCAAGGGCGGCGAAATCATGGGCCTCGCCGAAGCGGCAGCGCTGCCCGGCGTGACGATATTCCATGCCGGTACGGCACGCGCGGATGGCCGTGTCGTCGCAGCCGGCGGGCGAGTGCTTGGCGTCACCGCGACCGGCAAAACCGTCGCCGAAGCGCAAACGCGGGCCTATCGGGCAGTCGACGCGATTGAATGGCCGGGCGGCTTCTGCCGCCGCGACATCGGCTGGCGGGCAGTCGGCGCGATTTGACGGGGGAGAGGCGCGAATTCCTCAACCCTCAGCCCGGCGACCCGCGGGTACGGTAGGCGACCGCCAATCGAATCGAGAACCGACCCCACGATGACCACCATCGCCAAGGCCGATCTTCGCTACCCGACCAACGACGCTCCGGCGCCCGGAACGACGCACGAGATCGCCCCCGGGGTGCGCTGGGTGCGCATGCCGCTGCCGTTTCCACCCGATCACATCAATCTGTGGCTGATCGAAGATGGCGAGGACTGGGCCATCGTCGATTGCGGGCTGGCGCGCGAGGAGGCCAAGCAACATTGGGAGAGGATTTTCGCCGAAGCGCTCGGCGGCCGTCGGGTCACGCGCCTGTTCGTCACTCATTTCCACCCCGACCATCTGGGGCTCGCAAGCTGGCTGGTCGAGCGATGGAAGATGCCGCTCCATATCACGGCCGGCGAGATGCTGATGGCGCGCACCGTCCATGCCCAGGGGTCGGACACCGATATCGCCAATCGCGTGGCGTTCTACCGCGCCAACGGCCTCGACGGCGATCGGCTCGCGCCATTTGCGCAGCCTGGGAATGTCTACCGCAAGGGCGTGCCGGAAGTTCCGTCGGCGTTCCGGAGGATCGCGCAACGCCAGCCGATCGGCATCGGCGGGCGCGAGTGGACGCCGCTCATCGGCCGCGGACACGCGCCCGAACACGCCTGTCTGTGGTGCCCGGACCTCAACCTGATCATCGGCGGCGACATCCTGTTGCCGCGAATCTCGCCCAATGTCAGCGTATGGCCGCTCGAGCCCTTCGCCAACCCGCTCGCCGACTATCTTGGTTCGTTGGCGAATTTCGCCGACCTGCCCGACGATGTGCTGGTGTTGCCGGCACATGGTTTGCCATACCGCGGCGTCCACGAGCGAATCGTCGAGCTCAGAGCGCATCACGCTCAGCGGCTCGACAAGCTTGCCGAAGCGCTGGCGCAGCCGCACTCGGCGGCCGAATGCTTCCGGTACCTTTTTCGGCGCGAGATTCACCCGGGAAATCTCAGCCTAGCGATCGGCGAGGCGCTGGCGCATCTGCACCTGCTCGAGGCGGAAGGCCGCGCGCGGCGCGAACAAGACAGCGACGGCGTCTGGCGCTTCATGCGCGCCTGACGCCGGTCACTCAATCGTCCGTCAGTTCGGAAGCTGGCGCTCTTCGAGGCGCCGCCGCTGCTCGTGCCGCTCGCGCCGCTCCTGCATCCGTTGCTCGATTCGCGCGCGCTCATCGGGCGGCATTTGCGCCAGACGCTCCTCGAAGCGTTGACGCATCTCGGCCCGCTGTTCGGGCGTCATGCTTTCCCAGCGCGCGCGCATGCGGGCGCGATGCTCGGCGCGCGCCTTTTCGCGTTCTTCGTCCGTCATGCTCTCCCAACGCGCTTTCATCTTGGCGCGATGCTCGGCGCGCGCCTTTTCACGCTCCTCCTGGGTCATGTTTTGCCAGCGTTCGCGCAGCTTTTGCCGCTCCTCGGGCGATAGCTCATGCATGCCGAAGCGGCCGCCATGCGCGGCCGGCGGGCGCGATTGCGCTATCGCAGCGCCGGCGGAAATTGCGATGATCGCAGCGGCCAACGTGGCGTAGATCGGTCTCATGGCGGTGGCGTTCCTTTCGTGGACATGACGGCGCCGCGCCTGTCGCGGCGCGATGCCGGTTTCGATCGATTCCACGAGGGCGCCGGCGAAATCCTGCGTTCGGGGTCAACTCACCGGCGCGGCTTGAAAAAATCACGCAGCAGTGCGCTCGCCCGCGCCTCGGCGATGCCGCCATAGACCTCGGGCCGGTGATGGCAGGTCGGCTGGCCGAAGAAGCGCGGGCCATGAACCACGGCGCCGCCCTTGGGGTCCTCGGCGCCGAAATAGACACGGCGCAGTCGCGCCAGTGAGATCGCCGCCGCGCACATCGCGCAGGGTTCCAAGGTGACATACAGATCGCAATCCTCGAGGCGTTTCTTGCCGCGGCGCCTCGATGCTTCGCGGATGACAATCATTTCGGCATGCGCGCTGGGGTCGAGGGTCGCCTCGACCCGGTTGTGTCCGGCGGCCAGCACCTCGCCGGTGGCGCCGTCGACAAGGACGGCGCCCACCGGGACCTCGTCCGCAGCCGCCGCCTTTTCGGCCTCGGCAAGCGCCAAATCCATCGGTGATGTCGTGCG
>DATIBC010000069.1:0-85794 GCA_035457725.1 Alphaproteobacteria bacterium | reverse complement strand
TCCATCCACCGCACGCACGCTTGAAGCGCTGCCGCCATTTGGCGCTCCGGCAGATGGATTCCGTGGCCATGGCCGGGCAACACCCATTCGAAGCGATACTCGAGCAATCGACGCATCGATTGCGTCTGGATCGCCCAGTCGTGCCAGCAGTAATCGTGGAACGCGTAAAGCCGCCGGCGGTGCGGCTGCCAGGCGAGATGGTCGCCGCTGAAGAGGTATCGCTGGCGATAGAGTAGGCACGCCGACCCCGGCGAATGACCCGGCGTCGGGATGACGACCAGGTCGTCGGCGAGCCGAAATGGGGTGTCGCCCGCCAACACGCGCTCGATGCGGCTGAGCGCGCCGGTCGCATCGCTGGCGTGGATGATTCGCTCGCAACCGAATTGCTCGGCGAAGCGTGCGTGATCGGCGATATCGTCGCGATGGGTAAGAAACATGTGCCGAACGCCGCCCAGCGCCTCGAGGCGTTCCACGAGGGGTCGGGCGAAGCGCGGCGAATCGACGAGCACGTTCCCCGCTTCACGCACGATGAGATAGCTCGACGCGCCATACGCGCGCTCCGACGCCCAGCCGCAGTAATGGACCTCGTCCTCGATCGGCTCTGGAAAGGCGGCGCGCGCCGCCGACAGCGCGTGCTTGGATACTGTGCCGATCGCGCCGACCGGGCAGGCGACCAGCGCCATCCGCGCCCGCGCCAATTCGGCGTCGCTCCGTGGCTGCGTCGCCACGAAGGAGTGATCGCGCGCCTCGGCAAAGCTTGCCGGCGCCACGCGGCGACAGGTGCCACAATCGATGCAGGTCTGGTCGACGTAGAAATCGCCGGGCGCGTTGTCGGCGAAGCGGCGGGCGGAAGAAGCCATGGGCAGGAAGCCGTCGGGCGCAAGCAGGTGAAGCCAGGCCCAGCTTACACCTCGCGCCTTATGCGTTACAGCTTATGCCTGATTGCCCCTGATGAATTCGCGCACCAGCGGCAAGATCTCGGCGCGCCACCGCCTGCCGTTGAAGATCCCAAAATGGCCGACCTGCGCCTGCAGATGTTGGACGCGTTTGGCCGCCGGAATGCCAGGGCAAAGATCGTGCGCCGCCGCCGTTTGCCCCGGACCCGAGATGTCGTCGAATTCGCCTTCGACGGTGAGCAAGGCGGTGCGGCGGATCGACCGCGTCTCCACCTTGCGGCCGCGCGAGATCATGCATCCTCGCGGCAGCGCGTGATCTTGGAATACCGTCCTTATCGTCTGCAGGAAGAACTCGGCGGGCAAGTCCATCACCGAAAGATATTCGTCATAGAACGCCCGATGCACCGCGGCGCTTTCGCCGTCGCCACGCACCAGATGATTGAAGTGATTGAGCGCCGAACCGACATGGCGATCGAGATTCATGCCCATGAAGCCCGAGAGCTGGATGAATCCTGGATAGACGCGGCGCATAAAGCCCGGATAAGCGGCCGGGACTTGGCTGATCACCGCGCGCTCGAACCATTCGAGCGAGCGGGCGGCGGCGAGGCGGTTGACCTTGGTCGGGTTGACGCGGGTATCGATCGGCCCGCCCATCAGCGTCATCGACCGCGGCGATTCGCGCGGCCGCTCGGCGGCGATCAAGGCGACGGCCGCCAGTACCGGCACCGAGGGCTGGCAAACCGCGATGACATGCGCCTCCGGCCCGAGCAGGCCGAGGAATTCGACGATGTAGTCGATGTAGTCGTCGAGATCGAATCGCCCGCGGTGCAGCGGCACGTTCGCGGCGTTGATCCAGTCGGTGATGTAGACATCGTGATCGGGCATTAGGCCGGCCACCGTGCCCCGCAACAGCGTCGCGTAATGGCCCGAGAGCGGCGCGACGATCAGCACTTTGGGATCGTGGCGGCCAATGGCGCGGCGAAAGCGCAGCAAGTCGCAGAACGGACGATGCAGGACTGTGTCGACCTCGATCGGGACGATCTCTTCGCCAATCACCACCCGATCGAGGCCGAAGCCTGGCTTGCCGTAGCGCCGCGTCGCCCGCTCGACCAATTCCGAGCCGGCGGCCAGCGCGCGACCGAATTTCGTGTACGCCACGGGGAGCAAGGGGTGGCTGAAAATCTGCTGCAACGCTTCGGCGGCGAGCCGAACCGGTGACACGGCCGCTTGGTGAAAATCGTACAGTTGGTAGAGAAACAACGCAGTGACCGCCTAGATATTGTGGCCGGCGAAGGTTACACCGCTTTCTTGCGTTGCAGCAAGGACACATTCGCCGGCCGCTGCGGATAGACCGAAGCGCTCATGCCAGATCGATCAGGTGCACGAACGAGCCCATGACGCGCCCGGCGCGCCGACCCGCCGGTCCGAGCGGCACTCCGCGCGCGTCTTGGCTGGCGAATAACGGCTCGCCCTCGCCCTCGTCGATCACGCACGCGTAGTGGAACTCATGGCCGCGAAAAACCTGATCGCGATCGGCCCATGGCGCATCGCACAGCAAGCGCACGACGCGATATCCGAGGTGCAATCGCCGGGCGGCGAACGAGGATTCGAGCGGCAGCAGGCCGGCCATCGCATGGCGCGCGCCCGACTCGTCGACCAGGCCTTGGCCCAGCGTCATGTAACCGCCGCACTCGCCATAGACCAGCGCACCCCGCTCCGCGGCTTCACGCAGGGCGGCGAGAAATCGCCGGGCGGCGGCGATCTTGCCGGCATGAAGCTCGGGATATCCGCCCGGAAGATAAACCGCCTCGGCGTCCGCGGCGGGAGGTTCGTCGGCAAGCGGCGAGAAAAACGACAATGCGCAACCCTGCGCGCGCCAAGTCTCCAGCGTCGCGGGATAGGCAAAGGCGAATGCGTCGTCGCGCGCTACCGCGATCCGCGATCCAAGCGGCGGCAGCGGCGCCGCGGCGGCGGCGGCGCCTATTCGCGTTTGACGCGCAAGGCGCATCAAACGCGCCAGATCGACGCGCCCGGCGACCGACTCAGCGGCGCGCGTGATGAATGCCGCGAGATCGCCGTGCTCGCGGGCCTGGACGAGTCCAAGATGGCGCGAGGGCAGCGCCAGATCGTCGCTGCGCGGCACCGCGCCGAGGAACGCAATCTCCGGCAGACGCGAGGCAAGGGCGCCCCGCAACACATCGACATGCGCGCCGCCGCCGACGCGGTTGAAGATCACGCCGACGACGTCGACATCGACGCGATGGTGCGCGAACCCGGCGACGAGCGCCGCGGCGGATGCCGCTTGACCACGGGCATCGACGACCAGCACGACGGGCCAACCGGCGTACGCGGCGAGATCGGCGGTCGATCCCGTCCCAGCGGCGTCGATGCCATCGAACAGGCCCATGACGCCCTCGCACAGAACTAAATCGGCGTTGCCGCCGAGGCGGTGTATCAGCGCGTCGAGCGTCGCCGGCCGCATCGCCCACGGATCGAGGTTGAGGCACCGATTGCCGCTCGCCGCCGCGTGGAACGCCGGATCGATGAAATCGGGGCCCGTCTTCGCCGCCGCCACGCGCACGCCGGCTTGGCGAAGCGCACGCAGCAGCGCCAGCGTCAGCAGCGTCTTGCCGCTGCCCGACGCAGGCGCGGCTATGACCAGGCCTGGCGCCGTCGCCATCGCGCCCGCCGCTAAAGATAGGGCCTGAGCGCCGCCGTCACGCGCTCGGGCGGCGTCTCGTGGGTGAACTGCGTCAGCAGCTTGCCCTGACGGTCCATCACGTAGATCAGCGTCGTATGATCGACGAGATAACCTTCGTCCTTCGCCGGATCGCCATTGAGCTTGAAATAAGCGCGATAGGCCTTGGCGACGGCAGCGATCTCTTCCTCGGTTCCCGTGAGGCCGACGATTTGCGGCGAAAAATTCGCCAGATAATTCTTGAGCGCCGATGCGGTGTCGCGCCGCGGATCGACGGTGATGAAAATCGGCGCGACCTTGCCCGCGTCGGATCCGAGCGCGTCGAGCACATCGCTCACCAGCTGGAGCGAAAGCGGGCAGATGTCGGGGCAGTAGGTGTAGCCAAAAAAAACCAGCATCAGCTTGCCGCGGAACTCCGCGTCGAGGCGGCGCGCACCGTTCTGGTCGGTGAGCGCGAACGGCCCGCCGATCAACGCGGTGCCGATTCCCGGCGCTTCCGCCTGCTGCCGGTCATCGATCAGCGCGAACCGCGCGCCGAATCCGATCGCCACGCCGATCAGCACGGCGCCGACGATCGTCGCCAAGCGGCGCAACGTTGGCGTCATTTGGCCGGCGCCTCGCGCGACCGCCGCCAGCCGTGACGCTCCATGCAGGCGCGGTAGATGTCCGACTGGCCGGCGTCGGGCCCGAGGAAATCATAACGCCGCCCCTGGCGCGCGCACTCGTCTTGGGTCAAACGCAATTCCTCGGCGCTGCCGCCTTCCTTGACCCAGCGCGTCGTCGGACCGGCGCAGGCGGCGACGAGCAACGCGGCAAGCGCGATCGCCGTGGTACGGGATCGTCTCACGAGGCTGTCTCGTGGCGGCGGCGCAGCCGTAATGGATCGGCGTCGAGCACGCGGCCGGACAATGCGCCCAACCAGTCGAGCCCGGCGCGCAGCCGCACCGCCTCGCCGATGACGACGATTGCCGGCGGCTCGATGCCGGCGGCCACGACGTCGGCGGCGGCGGACCCCAACGTCGTCTCGAGCACCCGTTGAGCGGGCGTCGCGGCGCGGCTGACGACGGCGGTCGGCTCATGCGAGGCACGACCGGCGGCGATCAGCTTGCCGGCGATCACATCGAGATGCTTGAGCGCCATGTAGATGACCAGCACCGGCGCGCCCTTGGCGAGCGACGGCCAGTCGAGGCCGTCAGGCACTTCCCCGGTGACGCCGTGTCCGGTGATGAACGTCACCGCATGGTTGACGTCACGGTGGGTCACCGGCACGCCGGCATAAGCGAGACCGCCGATTCCACTGCTGACGCCCGGCACGACGCGGAACGGAACGCCCGCCGCGACTAGCGCCAACGCCTCCTCACCGCCGCGGCCGAAGACGAATGGATCGCCGCCCTTCAGTCGCAGCACGCGATGACCTGCTTGGGCCAGCCGGACCAGCCGCTCGGAGATGTCGGGCTGCTTGGGCGACGGCCGACCGCCGCGTTTGCCGGCGTATTCGAGCGAAGCGCCTTGCCGCGCCATGGCGAGAATGCGCGAATCGACCAGCGCGTCGTAGACCACGGTATCGGCGTTGCGCAGCGCATGCAGCGCCAAGAGCGACAGCAGCCCGGGATCCCCCGGTCCGGCGCCGACCAGCCACACCCAGCCGGGCGCGAATTCCGGCAACTCGAACGGCAACTTTTCCATGACGGGACTAGCCTAGCGCAAGCCACGTCGAGGCGCGACCACGCCGGTAGGGCTCCTCCGCCCGGGTTGGCGCCGACGCGCACTTGATTTGCCGGCGATTCGCGTATGGTGTTGACGCCGCCCGATCACGCCGTTTGCCGCGATGCTCACGCTCACCGTCACCGTTTTCGTTCTCACCTATCTCGGCATGGCGCTCGGCCGCATGCCGGGGCTGAAGATTGACCGCAGCGGCATCGCGCTGGTCGCGGCGATCGTGCTCGCCGCCGGCGGCGCGATCACGCCCGAGCGCGCGGTGGAGGCAGTGCACTTTCCGACGATCCTGCTGCTGTTCGCACTGATGATCGTCTCGGCGCGCTTCGCCGCGGCGGGCTTCTACGACGCCGTCGCCGATCGGATCGCGCGCGTCGATGGCCGCCCGACGCGACTCTTGGCCGGGATCGTCGTGCTTGCGGGCGGGCTCTCGGCGGTGCTGGTCAACGACGTGGTCGTCTTCGTCATGACGCCGTTGCTGTGCGCCGGATTTGCCCGCAACGGCCGCGATCCTCGCCCCTACCTGTTCGCGTTGGCCGGCGCCAGCAATGCCGGCTCGGCGGCGACGCTGATCGGCAATCCGCAAAACATCGTCATCGGGCAGGTCGGCGGCCTCGATTTCTGGCGGTTCTTCGCGGTCTGCCTCGTACCGGCGGCGTTGACGTTGATCGCGGTGTTCGCCGCCGTACGCATCGTCTGGCGCAAGCAGCTCGCGCCCATCGCCGTGGCATTGCCGGCATCGCAAGCTGGGCGCGCCGCCGTGGCGGTCGATCGCGGCCAAACGATAAAAGCGACGCTCGCCACGTTGGCGCTGCTGGCGCTGTTCGCGACGCCGATTCCGCGCGAGCTCTCGGCACTCGCCGTCGCCGCCTTGCTGCTGACCAGCCGCCGCTTCGCCAGCCGCGAAATGCTGACCTCGGTCGATTGGCCGCTGCTGCTGCTTTTCGTCGGACTGTTCGTCGTCAACGACGCGTTCGCCGCCACCGGCTTGGCGGGCCAGGGGCTCGACTGGCTCGCCCAGCGGGGCTGGCTGCCCGACCGTCTGACGATCCTGGCACCGCTGGCGCTCGTCGCCAGCAACACCATCGGCAACGTTCCGGCGGTCGTGATGCTTCTGGCGATCTGGCCGGAAATCGGCGAAGGCGCGCTCTATGCGTTGGCGCTGCTGACCACGCTCGCCGGAAACTTTTTCCTTGTCGGCAGCATCGCCAATCTGATTGTCGCCGAGCGGGCGGCAATGATGGGCGTGCGGCTCAGCTTCGCCGATCATGCCCGCGCTGGCGTGCCGATGACGCTGCTATCGATGGCCGTCGCCATGGCGTGGCTCGGCTGGGGCGGGTGGCTGCGCTGGTAGCGGTCCTTGCCGGTTGCTAGGCTTGTGCGATGGCGGATTCCTCCGAGGAACGGCCGACGGCGGCGCCCGACCGCGATTTGCGCCCGGCGGGCCCGCTGCGCAAGGGCTGGACGACCGGCGCCTGTGCGGCGGCGGCGGCGCGCGCGGCGTGCGAAGGGCTGCTCACCGGCCGCTTCCCCGATCCGGTGTCGATCGTGCTGCCGCAGGGCCAAAGGCCGAGTTTTCCGTTGGCGCGTACCCTGCGCGGCGTCGACTGGGCGATGGCCGGCGTGATCAAGGACGCTGGCGACGACCCGGACGTTACCCACGGCGCGCTGGTGCTGGCGCGCGTCCGCGCCGGTCCTCCGCGGAGCGGCGTCACCTTCCGCGCCGGCGAGGGAGTGGGAACGGTGACGCGTCCGGGTCTGGCGCTGGCCGTCGGCGAACCGGCAATTAACCCTGGCCCGCGGGCGATGATCGCGCGCGCGATCGCCGACACGATCGACCATTGCGGCGGCGCCAGCGACTTCGAGGTGAGCGTGGCGATTCCGGGCGGCGAGCGACTCGCCGCCAAGACGCTCAATGCACGCCTTGGCATCGTCGGTGGTCTGTCGATCCTTGGCACCACTGGGATCGTCGTGCCGTTTTCATGCTCGGCCTGGATCCATTCGATCCATCGCGGCATCGACGTCGCGCGCGCCGCCAGTCTCGATCATATCGCCGCCGCCACCGGCTCGACCTCCGAGGCGGCGGTGAAGGCGCTGTACGGGCTGAGCGACACGGCGCTCATCGACATGGGCGATTTCGTCGGCGGCACGCTCAAGTATCTGCGCCGCCATGACGTACCGTGGCTGACCGTCGCCGGAGGCTTCGGCAAGCTCGCCAAGCTCGCCGCTGGCCATCTCGACCTGCACTCGGCCCGCTCGCGCGTCGACATCGGCGCGCTCGGCCAAATACTGGCGCAGCACGGGGCGTCGGATTCGACGGTCGCGCGTGCCAGCGCCGCGACATCGGCCGGAGAAGTGCTGGCGCTCGCTGAGGAGGCCGGCGTGAAGCTCGCCGATGTGGTGGCGTACCGCGCGCGCGGGGTAACGTTAGACGCGCTCGCCGGCCCGACGGCCGTCGATGTCGTCGTCTTCGATCGCGGCGGTCGGCTGATCGGCCGCGCCGGGCCGTGAGCGCGCGGCTGCTGATCCTTGGCGGAACGGCGGAAGCGCGGGCGCTCGCCGCGGCATCGGTCGCGCGTTTCGGCGCGCGGCTCGATGTCATTACTTCGCTTGCGGGTCGGACGAAATCGCCAAGGCGACCTGCAGGTCGGGTGCGGATCGGCGGATTTGGCGGTGCCGACGGCCTTGCCGATTACCTTCGCGCCGAACGAATCGGATTGATGATCGACGCAACGCATCCTTTCGCGATACGGATCAAAGCCAACGCTCGCGCGGCATCAATGGCCGCCGCGGTACCGTTCGTCGCGATCGATCGACCGCAATGGCGACCGGAGGCGGGCGACCGCTGGATCATGGTCGACGACGCGGCGGCGGCGGCCCGCGCTGTGATGGATCTGGGAGAGCGCATTTGGCTTACATTCGGCGCCGATGGCGTTTCAGCGTTCACTGCGCTCACCGGTAAATGGTTCTTGGTTCGCCGTGTCGATCGAACCGAGGCTAAACTGGACCTCCCGGAGCACGAGATTATCTTCGGTCGCGGGCCATTCTCGGTCGATGGCGAACGCGCGATCATCGAGCGCTATGGCATCGATGCGCTGGTGACCAAGGCGAGCGGCGGCCAAGCCACCGTAGCCAAGCTGGCAGCGGCGCGCGCCGCGCGGATTCCGGTGGTGATGATCCGCCGCCCCACCGCGCCGGTGGGCGACACGGTCGGTGGCGTCGAAGCGGCGCTCGACTGGCTATCCCAGCGGCTGGCCGATTGACCCGCCGCGCGATGCGACCTAATACAAGCTTTCGAGCATGGGTCGAATGGCTGAAGGATCGGAAATGCTGCGGCGAGGCTTGATTTCATCGCTCCTCGCGCTGGGACTGCTCCAGGCATCCGCCTTGGCCGAGTTGGAACTCGAATTGTACAAGCGCGCGCCGCTCGCCGATTTGGCGCGTATCGGCGATCTCGAACAGGTGCACCGCATGCTGGTCGCCGGCCAGTCGCCCAATGTCAGCGATTTCGACGATCGGCCGGCGCTGATCGGCGCGGCGATGGGCGGCTATCTCGGCGTCGTCGCCGCGCTCGTCAAATACGGCGCGCGAATCGACGCCCGCGATCGGGCGGGAAACACGGCGCTGCATTTGGCCGCCGAACGCGGCCATGACGATGTCGTCGCCGCGTTGATCGAGGCCGGCGCGCGCGTCGACCTTGAGAATCGCGAGGGAGTCACGCCGCTGATCTATTCGGCGCGGGCCGGACGACTCGCCGTCACCCGGCGCCTGATCGCCGCGCGCGCACCGCTCGACAAGCAGGATTATACCGGGCGTACGGCGCTTGCCTGGGCGGAAACCAACGGACATCGCACCGTCGTGGAAACGTTGAAGCGCGCCGGGGCGCGGCCGTAACGCGGTCCTGGCGCGCCGAGCCGGGATCGATCGAATTCGTCGTTCTGCTCGCGGCAGTGACCAAGGCGCAAAGCGCATCACGCGTGTGACCGCCTTTGCAGGATTGGTGGGCGGTTGGCCGCGCGGCCGACCGTGGGCGTGACGATTTCCAGTAATCCACGATCGAGGTCGGCATGATGAACTCGCTGCGAGGCAAGGTCGCCTTGGTCGCCGGAGCGACCAGAGGTGCTGGGCGCGGAATCGCCGTCGAGTTGGGCGCGATCGGCGCGACGGTCTACGTCACTGGGCGGACGACCCGCGCGCAACGCTCAGAAATGAACCGCCCGGAGACGATCGAAGAGACCGCGGCGCTGGTCGACCAGGTCGGAGGCCACGGCATCGCCGTCCAGGTCGATCATCTCGAACCCGAACAGGTCCAAGCGCTTGTCGCGCGCATTCGATCCGAGCAGGGCGTTCTGCACGTTCTGGTCAATAACATCTGGGGCGCCACGACGATGGAGTGGAACAAGTCGGTTTGGCAATCGTCGCTGGAAAATGGGTTGCGCACCTTGCGGCGGGCGGTGGATACGCACGCGATCACCAGCCATTTCGCCGTGCCGTTGCTGATCGAGAGGCCGGGCGGGCTGGTCGTCGAGACGACCGACGGAACGGATGATTACAACGCGCGTAACTATCGCGTCTCGTTCTTCTACGATCTCGCCAAGGCGGCGGTCGGCCGCATGGCGTTTGCGCTGGCGCACGAGCTGCGTCCGTTTGGCGCGACCGCCGTCTCGCTCACTGCGGGCTGGCTGCGATCGGAAGCCATGCTCGACGCCTACGGCGTCTGCGAGGCCAATTGGCGCGATGCCACCCAGCGTTCGCCACACTTCGCGATATCGGAAAGTCCGGCCTTCGTCGGCCGGGCCGTCGCGGCGCTCGCATGCGATCCCGACGTATCGCGGTGGAACGGGCGTTCATTGTCCAGCGGGCAGCTGGCGAAGGTCTATGGCTTCACCGATCGCGACGGCAGCCAGCCAGATGCCTGGCGCTATGTCCTGGAAGTTCAGGACGCGGGTAAGCCCGCCGACGTCACCGGCTATCGCTGAGCGGCAATGCAAGTTTGTCCGAAAAGGAAAGATAACGTCGTCCGAGCGGCGAACGCCAGCCGTGCTATTTCGCACAGAGCGAAAGCAGGCGATCTGCTAAGCTGCCGGCCATCGTCTCGCACGGCGTTTGGCCACCGGGGGAGGGCTGATGCGGCGGCGCGAATTCATCGCGATGCTTGGCGGGTCGGCCGGATGGCCGTTCGTCTCCCGCGCGCAGCAGCCGGGAGAGAAGGTTCGTCGGATCGGGTACCTTGCGCCGGGCTCTCCGTCTTTACCAGCTAGCTCGCAGTTGCGCGCCGCGTTCCAGCGAGGTCTCGCCGAGCACGGATGGATCGAGGGGCGAAACCTCGTCATCGATTATCGACTCGCCGAGGGCAGATTCGAGCGGTTGCCCGATCTCGCCGCTGAGCTCGTCCAGCTCAAGGTGGACGTCATCGTCGCCGGGCCGACCACGCCCGCGCTGGCGGCAAAAAACGCCACGGAGACCATCCCAATCGTCATGGTCAATGTCGGCGACCCGGTCCGGCTGGGGCTCGTCGAGAGCCTTGCACGTCCGGGGGGAAACGTCACCGGGTTGGCGTACAGCGTCGGCCTGGAGCTGATGGGCAAAGGCCTGGAGCTGCTCAAGGAGATAGTCCCTAGGGCGCGCCGCGTGGCGATTCTCTCGAACCCGACCAACCCCTCTCACCCGCTCGCGGTAAGAGACATGATGTCCGCGGCGCGGGCGCTGGGCATCGAGCTTCAATCGCTCGAGACTCGAAGCCCCGATGAATTCGACGCCGCCTTCGCCGCGATGGCTCAAGCACGGGCCGAGGCGCTTCTCGTCGTGCCTGAGGCCGTTTTCACGCTCAACCAGGCGCATCTTTTAGACCTCGTGGCCAAGCACCGGCTGCCGTCGATGTATGGCGATCGAAGAAACGCGGAGGCCGGGGGCCTGATATCGTATGCGCCGAGTTTCCCGGAACAGTGGCGGCAGGCAGCCGCGTTCGTCGACAAAATCCTAAAAGGCGCCACGCCCGGCGAGCTGCCGGTCAGACAGCCGACGCAATTCGAGCTGGTCATTAATCTCCGAGCGGCAAAGGCGCTAGGCGTCGAAATCCCCGCCTCGCTGCTTGCCCGCGCCGACGAGGTGATCGAATGAAGCGGCGGGCGTTCCTTGCCGGGATCGGCGCGGCGGCTGCACCGCTGTTGGTCGCTCGCGCCCAGCAGCCGGCGCGGGTTTTCCGCATCGGCTGCATGTTTTTGGCGCCGCTTGAGTCGCCTGTGGCCCAACAACTGCTCGGCGCTTTCCGCGAGGGTCTGCGCGAGCTCGGTTATGTCGAAGGACAGAGCCTCGCTTTCGAGCATCGCTCGGCCGAGGGACAGATCGAGCGGTTCCCGGATCTGGCGGCCGATCTCGTCGCTCTCACGCCCGACCTCATCGCCACGATGAGCAACGCCGCAACCCATGCCGCGGGTCGTGCGACGACGACCATTCCCATCGTGTGCTTTAACCTCGGCGATCCGGTTGGCGAAGGTCTGGTGGCCAGTCTCGCGCGTCCAGGCGGCAATCTCACCGGGTTCACCATTTTCGCCCCGGAGCTAGCGCCGAAGGCGCTGTCACTGCTCCACCAGGCATTTCCGATGGCCTCGCGCATCGCCGCGCTATGGTTTCCGGGCTCGCTGACCGAGCATACGGCCGAAGGCATGCTGCGAAAGGCGGAGACCACGGCGCAAGCACTCGGCGTGGCGTTGCTGCTGGTTCGCGGGCGCGGCGCCGACGACCTCGACGACGCCTTCTCGACGATGGTCCGCGACCGCGCCGAGGCCTTGCTCGTGCTGCCGAGCCCGGCGTCCAATGTCGAACGGCAGCGCATCGCCGACCTAGCCGCGCGGCACCGGTTGCCGTCGATGTCGTGGAGCCGGGAATACGTCGAAGCCGGTGGCCTCCTCGCCTACGGATCGAATCTTCCCGAGAACTGGCGGCGCGGCGCGACGATTCGATGAGCTGCAGGCGGTCGTCGCTCGCCGTGCGAAGCTCGAAATGGGTTTGCCGAAGGCTCGCCTGCGCTTGTAGCATGAAACGGTCCGGCGAAAGGAGGTCCAGCAGTCACTCTCGCGTTTCGCCGCGCCAATCCTGCAGCGCCAGATAGGCAAGCAGCCCCTGCGCCCGGCGCAACGACACCTGAACCGGCGGCGCGGCATCGCCCACCAGCGCGAAGCCGCCGAATAACTGAAGCCTGACCGGTGAGTTAGCGACGATCACCAAGTGCCCTCCCAAAGGCAAAACGATGCCGTGCACATCCTTGGGGGGAGAAAAAAATGATCGTCACACTCGCAGAAATGACGCCAGTGCGGCTCGCTCCGCGGCAACGAAATGACGGTGGGATAACGCTCCCACTGTAGGACGTGGACTCATTAACGCGGAGCCATAGGCGTATGGATGCAAGCTGGACCAATGTGAGGTAGTTGGTTGCGAGCTTGTCGTAGCGTGTTGCCACACGCCGACAGTGCTTGATTTTTTTGGAGAACCGCTCGACCAGGTTGCGAGCCCGGTAAAGATACGGACTGAAGCATAGCGTCTCTGTCCGAGTTCTTTTTGGTGGGATATTCGCCCAGGCGCCGTGCTGGCGAACAAGGGCTCTGATCCAATCGGCGTCATAGGCACGGTCGGCGAGTGGCATCGTTCCCGATTTCAAGCGACATAGGAGTCTTCCTGCGAGCCGGTTGTCGTGCGCCTCACCAGCCGTCAGTGCAAGCCGGACCGGCAGGCCATTGGTATCGACCACCGCATGAATCTTGCTGGTCAACCCGCCTCGTGACCGTCCCATGGACTGTCTCCTATTCCGAGTGATGCAGGCACCGTGCTGATGCACGCGGACAATAGACGTGTCGATCATTTGCACGGCGGCGTCATGTGCCCTGGCGAGTGCGCTCATGATCTCGGCCCAGACACCTGCTCGCCGCCAGCGAACGAAGCGATTGTAACAAATGGTGTACGGGCCGAAGTTGTCCGGTAGGTCGCGCCATGGCGCCCCAGATCGCAAGACCCAGAAGATGCCATTGAGGACACGACGGTCATTCACGCGTGGCACGCCGCGCGGCTTGTTCGGCAGCATCGGCTTGATGGCAGCCCACTCATCGTCAGTGAGTTCGTAGCGCATGATTCTGCCCCTCCAGTCGGAGGCTTGAATCACGGCTTGGCAGTCAGGCTCAACATGCCTGCTGAAGGAGGCTTCGGTCGCTATGCACCCGAAAGCGGACCCATTATGCTCGCAGCGATTATTGTCGGTCCTGACTCCAAGCGGACGTCGGCTGACCGCACAACGAACTGTGCCTGAACTCATACCCGCTCCTTCCAATGTGCTAGTTTGAGCCGTTACGATGCCATGCCCTGAGCCTAAGGGGATGCAATGAGACGGCGCGACAGAACAGGCAGCAAAGTTAAAGCGCGCCGCCACAAGGCGTTGACGCTAAAGGCCATGCGCCGTCGCAGTTCGTCCCTTGCCGGCCGGGAAACAAATGTCGCGCGGCTTAGCCGTGAGTTGAGCGAAGCGTTCGAGCAGCAGGCGGCGACAGCCGAGATTCTGAACGTCATCAGCAACTCGCCCACCGATACCCAGCCGGTGTTCGACGCCATAGTGCGGAGTGGTTTGAAGCTCTTTCCGGGCGCCCTCGTCAGCGTCGCGCTCAGGTATGGGGACACGATCAACGCTGCGGCCGTCGCCGCGCCGGATCCTGCTCGCGTCGAAGCGTGGCGGCGCACAATTTCCCGTACCCCCCTCGCGCGGAATTACATGCACGGCGGAGCCTTGCTTGATCGCAGGATCGTGGATATTCCCGACGTGGTGGATGCCCCGGCGGAATTTGTCGCCGGGGCGCAAAACTTCCTGACCAGCGGCAACCGCGCGATCACAATCATGCCCATGATCCGCGGCCATGAAGCGATCGGCCTGCTCAGCGTCGTGCGGCTTGTGGCCGGACCGCTGTCCGACAAGCAGCTTGCCGTGCTGCGGACATTTGCCAACCAAGCGGTCATCGCGATCGAGAACTCACGTCTGCTCAGCGAGCTGCGTCAGCGCGAGCAGGACCTCACGGAGAAGTCCGCGGCGTTGGCGGCCTTATCGTCGAAACTCGCGAAATACCTGGCGCCGCAAGTCTACGACTCGATCTTCACCGGCCAACAAGATGTCAAGATCGTCAGCAAGCGCAAGAAGCTCACCGTCTGCTTCTCCGATCTCGTCGGCTTCACCGAGATCACCGACAAGATGGAGTCGGAAGACCTAACGCAGCTGCTCAATCATTACCTCACCGAAATGTCGAAGATCGCGCTTCAACACGGCGCAACGGTCGACAAGTATGTTGGTGATGCCATCGTCATGTTCTTTGGCGATCCGACGACGCTGGGCGTCAAGCAGGACGCGTTGGCTTGCGTCCAAATGGCGATCGCCATGCAACAGCGTGTCGGCGAACTGGCTCAAGTATGGCGAAGCAGCGGCATCCAGACGCCATTGCGTTGCCGGATCGGCATCCACACCGGTTATTGCACGGTAGGCAATTTCGGCAGCGAAGACCGCATGGACTACACCATGGTCGGTAGCACCGTGAACCTCGCGTCACGCCTTGAGCACGAAGCAGCGCCAGGCGAAGTGCTGATCTCGTTCGAGACCTACGCGCATGTGAAGGATGAGGTGCGCTGCGAGGAGCGCGGCCAGGTGCAGATTAGAGGTCTCGCGCATCCGGTTGCGACGTATGCGGTCCTCGGACCGAAGCAAGACGCGGACCGGGGCGATACGGCGCATCTGCGGCTGGAGCTCGACGCCGAACGCATGACCGACGACGAGCGTAAGGCGGCGGCGGATACGCTGCGCCGCGCGCTCGGCTTGCTTGAGAAGACGACCAAACCTATCGATTGAGCGGTAGCCCGAATGTCAGCTGATGGCGCCTTTCGGACCTTCCGCGATGTCCGCTTTTCCGCCGCTCATGGGGGTGAAGCGGACATGCACACGATTTATGAGTACACGGCCTAGTTTGCGCCTGACCGTATCGGCAGAACCGGTCGACTAGATGAACCTTCACCGAAAGGAACCCGCCTATGCTGCATCGCTACATCATCGAGCGCGACATTCCGAAGGTCGGCAGCTTCGCTCCCGGCCAGCTCAAGGATGCGGCCAAAACCTCGAACGCGGCTTTGGCCAAGCTGAGCCCCGATATCCAGTGGGTGGAGTCCTACGTCGCCGATGACAAGACGTTCTGCGTCTATCTGGCGAAGGACGAATCGGCTATTCGCCGGCATGCCGAGATCAGCGGTTTTCCCGCATCGCGGATCACCATGATCAGGCGCATGATCGACCCGACTACCGCGGCGGGATGAGCGAGACCCGAAGCTTGCACGACGCTCGTCGGACGAAGGGGCGCGCGGAGCGATGCCACCCCTTCGCCCGACGCGCATGTGGCCCCCGAGGGGCCGTATCTATCGGCGGTCCTTTCGCCGCCTGGCGCGTCGAGGGCGCAAGATGTGGTGATGGTCGGCAGCGTAAAGCCGGCTGTCGTCGAACGCTGGCGCGTCAGCGAGCGCCGGGCCAACCAGGATCAGCGCCGTGCGGCTGACTTTGGCGCGCTTCACCCGCGCGCGAATGTCGCCAAGCGTGCCGCGCAGGATCAATTGATCGGGCCAGCTCACCCTCCACGCCACGACCACCGGACAGTCCGCGCCATAGCGCGGCGTGAGGTCGCGGACCACCGCGGCGAGATTGTTGATCGAAAGATGGACCGCCAGCGTCGCTCGGCTCCGCGCCAACGTCGCAAGGTCTTCGCCCGGCGGCATCTTCGACGCGCGCACGGCGGTGCGCGTCAGTATGACGGTTTGGCAAATCCCGGGCAGCGTGAACTCGGTCTTGAGGGCTGCGGCGGCGGCGGCGAACGCCGGCACGCCCGGCGTGACGTCGTAAGGAATCTCGAGCGCATCGAGCCGCCGCATCTGCTCGGCGATCGCGCCATAGAGCGACGGGTCGCCGGAGTGCACGCGCGCCGTCGTCCGGCCTGCAGCGTGCGCGCGACGCATTTCGGCGACGATTTGGTCGAGCGTCATCGACGCCGTGTCGACGACGCGCGCGCCGGGCTTGGCCGCGGCGATGAGCGCGCGCGGCACCAGCGAGCCGGCGTACAGCACGACGTCGGCCTGTTCGATCAATTCGCGGCCGCGAACGGTGATGAGATCGGGCGCGCCCGGGCCGGCGCCGATGAAATGGACGGTCATCGCGCGGCCCTCACAGCACCACCAGCGCGTCCAGCGCCAGCAGCCGGCCGTCTTGGCTCGCCCGAAGCGGATTGATGTCGAGCTCGCTGATTTCGGGGTGGGAGGCGATCAGCCCGCCGATCGCGACGATGGCGTCGATCAGCTTGGCGCGATCGGCCACCGGCGCGCCGCGCCATCCGTCGATCAGCGCGCGACCGCGCAACTCGCGGAGCATTTCCTCGGCATCGTCGCGGGCGAGCGGCGCGAGCCGGATCGCTACATCGCCCAGCGCCTCCGCGGCGATGCCGCCGAGTCCGACGAGTACGCTTGCCCCCCAGCTCGCATCGCGCCGTGCGCCCAAGATCAGCTCGATGCCCGGCGACGCCATCTCCTCGACGAGATAGCGATGCGGGCCTCCGGGAATCGCGTCAATCGCCGCAAGTGCGCGCCGCAGCGCGCCAACATCCTCGATGCCGACATGCACGCCGCCGGCCTCCGTCTTATGCGCGATCGCCGGATTTAGCACCTTCACCACCGCCGGCCCACCCAGCGTGGCGAATGCGTCGTGGGCCTCGCCGTGCGAGGCGCAAGCGACATGGCGCGGGCAGGCGATGCCAGCCGCGGCGATCAGCGCCTTGGCGGCGGCTTCGTCGAGCGGGCCCCGAACCGGCGCGGCGACGGTTGGCGCCGCCGTGCCAATGCGTTCGAGATTGCGCGCCGCCGCCTCGGCATCGGCGACCAGCGCGCGCATCGCGCGCGCCGCGCGGTCGGGCGCGCCGAAGCTCGGAACGCCCACCTGCCATAGCGCCGCCATCGTCGTTTGCGCGTCGTCGGGCGCGGCGCCGGTGCCGAACACCAGCGGCTTGTCGAGCGCGCCGCGCGTGCGCGAAAGGACCTCGCCGGCGTCGAGCGCGTCGGGTTCGTGGAGCGCGTAGACCAGGAGCGCATCGATCGCCCCATCGCGCGCCACGATCTCCAGCACGCTGGCGAAGCTCGCGCCGGGACGTCCGGTGTCGACCGGGTTTCGCATGTAGGTGAGCGGGGGCAGATGGTCGCGAATTCGCGCGACGGTTGGCTCGCTGAGCTCGGGAATGGCGACGTTCGCCGCGTTGAGCGCGTCAGCGATCAGCAGCCCGGGCCCTGCTTGTCCGGTCACGATGCCGACGCCGGGCCGCCGCTTCGGTTCAAGCCGTACGCTGGCCAACGTGGCGGCGGCGTCGATCAGATCATCGGTCGTATCGACGACGACCGCGCCCGCTGGCACCAGCGCCGCGCGCGTCAGCGCGAAATCACCAAGCAGATTTCCGGTGTGCGATCGCGCGAATGCGTTGATCGCGGTTCGGCCGACCGGAAGCGCCACGACGGGCTTGATGCGGGTGACCCTGCGCAGCGTCTCGAACATGCGTCGGCCGTCGCTGACCCCTTCGAGATGGAGCGCGATCGCCTTCGTCGCCGCGTCGTCGGCAAGGTAGTCGAGAACGTCGGCCGCGCCGACATCGGCGGCGTTGCCGAGACCGACGGCGAGGCGCACCCCGAAGCCCTCGCGCTTGGCGATGAAGGCAAGCGCCAGATTGATCCCGCCGCTTTGCGCGACGATCGCCAGGCCGCCCGCCTCGAGCGTTTCGGCGCCGGGCGCGAATGTCGCGCGCAGGCCGCGCGCCGGAGCGATGAATCCCGACGTATTGGGCCCAAGGAGCCGCACTCCGCCTTGGCGCGCCGTCGATAGTAAATCGTCCTGACGCGCCACGCCCGCCTCGCCGATGTCGGCAAACCCGCCGCTTATGACAATCGCTCCGCCGGCTCCCAACTCGCCGGCCGAAGCGAGCACGCCCGCGCATGCCTCGGCGGGAATGGTCAGGATGACCAGGTCGATCGGCGCGGGAACTGTGCGCAGATTCGCATAGGCGGCGAAACCAAGAATGGTCTCGGCCGATGGGTTGATCGGATAGATCCGGCCGGCGAACCCGGCGAGCGACTTGAGCATCTGGTAACCGGCCTTGCTCGACTGTGTCGAGGCGCCGACGATGGCGATGCTCGATGGATTGAACAAGCGCTCGAGCGGAGAAGGTCGGCTCATCGGCAAGGCCGCAGGCGGTGGATGACAGGGCCGACACCTTGACCGCCGGACGCCCCGGCTGTCTACAGCGGCGCGTCGCTCCAGCCGAATTTGACGCTGGCGAGCGCAAAGCGTTGGGTTAATGTTTGCCGCCCATGACAACTCCCATGAGCGAACTCGACCGCGACCGGGCGGCCGCAACGCGATGGTCGACGGTGGCGCTGCTGGTCGGTGCCGGCATGGTCTCCGCGTTCCAGATCGGCAAGGCGCCGGCCGCGCTTGGCCACCTGCGCGCCGATCTCGGATTCGGATTGGTCACCGCGAGTTGGGTCATCTCGATGTTCAACGTCATCGGCGTCGTGCTCGGAACGCTGCTCGGCGCGGCGACCAGCCGGATCGGCGATCGCCGCATGGTGATAGGCGGGTTGCTGCTGACCGCCGCGGCGAGCTTCACCGGCGCATTGTCCCAAGGCGCCGCCGTACTGCTCGCCACGCGCTTCGTCGAAGGCCTCGGCTTCCTCGCCACGGTGATCGGCGTTCCGGCGCTCATCATCCGTCTCGCTCGGGCGCATGACTACAAGCTCGCCTTCGGGATATGGGGAACCTACATGCCGGCCGGAACGGCATTCATGATGCTGCTGTCGCCGTTGTTCCTGGCGCCATTCGGGTGGCGCGGCTTGTGGCTCGCCAACGCGCTCGTCGTCGCGCTCTTTGCCGCGATGCTCGCCACGGCGACGCGCGGGTTGCGCGAAGGCGCGACGTCCGCGACGCCTGGGCTTGCGGCGATCGGGCGCGACATGTTGGAAACGCTTCGCGCCGGAGGCCCGCTTCTCGTGGCGCTGGCATTTGGCAGCTACACGCTCAACTTCATCGCGGTTCTCGGCTTCCTGCCGACCATCCTGGTCGAACGCGAAGGGCTGAGCCAGCCGCTGGCGGCGACGCTGACGGCCATCGCCATCGCGGCGAACGCTCCGGGCAATCTCGTCGGCGGCGTGCTGCTTCATCGCGGTGTGCCGCGTTGGCGACTGGTGGCGGGCGCCAGCCTGGTCATGGCGCTTTGCACGATCGGCATCTACACGGACGCGCTCCCGCTCGCGGCGCGTTATACGCTCGCCGTGCTGTTCTCCGCCGTCGGCGGGATGCTGCCGGCAACGGTGCTCGGCTGGGCGCCGGCCACCGCGCCGACGCCCCGCCTCGCCCCGACCGCCAACGGGCTTCTGGTGCAGGGATCGCATTTAGGCCAGATGCTGGGCCCGCCGGCGCTGGCGGCGTTGGCGGTGGCGACCGGTGACTGGTCGTGGTCGCCCGGCGTCTTGGTCGCCTCGGCTGCGGTCGGCATAACCTGTGCTTTGGCGCTGCGCCGCACGGAGCGGCGTCGCGCCGATACGCCCTTGCCGCCGCCGGTTGTTGGCCCGGTCGAAATGAGGTAGGGAGTCGCCGTCATGACATGGTCCATCGTCGCGCGCGACCCAGCGAGCGGTGCCTTCGGCGTCGCCATTTCGACCAAGTTTTTTGCGGTCGGCGCGCTCTGTCCGCACGCCATGAGTGGAGTCGGCGCGCTTTCGACGCAAGCGCTGGTCAATCCGACGTTCGGCCCGCGCGGATTGCGATTGTTGCGCGAGGGCGTGCCGGCCGCGGACGCGATCGCCGTACTGATCGCCGCCGATGCGGGCCGTGACCATCGCCAGATTCACGTCGTCGACGCCGAGGGAAGGACGGCGCAACACACCGGGGCGGCGTGCATCGGTTGGTGCGGGCATGTCGCCGGCGAGGAATTCTCGGTCGCCGGCAACATGCTCGCCGGGTCCGGGGTCGTGGCCGATACCGCGGCGGTGTACCGCAAGCGCGGCGATCTCGCCTTCGCCGAGCGCCTGATCGCGGCGCTCGAGGCCGGGGAGGCGGCGGGCGGCGACAAGCGCGGCAAGCAATCGGCGGCGCTGATCGTCTATTCCGGCGAGGAGTATCCGGAGATCGATATCCGCTGCGACGACCATGCCGAGCCGATCGGCGAGTTGCGCCGGCTTTACTACGTCGCGCAGGAACGGTTCCTGATATACCGCCGCTTCCTGCCGACGGCGCGAGATCCGGCCGGCGTCTACGACCGCGCCGTCATCGAGGCGGCGATCGCGGCCGAGGGCCGCCCTCCGGCGCCGCTTCCGCCGACGGCGAAATCCGGGAACTGATCCATGGACGCAAGCAGCGCCGCGGCAGGACAAAGGACGCAGGCGCCGCCGGCAACGCTGCTCGAGGTGCGCGATCTACGCACCGTGTTCCGCACCGAGGACGGGGACGTTCCGGCGGTCGACGGCGTGAGTTTCACGCTGGCTCGCGGTCGAACCCTCGGCATCGTCGGCGAATCGGGATGCGGCAAGAGCGTGACGTCGCTGTCGATCATGGGGCTGGTGCCGCAGCCGCCGGCCCGCGTCAGCGGCGAGGTGCGCTTCGAAGGCGTCGATCTGTTGACGCTCAAGCCCTCGGAGATGCGCGAACTGCGCGGCAATCGGCTGGCGATGATCTTCCAAGAGCCGATGACGTCGCTCAATCCGGCGTTCACCATCGGCGATCAGATCATCGAGGCGGTGATTCGGCACCGCAAGTCGACCCCCGGGGAAGCACGCGCGCGGGCCATCGAGATGCTGAAACGGGTGCGTATTCCGGCGCCCGAACGGCGGATCGACGAGTACCCGCACAAACTTTCCGGCGGCATGCGCCAACGGGCGATGATCGCCATGGCGCTCGCGCTCGACCCCGAACTGCTGATCGCCGACGAGCCGACGACGGCGCTCGATGTCACGATCCAGGCGCAGATCCTCGAGCTCATGCGCGAGCTGCGCGCCCAGACCGGGACGGCGATCATGTTGATCACGCATGATCTTGGCGTCATCGCCGAACTTGCCGACGACGTGATCGTCATGTACGCCGGCAAGATCGTCGAGCGCGCCCCGGCGGCGGCGATCTTCGATGATCCGCAGCACCCTTACACGGTGGGACTCCTGGGCTCGATCCCGAAACTGCACTTGAGCCAGGACCGGCTCGCCGCCATCGAGGGCGTGGTGCCAAATCCGCAAGCGCTGCCGCCGGGATGCCGGTTCAATCCGCGCTGTCCCTTCGCCGACGACAAATGCCGCAGCGTCGAACCGACATTGGCCGAAGTACGGAGCGGTCACGAAACCGCCTGCTGGAAGGCGCCGCTCGACGGGTTCGCCCGGTGAGGAACGGCGCGCTCCTCGAAGTCGACGGCCTGGTCAAGCACTTCCCGGTGCGCCAGGGCCTGTTCGGCCGCACGTCGGCCTACGTCAAGGCGGTCGACGGCGTCAGCTTCGACGTCGCGACGGGCGAGACGTTGGGATTGGTCGGCGAATCGGGTTGCGGCAAGTCGACCGTCGGTCGCTTGGTCCTGCGCCTGATCGAGCCGAGCGCCGGCATAGTGCGCTTCGAGGGCGCCGACATATTCGGCCTTGGCGATCGCGACATGCGCTCGCTCAGGCGCAACATGCAGATCATATTCCAGGATCCGTTCGCCTCGCTCAATCCCCGAATGACCGTCGGCGACATTCTCGGCGAGCCCCTATCGCTGCACGGGCTGGCCGAAGGCAAAGCGAAGACGGCGCGCGTGCATGAATTGCTACGGCTGGTCGGCCTAGCGCCCTATCACGCACGCCGCTATCCGCACGAGTTCTCGGGCGGGCAGCGGCAGCGCATCGGCATAGCCCGCGCGCTTGCCGTCGAGCCGAGGCTCATTGTCGGCGACGAACCGGTCTCGGCGCTCGATGTGTCGATCCAGGCGCAAGTGATCAACCTGATGCAGGATTTGCAGCGTCGCTTCGCTCTCTCCTACATCTTCATCGCGCACGATCTGGCCGTGGTGAAGCATATCGCCGACCGGGTGGCGGTCATGTATCTCGGCAAGATCGTGGAAACGGCCGACAAGAAAGCGATGTTCGACGAGCCGCGCCATCCCTACACGCAAGCCCTTCTTTCGGCGATTCCAGTGCCCGAGCCGAGCTTGAAGCGCCGGCGGATCGTACTGCAGGGCGACGTTCCCAGCCCGCTCAATCCTCCGGCGGGTTGTCGCTTTCACACTCGCTGCCCCTATGTCCAGGACCGCTGTCGCAGCGAGACTCCGGCGCTTGTCGCCGACGCGGCCGGACACGCGACGGCATGCCATTTCTGGCCCGACATCGCCGCATCACGCGAGACCGCTCCGGCGGCGACGGCCCCGGTGCGACCGAGGCTCGAGAAACTGCAAGCCTATTTCCGCCGCCAGAGCGGCACGGCGCGGCCGGAGGGCTAGGCGTGGAATGCGCTGGTCGGCGACGGTGTTGGCATATGGTCGACCATCCCTTTACGGCGACATGGAACAGTGGTTAACCTTTGCGGCCTGAACGGCAAAATCTCACGAATTCGTGACCCGCGCGGCGCGCCAATCACGGCGGCCGGCCGCGCCACCAACGGCAGGGGGCAGGAATGAACAAGCTCAAGGCATCGCTTTTCGCCGCTGCGGCGGCGGTCACGCTTGCAGCCGGCACGCTGGCGCCCGGCGCCGCGTCGGCGCAATCGACGCTGCGGATCGGCCTGGCTGAGGATCCCGACGTCCTTGATCCGACACTGGCGCGCACCTTCGTCGGCCGGATCGTCTTCGCCGCGCTGTGCGACAAGCTGTTCGATCTCGACGAGAACCTCAAGATCGTCCCGCAGCTCGCCACCGCCTTCGAATGGGCCGGCGACAACAAGTCGCTGCTGATCAAGATCCGCCAGGGCGTCAAGTTCCACGACGGCGAGCCGCTCGACGCGGCGGCGGTGAAGTTCAGCCTCGAGCGCCACAAAACGATGCAAGGCTCGAATCGCCGCGGCGAACTGGCGCCGGTCGACAGCGTCGACGTGGTCGATCCAAACACGGTCAAGCTCAACATGAAGGCGCCGTTTGCGCCGCTGATCGCGCTGCTCACCGACCGTTCGGGCATGATCGTATCGCCCAAGGCGGCGCAGGCCGCCGGCGCGAATTTCGGCGCCAAGCCGGTATGCGCCGGGCCATTCAAGTTCGTCGAACGCGTGGCGCAAGACCGCATCGTCGTCGAACGTTTCGCCGACTACTGGGACAAGGGGCGCATCCACTTCGATCGCATCGTCTACCTGCCGATCGTCGACGCGCAGGTGCGGTTGGCCAACCTCAAATCGGGGCAGCTCGACTTCATCGAACGCATGGCGCCCTCCGACGTGCCCGGCCTCAAGAACGACAGCCGGCTCAAGGTGTCCAAGATCGTCGAAATCGGCTATCAGGGCATCACCATCAACATCGGCAAGAGCGACCGCGCGCAGCAAAATCCGCTGGGCAAGGATCCGCGCGTGCGCGAGGCGTTCGAGCTGTCGCTCGACCGCCAAGCGATCGTCCAGGTGGCGATGGACGGCGAGGGGGTGCCGGGCAACCAATGGGTGGCGCCGACCAATTCTTGGTACGCCAAGAGCGTCGCAATTCCCAAGCGCGACGTAGCCAAGGCGAAACAGTTATTGCAACAGGCGGGCGTCACCAACCCGTCGTTTACGCTGATGGCGGCGAACACGTCCGACGCCCAGCGCATCGCCCAGGTCGTCCAGGCGATGGCCAAGGAGGCGGGTTTCGACGTAAAGATCCAGTCGACCGAGTTCTCGACCTCGCTCAATCTCGCCGACAAGGGCGATTTCGACGCCTACGTGCTCGCGTGGAGCGGCCGGCCCGACCCTGACGGCAACCTGTTCAGCTTCCATGCCTGCAAGCAGCCGCTCAATTACGCCGGAATGTGCAAACCGGAGCTCGACGAACTGATCAACGCCTCGCGGGTCGAACTCGACGCCGCCAAGCGGGCGAAGATTTTCGAGCAGATCGCCGCGAGCGTGGCCAAGGAACGGCCGATCGTCTACCTGTTCCACCGCCACTGGCTGTGGGCGTACACCAACAAGCTGAGCGGGCTACGCACGATTCCCGATGGTCTCGTGCGGGTGCAAGACCTGAAGGTCAACTGAACCGCCGCCGCGAGGGGCGGCCCAGCCTTAGTGCAAGGCGGGCCGCCCGTCGCCCGCGGGCCGATGCGCGATGTTCAATTTCCTCGTCCAGCGTCTGGGACAGATCATTCCGACGCTGTTCTTCGTCTCGATCCTGATCTTCGGGCTGCAACAGCTTTTGCCGGGCGATCCGGCGATCGCGCTCGCCGGCGAGGAGCGCGACCCCAGCGTCATCGCCTATTTGCGCGCCAAGTTCCATCTCGATGAGCCCATATACGTGCGCTACTACTACTGGCTCTCGGGCGTTCTGCAGGGCGACCTCGGCGAATCGGTCCGCATCCAGAAGCCGGTGCTCGATCTCATCGTCGAAAAGCTGCCGGTGACGATCCAGCTGGCGTCGATGGCCATCGTCGTGGCGATGGTCATCGGCATCACCATGGGCGTCGTCTCGGCCGTGAAGAAAGACACCGCGTGGGACTACGCGGCCAATGTCATCGCGCTGTGGGGATTGTCGACGCCGAATTTCTGGCTCGGCATCATGCTCATCCTGTTGTTCGCGGTCCAACTCGGCTGGCTGCCGGCTTCGGGCTACGTCCGCCCGTCCGAGGATTTGGGCCAGAATATCGCGACCATGGTTATGCCCGCCTTCGTGCTCGGAAACGCCATCGCCGCGGTGATGATGCGCCACACCCGTAGCGCCATGCTGCAGGTCCTGGGCGCTGATTACGTACGCACCGCGCGCGCCAAGGGGCTGTCGGAACGAGTCGTGGTCATGAAGCACGGCCTGCGCAACGCGCTGGTGCCGGTTATCACCCTGGGGGCGCTCGAATTCGGGCAGCTGCTTTCGGGCGCGGTCCTCACCGAGCAGGTGTTCAGCGTTCCGGGTTTCGGCAAGCTGATCGTCGACGCGGTGTTCAACCGCGATTACGCCGTCGTCCAGGGCGTCGTGCTCGTCACGGCGACGACCTATATCGTCCTCAATCTGCTCGCCGACATCGCCTATTTCCTTGTCAACCCGCGCTTGCGCGCCTGAACCGCCGAGCCCATCCCATGGCCACTGTCGCCGCCGCCGCCGTTCCAGAGGTCCAGGAGCCGCATCCCGTCGTCCAGGTGCTGCGCCGGCTGGTCCGCCGCAAGGGCGCCGTGTTCGGCCTCGTCGTCGTCGGATTCTTTGTCGCACTCGCGGTGTTCGCGCCGTATCTGGCGCCGCACGACCCGGTGGCGACGAGTTGGCTCGCGGTGCGCAAGCCGCCGTCCGACGTGTACTGGCTGGGCACCGACGAAATCGGCCGCGACGTGCTGTCGCGCGTCATCTTCGGCGCCCGCGCCTCGCTCTTGGCCGGCGTCATCTCGGTCGCCATCGCGCTCACGGTCGGCGTGCCGGTCGGACTGTTCTCCGGCTATGTCGGCGGCTGGGCCGACGCGTTGATCATGCGGATCATCGACGCGATGCTGGCCTGCCCGTTCCTCATTCTGGCGATCGCGCTCGCCGCTTTTCTCGGCCCGAGTCTCACCAATGCGATGATCGCCATCGGTATCTCGGCGACGCCGATCATCGTGCGGCTCACCCGTGCCCAGGTTCTGGCGGTGAAGGTAGAGGACTACATCGAAGCGGCGCGCGCGGTCGGCAACCCGCATCTGCGAATCGCGCTCAGGCACATCTTTCCCAACATCGTGCCGCCGATCCTCGTCCAAGCGACGCTCGCCATCGCCGCGGCGATCATCGCCGAGGCCAGCTTGTCGTTCCTGGGGCTGGGCCAGCAGCCGCCAGCACCTTCGTGGGGTTCGATGCTCAACACCGCGAAGAACTACATCGACCATGCGCCATGGATGGCGATTTGGCCGGGACTGTCGATCTTCGTCGTCGTGCTGGCGTTCAATCTGCTGGGCGACGGATTGCGCGACGCGCTCGATCCCAAGAGTCGGTAAACGCCGTGCTCCGTGCTGTCGTGTCGCCGCGCAGGATCGCCGGCGACGAGGGCCGTCACAAGAGATAGAACGAGGTTTTGACGACGCCGAGCGGCCAGCGGCCGGCGGCGAACAGCCGGTACTTGACGGCGAACGGATGGTCGCTTTGCCCTCCACCGGCAAGCGCGAGCGCGGCCTGGTAGGCGGCCTGCGTCGCGGCACCGGCGGCGGCGCGCGCCAATGCCGGATCGGCGACGCCCTGGCGCGCTGCGGCGACCGAAGCCGCGCCGAGTACGATCCGCGTCGCCGCATCGGTTACCTTGGTCAGCGCGGCCATGATCCGGTCGATCTTTCCGGCGCGCGCGAATCCCTCGAGCAGCGCGGTACGCCGACGCTCCTCTGCCTGCCACCAACGTGTGTCCCACCCGGGATCGCGCGTGATGCGCTTGGCGGCCGCCCAATCGCCGGCGCTCGTCACGCTCACGCCAGGCAGGCCAAGGCCGGCGAGGTAGTCGTGCGCTTCGGCGATCTCGGCTCCGGTCAGCGGTTCGCCGGTCGCGGCGAACCATGACGTCGACGCCAGCGCGGCGGCGAAGCGCTCGACGGCATCGAAATCGATCGCGTCGCACTGCTGATTAACCCGCGTCATCGTCGGCGATTCGCCACGCCTTTCGACAGGCTCAAGGCGCGGATCGAAACCTCCTTATGCTGAGCCTGTCGAAGCATACGACAGCGAGGCGCGGTCACGCATTGCCGCGCATCTCGCGCCAAAGGCCGAGCTTCTCTTGGACCGGGCGGTCGGAGAAGCTGAACAGCACCGCGTCTTCCTCTGCTTGGTGCGCGTGCCACAACCAACTTGGCACCACGAACATGTCGCGTGGGCCCCAGTCGAGCGCCATCTTCAAGCCGTCGGGTCCGGTGACGACCGTGCGGCCTTTACCCTCCACGACCGCGAAGACGGTGCCGTCGGTGGCGCGATACGGCCGGCCGGCGAACCCCTTGGGCAGAAGCTGCATGAACGTTCCCATGGTGGGCATGGCGTAGCCGCCATCGACCGGATTGACGTAGCGAACCTTGAGTCCGTGGCAGGAATCCCAGTCTTGGCCGCGCCGCATTGTCTCGAGCGCCTCGCGGGTGCGGCGGTAGGGATAGTTGAACACCGGCGACGTCGGCACGCGGCGTTCATAGCCCACCGGCAGGAGGCCCGAACCGTATCGCGCCAGCGCGTCGCCGGTGGGACGGGTGGCTGGATGCCGCTCGTCGGGATAGCCCTCGGCGAACGAGGCGTCGAGCAGGCCGACGATGGGGATATCGAGGCCGTCCATCCACACCATCGGCCGGTCGCTGTCGTTGCCGTGGTCGTGCCACGTCCACGACGGCGTGATGACGAAATCGCCTGGCTCCATGATCGTCTTCTCACCGTCGACCGCCGTATAGGCGCCGGCGCCCTCGACAACAAAGCGTAGCGCCGATTGGCTGTGGCGGTGCGCCGGCGCCACCTCGCCCGGGAGGATGAGCTGCAGTCCGGCATAGAGCGAGTTGGTGATCCGCGACTGACCGCGCAAGCCGGGGTTCTCCAGCACCAGCACGCGGCGCTCGGCTTCCTTGGCGGTGATCAGCCGTCCGGATTCCATCAGGAACGGCCGTACCTCGCGGTAATGCCACAGCGCCGGCTGGGCTGGCGAGCGGGGCTCCTTGACGATCAGGCCGCGCAGCACCTCCCATAGCGGTGCGAGGTTATGCGCATCGATCTTCTCGTAGTAGGCGGCGCGTTCGGGCGTCATTCGCGGCTGTGATTCCATCGCGTCTCTCCTCGGCACCGGCGGGCGTCAGCATAAACTCATGCGGCGGCTTCGGCGAGCTTGGGCAGCCTCAATCCGAGCGACGCCGCCGCCTCCTCGGCGCGGCGGATGTAATCGGCGCGCATGTCCTCGTTGGTGCGTTGCTTGATGCCCCATTTGCGGAATATCTCGTTGTTCTTCGACTTCGCGCCGCCAAAGAACGCCGGCAACGTCCCATAGATCCGATCGACCGCCTCCTGCAGCCGTCGCTTGCCAGCCTCCGTCTCGACCAGCTCGGCGCCGAAATCGAGGCCGAACTGTGCGTGAAAGCGCTCTTCGGGCATGGTCATGCGAGCGAGATTGCGCAACGGGTGGAACGTGCAATGCAGTAGGTCCTCGACTTGCAGGATTTCGGCCAGGTCGGCGAGCATCTTGATGGCGACGAACTCTTCCCACGTCTTGAGCGGATAGTCGAAGATCGACAGCGGGCGCTTGTGCGACTTCTCGGGGAGCATCGTCTCGGCCGGAATCCCCATCTCGCGGCCGAGCTCGAAGAAGCGCACGTGATGTCCATATTCCTCCATCGCCACGCGGCATGTCAGCCACTTGGCATACGGCGTGGGAGCGAGCGCCACCGCCGGTTCGTCGAAGGCGCGCGCGCCATAGAGTTCGTTGATGGCGTGGCTGACCACGATCTTTTCAATGGCGCGCCGGTACTCTTCCGGCTGCTCCTTGAGTTCGGCGGCGGTCTTGACTTGCAACTTGGCGGGGTCGCTCATCGCGGCGCTCCTTGTCAAACGACAGGTTCGGTATTGAAGGCTTCGAGATCGGTCGAAAGATCGGCGAATTTGGCGACAAGATCGCGGCGAATCGCGGCATCCAGCGCTTCCGGTGTCCAGTCGCGCTCGGCGCTGACGATACGCGCCGCCGGGCGCGCTTGCTGGAACAAGAAGACCTCGCGTCCGCGGACCCCGAAGATCTGGCCGCTGACATCCTGCGCCGCGCTCGAACAAAGATAGGCCACGAAACGGGCGACGTGAGCCGGGTCGACCTTGAGCGCGCGTGCCTTGTAGACGGCCTGGGCGTCGTTGGCCGGCTTGATCGAATGCGTGACGCGAGTCGCCGCGAAGGGCGCCACCGCGTTGGCGGTGACGTGGGAGCGGGCGAGATCGAGTGCTGCCACGCGCGTGAGCCCGACCAGCCCCGCCTTGGCGCTGGCGTAGGCCGCTTGGCCGTAGTTGCCGTAGAGTCCGGCCGTCGAAACGATATTGACGATGCGCCCCCAACCATACGGCCGGCCCGCGACAGCGCCGCGCGCCGACTTGGCGTTGTCGCGCAAGATCGGCGCCGCGGCGGCTATCACCAACGCCGGGCCGATGAGGTTGGTGCGGATCACCGCCTCGAAATCGCGCGGCTCGAGCTTGAAGACGAAGGCGTCGCGCAGGATCGCCGCGTTGTTGATCACGATGTCGAGTCCGCCGAAGCGCCTGACCGCGAGCTCGACCGCGGCGGTGGCGGCCGATGGCGTAGCGATGCTCTCGGCAAACGCCACGGCGCGCCCATCGAGTGCCGCCGCTATCTCGCGCACCAGGTTCGGATCGGCGCCGTTACCGGCGATGTCGGTGCCGGGATCGGCCAACACGACGCTTGCCCCAGTGCGCGCGAGTTCGGCGGCAATCGCGCGGCCGATGCCCTGCGCCGCGCCAGTCACCAGTGCCACCCGACCTGCCAATAAATCGGTCATGCGTTCGCAGCTCTCCCGATCAGTATTTCGCCACGCGTTGCGCCTTGTCCGCCTCGGTATAGAACGCGTCGGCGTGACAGTCGTTCTTGCGCACGCCGAGCACGGCCAGCGCCGCCATTGCGGTTTCGACCATCACCGGCGGTCCGGCGAGATAGGCCTTGGCGCCATCGAGCGCCAACGTCCCTTTGGCGGCGAAGTCCCGCAGGATCGCGTCGGCGAGATACCCGGTTCGCCGCCTGGTAGATTCCGAGGGCTCGGACAGGACCGGAATGAAGGTCAGGTTTCCATGGCGCTTGGCGAGCGCCGCGAAATGCTCTTCGAAATACAGATCGCGCTCGTCGCGCACGCCGAAGTAAAGGGCGATCGGCTGTCGCATGCCTTGCGCCAGCGCCGCCTCGACGATCGACTTGATCGGCGCCAGCCCCGAGCCACCTGCCAGCGCGATGATCGGCCCGGTATGCTTCTCGCGCAGATACGATGTCCCATACGGGCCGGAGACCTTGAGCATCTCGCCGGCGCAAAGCCTCTGCGACACATAAGGCGTCACCGCGCCGCCAGGGATGAGGCGGATGTGAAACTCCAGCAGTGGCTCGTCCGGCCGATTGGCCATCGAGTAGTCGCGCGGCGGAAGGCCGGAAAATTCGAGGCTGGCATATTGTCCGGCGGTAAAGCTGAACGGACCGCCGTCGACGATCTCGACACGCAGGCGCTTGATGTCGTGCGTCGCGTCGTCATGCGCGACCACGCGGGCGTGCATGTGGCGCAAGGGGTGAGCCACGACCTCGTCGGGCTCGAAGAAACGCACCTCGCAGTCGGACCACGGCACCGCGCGGCAGGCGAGGACGAGGCCCGCCGACTTCTCCTCCTCGCTCAGCGCGAATTCGGAATATGGCGACATCTCGACCTCGCCCGATACGAGTTCGGATTTGCAGGCGCCGCAGTTCCCCGAGCGGCAGCCGTGAGGATATGGCAGCTCGCGGGCCAGCGCCGCGTCGAGAATCGTCTCGCCCGTCGCGACGGTGAACGGCGCGTCGAACTGTCGGACGCGGACAGTAAAGCTCATCGTGTCGGCCCGCCGGTCGGGCGTTTCCTGTGCGCGATGCGGCGTCTCCATCCGGCCATTCCAGCCTTCGGGCGGCGGCGATGGGCGGGCGAAGCGCTGGATTTCCTCTAGGCTATCGGCTAGTTTGTTGGAATGTCAAATTGTTTGATGATCAAACATTGTTGACCGTGCCATCCTCGACCGCCCGCGCCGCAAATCGAACCGGTCCGCGTGAAGGGCTGCTGCCGAACCTACTCGGCTACAACCTCCGCTTGGCACAGGTGCGGGTGTTCCAGGACTTCGCCGGCGCGATGGCGGAATTCGGGCTTACCCCGGGTCAGCTCGGCGCAATGCTGCTGATCGAGGCGCGCAGCGGTCTGTCGCAAAGCGCGCTCGCATCGGCGCTCGGCATCGATCGCTCCTCGGCGGTGCCGCTGATCGACGGGTTGCAGAATCGGGGGCTGGTCCGGCGTTCGGCGCACGCCGATGACCGCCGCAAGCACGCGCTGGCGCTTACCGCGGCGGGCACCGCGCTGCTCGAGCGTCTCAAGCCGCAACTCGATGCGCATGAACGGCGAATCGCCCGTCGTCTGTCGACCGCCGAACGTGCCCGACTGATCGAGTCCTTGGGGCGCGTGGCGCGCGACTGAGCGAGCGTCGCCGATTCAGCCACGAGCCGGGGCCAGGGCGAACATGGAGCGAAGAACCAATGGTCATCGGCGAAATCCTGCGGCGGGCTGCGGCGCGTTTTCCCGATAAGCCGGCGCTCATCGACGGCCAACGGCAGGTCACTTACCGCGAGCTTGACCAGTTGGCGGACCGTTGCGCCGCCGGCTTGGCGGCGGCGGGATTCAAGACGGGCGATCGGCTAGCCAATATTGCACCCAACGTCGTCGAACAAATGGTGCTCGTCTTCGGCGCGGCGCGCGCCGGGGTCATTCTCGGTCAAGTTTCGGTCCGTGCCAGCGTGAACGATCTTGCTTACATTCTCGACAAGATCGAGGCGTCGGGTCTGAGTTTCTGGGGCGAGCTCGCCGCGAACATCAAGGCTGCGCGCGTCAAGGCGCGGCCGTTACGGCAGATCGTGTCGATTGGAATGGGCGGCGCTCGGGCCGGCGCCGATGTCGTCAGCTTCGACGTGCTGCTCGAACGCGGCGGCGCATCGGCGCCGAAAGTCGCGATCGCCGATGACGACGCTTTCGCGATGACTTTCACCGGCGGCACGACCGGTTTTCCGAAAGCCGTACTAGCGACGCATCGCGCACGTTACGTCAACGCCGTCACCTGCGGCGTCGAGTTCGGCCTCGATGAACGCGATATCTGCGTTCTGGCGGCGCCGTTATTCCACGCCGCCGGACTGTTTGTCTGGGCAATCCCGGCGATCATGCTCGGCTGCACCTGCGTGCTGCTGCGTTCCTGGGACGCGGCGAGTTTCATCGCCACCGTCGAGCGGCACGGCGCGACGGCGACGCTGCTTGTGCCGACGCAGCTCGCCGACTTGGTGAGCCACCCGGCGTTTTCGCGCGATCGTCTGGCGAGCTTGCGCAATATCAACTACGCCGGTTCGCCGATGGCGTTGGCGCTTTACGATCGCTTGACCGCGGCGCTGCCGCATGTCGGCTTTACCGAAAACTACGGACAGTCGGAGACCGGTCCGATGACGGTGCGCCGACCGTTTCATCCCCACGACAAGCGCGGCACCGTCGGCCGGCCGGCGCACAACGTCGAGACCAAAGTCGTCGACCGCGACGGCCGTGAGTGCCCGCCCGGCGTCGCGGGCGAGATCGTCAGTCGCGGCGAGCATCTGTTGAAGGAGTATTGGGGCGAGCCCGAGCAAACGCGCGCCCTATTCCGGACCGGTGACGGCTGGCTGTGGACCGGCGACATCGGCGTGCGCGACGGGGACGGGTTCATCAGCTTGGTGGATCGCTCGAAAGACATGATCGTCTCCGGGGCCGAGAACATTTACCCGACCGAAATCGAAAATGCCCTGCTCCAGCACCCTGCGGTGCTCGAATGCGCGGTCTTTGGCATACCGGACGACCGCTGGGGCGAAGTTCCAGCGGCGCATGTCGTTGTGCGTCCGGGCCACGAGCCAGCGGCCGAGCAGCTTGTCGAATTCGTTGCCGCGCGGATCGCCCGCTACAAGCGCCCGCGACTGATCAAGTTCGTCGACGCGCTGCCGCGCACCGCCGTCGGCAAGATCCAAAAGAACCTGATCCGCGACGCCTATTGGAAGGGCCGTCCGCGCAAGATTTGAACATTGGGCGACCGTGCGACGAACCGTCGCAATTGCGAGTGACTTGCAACAACCATCTAGTTTGGTTATAAACGGTCGAATCATTGCGAATAATTCTTAATTGCTGTTAGCTCGTCGCGCTCCCTCAAGGAACTTGATCGAAATGCTCAACATGCAGAGACGATTTGGTGTTTTAGCGATTGGCGTGATCGCTGCCAGCTTGGCAAGCGGGCTCGCAGGTGTCGCACTTGGCGCCGAGGTGAACGTCTATTCGTCGCGCCATTACGACACCGACAAAAAGCTGGTCGAAGTGTTCAGCCAGCGGACCGGCATCAAGGTCAACGTCGTCGAGGGCGATATCGGACCGCTGCTACAGCGGTTGCAAAGCGAGGGCCGCAATAGCCCGGCCGACCTGTTGATCACTGCGGACGTCGGCAATTTGTGGCGGGCAGAGCAGGCCGGCGTGCTGCAGGGCGTCGAGTCGAGCGTGCTGGACGCGGCGGTGCCCGAGAAACTGCGCGAACCGAATGGCCACTGGTACGCGATTTCGTTGCGCGCACGCGTCATCATGTATCACAAGGACCGGGTCAAGCCGTCGGAGCTGTCGACCTATGAGGCGCTGGCCGAGCCGAAATGGAAGGGCAGGATCCTGGTTCGCTCCTCCTCCCAGGTCTATAACCAGTCCCTCCTGGCATCGATGATCGCCGCCGACGGCGTCGCCAAAACGGAAGCGTGGGCCAAGGACCTCGTCGCCAATTTCGCCCGGCCGCCCAAGGGCGGCGATACCGATCAAATCAAAGCCGTCGCGGCGGGCGAGGGCGACATCGCCATCGCCAACACCTACTACCTCGGCCGTCTCAAGGCTTCGAGCAAGCCGGAGGACCGCGCCGTCGCCGACAAGATCGGCGTCTTTTTCCCCAATCAGGACGGACGCGGAGTCCACGTCAACATCAGCGGCGCGGGTGTTACCAAGTTCGCTCCCAATCGCGACAACGCCGTCAAGCTGCTCGAGTTCCTGGTGACGCCCGAGGCGCAGCAAATTCTCGCCGAGGGCAATCACGAATATCCGGTGCGCGACGACGTGGCGCGATCGGCGACCGTGCTGACATTCGGCGAATTCAAGGCCGACTCGATCAATCTCTCCCTGCTCGGCAAATACAACGCCGAAGCGGTGAAAATCGCCGACCGTGCCGGTTGGCGCTGACCTGAGAGCGGCCGGCGCGCCGGCCTGCCAGCGGCGCGACGGTCCCAGGGCCGGGTCGCTCGACCGCCCGGCCCGGCTTTTCGGTCGCGCGGCTTTATTGCGCGACTCGGCGTGCCTGATATGATCGGCTGAAGTTAGACGCAGGCGTGCGTCACATCCGCGCCGCCGGCGTTTTGTTTTGTGGCGCCGGCGGCTGGTCTCGGGGGCCGTCCCGCTTGCAATGTCAGGCGGTTGTGTTCTTGGTCGCTCAGCCAATGCGAACATCTTTCGACGTCGAGAAACCGCCGCGATGTTGATCGCGATTCTCGCGACAATCGCGACGCTCTTGGCGCTCGGCGCGTTTGGCGCGGTGCGTGGGCGGCCGGCTTCCGATTCAGTCTACATCGGCTGCGCCGCGGCATGCGGGGCGCTCGTCGTACTTGCACTCTTTATGCTCGGCGGCGATTCTTCGCCGCGAAGCCTTGCGCTGCCTTTCGGACTTCCTTGGCTCCAGGCGAATTTTCGCGTCGACGCTTTGGCGGCATGGTTCCTGCTGGCGGTGAACGTCATCGGCGCTGCCGCCGGAGTTTACGGTCGTGGTTACGGGCCCCACGGCGAGGAACCGCAGCGCGTGCTGGCCTGCTTGCCGGTGTTTCTCGCGGCGATGAACCTCGTGGTAGTCGCTGACGACGCGTTCGTCTTCCTGCTCGCCTGGGAGTTCATGTCGCTGTCGTCGTGGTTGCTGGTGCTTGCTAACCACCGCCAACCCGGCAATTCGCACGCGGCGCTGGTCTATTTCGTCATGGCGGCTTTTGGCACGGCGGCGCTTCTGCTCGCCTTCGGCGTCCTGGCGGGGTTCGAAGGCAACTATCGATTCGCGGATATTCGCCTGGGGCCGCCGCAAGGCTGGCTGGGCGGCTTGGCGACGGCGCTGGTCCTGATCGGCGCCGGCTCGAAGGCCGGGCTTGTGCCGTTGCACGCCTGGCTGCCGCTGGCGCACCCGGCGGCACCCAGCCACGTCTCGGCGCTGATGAGCGGCGTCATGACCAAGGTGGCGATCTACGGCTTGGTCCGCATTCTGTTCGATCTTTCAGGCGACCTCGGGTGGGGTTGGGGCGCGGTACTGCTCGCGCTCGGCGGACTTTCGGCCGTGCTTGGCGTGCTGTACGCCCTGATGCAGCACGACCTCAAGGTCTTGCTCGCCTATCACACCGTCGAGAATATCGGCATCATCGTGATCGGCCTTGGCTTGGCCCTCGTCTTCAAGGCCAACGGGCTCGGCCCGCTTGCGGCGCTTGCCCTTTCGGCGGCGCTGCTGCACGTCCTCAATCACGCGCTGTTCAAGAGCCTGCTGTTCTTCGGCGCCGGGGCCGTCCTGGTGGCGACGGGTGAGCGCGACATGGAGCGTCAGGGTGGCCTTATCCACCGCATGCCGCGTACGGCGACGCTATTCCTGGTCGGCTCGATCGCCATATCGGCGCTGCCGCCGTTCAACGGTTTCGTCTCCGAGTGGCTCACCTTCCAGGCCATCCTCAACGGCCCCAGCCTGCCGCAGTGGACGCTGAAATTCGCCGTTCCGGTGACCGGTGCGATGCTAGCGCTCGCCGCGGCGCTCGCCGCCGCCTGCTTCGTCAAGGCGTTCGGCGTCACCTTCCTCGGCCGGCCGCGATCTCCAGAGGCCGCCGAGGCACACGAGGTCGACTCCGCGATGACCGGCGCCATGGCCGCGCTCGCCGCGTTGTGCCTTGCGATCGGCCTGGTGCCGACGCTCGCCATCCTGCTGCTCAATCCAGCGGTCGGCCTGCTGCTCGGCACGCCGTTTCCCGCGCTCGCCGACGGGCTCGACCCCTCGGAATGGTTGTTCTTTGCGCCGCTCGGCCTGCAACGCTCGTCGTATAGCGGGCTGATCGTTCTGGTTGCCGTGACCATCGTCACCTTCGCGGTCGTCGAGGGCGTCCACCGCCTTGCGTCGGCGGAAATTCGCCGCGGTCCGCCGTGGGATTGCGGCTTCCCCGATCCTCACCCGGCCACGCAATACACCGCATCGAGCTTCGCCCAGCCGATCCGTCGCGTTTTCGGCACGTTGATATTCCAAGCCCGCGAGCACGTCGACATGCCTGAACCAGGCGAGAGTCGCGCCGCACGCTTCGAAGCGCGCCTGGTCGATCCGGTGTGGGACGGCCTCTACGCCCCGATCGGCCGCGGCCTCGAATGGCTGACATCGCGGGCCAACGCACTACAGTTTCTCACCATACGCCGCTACCTGACGCTGGTGTTCGCCGCGCTGATCGTCCTCTTGATCGCAGTGGTGCTGAGCGAATGAGAGGGACGGCGATCGATCTCGCGCTGCAGATCCTCCAGCTTTCGCTGGTGCTGGTGCTCGCGCCCGCGCTCACCGGTCTCACGCGCCGCCTCCGCGCCCGGCTCATGGGCCGAAAAGGACCGGGTCTGTTCCAGCCCTATCGCGACCTCGTCAAGCTCTTGCGCAAGGAAGCGGTCTTGGCCGAGAACGCGTCGTGGCTTTACCGTAGCGCGCCGTACATGATCTTCGCGCTGCTTTGGTTGGCGGCGGCGCTGGTGCCGACATTCACCACCCGATTGCCGCTGTCGCCCGCCGCCGACCTTATCGCGTTGGTGGCGCTTATCGGCGCGGCGCGGTTTCTCCAGGCGCTCGCCGGGATGGACGTCGGCACCAGCTTCGGCGGCATCGGCGCTTCGCGCGAAATGATGATCGCCTCGCTCGCCGAACCGGCGATGCTCCTCGTCATCTTCACCATGGCGTTGTTCATCCAGTCGACCTCGATCCCGTCGATCGCCGAATTCGTGCTGAGCCAGCCGGTCGGCATTCGCGTCTCCTTCGCGTTGGCGCTGATCGCGCTGATCATGGTGGCGATCGCCGAAAGCGCGCGCATCCCGGTCGATAACCCGGCGACGCATCTCGAGCTCACCATGGTCCACGAGGCGATGGTGCTGGAGTACTCCGGGCGGCACCTGGCGTTGATCGAAGCCGCGTCGATGATGAAACTGCTGTTTTACGTGTCGTTGATCGCCGGCGTGTTCGCGCCGTGGGGACTGGCGCCCGACGACGCCGGCATCGACGCGTTGGCGATCGGCGCTTGCGTCTACGCCGCCAAGCTGATTGTGGCAGGCACGCTGCTGTCGGTATTCGAAGCGTCGATCGCCAAGATGCGCGTCTTCCGGGTAGGCGAGTACCTCGGCGGAGCGCTGCTGCTCGGCCTGCTCGGCACCATCTTCCTTTACGTTTCGCAGAGCCTGTGACGCCATGCTGCGCGGCTTCGAATTCGACATCGCCCACACGCTCTCGACCTCGGTGTTGTTGCTCAGTTTCGCGCTTTTGTATCAGCGGCGGCTCGCCGGCGTGCTCGAAGCGTTCGCGCTTCAGGCCTTCTTCGTCGCCGCCGCGGCGGCGTGGCAGGCGTACACGCAGAACGCGCCCCACCTGTTCGTTACCGCGGCGATCGCGCTCACCTTCAAGGGCCTTATCATACCGATCGCGCTGATGCGCATCGTCCGTCGGCTCAATATCCACCGCTCGATCGAGACGGCGCTCGGCGTGAATTTGACACTGTTGGCCGGCGTCGGCCTTGTCGCACTGTCGATTGTGTTGGTGTTTCCGGTCACCGCGGCCTCGGGCGCGCTCACCCGGGAAAATCTGGCGTTGGCGCTGTCGATCGTGCTGCTCGGGCTGTTGATGATGATCACGCGGCGCAACGCCGTGACGCAGGTGGTTGGATTCATGTCGCTTGAAAACGGCCTCATCCTCGCAGCGGTCGGCGTCAAGGGCATGCCGCTGGTGGTCGAGATGAGCATCGCCTTTTCGGTTCTAATCGCCTTCATCGTCTTCGGCATGTTCATCTTCCGCATCCGGGAACGCTTTGACACGCTCGATCTGCAATATCTCGAGCGGTTCCGCGGCGAGCGCTCGCGGGAGAATCCGTGAACCCGATCATTGTCATACTCGCCATCCCGCTTCTCGCCGCAGCGGTGCTGGCGGCGCTGCCGTGGCGCGCGCTGGCCGCACGGCTCAACGCGGCCGCGAGTCTGGCGACGTTTTTGGCTGCGCTAACCCTCTTCGCCGATCGCCCCGCGCCATCAGCGTTTGTGTTCATCGACGATTTCAACGTCTTCTTCGTCGTCTTGACGACGTTCGTCGCCTTCACGACGAGCTGGTTCTCGGCCAGTTACATCGAGCACGAAGTGTCGATCAGCAAGCTGACCCCCATCGCGTTGCGTTTTTATCACGCGATGTACCAGCTGCTGTCGTTCGCCATGCTGCTGGCGCTCGTCGCCAACAATATCGGCCTCATGTGGGTCGCGGTCGAAGGGGCAACGCTGACCACGGTCCTCATGGTGAGCCTCTATCGCACCCGCGAATCGATCGAGGCGGCATGGAAGTACTTCATCCTCGGCTCGGTCGGCATCGCGTTGGCGCTCTTCGGCACCATTCTTGTCTACCTCGCCGCGCAGCCGGTGATGGGTGTCGGAATCGAGGCGCTCGCCTGGACCGAGCTGCATGCGCGCTCGGCCCGATTCGAGCCGGCGCTACTCAATCTGGCGTTCGTTTTCCTTTTGATCGGCTATGGCACCAAGGTGGGCTTGGCGCCGCTCCACGCGTGGCTGCCCGATGCGCACGCCGAGGGCCCGACGCCGATCTCGGCCGTACTTTCGGGCCTGCTGCTCAATGTCGCGCTCTACGCTTTGTTGCGCTTCAAGCTGATCCTCGCCGGGAACGCCGACGCGTTGGCGCCCGGCCCTTTGATGCTGGCGATGGGCACTTCATCGTTGCTGCTCGCCGCCGTGATGCTGTATCGCCGCCGCGACATCAAGCGCTTCTTCGCCTACTCCTCGATCGAGCACATGGGCATCATCGCCTTCGCCTTCGGCATCGGCGGTCCGCTTGCCAATTTCGCCGCGCTGCTGCACATGGCGCTGCACAGCCTGACCAAATCGGCGATATTCTTCGCCGTGGGCCATATTGCGCAAGTCAAGGGAACGCAAAAGCTCGCCGACATTGGCGGCCTCACCACGACGCACCCGGCGCTCGGTTGGGGATTCGTTCTGGGAGTCGTCGCCATCGCCGGGCTGCCGCCGCTCGGAATGTTCATGAGCGAGTTCCTGGTCATCACCTCGGCGATGGCGCGCCAGCCATGGCTCGCCGTCCCGCTGGTCATTGGCCTCCTCGTCGCGTTCGGCGCGCTGGTGATGCGCGTTAACGAAGTCGCGTTCGGCGAACCGAAGGGGCCGTCGAGCGCGATCACGGCGTCGCTGGCGCCGATGTACCTTCATCTGTCGATCGTCGTCATCGCCGGTCTGTGGCTGCCGCCGCCGCTCGTCGCGTGGTTCCAGTCCGTCGCCGGCCTGTTGGGACGCTGAGCGGGCCGTGGCCGAATTGATTCAAGCCTTGAACGGATATCCGTTGGTGACGCGCCATCGGCCGTGGCCGCGCGTCGAGCTCGACGAGCATGGTTGGCACGGCCTGATCGACCGGCTCAAAACCGAATACTGGGAGCTCTTGGCACTGTGGGGCGAGCGCGAGACAGTTCATGCGGCGCTGCGCGACGACGGCGCCGGTACGATCGCCGTCGTCTCGCTCGCCTGCCGCGACGGCGTTTTTGCCAGTCTTTCCAAGGTTCGACCGGGCGCGATCCGCATGGAGCGCGCGACGCGCGATCTCTTCGGTCTGACGCCGGAGGGACTCGACGACGCCCGGCCTTGGCTGGATCACGGACGCTGGCCGATGCGACGACCGCTTTCCCGCGATCCGGAGCCGCGCGCGCTCGACGAGCCGGCGGCGCGCGCCACCGACTATCCGTTTCTGCCTGTGGAGGGCGAGGGGATCCATCAGATTCCCGTCGGTCCGGTGCATGCCGGAATCATCGAGCCGGGGCATTTTCGCTTTCACGCCAACGGCGAGACCGTGGTGCGTCTCGAGGAGCGGCTTGGCTATGTCCACAAGGGCATCGAGAAGCTGATCGAGGGGCGACCGATCGCCGAGGCGGCGAAGCTCGCGGCGCGCGTATCCGGCGATTCGACGGTTGCTCATTCGCTCGCGTTTTCGCGCGCCGTCGAAGCGGCGCTCGGCGTGTCGGCACCGCCGCGTGCCGACTTCCTCCGCGCCCTGATGGCCGAGCTCGAGCGCATCGCCAATCATCTCGGCGATTTCGGCGCGATCTGCAACGACGCCGCTTTCACCATGATTCAGGCCTGGGCGAGCGCCATGCGTGAGGAAATCCTACGCGCCGCGGCCGAAGCCTTCGGGCATCGCTTGATGATGGATTGCATTGTTCCCGGGGGCGTCGCGCGCGACTTGAGCGGCGCCGGTGCGGCGGCGATCCAGCGCGTGGTGCACGAGATTCCGCGCCGCTTCGATCGGCTGGTCGCGATCTACGACGCCAAGCCGTCGCTGCTTGACCGCACCATCGGCACAGGCGCGATCGGCGGCCACCTTGTGCACCGCTTCGCCGCCGGCGGCTTCGTCGGGCGCGGCGCGGGGCGCAGCTACGACGCCCGGCAAAGCCCGGGATATCCGCCTTACGGTTCACTGGAGTTCGAGGTGCCGGTGCTGCCCGAGGGAGACGTCAATGCGCGGGTGTGGATACGCATCCGCGAGGTGCGTGAATCGTTGCGCCTCATCGGACAGATTCTGGAACGCATGCCCGACGGTCCGGTCTCGGTTCTCCTCCCGGCGGAAGCCGGCGAGGGCGCCGCGCTGGTCGAAGGCTTCCGCGGCGAGATCTTCACCTGGGTTAGGCTCGCCGCCGGCGGAACCGTCGACCGCTGTTTCCCGCGCGATCCGTCGTGGCTGCAATGGCCGCTCCTGGAGGCGGCGATCGAGGGCAACATCGTTGCCGACTTCCCGCTGTGCAACAAATCGTTCAATTGCTCGTATTCGGGACACGATCTCTGATGTGGAGTCTTTTCGCTCGCTCGCTGTTGCGCGGACCGCTGACCGAACGGGCGCCCAAGCCCGACCCCGACGCGCTCGCCGAGCTGGCATGCGCCGTCGACGGCGCGGCACGTGCGCGGCTCGGGCGCAGCCTGTCCATACGCCAGGTCGATGCCGGCTCGTGCAACGGCTGCGAACTCGAGATTCACGCCCTCAACAATCCCTACTACGATATCGAGCGTTTCGGCTTCCGCTTCGTTGCTAGTCCTCGTCACGCCGACGTGCTGCTTGTGACCGGACCGGTGACGCACAACATGGCCGAAGCGCTGGTTCGCACTTGGCGCGCCACGCCCGACCCGAAATGGGTGATCGCCGCGGGCGATTGCGCGTGCACAGGGGGCGTGTTCGCCGGCTCCTATGCGTGCGTCGGCCCGGTCGCCAACGCGATTCCGGTCGATCTCCACATCAAGGGGTGTCCACCCACGCCGCGCGCGCTTCTCGAGGGATTGCTCGCGCTGCTCGAAACCGCCGCCAAGCGACCCGGACGCTGAGCGCTCGGGCGCTTTCGACGGCCCGATCTTAATCTGCTATTGAGATCAAGGGGGCGCGGTCCCCCGGAGACGGCAGGTGAACGACGTCGAGCGCACCGGCGCGGCGGCGTGGTGGATCGGCGAGGGCGATGGCAGCGGCGCGACCGTCGCGCGGGCAGTCATTGCCGCGGCGATCGCTATCACCGTCGCGGCGACCATCTTGCTGACCGTGCCCGACCTCGATGCCGGCGTGACGAACTGGCTCGTCACGCTTCGCGGGGCGGCGGTCGTTTTGCTGTCGATCGAATACACGCTGCGACTGTGGCGGTCGTTCGGCGCCGGTGGCGGGTCTCGGCTGGCCTACATGTTCTCGTTCCTCGGCGTGGTCGATCTGATGGCGGTCCTGCCGTTCTGGTTATCGCTTGCCGCGCCGATCGGCGGGTCGGTGACGATCGGCGCCGGGCTGGCCGCCGTCCTCAAGATCGCTCGCTTTGCGCCGGGTCTCGGCCTGATCTTGACCGTGATCCACAACGAGTCGCGGCCGCTCCTCGCCGGCTTCGCCATGCTCGGCATCCTGCTCGTGCTGGCTTCGGGCGCCATGTATCTCATCGAACGCGAGGCGCAGCCGCAGTTGTTTTCCTCGATTCCGAGCGCGCTGTGGTGGGGCATCGTCACCGTGGCCAGCGTCGGATATGGCGACATGACACCGGTCACGCCGCTCGGCCGGGTCGTCGGCGGTCTGGTGATCGTGCTCGGCCTAGGAGTCTTCGCCGTCCCGGTTGGCATTCTAGCCACCGGTTTCGCCGGCGAACTGCGGCGGCGCGACTTTCTGGTCACCTGGCAGACGGTCGCCAAGCTGCCGCTGTTCGCTGGTCTCGCCGCGAGCCAGATTGGCGAGATCGCCCGGCTCCTTCGGCCCATTGTCGTGCCGCCGAACACGGTCGTCGTGCGGCGCGGCGATTCGGCCGATGCGATGTTCTTCATCATGGAGGGCGAGGTCGAAGTCGATGTTGCGCCGCATCCGGCGCGGCTCCACTCTGGGCAGTATTTCGGCGAGATCGCGTTGCTGCGCGAGATGGCTCGCACCGCCACCGTGACGACGCTGTCCGAGTGTCGCCTGCTGTCGCTGGGAGTACACGATTTTCGCCGGCTGATGGAGCGGTTTCCGGATATCAAGGCGAGCATCGCGCGCGAGGTTGAGCGACGGCAGCGGCAAAGTTCGACAGGTTGAACGGGGATGCCGGGTGGCTTGGCTTGAGGCGCGAAACCGCTACACTGGCCCCGCACGCGCGGAGAAGCTGGGGGAGATCGCACTGGTGACCGTTCAAATACCGCCGCCGCGGATCTTGATCGACGGTGCTTGGCGCGAGTCGGCCGGCGCCGAATCCATCCCGGTGATCAATCCCAGCGACGGCGAGGAATTCGCGCATATCGCCCGCGGCCAAGCGTCGGACATCGACGCCGCCGTGCGCGCCGCCCAGCGTGCGCGCGAAGGAGCGTGGGGCAGGCTGACCGCCACCGAACGCGGCCGTCTCCTGATGAAGCTCGGCCGCGCCGTCGAGGATCACCACGCCGAGCTCGCACGGCTCGAGGCGATGGATACCGGCAAGCCGATGCGGCAGGCGAAGGCGGATATCGCCGCGCTCGCGCGATACTTCGACTACTACGCCGGCGCCGCCGACAAGGTGCACGGCGAGACGCTGCCCTACCTTGACGGCTATACTGTACTGACGTTCCGCGAGCCGCTCGGCGTTACCGGCCACATCATCCCATGGAATTATCCGGCGCAAATTCTCGGACGGACGCTGGCTGCGGCGCTCGCCATGGGTAACGCCTGCGTTGTCAAGCCGGCCGAGGACGCCTGCCTGACCGTGCTCTGCGTCGGGCAATTGGCGCAGGACGCCGGTTTCCCGGCGGGCGCGATCAACATCGTGACCGGCTACGGCGGGGAAGCAGGTGCTGCGCTCGCCGCGCACCCAGGCATCGACCACATTTCGTTCACCGGTTCGCCGCAAACCGGCGCCTCGGTGCAGGCCGCCGCGGCACGCAATAACCGGCCGGTGACCATGGAACTCGGCGGCAAGTCGCCGCAGCTCGTCTTCGCCGACGCAGATCTCGACGCGGCACTACCCTTCATCGCCAATGCCATCATCCAAAACGCGGGGCAGACCTGTTCGGCGGGCAGTCGGCTTCTGGTCGAGCGACGGATCTATGACGATTTCGTGTCGCGGGTGGCCCGGCGCTTCGAGGAGCTGCGCGTCGGCTCGGCCGAAATGGATCTCGACTGCGGGCCGTTGATCAGCCAGCGGCAAATGACGCGCGTCGAAGGATACCTTGCCCGCGCGGCAATCGACGGTCTTGCGCCCTGCGCCCGGGGTAAAATCGCGCCCAACACGCCGCCAGGCGGCTACTACGTCGCGCCGACGCTGGTCGCCGACGTTCCGCCGGCGCATCCGTTGGCGCAGGAGGAGGTATTTGGCCCGGTATTGGCCGCCATGCCGTTCAAGGACGAGGACGAAGCGGTGCGACTCGCCAACGGCACCGCTTACGGGTTAGTCGCCGGCGTATGGACCGACGACGGTGCACGCGCGCTGCGGGTGGCCAAGGCCGTCCGCTCCGGCCAGATCTTCGTCAACAATTATGGCGCCGGCGGGGGCGTCGAACTGCCGTTCGGAGGCGTCAAGCGTTCGGGTTTCGGCCGCGAGAAGGGGTTCGAGGCTCTCCACTCGTTCAGCGCCCTCAAGACCGTGGCGATCAAGAACGGTTGACGGGCACGACAACACCAAGGGGAGAAACATGCGCCTTAAGGACAAGGTGGCAATCGTCACTGGCGGAGGCTCGGGTTTCGGGGAGGGCATCTCCCGGCGCTTCGCCGCCGAGGGCGCGGCGGTCGTCGTCAACGACATCAACGAGACGGGCGGCAAGCGCGTCGCCGGGTCGATCGCGCAGGAGGGCGGCACGGCGATCTTCATTCGCGCGGATGTGTCGAGATCGAGCGACGTCAAGACGATGGTCAAGACCGCGCTCGACGCTTATGGCAGGGTCGACGTGATGGTGAACAACGCTGGCTTCACGCACAAGAACCAGCCGATGCTCGACGTGTCCGAGGACGTGTACGACCGTGTCTTCGCCGTCAACGTCAAGGCGATCTACTTCTCGACGCTCGAGGTGGTGCCGATCTTTCGCCGCCAAGGCGGCGGGGCGATCATCAACACGGCTTCGACGGCGGGCTTGCGGCCGCGGCCTGGTCTGGCCTGGTACAACGCCAGCAAGGGGGCGGTGATCGCCTTGACCAAGTCGATGGCGGTCGAACTCGCGCCCCACAAGATCCGGGTCAATGCGCTGTGCCCGGTAGCCGGCGAGACGGCGATGCTGGCCGATTTCATGGGCGCCGACACGCCGGAGAACCGCGCCAAATTCATCGGCTCGATTCCGCTCGGTCGACTTTCGCAACCCGAGGACATCGCCAACGCGGCATTGTACCTTGCTTCGGACGAAGCGAATTTCATCACCGGCGTGGCGCTCGAGGTCGATGGCGGGCGTTGCGTTTAGGAAGGGACGTGCAACGGGCATGAAAATCAAGGCCGCAGTTCTCAACCACATCGGCGTCGCGCCGCCATACGCGCAATCGAAGCCGCTGTCGATCGAATCGGTCGAGCTCGACCCGCCGAGCGCCGGCGAAGTGCTGGTGAAGATGGCGGCGGCGGGCCTCTGCCACTCCGACCTTTCGGTGATCAATGGCGACCGGCAACGGCCGACGCCGATGGTGCTGGGCCATGAGGCGGCGGGCGTCGTCGAAGCGACCGGACCAGGCGTCGACGATCTGGCGCCGGGCGATCACGTGGTGATGGTCTTTGTGCCAAGCTGCGGGCATTGCTTGCCGTGCCAGGAGGGACGGCCGGCGTTGTGCGAGCCGGGCGCCGCCGCCAACACCAAGGGCGAACTGCTTTCCGGCGGAAAACGCCTCCATCGCCGCGGCGAGCGCCTAAACCATCACATGGGCGTCTCGGGCTTCGCCGAGTACGCCGTCGTGTCGCGCCGTTCGCTGATCAAGGTCGATCCGGCGCTGCCGCTAGCCGAGGCGGCGCTGTTCGGCTGCGCGGTGCTGACCGGCGTTGGCGCGGTGGTCAACACGGCCGGCGTTCGTCCAGGTCAGTCGGTTGCCGTCATCGGCCTTGGCGGAGTTGGTCTTAACTCGCTGCTTGGCGCGCAGGTCGCCGGCGCGCGCGACATCGTCGCCATCGACGTTTCGGACGACAAGTTGGCGTTGGCGCGCCAGCTTGGCGCCACCGCCACGTTCAATGCGCGCGACCCCGAGTGCGTCGCCAAGGTCCGCGAGCACACCAAAGGCGGCGTCGACGCGGCGATCGAGATGGCGGGATCGATCTCGGCGCTCGAGACCGCATATAAGGTGACTCGGCGCGGCGGCCAGACGGTCACCGCCGGTCTGCCGAACTCGAAGGACATGCTCGCCGTCTCGCCGGTGAATCTTGTCGCCGAGGAACGGACGCTCAAGGGGAGCTACATCGGTTCGTGCGTGCCGCTTCGCGACCTGCCGCGATACATCGCGCTCTATCGCCAGGGCCGGCTGCCGATCGACCGGCTGATGAGCGAGCGCCTCAAGCTCGAGGAGATCAACCAGGGCTTCGACCGCCTCGCCGAGGGCAAGACCGTGCGCCAAGTGGTGGTGTTCGGCTGAATTCGGTCAGAGTATGACCCGCAAAGGTTGAATCGCCGGTGCTACCCCTCGCCCTTCGACAGGCTCCGAGCGAGGATTGATGGACTTGGCCCTCACGGGTGAGCCTGTATCTAGCACAGGGACATTCCGGACGGGCGTACCGAGACATGGTGGACGCCTAAGGCTCGATCGGGGACGGATCGGAGAGATGGAGCCTGGCGATGGTCAAGGAACCGAGCACGATGTCGAAGACGCCGTCGCGGGCCGCAGACCGACCGGCTCACCGGCGCAGGCTTAACTGATAGCGCCGGCCTCGGGGCATTCGGCGACGCGCCAGCCGTCATCCCAAAAGATAACCGCGCTTAAAGGGCGGTCATTGTTTGACAAACTTGGGCGCATCGAAATGACGCAAAAAAAGCCCGGCGACCGTCCCGGCCGCCGGGCCCCTTCAATCACTATGCCGGCGCGCTACTCGCGGCGCTGGCCAAAGAGCTGCATCAGCAGGATGAACAGGTTGATGAAGTCGAGATAGAGCGCAAGCGCGCCCATCAGCGCCTTCTTGCCCATCGTCTCGCTGTCGTCGCTCTCGAGATAAATCTCCTTGATCCGCTGCGTGTCGTAGGCGGTGAGGCCGACGAACACCAGCACGCCGATCACCGAGATGGCGAACTGCAGCGCCGTCGAGCCGATGAATATGTTCACCAGGCTCGCCAGGATGATGCCGATCAGCCCCATGAACAGGAACGAACCGAAGCGCGACAAGTCGGCCTTGGTCGTGTAACCGTAGAGACTCATCGCCCCGAAGGTCGCCGCGGTGATGAAGAACACGCGCGCGACGCTGGCGCCGGTGAAGACCAGCAGGATCGAGGCGAGCGAGGCGCCCATCACGGCGCAATAGACCCAATAGATCGCCTGTGCGGTTCCGAAACTCAGCCGGTTGATGCCGAAGCTGAGGATCATCACGAAGGCCAACGGCGCGAACATTACCACCCACATCAAGGGCGATCCGAAGATCACCTCGGCGAGCGAGGTGTTGGCGACGACGTAGGCGACAATGCCGGTGAGCAACACGCCCGAGGCCATGTAGTTGTAAACGCGCAGCATGTAGGCGCGCAGACCCTCGTCGATCGCTACCGTGTCGATCGTCGTCGGCCGCGCCATGTAACGTTTTTCGGTCTCAAGCATCTGTTTCCAAGGCTCCCTGTTGGCAGGCCGGGAAGCGGCCCGTCACCCACTCTCGAAATATGGGGCAGAAAGGCTCGCAGTTCAATATCCAAACGGCCGACTGGGTTTCTTCCACTCGACAATTAAAGAATTGATTTTACTAATGTTTTCAACCGAAAACGAGTCAACCTCGGCGCTCACTCGTTGCGCAGCAGCGGCGCCGCCTTTTGGCTCAAGGCGCGCCACGTCCCGGCTAGACCCAAAACCATGATCGCCGCCGTCGCCGCGATCGCGACGCCGATGACCGTCCGCGGCAGGAACACGAACTCGGCGCGCAGGTAGCGACCCATCAGGAACCAGGCGGCGAAGCTGCCGGCGATCGTCGCGACCAGCGACGTCGCGGCCCCGATAAGCCCGAACTCGATCAGGAAGGCGGCGAGCACGTCGCGCCGCCTTGCGCCCAACACCTTGAGTACGACCGCGTCGTAATTCCGCCGGCGTTGCGTGGCGATCACGGCGCCGGCCAGCACGAGGATTCCCGCCGCGAGCGTGAGCGCAGCGGTCGCGCGCGCCGCCACGGCGATGTTCGCCAGCATGCGGTCGACGGTTGCGAGCGCGTCCTTGATACGGATCGCCGAGACGTTGGCGAAGCGGTCGGTGACCGCGCGCTCGACGCTGTCCTCGTATCCGGCGGCCACTTGCGCGGTGGCGATGTGGGTATGCGGTGCTGCTTCGAGCGCGCCCGGGGCGAAAACCAGCGTGAAATTGATGCCGAGCGACGTCCAGTCGATGGCGCGTAAATTTGCGATCTGCGCCTCGATGTCGCGGCCGAGCACGTTGATGGTGATACGGTCGCCGACTTCGAGTCCCATGCCGCGGGCCAGTTGAGCATCGAAGGAAACCAGCGGCGGACCAGAATAATCGGGTGGCCACCAGCGCCCGGCGACGACGCGCGAATCCGCGGGAGGGCGCGCGGAGTAGGTCAGGCCGCGATCGCTGCCGATCGCCCATTGCGCCTCGGGCGCGACCGCCACACGCTCGACCGGCTCGCCGTCGATCTTGACGATGCGGCCGCGCAGCGAAGGCACACGTCGGACTTCTCCAACGCCGGGCATGCGGCCGACGAGCGCATCGAACTCGGCGACCTGGTCCGATTGCAGGTCGATGAAGAAAAACGTCGGCGCGATCTCGGGTATCTGCTCGCGCAGCTGGCGCACCAGGTTGCCCTGCACCAGCGCCACGGTGATGAGAACCGTGAGGCCGAGCCCGAGCGACAGGACGATTGCCGGCGTGGCGCTGCCTGGACGGTGCATGTTGGCGAGCGCCATGCGTAGGCCGGGGCGGCGTATGCCGCGGATGCGCCGCGCCAGTACGGCGATCGCCGCGCCGGCGATTCGGAACAGGGCGAAGCTGGCGGCGGCGGCGATGACGAAATTGATGGCGAGCCGCCGATCGACCGCGGTCTCGATTGTGAGCATGGCGAGCGCGATGACGACGACGACGATCGCGGCGACATCGACCAATCGCGGCGCCGTGCGCGCGTGCGCCACGCGGTCGCGAAACAACGCCGCTGGGGGGACTGCGCGCGCGCGCGCCAGCGGCCACAACGAAAAAGCCAACGCGGTGAGGAATCCGAGCGCCGTAGCCTTGATGAGCGGGACCGGATACAAGCCGATACGCGCCGCGACGGGCAATTGCCCCTGCAGCAGCGGGGCGACCAGAATCGGCGCGAGCGCGCCGACGAGCAGGCCCAGCGCGATGCCGAGCCCGGCCAGCGCCGCGATCTGTAGCAGATAGACCCGGCGGACGAATCGAGCCGGCGCGCCGAGGCACTTCAGCGTGGCGATCGTGTTCGTCTTGCCTTCGAGATAGCTGCGAACCGCGTTGGCGACGCCGACTCCGCCGACCAGCAGCGCCGTCAGGCCGACGAGCGACAGGAAAAAGGCGATGCGGTCGATCCACCGCTGGACCCCCGGCGCCGCCTCGTTCAGGCTGCGGATGCGCCACCCGGCTGCGGGAAAGCGCTGACGAAGCTCGGCGATCCAGTCGTTTGCCGCGACGCCCGGCGGCAGCCTGACGCGATACTCGTAGCGAACCAGACTCCCCGGCTGCAGCAACCCCGTCTCTGGCAGGCTCGCCAGCGCAACCATGAGCCGGGGCCCGAGCGTGAATACGTTGGCGCTGCGATCAGGCTCGGCGACGATCACCGCGCGGATCGCGTATCGCTCTTCGCCGACCGCCAGCGTATCGCCGACCGTCAGGCCCAAGCGGGACAGCGTCGCGCGCTCGGCCGCAGCTCCCCAAACGCCGTCGCGCCGTTCAAGCGCGCCGGCGAGACTTCCGCCACCCTCGAGCACGACCTCGCCAACCAACGGATAGCGGCCATCGACCGCCTTCAGCTCGACCAGCACGCGATGCGTCTCGCCACGCGCCATGGCGCGCATTTCGGCGATGGTCGATACCTCGCCGCGCGCGCCGAGATGCCGGCGCTGCTCGTCGCTAGCCTCGCGATGGGTAAAGGACAGCTCGACGTCACCGCCGAGCAGCACACGCGCGTCGGCCATCAACGCCGCATCGACGCCCTCGGCGAGCGAGCCGACGCCGGCGATCGTCGCCACGCCCAGCGCGAGACAGGCGAGAAACACGCGGAACCCCTTGAGGCCGCCGCGCAACTCGCGCCGCGCGAACGCAGCGGCGAGGCCCCAGCCCGGCGGGCGCGGATCGCCTGCGATCATCGCGCCGCGCGCAATGCGGCGGCGCGCTCCGGGGCGACGACCTGCCCGTCGAGCAGGCGCACGGTGCGGTCGCATCGCGCCGCGAGCTCGGGGTCGTGGGTGATGAGGATGAGCGTCGATCCGTGCTGCGCGCGTAGCGCGAACAGCAGCTCGATGATCTGGTGCCCGGTGTCGGCGTCGAGATTGCCAGTCGGCTCGTCGGCGAGCAGCAAGTCCGGTTCGGCGACCACGGCGCGCGCCAGCGCCACGCGCTGCTGCTCGCCGCCGGAGAGCTGACCCGGATAGTGCGTCACCCGATGGCCGAGACCGACGGCCTCGAGGCTGTCCCTGGCGCGCTCGAAGGCGTCGCCGCGGCCGGCGAATTCCAGCGGCACCGCCACGTTCTCAAGCGCGTTCATCGTCTGAATGAGATGAAACGACTGGAAGACGATTCCAACGCGCGTGCGGCGGAACAAAGCCAAGTCATCCTCGCTCATCGACGAAATTTCACGGCCGGCGATCCGAACGCGACCGCTGCTCGGTCGTTCAAGCCCGGCCATCACCATCATCATGGTCGACTTGCCCGAACCGGACGGCCCGACCACGGCGACCGTCTCGCCGGCGGCGACCTCCAACTCGAGGCCGCGCAGGATATTGACCTCGCCCGCCGCGCTCGCCAGTTTCAGATGAACGTCGACCAGTTCGACGAGCGGCTCAGCGACGGGATCGGCGGACATGCGGGTTTCCGACGGCAATTGCGGCAGAAGTCGACGCCAGGACGCTTCTCGGGGATATGGCCCGAGCCGCCGAATTGTCAATGTCGCCCTTGGCGTTGGGATGATCGCGGTAATGCTGCCGCGCGCCGCGTTCGGCCAGACAAGCGGTCGTCTGGTCGTGCTCGGCGACAGTCTCGCTGCGGGGTACGGATTGCCCTCTGAGGAAGCATTCCCGGCGCGCCTGCAGTCCGCGTTGGCCGCCGCCGGACACACGGTCGAAGTGATCAATGCCGGCGTTTCCGGCGACACGACCGCGGGCGGCCTGGCACGGCTCGACTGGGCACTCGGCAACCCGGCACCCGGCTTCGCCATCGTCGAGCTTGGCGCCAATGACGCATTGCGCGGGCTCGATCCGGCGCGCGCCTACGAGAATCTCGATCGGATCATCGCTCGCCTGAAGCAGCGCAGCGTGAAGGTTCTGCTCGCCGGAATGAAAGCGCCGCGCAATCTTGGCCGCGATTACGCGAATGCGTTCGACGCCATCTATCCGCGGCTTGCCGAGAAACACCGCGTGGCGCTTTACGATTTTTTTCTCGATGGCGTCGCCGCGATTCCCGCGCTCAATCAACGCGATGGCATTCATCCCAATGCGCGCGGCGTCGAGATCATCGTCGAGCGGATTCTGCCGCATGTGACGCGGTTGCTCGACGGACGCTGAGCGAACAATGACGCAGCGCGTTGCCAAGAGAGGGACGGCGGCCTCGCCTTGCAAGGCCGCCGTCCAGCGTTTCCACAATATTGGATTGGCAAGCGCGCTTGCGCGCCTGACCGCGTTACATCCGTGGGCCGCGGTCGCCACCGAAGCCGCCGCGATCGCCGCTGAATCCGCCGCGGCCACCGCCGAATCCGCCACGGCCGCCGCCGCCGAACCCGCCGCGGCCGCCGCCGCCGAACCCGCCGCCGCCAGGCGTGCGCTCGCGCGCCTCGTTGACGGTCAACGGACGGCCGCCGATCGGCTTACCGTTGAGTTCGGCCGCCGCCTTTGCGGCCGCTTCGTCAGTGGCGAATTCCACGAAACCAAATCCGCGCGAACGGTTGGTCACGCGATCCATGATCACCTGCGCCGAAGTGACTTGACCGTGCGGCGCAAACAGTTCCTCGAGGTGCTGCGAGGTGAACGTGAACGGCAGGTTGCCGACGTAGAGCTTCTTACCCATCAAGATCGTCCTTTCCAAGATTGACCAACGGCGCGCGCCGGAGGTCGCCCAAACAAGTCCATCGAGCGTGCACGTCGGCTCTCGCGCAACGACGCACGCGCGAACGCCGTGGCGACGGCATGCCGTAACCCGGCATTCCGACGACACGATCGCCACGAGCGCGATTTATTGCGGAGGGACCAACCATCAAACCCGAACGCGCGTAGAACCAGTCCTCTAAACCAGGGTCCTTACGCCGGACAGCCAGCCGAATACTCGGTACAGCTGGCGATTACCGGCCGAATAAGGAGAAGTGCGCGCGACGGGCCGAACCTCGGACCACAGACGCCACCTGCTGCGGGACGAACCCGCCTTATCGGCATGCGGAATATAGCGTTTCGCTGGACGGAATCCAAGCGGCTCCGGACGGCGACCATGCGATCGACATCGCTCGATCCACGACATTTCGCTAAAATTCTTGCCGTGAACCGCGACATCTTGATGAACGCGAAACCGGCATTCGCGGCCGCGCATTGCGCGGCGGCGCAAGGGTGGCGGCCGGCCGTCGAGACATGCCTCGTCGCGTTAAATGCCCCGGCGGACGCCAAGCTCGGATTTGTTTATGCGACCGACGCGCTCGCCGGCGATCTTCCGGCGATCGTTCGCGCGCTCAAGGAGCGCACCGGCATCCGCCACTGGGTCGGATCGCTTGCCATCGGCATCGCCGGCGGCGATCGCGAGTATTTCGACGAGCCGGCGCTCGCCGTCATGGCCGCGGCGCTTCCCGACGGCGCGTTTCGAGTTTTGCCGAACGTGACGCGCCCTGCCGAAGCACGGCGTGGCGTCGCCGGCCGGGCGGAAGAGGACGGCGGCGCAATCGGCGTGGTGCATGCCGATCCTCGCAATCCCGATTTGGCCGAGCTCGTCGCCGCCACGGCGCGACACGCAGGCGGATTTCTCGTCGGCGGGCTGGCCTCCTCGCGCGGACTCATGCGCCAAGTCGCGGGCGACGTCGTTGAGGGCGGCATATCGGGGGTCGTGATCGCAAGTGGCATAGCGGTCGTCAGCGGACTGTCGCAAGGCTGCTCGCCGATCGGGCCGAGGCACACGATCACCGCCTGCGAGCGCAACGTCGTGTTTGAGATCGACGGGCAGCCGGCGCTCGAAATCCTCAAGCAGGATTTGGGGCAAGTCCTGGCGCGCCGGCTCGAGCGGATCGGCGGCTACATCCATGCAGCATTGCCGGTCGCCGGCTCTGACACCGGCGACTACCTGGTACGAAACCTGGTCGGCATCGATCCGGACCGCGGGTGGGTCGCCATCGGCGAGCTTGTTGCAGCCGGAGATTCGCTGCTGTTCGTGCGGCGTGATCGCGAGACCGCCGAGCACGACTTGGCGCGCATGGCCAACCAACTCAGGCGGCGCGCCGGCTCGGCGCCCAGGGCGGGCCTCTATTTCTCTTGCCTGGCGCGTGGACCCAATCTGTTCGGCCCGGACTCGGCCGAGTTGGCGATCTTGCGGCGGGCGCTCGGCGAGTTTCCCTTGGTCGGCATGTTCTGCAACGGAGAGATTTCCAACGACAGGCTTTATGGCTATACGGGTGTCCTCCTGCTCTTCCTCTGAGCGGGGGTCTCCCCGATACCAGCAAGGTTGCGTTTTCCATGCAGTACCGCCGACTTGGTACGACCGATCTCGATGTCAGCCTAATCTGCCTCGGCACGATGACATGGGGCGAACAGAACAGCGAGGCCGAAGCCCACGCCCAACTCGATCGTGCGCTCGAACACGGCATCAATTTCATCGACGCGGCCGAGATGTATCCGGTGCCGCCGCGCGCCGAAACGTTCGGTCGAACCGAGGAGTATGTCGGCACCTGGTTGAAACGCCGGCCCGGAGTGCGCGGCAAGGTCGTGTTGGCGACCAAGGTAACTGGCGCCAACAACGCCATGCCGCACGTGCGCGATGGTCGCGGCCGGCTCGACCGCAAGAACATCGAGGCCGCACTTGACGCTTCGCTGAAGCGGTTGCAGACCGACTACATCGACCTTTACCAAACGCACTCGCCCGATCGAAAGGTGAACGCTTTCGGTCGGCTGGGATACAGCCACGAGCCGGCGGGCGATGGCGCCACGCTCGAAGAGACGCTCGATGTGCTGGACGGCTTGGTCAGGGCGGGCAAGGTCCGTCATGTCGGCGTATCCAACGAGACGGCGTGGGGCGTAATGCAACACTTGGCGCTCGCCGTCTCCGGCAGGGGGCCGCGCATCCAGTCGATCCAGAATCCGTACAATCTGCTCAATCGCACGTTCGAGATTGGGCTGGCCGAGGTCGCTTGCCGCGCCAATTGCGGACTGCTTGCGTATTCGCCGCTGGCGATGGGCGTGCTGGCAGGGAAGTACCTCGACGGCGCGCGGCCGCCCGACTGCCGCCTGACGTTGTTCGAGCGCTTCAAGCGCTACTCCACCCCGCGCGCCGAGCCGGCCGCGGCGGCGTACGTCGCGCTGGCGTGCGAGCACGGCCTCGATGCCGCGCAGATCGCGCTTGCCTTCGTCAACACCCGGCCGTTTCTTACCTCGACCATCATCGGCTGCACGTCGCTGGCACAGCTCGACCAAAACGTCGCCAGCCTCGATGTCAAGCTGTCGGCCGATGTCTTGGCGGCGCTCGAGGCGATTCACGCCGCCAATCCCAATCCTTGTCCATGACCGCCTGCCGGCGGGCCTTCGCGTTCGCCTTGTCGCCGGGATACGAATCGGCTACTCCAGAAACAGGAGGGTGCCATGATTCGCCTATTCGTCGGCGTCGGGCTCCCCGAGGATGTCAGGTTGCGCTTGACTGCCTTGTGCGGCGGCGTCCCCGGGGCCAAGTGGGTCGAGCCCGAGAATTTCCACATCTCGCTCCGCTTCATCGGCGAGGTTGACGAGGGCGAAGCCGACGATATCCACGACGCGTTGGCCGCCATCCGATCGCCGCGGTTCGAGATCACGCTCGCCGGCGTGCGCCATTTCGAAACCTCGGGCCATGTCCACACGATTTGGGTTGGCGTCGACAAGAGCGCCGAACTGGTGGCGTTGCAGGCGCGCGTCGAATCTGCACTGGCGCGGGTCGGCGCGCCGCGCGAGAGCCGGCGCTTCAAACCGCACGTGACGCTTGCCCGTTTGCGCGAGGTCCAGAACGACCACAGCGGCCCCGGCCTACATGGCGGCCAGAACGCGCGCGTTTCAGCGTTTCTCGCGCATCATGCGCTGTTTCGCGCCGGACCGATCTCGGTCGACGAATTCCTTTTGTTCTCGAGCCACCTTCGCAACGCCGGACCGATCTACCGGATTGAGGCGGAATATCCCCTGGCCCTGGTCGAGGCGTGAGACGAAGCGTGGCCGATTGCCGGGCCCCGCAAGCCGTTCCCGCCGGCATTCGGGCGATCGTGTGCGGCGCGTGTTGGGCGGTCTCGTCGCCTCACGCGCCAAATCGATCCAAGATCCGCTCAACCTGGCCGACATAACCGCCGCCGAACAGGCGAACGTGGACCAGTAGCGGGTAGAGATTGTAAAGATGCCGGCGTGCTTCGAAGAATCCGGAGGCAATCGGATGGATCTCGCGGTACGAAGCAAAGAACGTTTCGCCGACGCTGCCGAACAGCGTCATGAAAGCGAGCTCGATCTCCGGATCGGCAAAGTAGATCGCCGGATCGAGCAGGCCGACGATGCGTCCGCCGCGCGCGAGAATATTGCCGTGCCAGAGATCGCCATGGATCAACGCCGGCGCAGCACCGGCGTCGATCCAGCGATCGAGCTTTGCGCACAGCGTCTCGACGCGGCTCGCCACCCGCCCCGGTAATTGCCCTGCTGTCCGCGCCTGATCGGCCATGAAGCGCAGGCGATAATCGGCGAAAAATTGCCGCCAGTCGGTGGATGCGGCGTTCGGCTGGGGCAAGCCGCCGATGACAGTGTCTTGCTCGAAGCCAAAGTGCTCGCCCGGCACACCATGAAGCCGGGCGACGACCGCCGCCAGATCGCGCTCGGCCTCGGCGCCGATTCCGCCCTCGTCGTGGGCAATGAACTCCATGAGCAATAGATCGTCGCGCGCGAGACGAATTGCGGGGACCGGAACCGCGCCGTTCCGGCGCAGCCAGTCGAGCATGTAGGCCTCGAGTGCTAGACCTCGACCCAGCTTGGCGACCAGCTCTGCGCCGTCATCGAGCGTGATCCGCCATACTTCCGCGACGCAACCGCCACGAAGCGCCGTCGCCCGGACGATCCGCCGGCCCATCGCGCGCTCGATGGCATCGCGCCCGGCGGCGGTTAGCGTCACCGCAATTCCTTGCGCACCGCGATAAGCAGGCTCGCTGCACCGCGCTCGATCAGATCGAGGGCGCGTTCGAAATCGGCCGACTCGCCATAGTAGGGATCGGGAACCTCGCGCGCCGGCAAATGGGGGGCGAAGTCCAGAAACAATTGCACGCGGTCGCGCGTCGGCGGCGTCGCCAGGCGCTGCAATTCCCGCAGATGCCCCTGGTCCATCGCGAGGATGTGGTCGAAGGTCACGAAATCGTCGGTTCGCAGCAGCCGGGCGCGGCTATCGCTGATATCGTAGCCGCGTCTAAGCGCGTGTTCCTTCGCGCGCGGATCTGGCGGCTGCCCGATATGCCCCGAGTAGGTGCCGCATGAATCGATGCGGAATCGCTCGCTGAGGCCGACGCGCGAAACCATGGTCCGGAACACGCCCGCCGCGGTCGGAGAGCGGCAGATATTGCCGGTACAAACGAACAGGACGCCAATCGTTCGTCGGGGCCGTTCTCGACTTTGCTCGTCCGCCATCGCTATGCTATCGCCTCGCCAATGCCCATCATCGCCTTCAATAGCCGATTGTACGCCCGCGTGCCATCGCCGCCGCATGCGGCGCCTACGCTTCCGCGACGTGCGGTGCGGTATCGCCCAAACGATGCAAGGCGGGAGTCGCGATGATCGCCGATCGCGACGCCTCGATCGTGATTTTAACCGGCGCTGGGATCTCCAAGGAGTCGGGCCTATCGACGTTTCGCGACGCCGACGGAATATGGGCGACGGTGCGGATCGAAGACGTCGCCACTCCGGAAGCCTTTGTGCGCGATCCGGCGCGAGTGCACGCTTTCTACAATGCGCGCCGCCGCGGCCTCCTCGACGCCAAGGTGGCGCCCAACGCAGCGCATCATGCATTGGCGCGGCTCGAGCGCGAATGGCCGGGCCAGGTTCTGCTGGTGACCCAGAACATCGACGACCTGCATGAGCGCGCCGGTTCGCGCAATCTACGCCACATGCACGGCGAAATGCTGAAAGCGCGATGCGCCCATTGCGACGATGTCCATCCCTGCAACTCCGACCTTTCCGCCGGTCTCGTCTGCGCGGCGTGCGGCCGGCCCGGGGGGCTACGCCCGCATGTCGTGTGGTTCGGCGAAATGCCGCTCGGCATGGACGAAATCTACGCGGCGCTCGGCGAGTGCGATCTGTTCGTGTCGATCGGCACCTCGGGCAACGTCTATCCGGCGGCGGGATTCGTCGCCGAGGCGCGCGCCGCCGGAGGGCATACGGTCGAGCTTAATCTCGAGCCGTCGGAGGGGCACTCGATGTTCGAGGAACGCATCTACGGCCCGGCAAGCAAAGTCGTTCCAGCCTACGTGGCGGGGCTGCTCGATGGGCGTTGAGGCGACGCCGGAAACGGCGCTGGCCGCGGCGATCGCCGCCGCCCGCGCCTGCCGGATCTGCGAGGCCAAGCTGCCGCTGGGTCCCCGGCCGGTGCTGATGGTGCGCTCTGGGGCGCGGATTTTGCTGGTCGGCCAGGCGCCGGGCACGCGGGTGCACGAATCGGGCCTCCCCTACACCGACCGCAGCGGCGACAGGTTGCGCGACTGGCTGGGCGTCGATCGTGCGACGTTCTACGACGATCCGCGCGTCGCCATCCTGCCGATGGGCATGTGCTATCCCGGCCGCGACGCGCGCGGCGGCGATCTGCCGCCCTCGCCCGAATGCGGCCCGACGTGGCATCCGCGGTTGCGTCCGTTGCTGCCCGACATACGGCTCACGCTGCTGATCGGCCAATACGCCCACGCCTATTACCTCGGCCGGCGGCGCAAGGCGTCGCTGACCGCGACGGTCGCGGCGTGGCGAGAATATCTCCCCGATTTCCTCGCGCTGCCGCATCCCTCGTGGCGCAACACGGCGTGGCTCGGCAAGAATCCATGGTTCGAGCGCGAGGTGATTCCGGACCTGCGCCGCCGAGTCAAGGCGTTGCTGGGTTCGGCGTGAGGCTCAGGGCAGTCGCGTGTACTTGACCGGCAACAAGTCGGCGACGGAAACGCGGCCGAGTTGGCCGTCGACCGGAATGATGACCTGGCAGTCCCGCGCGAAGTCGTTGAGCAGCTCGCGGCAGATGCCGCACGGCGAGACGACCTGAATCTCGCGGTTGGCTTCGCGGGGACGCGGATGGCGCACCGACACGATGGCCACGATCTCCCGGTCGCCCTCGGCCATCGCCTTGCCGACGGCGATGGCCTCGGCGCATACCGAGGCCCGGCCGACATAGGTGTCGAGATGCACCGCGGTGTAGATGTTGCCGCGCTTGGTGCGCAGTGCGGCGGCGATGTGGTGACGGTTCTCGATGTAGCGGCGTTCGATGGTATCGCGCGCCGCGGCGATCAGCGCTTCGTCCTCGGGCGTCAGTTTTTCGATCGTGGTCGGCATCGTCGGAGGCTCAGTCCCGCTCCTCGGCCTGCGCTTCCAGCGCCTCCATATCGGCATCCGAGAAGCCGAAATGATGGCCAATCTCATGGATCAGCACGTGGCGCACCAAATGCGCTAGGTCGTCGCCGGTCTCGCACCAGTAATCAAGCAGCGGGCGGCGGTAAAGAAAGATCATGTCGGGACTGTGTGGCACGTCATGAACGCTTTTGCGCGTGAGGTCGACGCCGCGATAGAGCCCCATGATGTCAAAGGGACTCTCGAGTTCCATCTCCTCCTCGGTCTCGGCGTCGGGAAACTCCTCGACGCGAATAACCACATCGCGGACGTGACGGCGTAGTTCGTCCGGCACCGTCGTCAACGCCGCCGCCGCCAGCCGCTCGAGGTCGGCGAGGCTCGGCGGCAGGATTTCACGCTTGGCTCCCCTCATGGCGCGGCAGCTTACGCTGCCTTGCAATCGGCGAAAAGCCGCGACACTCTCCCGCGATGCGGCCTCACAAGCGGAGCCAACGCCAAATGGTTGCCAAATTGTCGACGCGGGCGCGCAAGGCGGCGCTCAAGAAGCTTGCCGGCTGGACGCCGGTCGGCAATCGCGATGCGATCGAAAAGGCGTTCCGCTTCGCCGATTTCGTCGAGACGTTCGGGTTCATGAGTCGGGTGGCGTTGATCGCCGAACGGATGAACCATCATCCCGAATGGTTCAATGTCTACAACCAGGTGCGGATCACGCTCACGACGCACGATGCGGGCGGCGTCAGCGCGCGCGACATCGATCTGGCGCGTGCCATCGACGCGGCGGCCGGTCCGCGGCGCACGCCACGGAGCTAGTTCGGCGCCGCCCGCCCGGCCGGCTATTTCGGTTGCAGACGGATGGCGCCGTCAAGGCGCACGACCTCGCCGTTCAGCATCACGTTGTCGATCATGTGCATGACGAGCTTGCCGTACTCCTCGGGCGTGCCGAACCGCGTCGGGTACGGCACCGATGCGGCGAGGCTGTCCTGCACCGCTTGCGGCATGCCGAGCAGCATCGGCGTGCCGAACAGCCCGGGCGCTATTGCCAGAACGCGAATGCCGAACCGCGCGAACTCGCGCGCCGCCGGCAGCGTCAGCGCGACGACGCCGCCTTTCGAGGCCGAATATGCGGCTTGCCCGATCTGGCCCTCGTAGGCGGCGACCGAGGCGGTCGAGACGATCACGCCGCGCTCGCCGTCGGCGAGCGGGCCGAGCGTCTGCATGTCGGCGGCGCAGAGCCGCATCAGGTTGAAAGTGCCGATCAGATTGACGTTGATCACCCGGGCGAAGTCGCCCAGCGGCATCGGCCCTTCCTTGCCGACGATCCTGCCCGCGGTGGCGATGCCGGCACAATTGACCAAAATGCGCGCCACGCCATGCTTGGCACGCGCCTCGGCGACCGCAGCTTCGGCGGAGGCGGCGTCGCCGACGTCGCACTTAATGGCGATGCCGCCGATATCCTTGGCCACGCGGTTTGCGCCGTCCATGTTGACGTCGAGCACCGCGACTTTGGCCCCCGCTGCCGCCAGTGCCCGCGCCGTCGCCGCGCCCAGGCCCGACCCGCCGCCGGTAACGATCGCCGCGTGTCCCTTGACCTGCATTGCCTGTTCTCCGCTCGCTCGGCCCTATGATGGCTCGCCTTGTAGCAGAGGGGCAGACCGGCTTCCAGCGATGTCGGCCCGAGGGCGGTGGCGCGGTTTCACACCGGCGGCGCGGCGCCGGCATGCGGCGCGCGGGCGAGCCGGCTTTCGCGATGCGCGATATAAACCGTCGCGGCGACGATGACCGCCGCTCCGACCCAGGTCCATATGTCGGGCGTTTCGCCGAAAGCGAACCAGGCGATGATGGCGACGAACGGTAGCCGCGCGAAATCGAACGACATCACCAGCGAGGTATCGGTTGCGGCGAACGCGCGCGTCATCGCCTGATGGCCCAACGTGGCGAAAAGGCCAAGCACGACGAGCCACGGGATCGTCGTCCACGGCGGGGTCACCCAGACGAACAGCGCGACGACGAACGACGGCGGCATGATGTACAGCGTCATGTAGGTGACGATGGCGTTGGGAGGCTCGCTGCGGGTGAGCTGTTTGACGGTGATGGCGCTCAAGCCCGCGGTCGCCGCCGAGGCGAGGACCAGCAGCTCCGGAAGCCTGATCGCCTGGAATCCGGGCCGCAGGACGATCATCGCCCCTGCGAAGCCGACGATGGTCGCCGTCCAACGGCGCAGCCGCACTGTCTCGCCGAGGACCGCAACGGCGCAGATCGTCGCGAAGAGCGGGGCGGTGAACGACAGCGCCGTCGCCTCGGCAAGCGGCATCAGCGCCAGCGCCGAGAACCAAAGCAGCATCGAGGCAAGCCCGATGAGCGCGCGGCCGAGATAGAGCCGTTGGTTGGCGGTTCGCAACGCCGCTGGGCCGGCGCGGATTAGCCACGGCAGCATGAAGGCGAGGCCCATCAGGTTGCGGAAGAACACGATCTCGAACGGCGGTAAGTCGGCCGAGAGAAGGCGGATGATCGCGTTCATCGAGGCGAAGCAGACGCAGGCGGCGGTCATCCACAGGCCGCCGCGGACAGGGCCGGGCAGTCGTGGATGTGGCTTGGACGAGGGAAGAGGCGGCGAATCGGGCATGAGGCGAGGGACGACGGGAGGCTATACGGCGTAGCGCACAGGCGCCAGCGCGGCTGCAGCAGACCAGCTTTGCGGCTAGTCCTCGACCGCGCTTTGGGCTTAAATCCGCGGCAAATCGCCGGCCCCGTTCGACGGAGACAAGAGATGCCGCACGCCACCCCGGGCGATAGGCCGTTGTGGGAGCCCGATAAGGCGCGCATCGAGGCCGCCAACACCACCATTTTGATGCGCCGGATCGAGCGCGCGTACGGCGTAAGTCTCGCCGATTACGGCGCGCTGTGGCGCTGGTCGGTGAGCAATCTCGAGGCGTTCTGGCACGAGGTGTGGTCGTTCTGCGGTGTCATCGCCGAAACGCAGGGCGCCCGCGTCTTAGTCGACGGCGGCAAAATGCCGGGCGCGCAGTTCTTTCCCGACGCGCGGCTCAATTTCGCCGAGAATCTGCTGCGGCGAAGCGACGCCGGACCGGCGATGATCTTCTGGGGCGAAGACAAGGCGCGCCGGACCGTCAGTTGGGCCGAACTTCACGACGCCGTTTCGCGTCTGGCCCAGGCGTTGACGGCGCTAGGCCTCAAGCCGGGCGACCGCGTCGCCGGTTATCTACCGAACATGCCGGAGGCGCCGATCAGCATGCTGGCGGCGGCGAGCATCGGGGCCGTCTGGTCGTCGTGCTCGCCCGATTTCGGCGTCCAGGGGGTCGTCGACCGCTTCGGGCAAATCGAGCCAAAGATCCTGATCGCCGTCGACGGGTATTTCTACAATGGCAAGACGCATGACTGTCTGGTCAAGCTCGGCGAAATCGTCGAGCGCCTGCCGTCGCTCGAGAAGGTCGTCATCGTTCCTTACGCCGCCGCGGCGCCTTCGATCGGCGGTCTCGCCAAGGCCACCCTGCTCGACGATCTCGTCGCGCCTTTCCCGCCGGGCCCAATCGCTTACGCGCGTCTGCCGTTCAATCACCCATTATGCATTCTTTATTCGTCGGGAACGACGGGCGTTCCCAAATGCATCATTCACGGAGCAGGCGGCACGCTGCTTCAGCACCTCAAGGAGCATCGCTTCCAAAGCGACGTCAAACCGGGCGACCGCGTGTTTTACTTCACCACTTGTTCATGGATGATGTGGAACTGGCTGATCTCGGCGCTCGCCTCCGAGGCGACGCTGCTGCTTTACGACGGCTCGCCCTTCTATCCCGACGGCAACGTGCTTTTCGATTTCGCCGACGCGCACGACATGACGCTGTTCGGAACCTCGGCCAAGTACATCGACGCTTGCGCCAAGGCGGGCATCGAGCCGGTCCGCACCCACAAGCTCGCCCATGTACGCACCATGACCTCGACCGGCTCGCCACTGGTCGCCGAGAGCTTCGACTACGTCTATCAAAAGGTGAAGAGGGACATTCACCTCGCCTCGATCTCGGGCGGCACCGATATCGTCTCGTGCTTCGTGCTGGGGAATCCCATCGCTCCGGTATGGCGCGGCGAGATCCAAGCGCGCGGCCTCGGCATGGCGGTCGACGTGTTCGACGACGAGGGCCGGCCGGCGCGCGGCGCCAAGGGCGAGCTTGTGTGCGTCAAGCCGTTTCCCTCGATGCCGGTCGGGTTTTGGAACGACCCGCAGGGAACCAAGTATCGCGCCGCCTATTTCGAGCGTTTTCCAGGCGTATGGACGCACGGCGACTGGACCGAGATCACGGCTCATGACGGCGTCATTATTTACGGCCGCTCCGACGCCGTACTCAACCCGGGCGGCGTGCGCATCGGCACCGCCGAAATCTACCGTCAGGTCGAGCAGATCGATGAGGTCCTCGAATCAATCGTCATCGGCCAGGACTGGGACAACGACGTGCGCGTGGTGCTGTTCGTGCGCCTGCGCAACGGAATCGCGCTTTCGCCGGCGCTCGAGAGAAAGATCAAAGACCAGGTGCGGCGCAACACAACGCCGCGCCACGTGCCGGCGAAGATCCTCCAGGTCGCCGACATTCCGCGCACCAAATCGGGTAAAATCGTCGAGCTCGCCGTGCGCGATGTCGTGCATGGACGGCCGATCAAGAACCGCGAGGCGCTGGCCAATCCCGAGGCGCTCGAGTTCTACCGCGATCGCGCCGAACTTAGGACATAGCGCGTTTTCCGGGCCGACCGGCTTGCCGCGGCGATGCGGCGCCGGGCGCGAGCTCAGCCAGGGCAGGGCGCGCCGGATTCGACCCAAAGATTGAGCAGACCAATGAACTCCGAGTGGGGAATGAGAATCGCCGTTCGATTGAGCCCCGGAGACCACGCCCACAACGCCAATGGGTCATACGACATGAATGTCACCAGCGCCCGAAGCGGGCGATTGCCGTTGGTGGCCGGGTTCTTAAGGTCGCGGCAAAGCTGCGCCGGCGATTTTCCGGCCCAGGCCAGCGCAAGCGGCGCCAGCGCCCAGTTGGGCGCGCCGGGAACGCCCGATGCGACGTCATTGGCCGACTTGTGGCAGCTGATGCAAGCCGGCGTTCTCGTTCCGCGCCCGGACGCGCGCGCCACGCGGGGTACATGTGTCTTTCCGACTTCGCCCATCAACGGCGCATCGCGTTGATGGCAATTCGTGCAGCGGCGATGAGTAAGGACTTCGGCGATCTTCTCGAAAGCAGCGACGCCCGGTGAGGATGTTGTCGGTGTCTGCGCGCGCGGACCAGCATGCGCGCCGATCATCGCCAGGGCGGCGGCCGCGATCACGGCATAACGCCTGATCGACCTTCGGTGCCTAAGGAGTGACAGTCCGGTCGTCTCGATCCGGTTCGGGCGACGCACTCTCCAGTCTCCCCAATTTCGCGCCGGACCATCGGCACATTGTCGCTGAGAGGCAAGAAGGCTATCACGACTTCGTCGTTAATGTCAGCCGCGGGGAGTTATGCCAAGTTTACCTTAACCGAACCCGAAGACGACCGTGCGGGCGTCACTCGGCTGCTGCCGCGGCACCCGACGCCGCCGGAACGATATTCTGATTCATGCGAAACAAGTTGCTTGGATCGTACCGTTGTTTGATTTCGACGAGCCGGTGATAGTTGGGACCATAGGCGGTCGCGACCCGCCCGGTCTCGTCTTCCGGCATGAAGTTGATATAGGCAGTTTCCAAGGCATGCGGCGCCGTCGCCTTGAACAATGCGCGCGCCCAAGCAATACAGGACTCGTCGTCGGCCGGGTCGCGCCAGCGCGTATGCACGTTCATGATGAAATGCGAGGCGCGCTGCGGGTAGGCGGTGGCATCCGGCGCAACACGGCTCATTGCGCCGCCGACATGGGCGATGAACACCTCGCACTCGTCGCTTGGCAATCGGCCGACCGCCTCGACGATCGCGCCGATTGCCGCGTCGGACAGCGTCATGAAGTCGTGGCTCTTCCAGTAGTTGCGCGCACCGGGCGTCAGTAGCGGGTCGAACGTCGCCTGCCAGCCGACGAAGGGGTTGGGGCCGATCGCCTCGGCGATCGGCGCGCCGATGGAGCGAATTGCTGCCACCGCTTTTTCGCTGTTCGCCAGGTCACCGCAATAGCAGAGCGCGAACACCATCACCTCACGGCCATGCCACTCGGTGGGGATGAAAGGCAGCGGTGGGGCCTTGCGCATCACGACCCAGCAGGTGAGCTCGTCGGGCGCCGTGGATACGAAATTGCGGAACTCGCCGAGCAAGGCGGGCGCCTCGCTCAAGGGATGAACGATCAGGCCCGAGAGCACCTGCGGCCCGACGCTGTGCAGCGCGAACTCGAACGATGTCACGACGCCGAAATTACCGCCGCCGCCGCGCACTGCCCAGAACAGGTCAGCGTTCTCCGTGGCATTGGCGTGTTTCAGCTTTCCGTCGGCGGTAACGATGTCGACGCTGATCAGGCTGTCGACGGTCAAGCCGAACTTACGCGTGATCCAGCCGAATCCGCCGCCGAGCGTGAGGCCAGCGATGCCGGTGGTCGAGTTGACGCCGACGGGCACCGCCAGGGCGAACGCTTGGGTCTCCTTGTCGACGTCACCAAGCGTGGCGCCCGGCTCGACATAGGCGCGCTTCGTTCTCGGTTCGACGCGAACCGAGCGCATCGCCGAGAGGTCGAGCATCAAACCCCCGTCGCACACCGCGTTTCCGGCGATGTTGTGGCCGCCGCCGCGCACCGCAAGCAGCGCCTCGCGCTCGCGCGCGAAATCGACGACACGCATGACGTCGGCGGCGCCGGCGGCGTGCACGATCATCGCCGGGCGACGGTCGACCATCGCGTTCCAGATCGTTCGCGCCTCATCGTAGCCCGGATCGCTTGGAAGGCGCAGCACGCCCCTGAGCGCGGCTTTGAGCGTGGCGATCTCGGTCTCGGATATCGTCGTCGAGCCGCCGTCGAGCGTCTTGAGCATGATACCGGCCATTTACTCCTCCTGATCGGTCTTGTGGCGGCCTTGATAGGCCGCCTCCGTCGCCTCCGTCTGTGATGCTGGTCACATTCGCCGAAGATGGCGACGCGCGGAACGGCGAATCGACAGGTTGACGCTGAGCGCGGTCTCGCTCACGCTTGGCCATCAGGCATCTTCGTAGCATCTCGGATCGCCGCACGCCATGAAGCACGAATATTTCCGTACCTTCGCACGCTACAACCAGTGGGCTAATCGGCGCATCTACGCCGCCTGCGCCGAGCTGCCGGAGGCGGAGTACATGAAGCCGCGGCCGTGCTACTTCGGCTCGCTGCACGCGACGCTCAACCACATCCTGGTCGGCGATCGTTTGTGGATTGGGCGTATCACCGGGCATATGCCCGACATCAAGTCGCTCGACCAGATTCTCTATGCCGAACTATTGGGATTGCGCGTGGCGCGCGAAGCCGAGGACGCGCAGATCATCAACGTCATCGACGGAATGGACGCGCCGACTCTGAACACGACGCTGCGCTATACCACCATGACCGGCGAGAACGCGGCGACGCAAATGCGCTATGTGCTGGCGCACATATTCAATCACCAGACGCACCATCGCGGACAGGCGCACGATCTGCTGTCACATGCCGGCGCCGCGCCGCCACCGCTCGATCTAATGTACTACTTGCGCGAAGCCGCGGAGCCGTCGGCGCCGCGCTGAGCGGCCGCTTCAGATCCGCGGCAATCGTTCGACTGGCGGCGGTCGCATCGCCGTTGCTTCGGCGAGAATCCAATCGCGAAAGGCGCGGATCTTCGGTTCATCGGCCGATGTTTCGAGATAGACGATCCAGAACGCCTTGCCGTTGCCGACGACCATCTCGGGAAACGGCTGCACCAGACGGCCGGTCGCCAGTTCCTCGATGAAGACGTTGGGCGCGCCGATCGCCACGCCGAGCCCGCCAATGGCCGCCTGGACGGCGATGCGCGTCGAATCGAAGCGCGGGCCCTTGCGGCCGTCGATTCCCTCGACTCCAAACTTCGCGCTCCAGAACGTCCAATCGGACGGCTCCGGGTTCTCGTGCAGCAGCGTTACGCCCCGCAGATCCTCCGGCCGTATCAGTTTTGCGGCGATCGCCGGGCTGCACAGCGGCGTCAGCACGTCGTCGAACAACTTGTGCGAGGCGAGGCCCGGCCAAGATCCGAAGCCGTAGCGCGTGGCGAGATCGACGTCCTCGCGCGCGAAATCGACGAGACGCTGGGTGGTCGAAATCCGCACCTCGATGTCGGGATGCGCCGCCTGGAAGTTCGGCAGGCGCGGCACCAGCCATGACATCGCGAAGGTCGTCATGGTGCTGATGTTGAGCGTTCGCTGGCCGCCGCGCACCCGCACCCGCTGAACCGCCTGGGTCATTTGATCGAACGCGGCGCGTAGGTCGGGCAACAGCGCCTTGCCTTCCTCGGTCAGCAGCAGGCTGCGCGTCAACCGTCGAAACAGCTTCACGCCAAGATGGTCCTCTAGCCCTTTCACCTGGTGGCTGATCGCCGCCTGGGTGACGTGCAATTCGTCGGCCGCCTTGGTGAAACTGAGGTGGCGGGCCGCCGCCTCGAAGGCACGCAACGCGTTCAATGGGGGCAGCGACTGGGCCATCTGTTGACCTAATAAATCTAATCCATTCTACGAGAAATCGTCGTTTGTCCTCAAGCAAGGAATGCATCAAATAGGAGCTAACGAAACGGACATGCCGCCAAGCATCTCTTCCATACATAAAGGAACCTAAGCCATGTCAAGCCTCAACCCTAACTCGCTGTGCCTTCCCGCCATGGCCACCACCAAGCCGTTGTGGCGCGAGTGGCTGGGCTGGGTGGACCACAAGGCGATTGTGCTGATCGACGGGCTGATAACGGCCCTCGAGCGGTCGCGGAGCCGGCGGCAGCTTATGTCGCTCGACGACCGGCTGCTGAGGGACATCGGCATCGATCGCGCCACTGCCCAAGTCGAAGGTCGCAAGTCGGTCTGGTCATCGTGGTGAATGCCGCTCGCCGGCCGGGAAGATGCGCGTGTCGGTGTTATTTCTTCCCGGCCGCGATGCCAAACGCATGTGGATAGCTGAGCGAGCCCAAGTTCCCGGCGAGCGCGCTGGGCGTCAACTCCAGCGCCATGAACGCCTCGCCGGCGATCGGCGCCTTCAGCTTCGCGGCGAGGGCAGTGGAAAAGCCGAAGCGCCCATAATACGCCGGGTGGCCGAGTACGACGACCGCCGTGGCGCCGGTGGCGCGGGCCCGCGCCAGGCCGGCGGCCATCAGGCTCGACCCGATGCCTCGACGCTGGCAATTCGGGGGTACCGCCAAGGGCGCAAGCGCCGTCGCCTCGATGGTTCGTTCATCGACGCGCATGTCAAGCCAACTGAACGCGATATGGCCCACGATCACACCAGCCGATTCGGCTACCAGGGCGGAGGCGATCAGCCGGACGTCGCGAATGCGCATCGCGGGATTCCGTGCGCCGATGCGGTCGCAGACGTTCAGGCGCGGTAGGCGAGGAACAGCTTGCCGACGCCGTGCAGGCCGCGATAGAGCAACCCGAACTGCTCGCAGAACGCACGCCAATCGAGTTTCGGGTCGCGGGACGCCAGCGCGCGATGAATCTCCGACAAGGCGCGATTTCCATCGATCATGGCGCTGATGACTGGCGCCAACGGCGGCATCGCGAAACGCATCTCGAATCCATCAGCGTTCACCTTGAGGACGCCGCTGGGCTTGAGCCCGCGAGCGAGTGCGTCGGGCGTCGTCTCATGCAGCACCGGAATCGCCGTCGGATCATCGGGCATGGGCGGCGTGACGGCGTTCTCGGCGGCGACGACATAAAACGCATGGGTTTTCATGTTGCCGACGGTCTCTTCCGCCCACGCCGCGCGCGCCAGCGGCGCGAGCGCCTCGATGCGACGGCGGAGCGTCGCGTCGCTCGCATAGGTGAACGGATCGTAGCGCGCCGGCGGCACGAAGGACACCAGGCGCAAACCGGCGCGCTCGACCAGGGCGGCGATTTCCTCGACGCGATAGGCGCGATCGCGCGCATGCAAGAGCAGGTCGTGGACTCCCGCGTCGCCCTCGGTGATGTGATCGGCGATGAACGGGTTGCGCTTGATCCAGTTGGTCGGCGGAAGCTGTGCGACGAAGCGGCGCGCCAACGCCACACGCTCGCGCGGCGTCTCGTCGGCCCGAAGGAGGCGCCGCAAGGCGTCTTGCGCCGCATAGACGCCGACGCGGCCAAGCGTTCCATACAGCATCAGCCCCATTCCGCCGCCCGGCCGCAACGCCCGGCCGAGCGTCTCGAGCCCGGCCAGCGGTTCCTCCAGATGGTGCAGCACGCCGCAACAGTCGACGTAGTCGAATTGACCGAGTTCGAGGCGCGGCACGTCTAGGAGCGAAGCGGAAACGAACCGTATGTTGTCGAGCCGTCGCGCGGCGGCGCGGGCCTCAGCGACCGCGCGACTGGCGGCGGACCAGTCGACATACACGACTTCGCCGGCGTGCGCGCCGCGATCGACGAGTTGCTGAGCGATCATGATCGCCGCATCGCCGGTCCCGCCGCCGGCGACGAGTGCGCGGAAGGGACGTGCGAGATCGAGCCGACCGCCGAAGACGAAGTGATTGAGCTCGGCGAGATGACTGGGACTGCCGACGATCAGGCGCTTCGCCTCGTGCCGCGGGTCGCGCGGGGGATAGGGAAACTCCTCGTATTGGCTGCGGACGGGATCGCTCATCGAGCATTCTGGCGTTGCGTCGACATGCCTAGCTGCGGCCGGTGGTGAGCACGATCTTGCCGGTAGCTTTGCGGCTCAACAGCAGATTCATGGCGGCGGCGACGTCGGCGATGTCGAAGCAGTGGGATATGTGCGGCCGCAATTTCCCCTGGCGCCACCAGTCGTTGAGCTTGGCGAAGGAATCGCGAACCACTTTCGGCGCCTTCTGGCGATAACCGCCCCAGAACACGCCGGTCGCTGAGACGTTCTTCACCAGGAGTACGTTCGCCGGGATCTGCGGGATTCGACCGCTGGCGAAGCCGACGACGAGAAGCCGTCCCTCCCAGGCGATGGCGCGCAACGCGGCGTCGCAGGCGTCGCCGCCGACCGGGTCGAACACCACGTCGGCGCCGCGATCACCGGTGACGTCCTTGACGCGGGCGCGCAGATCCTCGGCGACATAGTCGATGACGTGATCGGCGCCATGTTCGCGCGCCCGCGCAAGCTTGTCGGGACCGCGCGCCGCGGCGATGACTTTGGCGCCCATCGCTTTGCCGACCTCGATCGCGGCGAGGCCGACGCCGCCGCCAGCGCCAAGCACCAGCAGTGTTTCGCCCGATTTAAGGTGGGCACGATGGTCGAGGGCGCCGTGCGCGGTGCCATATACGATCGGAAAGGCGCCGGCGGCGGACAGATCGCCATTCTTGGGAACCGGGAACACGTCGACGGCACGCGCGACGATCTCCTCGGTGAAACAACCCATGCCGATCGCCGCCATGACGCGGTCACCGACCTTGATGTCCTTGACGTCAACCGCGACTTCGCGCACGACGCCGGCGCATTCGAGCCCGGGCGTGAACGGAAACGGAGGCTTGATCTGGTAGGAGCCCTTGACGACCAGCGTGTCGGCGAAGTTGAGCCCGGCTGCCTCGACGGCGATCCGCACGCCGCCGTTGGATAATATAGGCGGCGGAACTTCCTCGATCCTGAGGACCGAGGGGTCGCCGTTCTGGCGACAGACGACCGCGCGTATGACGTTCACCAATTGGGCGCCGGCGCGATCGCGCCGACCAGCCGGCCCGCAACATTGGCGACCGGCGCTTCGATCAAGGGACGCAACGCCTCGCGTTCGCTTTCGTCGAGCAGGGCGTGCCGCGCGACCAGCGCGGCGATCGCGACCTCGGCCGCACGTCCGGCGCCGTCTTCGATCTTGACCGCGACGCCGATGCCGCAAGCGAAGATCGCCGCGACATAGACGCCCTCGGCGCCGCTCTTGATCATCACCTTGCCGTGGCAGGCGCGCATCGCGGCGACACTGAAATGGCCGCTCCGCGAAATGAATTCGGGTCGCGCGATCGCCGCAGACGCCAGATCGCGGCAGGCGTCCCGGCGGGACGGTGATAGATCGTCGGGGGCGGCGTAGCGCGCGAGGCCGCGCGCCAAGGCGGCGAGCGGCACGCCGATTTGCGGGAATCCGCAACCGTCGATGCCGCGCGGCGCGCGGGCGAAATCGAGCCCGCACATTTCTTCGAGCGCGCGCGTCAATCGGGCCTGGGCCGGATGCGCGGCGGTGATGTACCCCTTGGTCGGCTCGCCGAGATGGCGGCATGTCGCGAGCACGCCGGCATGCTTGCCCGAGCAGTTGTTGTGCAGCGCCGAGGCGGATCCACCGTCGCGCAGCAGCGCCTCGGCCGAGGGCTCGTGATTGGGAAGGTGCGCGCCGCATTCGAGGTCGTCGACCGACAGTCCGACGCGCGCGAGCCACGCCGCGACCGCCGCGGTATGAAATGGCTCGCCGCCATGACTCGCCTGCGCCAGCGCCAGCTCGATCTCGCCCGCGTCGCTCGCCGCCGCGGCGCCGGTTTCGATCAGTGGCAGGGCCAAGAGCGGCTTGATCGCCGAGCGCGCATAGATCGGCCGCTCGACGTCGCCCGCGGCGGCGACGATTGTGCCGGCGGAGTCGACAACGGCGTAATTTCCGCGATGCCGGCTTTCGACCATCGAACCCCGGCGGACTTCGACCAGAATGGGTGGCGCGGTCCTGGATTGCGTAGCGGTAACGACGGAATCCGGCGGCATTACGGACGAATCGATCTCGGTTTCAGGAATCGCACGCCTCACCTTGCCTGTTGTGAGTCGGCGAGGCAAGTTTTCCGGCAGCATGACCGGAGGATGGAACGTGCGCGGATATTTCGGGATCGGCGTCGAGGGCGTGAGCAAGGCGATGAACGTCGGAAGCCTGCTGCGCACCGCACACGCGTTCGGGGCGAGCTTCGTATTCACCGTGGCGGCTACCTACCGGCGCGACGAGGGAGGGCGCGCCGACACGTCGGACACGCCCGGTTCGGTGCCGTTCTACGCCTATCACAGCGTCGAGCAGCTGCGATTGCCGCATGGCTGCGCGCTGGTCGGCGTCGAAATCGCCGACGACGCGATCGACCTGCCAAGTTTCCGCCATCCACGCTGTGCCGCTTACGTTCTCGGCCCCGAGCGGGGAGCGCTTTCAGCGCAGATGACGGCGCTTTGCGAGCACGTAGTCAGGATACCGACGCGGTTTTCGATCAACCTCGCGCTTGCCGGGGCGCTCGTCATGTATGACCGGCTGATCAGCCTTGGCCGCTTCGCCGATCGAGGCGTGGCCGTCGGAGCAGCGCCTGTCGCGTTGCCGAAGCATGCCTTCGGCCCACCGCGGCTCAAGCGCCGCGGCGCGGCGTCGAAGCCCAAGGCTTGAGCGCTCAGCCGCGAATGAACGGGTTGATCAATCGTCCGACGATGCCGGTCAGCCGTATCGGCCCCGCGGTCACGATCAAGCACAGGCAATCGCGCTCGGCCTCGGCGACCGGCCGATGGATGACCGTTTCGTCGCTGACTTCGACGTCGCCCCGCCCATATCGCCCCGTTTCGTCGCTGAAAGCGCCGTCGAGCACCATCAGCATTTCGGTGCCGCGATGGGTATGGCGAGGGATCGCTCGTCCGGCGGAGATTCTGAGTATCGACGCCTTGAAGGCTCCACCGCCGCACGTCAAGTTCGCCTGGTCGATGCCGCGGACGACACGCCGCCACGCCAACCCGTCGAGGCCCGCTGTCACATACTGGCTGAGCGGGGCCGGCAGCAATCGGTTCGAGGGTACCGATGGCGCTCGCGGGAATATGGCGGGCGGCCGGTCCAGCCGCGCCAGCGCGCGTTCGAGCGCATCGCCGGCGATCGCTGCCGGCGGCAAGTCGTCGAGCAACGCTCCGCCCACCCGCTCGAGGCGGGCGGCGTTATCCCGGCACGCCGGGCACAACGCTAGATGCGTCGCAACTAGAACCGCCACCGGCTCCGGCGCGCTGCCGGCCGCGTAATCGAGTATCAATTCGTCGGGCGGATGGTGTCGCGGACTCATCGCTCGTCCTCGAATCTAGTGCGCAACCGGGCCATGGCGAGCCGAATTCGCGACTTCACCGTGCCGAGCGGCAACCGCAACGCGGCGGCGATGTCGGCATGCGAACGATCCTCGAAAAAAGCGAGACGCAGGAGCTTGGCTTGCTGCTCCGGCAGTTCGTCAATCGCCGCCACGAGCCGCCGCTCCCACTGCCAGGCCGCGACCGCGTCGTCGGCCGGCCGCGGAGCGTCGGGAACGAAGGCAGGGTCGTTCGGGTCGAACTCCGGCCGCTTCTCGCGGCGCAGCGTGTCGATTCGCCGGTTCCGCGCAATGGTGAAAATCCATGTGCTGACGCCGGCGAGGGCCGGATCGTAGGATTCGGCGCGGCGCCACACGGTCAACATCACTTCCTGCATCAAATCCTCGGCGGCGCTCGCTTCGGCGCCCAGTTGCATCAGATAGGCTTTCACTCGCGGCGCGAAATGCGCGAACAACGTCGCGAAGGCGTCGCGGTCGCCGCTGGTCGCAATCGCACGCATGGCGGCGACGAAATCGCCGGGCTTCGGCGTGGGAGCCACATCCATCGCGCTATCTAAGGCCGGGCGACTCGCTCCCACAAGCGCCACCGCCGCGCCGCCGACCACTCCCTCGTCCCACAGTCGGTTGACGCGCTTCATTTCGCGTGTCATACGCGAATCGACGGCGGGCGGATCATTGTCAGGCCATCAAAGAGCGGTTAGGCGGACATGCGCATTCGAGTTAAGAGCATGATATTGGCCGTGATTCTGGTGGGAGCGCCGTTTAGCGAGGCGGCGTGGTCGCAAGCCACAAAGGGGACCGCCCAGCCGGCGGTCGGCGAACCGAAAGCGCTCGGCACGTTCGGACAATGGACCGCCGCCGAGTTGATGCAGGGCGGCAGCAAGATTTGCTACATGGTGTCGCGGCCGGCCAAATCGGAGGGCAAATATTCGAGGCGCGGCGACGTCCTGCTGGTGGTGACCCACCGGCCGGCGAGCAAGAGCTTCGACGTCGTGACGTTCCAAGCCGGGTACGCGTTTGCCTCCGGGGCGAAGGTGCCGGTCAACGTCGATGGGAAAAAATTCGAACTGCTGGCGCGGCCGGAGGTCGAAAAGGAGTCCGCCTGGGCGCCCGACGCCAAGACGGACAAGGCGCTGATCGCCGCGCTGCGATCGGGCAAAACGGCGGTCGTTCAAGGAACCTCGGCCCGCAGCAACGAAACCAGCGACACCTTCGGCCTCCTCGGCTTCACACGGGCCTATGCGACGATAGGTCAAGCGTGCGGAGTCAAATAGCCGCGTCGCGCGCGGCGCGCGAGCTATCGCCATGATGCGCCAATGAGCACGACCGTATTGGCCACAGCGCAAAGGCCCGAGCCGGTCAAGACCGAGTTGCCGGCGCCCGCCTACGCCGATGGGCGCCGCGACTTAATCGGACTCACGCGCGAGGAGCTCGCCTGCGTGCTCGCCGAGCTCGACGAACCGGCGTTTCGCGCCCGTCAGCTGTGGCGATGGATCTACGTGCGCGGCGCGCGCGACTTCGCGGCGATGACCGACTTGGCCAAGTCGCTGCGCGCCAAGCTCGAGGCGCGCTTCGTCGTCGCTCGCCCGGAGGTGACGCGTCGCCAGGTCTCGATCGACGGAACGCAGAAATGGTTGTTGCGGTTCGCCGACGGGCAGGAGATCGAGTGCGTGCACATTCCCGAGGACGACCGCGGCACGCTCTGCGTCTCCTCGCAGGTCGGCTGCACACTGTCATGCAAGTTCTGCCATACCGGAACGCAACGGCTGGTGCGAAATCTGCAACCCGCCGAGATCGTCGGTCAGGTCATGTCGTGCCGCGATGCGTTCGCAGAATGGCCGGCGCCCGCCGACGACCGCCGGCTCACCAACATCGTCATGATGGGAATGGGCGAGCCGCTGTTCAACTTCGACAACGTGGCCACGGCGCTTCGCATCGTCATGGACAGCGAAGGCCTCGCCGTGTCGCGGCGCAAGATCACGCTATCGACCGCCGGCGTCGCGCCGATGATCCGGCGCTGCGGCGCCGAGCTTGGGGTCATGTTGGCGGTCTCGTTGCACGCGGTGACCGACGAATTGCGCGACGTCATCGTGCCGCTCAACAAGAAGTATCCGATCGCCGAGCTGCTGGCGGCATGCCGCGAGTATCCCGGCCTGTCGAATGCGCGGCGAATCACCTTCGAGTACGTGATGCTGGACGGCGTCAACGACTCTCCCGCCGAGGCGCGGGCGTTGGTCAAGCTGCTATCGGGGATCCCGGCCAAGATCAACCTCATCCCGTTCAACCCGTGGCCGGGCGCGCCGTTCGAGTGCTCGGGCGATAAGGCGATCAGCGCGTTCGCCGCGGTGTTGATGAAAGCGGGCTATGTCGCGCCGGTACGCCGTCCGCGCGGACGCGACATCTTCGCCGCCTGCGGCCAGCTCAAATCGGCGAGCGAACGCGGCGCGCGCGGGAAGGCTAAACTCGCAGCCGTCGCTCCGTCGTAACTCCGGGCCGATACTTTCGCCGCGATACGTTGCACGGACGGAGCGTTCCGACTTAGCCTTCGTCATATGCCGAATGGAGCAACGTGATCGTTCACAGACACGCGAGCGGACCAATCCGCTCACGCTGACGCCGGGCTCTTTGAGCCGCCAGTTCCCGCCGATGGTGGGTCATGAATTCCGGCCAGTGTGCGGATCGATGGCCGAACCAACGGCGTTATTCATCGGCTCGGTGCAGTCGCCGATAACCCCTCGCTCGAATTTGCGCCTGCGTGCCTCACTCCGCCCAGCGACAGGCGAGCAACCAGGACGGGGCACCCGTCCACGGCGGCAGGCGGACGATGCCCTCGCCGGATCGTGATCATGCTTGCGCTGTATTCGGTTTACCGGCCGTGCGTCGCCATTTTATGATTCGAAATCCTGAAGAATGGGACGATCTGTATGAAAGACGTGTTAAGCGACATTTTCGATACGATCCGACTTCGGGCGACACTCTATTTCCGCACCGAGTATTCGCCGCCTTTCGCGATCACCGTTCCCGCCTATCAACAGACCGCGCGATTCCACCTCGTGATCCAAGGCCACTGCCATGTGGCGCTCGCTTCCGGCCGGACCGCCGATGTCGGCCCGGGCGATCTGATTTTGATTACCCGCGGCCAGCAACACACGCTCGCCGACCAACCGGGCCGAACCCCTGCGCCGCTCGAACAGGTGGTTGCCGAATCGGGTTACGACGGCGGGGGCGTTTTCGTCGTCGGCAGCGGCGAGTCGAAAGCATCGACACAACTCGTTTGCGGTCATCTCGGCTTCACGCAAGGCGCGGACCATCCGCTGCTGCGCGCGCTGCCGGAAGCCATCATCATGACGCCATCCGATCGAGCGCGGCATCCGTTGCTTGACGAAACGCTGCGACTTGTGGCTCGACGGGCCTTCACCGAGAATCTCGGCGCTTCGGCGGCGATCTCGCGGCTTTCGGAGGTGTTCTTCATCGAGGCGGTACGGGCGAGCATACAATCTTGCCCCGAGCTCGCCCGCGTGATCGGCGCGATGACAGACGCTCAGATAGGCCGCGTTTTGGAGTTGGTCCACAAGGCGCCCGCCGATCGATGGTCGGTGGATCGGCTGGCGGTGGAAATCGGCATGTCGCGAAGCCGCTTCGCCGAACGGTTCACGAATCTCGTCGGCGTGGCGCCGATGACCTATGTCGGCGAGTGGCGGCTGCAAAAGGCGCTGTCGCAATTGGTCGAGACCGACGCGAGCGTGAAGCAGGTGGCCCGTGACGTCGGGTACCAGTCCGCCGCTGCGTTCACACGGGCGTTTTCGCAACGCTTTGGGGTGCCGCCTCGGGCGTATCGCAGTACCTAAAATCGATTGATAATTTGCATATCGTCCCAATTGATTTGCTAATATACGTGATCAACAACCCGTGAATTGGCAAATCATCCCAACCGTCCCTAGGTTCCTCGCGTCGACGATGAGGACCTGGAGACGGACATGGCATCTCGCAAACGCTCGCACCGCACGTCGCGCAATCGAATGCGAGGCGCGATCTCGCCGCCACGGCCGACATTGACGACCGCCACGCGACTGCGCGGCGTGTCACACGCATAAAACCCACACCAACCCTTGGATCATCAGGAGTTCATGAAATGACATCGTTCCGCAAACTAATGGCCGCTGCGGCCATCACCGCTTTGTTCGCCACACCCGCCTTGGCCGGTCCCGAGGTCAACACGGCGACTGGCGTCGTCCTCGTGGACGGCAAGCCCGCGCCGGGATTGGCCGTCCACGGTTTCGACGTCGTCGCCTACTTCAAGCAGGGTATGCCAGTGCAGGGCGATGCGAAATTTGCCGCCGTTCACAAGGACGCGACATACCGCTTCGCCACGCAAGAGAACCGCGACGAGTTCAAGCGAAACCCCGACAAATACGCCCCCGCCTACGGCGGATATTGCGCCTATGGCGTGGCGGTCGGCGCCAAATTCGACGGTGATCCGAGATTTTGGAAGATCGTCGACGGCACGCTCTATCTCAACTTGTCGACCGACATCCAACAGGCCTGGAACAAGGATATCCCCGGCAACATCAAGAAGGCCGAGGCGAACTGGCCGAAGCTCGAAAAGAAGCTGCCGTCGGAAATCAAGTAGGGACGATCGAGGGTCGCGCCGCGTCGCCGGTGCGACCCTTCGTTCGCCGCCGTTTCGGCATCCGTGACCACCGATGCATCGGGCGAAGTCCGCCGTCCATCGCGACGGCCGCACATGTCGTCCAGCACGGTGTCCACGACGTTTCTAACGCTCGCTCGACGATGGTTCGCGAGCGTATGCGTCGGTCTGCAGTCGCTTGCGCAGGCAGTCGACTGGAGCTGGCAAATCGTCTCGAAGGCCTTCCACGACGCATGGGCTGATCCTGGGAATGGGAATTCAGCATCGCAATCGTCAAACAGCGAATTGACGGGCGCAACAACGAGAGGATAGGGATGAAATGGATCTGAATGCGGACTTCGGCAAGCGGGTCGCGATGCATGCCGACGAAATCGAATGGCTGGAGTCGCCCACGCCCGGAGTGCGCCGACGGATGCTGGACCGCATCGGCGGCGAGGTCGCGCGGGCAACGACCATCGTCCGCTACGAACCAAACGGCGTGTTTCCGGCGCACACGCACGGCGGCGGCGAGGAATTCATCGTGCTCGACGGCGTGTTTCAAGACGAGCATGGAGACTTCGTCGCCGGCACCTACGTACGCAACCCACCCGGCTCGCGCCACGCGCCGCGATCGCAATTCGGTTGCACGATATTCGTCAAGCTATGGCAATTCGATCCCAGCGACCGCGCGGGGGTGTGCATCGACCTGAACAAGATCGCTGCGATTTCCGCCACGTCGCGTGGCGGCGTCTCGGTGACGCCGCTATTCAAGGACGCCCGCGAGGACGTGCGCGTCGAACGTTGGGCGCCGGACGTTTCCGTCACCTTCGCAGCCGACGGGGGCGCCGAGTTGTTCGTGCTCGACGGGCGATTCGAGGAAAACGGGGAGACCTTTCGACGCCACTCTTGGCTGCGCCTTCCAATGGGCGCGCGGCTCGCCGCCACGTGCGGCGGCGACGGGGCGCGGGTTTGGATCAAAACCGGTCATTTGCGTTTCGTCGCCGCTCCGCGATTCGACCCGTAGCCCGCCGCGCCAGGCGCCGACGACGATCTCACGGCATTCCTGGACCCTTTCGGCTCACGCGCGGCCGCCGTCGCGGCCGATCTTTCCGCGCAGACGCAAATCAGCGCTGCTCGAACATCGGAACTAAAGCGGCACGCGTAACCGAATCTGCGGCTCGAGCGTGCGGTTAGGGCGCGACGGATCGGTCAGGTCGTACTCGTTGGGCTCGCGCATCTCGGGATTGACCTGCAGTCCTGGGCCGATCTCGAGAGGACGTTCCAGAAGATTGCCGCTTGCCGCATCGCTGCTCTCGGGCGGCGAGGCGCCTGACGCCCCCGGGGCGGTGAAATGCTCAGTCGGTGGCGGCGGGGAAAGGTCCAGTGTCGTCGGTGCCGCGCGGCGCGGCTCAGCGCCAACCGCGTCGCCGAAGGTCAAAAACGATAGAACGACCAAGGCGCCGGCACCGCCCCGCATAGCCGATATGCGAAAACTCACGATACTACGCCCCGCTGCATGACCGGGGTCGTATTTGGTGCGGCGGACGCGGAATGCAACCCCGCTGGTGATGTCGCCCGCGCAGTTTCGGCGGCCGAGCGATCAGTCCTTGTCGAGATAGGGCGCGACCACCGTCTGCGTGTCCTTGCTCGGCACCACCGGCACGATCTCGAACTTCACGCCGGTACCGCGCCACTTCAAGATCCAATCCTGCAGCGACCGCAGGTCTTCACACTCCATCAACTGAAAGCAGCGACTGAAGTTCGCCTCGATCCAGCTATCGACATATCGCAAACCCGCGGGCAACTGCCGGCCACTGGCGCGCAGCCGCTGATAAGCCGGCACCATGTCGTCGTCGCGGAATCGCTCGATAACCATAAACAGCATGAGCGTCTCCCGAGGTCAGCGGCGGACGTATTGCGTGGCGCCGAAAAGCATCTCGCGCGACTTGGCGTCCATCGGGCCGACGCGCCGGCGCTCGGCCAGGAGCTGCAGACCTTTTTGCACCGCGGGCCGCGCCTCGATCGTCGCATACCAGCGTTTGAGAGAGGGAAAGTCGTCGAGATTCTGTCCCTGCCGCTCGTGGCCGCGCAACCATGGGTAAACGGCCATGTCGGCGATCGAGTACTCGCCCGCGAGGTATTCGGCCTCGCCGAGACGGCGGTCGATGACATTGTAGATGCGCCGCGCCTCGTTGGTGTAGCGATTGACCGCGTAGGCAATCGGCTCGGGCGCGTATTGGCGGAAATGGTTGGTCTGGCCCAGCATTGGCCCCACCGTCCCCATCTGGAACATCAGCCATTGCACGACCCGATAGCGGCCGCGGACGTCGGCGGGCATGAAGCGGCCGGTTTTCTCGGCGACGTACATCATGATGGCGCCGGACTCGAAGATCGCCAAAGGCTCGCCGTCCGGACCGTCGTGATCGACGATCGCCGGCATTTTGTTGTTGGGGCTGATGGCGAGAAACTCCGGCTTGAACTGGTCGCCGGCGCCGATGTCGACCGGGATCACGCGATAAGGCGTAGCCGTCTCCTCGAACAGGATCGATAGCTTGTATCCGTTGGGCGTTGGCCAAGTGTAAAGGTCGATCATACGGGCTGCTCCTCTCGGCGTATCGATTAAGTGGGGCTGCGCCGCGCCGAGCTTAGCGAAGCTGGCCCTCCGAGGCAGTCGAAATCAAGCGCCAATGGGCCGCCGCCGGCCTTGCGAGGCGCGCGCCAGCCCCTATACTCCGGCGCCGCATCGCCGCCCTGGGGCATATTCCGCGCGTTCTGGAGACCGTCATGGCTCAGCAAAAAGCCGCTGCCGTCAAGAAGGTGGTGCTCGCCTATTCGGGCGGCCTCGACACCTCGGTCATCCTCAAATGGCTGCAGGAGACATATAGCTGCGAGGTGGTCACGTTCACCGCCGACATCGGCCAGGGCGAAGAGGTTGCGCCGGCGCGCAAGAAAGCGCAGATGCTCGGCGTCAAGCAAATCTACATCGAGGATTTGCGCGAGGAGTTCGTGCGCGACTTCGTCTTTCCGATGTTTCGCGCCAATGCGCTTTACGAGGGCGTCTACCTGCTGGGAACGTCGATCGCCCGGCCGCTCATCGCCAAGCGGCAGATCGAGATCGCCCGCGAGACCGGCGCCGACGCCGTGGCGCACGGAGCAACCGGCAAGGGCAACGATCAGGTTCGTTTCGAGTTGACCTATTACGCTCTCGAGCCCGGCATCCGGGTCATCGCGCCGTGGCGCGAATGGTCGCTCGATTCGCGGACCAAGCTTCTCGATTATGCCGAGAAGCACCAGATCCCGATCGCCAAGGACAAACGCGGCGAGGCGCCGTTCTCGACCGACGCCAACCTGCTGCATATCTCGGCCGAGGGCAAAGCGCTCGAGGATCCGTGGCAGGAACCCGAGGAGTACGTCTATTCGCGCTCGGTGGCGCCGGAGGCGGCGCCCGACAAGCCGCAATACGTCGAGATCGAGTTCGAGCGCGGCGACGCGGTCGCCGTCGACGGTAAAAAGCTCTCGCCGGCGAAGCTGTTGACGCGGCTCAACGAGCTCGGCGGCAGACACGGCATCGGCCGCGTCGATCTGGTCGAGAACCGGTTTGTCGGCATGAAGTCGCGCGGCGTCTACGAGACGCCCGGGGGGACGATTCTCCACGCTGCCCATCGCGGGATCGAATCCATCACGCTGGATCGCGGCGCCGCGCACCTTAAGGACGAGCTGATGCCGCGCTACGCCGAACTCATCTACAACGGCTTTTGGTACTCGCCCGAGCGCGAGATGCTGCAGGCGCTGATCGATAAGAGCCAGGAGAACGCGAGCGGCATCGTGCGGCTCAAGCTCTACAAGGGCCACGCTCGCGTCGTCGGCCGCAAGAGCCCGCGCTCGCTCTACAGCCTGGCGCACGTCACCTTCGAGGCCGATCGGGGCGCCTACGACCAGCGCGACGCCGAGGGATTCATCAAACTCAACGCGCTGCGCCTGCGGCTGGCGAAAAAAGTTCGCGGGAAGTAGGCCGCACGAGCGTCATGGGCTTGGCGATGGGATTCAATCGCACGCGGTCGCGGCGGGTTGCGCCTGCGCGAATCGTGTCCTAAGTGAGCGCCACACCCGCGACCCAGCGGTGGGCGTGGAACAAGACCACGTAGACGATCGCCGCGATCAAAATCCGCCACAGCCCGATATCGGCGAAACGCAGCCGCTGGCGCTGCGAAAGCAGCGCGGCGAGCGGAAGATTGGCGGTGACGGCGGCGATGCGCGCGAAGCCCGAGGGATCTTCGCGCTTCCGCCGCGCATCGATCGCGCGCGTGCCGCCGAGCGCGAGCGTCGCCAGCCCGCCGAACAGGATGATCGAGGCGAGATCGCCGTTGGGCGGCAGATGGGACAACGCCCACAGGCCCAATCCCCACATCACCGGGTGGCGCGTCAGCTTGAGGATGCCGGGCGCCGGATCGCCGTCGACGTCGCGAAAGCCCTGGCCGGTGACCGTCGGATTGAACTGACTGATCCCGCAGACGACGAGCAGCAGCGCGATCGGCATGACGAGAGTCGGAACGGCGCGTGCCCAATGCGCCTGCGGCCACAACTCGACGTAAGGCGCCGCGCCGTACGCCACGCCGAGCCACGCCAGGCTCGCAATGGCGATCGTCGAATAGACGGCGCGAAACCCGTTGTCGCCCAGCCGCGCTCGTAGCCCAGAGCGCAGCGGTTCGGCCGACAGCGCGAAATGCCCGCCGACGAAAAGCGCCGCTGCCACCGCAACCTGCCACATCGATCCGGTCATGATTTGGCCACCCCGCTTTGGCCTCGGCGACGATAATGCCCAATGTTGACGATGTCAACATTGGGCTCTAGATTCGACGCATGTCGCGGCGAAGGTCCGAGCGAGCGCCCAAGCGCCGGCGCTATCATCACGGCGATCTGGCGCGCGCACTGATCGATGCGGCGGCGGCGATGTTGGCCAAGGATGGCGCCAGAGCAGTGTCGCTGCGCGCGGTGGCGCGCCGCGCCGGAGTGTCGCAGACGGCGCCCTACCGCCATTTCTCGGACAAGGGCGCGCTGGTTGCCGCGGTCGCCGCCGAAGGGTTCCGCCGCCTGGCGCTAGCCATGGACGCTGCGGCGCGCCGCGCCCGTCCGCGCACCGCCGCGGCACGCGTTCGCGCCCTCGGCCAAGGGTACGTTCGTTTCGCCGTCGCCAATCCGGCGATGGTGCGGCTCATGTTCGGGCCGCTGCTGGTCCAGCGAGCCGAGCATCCGGCGCTCGATGCGGCCGCCCGCGCGGCCTATGCGATGATCGCCGCCGCCGTCGCCGAGGCGCTTGGCGCGCCGCAAGGCGGCGAGGAGGCGAGCGTAGCGACGATCGCCGCCTGGGCCCTGGTCCATGGTCTGTCGCAGCTTCTGATTGATCGACAGATCAGCGCCGCGATGTGCGGCGGTTTGGCGCGTGGAGCGTTGATCGATCGCGTCATCGGCGAGTTCGGCCGCGGTTTGGCGTCGCCGAAATCGGGCGAATCGCGCTAGAATGCGAGGCGGTTACTTATGGTGGAGTACGCCATGGCAGGCGAGGTTTCGTACGTCTATGCCGGTTTTTGGTGGCGGGTGGTCGCGGCGTTGATCGACTTTGTCGTCCTGCTTGTGGCGCAGACTATTCTCGAAGTCGCGGGCCTGGGTCCCGCCGGTATTGTGGTCACGTGGCTCTATTTCGCGCTCTTCGAGAGTTCGGAAAAGCGGGGCACTCCCGGCAAAATGGCGTGCGGCCTCATCGTCACCGACCTCGGTGGCGGGCGAATCGGGTTCGGCCGCGCCACCGGCCGGTTTTTCGCCAAGCTCCTGTCCGGCACGATCTTGATGATCGGCTACTTGATGGCCGCTTTCACCCAGCGCAAGCAGGGCCTGCACGACATGATCGCCGGCACCTTGGTATTGCGGGCGGAACCGCCGGCCGCCGGCGTCGCGATGTCCGGAGGCGCCGGCCCGCCGCCGGTGGTCCGCTAACCCTCAGGGCCGATCGAGACCGCGCCTAGCGCGCGCCAGGGCGAGCGTATTGCGCAAGAGACAGGCGATCGTCATCGGGCCGACGCCGCCGGGCACCGGCGTGATCGCGCCGGCGATGCGCTCCGCTTCGGCAAAATGTACGTCACCGATGAGATGTTTCGTGCCGTCGGCGTCAATGCGGCGGTTGATACCGACGTCGATGACGATGGCGCCGGGCTTGACCCAGTCGCCGCGAATTATCTCCGGCCGGCCGATCGCCGCGACCAGAATGTCGGCGGTTCGGCACAGCGCCGGCAGTTCGCGCGTCTTCGAGTGCGCGACGGTGACCGTGCAGTCGGCGCGCAGCAGAAGCTGCGCCATCGGCCGGCCGACGATATTGGAGCGCCCGGCGACAACCGCGTGAAGCCCGGCGATGTCACGCCGCTGGCCGGCGATCAGCATCATGCAGCCGAGCGGCGTGCACGGCACGACGCCGTCGCGCCCGCTCGCCAAGCGGCCGACATTGATCGGGTGAAAACCATCGACGTCCTTGGCCGGGTCGATCGCATCGAGCACGGCGTCTGCCGCGAGATGGCGCGGCAGCGGCAGTTGCACGAGGATGCCGTCGACCGCGGGATCGGCGTTGAGCTCGTCGACGACGCGCATGAGTTCGGCGCGCTCGACGCTCGCCGGCAGGCGGCGATCGATCGATCGCATGCCGGCTTCCGCGAGCGCACGGGTCTTGCTGCGGACGTAGATCTGGCTTGCCGGATCGTCGCCGATCAGCACCACCGCCAGACCCGGAACGACGCCGTGAGCGGCCTTGAGCGCGGCCACCTCGCTCGCGACCTTGGCGCGCAGGCGGAGCGCCGCTACTTTACCGTCGATGCGGATGGCGACCGGCCGGTTCATCGCCGGCGCACCCCGAGCTTTTCGGCGAGAAGTGCGGCGAGCGCCGCGGGCTCGCCGCGCACATGCACGCGCTTTACGCGGTGGGTGGCGCCGCCGACGATCGAAAACGCGGATTTGGGCAGGCGGCAGGTCTTGGCGAGCAGCGCCAGCAAGGCGGCGTTCGCCTTGCCGTCCTCGGGCGGGGCGGTGACCGTGGCGCGAAGGACCTGCGCCGTGCCATGCGCGGCCGCTTCTGCGCTGACGCCCTCGATCGCGTCACGTCGCGCGCGCGGGTTCAGGCGCACGGTTAGGACCACGCCATCGGCGGCGGCAAGCAGCGGAATATGGGGCGCCTCCATTCTGGACGCCGCTCGGACGATCAGGCGAAGTACTCGATGATGAGATTCTGCGCGAAGATCAGCAGCAGGATGAGCACCAGCGGCGTGATGTCGACGCCGCCCAGCACCGGCACGAAGCGGCGCAGCGGACGCAGCGCCGGCTCGGTGATGCGATAGAGGAAATCGCCCAGCGTGTAAACGAACCGGTTGCGCGTGTTGATCACGTTGAAGGCGACTAGCCACGACAGGATCGCCGAGGCAACCAGGATGTAGATATAAAGCTGGATCACCGTCAAAACGAGGTTGATGAAGGAATACATCGCGGCCTCGCGCGTCCGACGCGCCATGGGCGGTCGGAGACCGCCGGAAAGCGGACCCTACACGACGCATCGGGGCCGCCGCAAGACCGCAGCGTCGCCCAGTTTATGCTTTTGCGACACAGGGTTGTCCGAGCCCGCGCCGCGCCGGCGCGGGGCACGACGCCGCTCGTCGGGGCATTGACAGGCCGCAGACGCGCACCCATTATCCCGCGCCTGCGACCGGCCGGGGCCGTAGCTCAGACGGGAGAGCGCCTCGTTCGCAATGAGGAGGTCAGGGGTTCGATTCCCCTCGGCTCCACCAGTTTTCCTCGCGTCCGGTAGCACGGAATTCGCACAGAACTCGTGATTGTGACGCGCAGGCGCGCGCTGTCCAAGCAGCGCCTGAACGTCGCTCGAGTCTGCGTCGATCGCTCGCGTCACTGGCCGCAAATAATCAGCGCTCGTC
>DATIBC010000068.1:0-11697 GCA_035457725.1 Alphaproteobacteria bacterium | reverse complement strand
CTGGGCGCGGGACCGCCTAGCCCTTGAGGAGCGCATATGTCTCGGCGGTAAAGGCGTCGACCTGCATGACGGCATCGCATGCTGCGACGGCGGACCCGAGAAGGCCGTGTTCCTCGGCGCCGATGATGCCTTGCGCGCACGCGCGCTCCGTCAAGGTGCCAGCCGGATCGGGGGCAATCGCGCCCTGCCGTATCGCCTCGCGGATTTTCCGATTGGCCGGCCGTGCGGCGACGGCAAGGGCCAGCGCCGCTTCGAGCCGCCCGAAGCCTTCCTCGCCGCCGTCGGGAACGAAGATGTCGCGCGTCAAGCGCCGCCGCACGGGATCGTCATCGAGAAGACTCCGCGCAACTTCGGCGCCGAGCGCGTCGTCCGGCGGCCGCAAGCGCCGGCCGAGCGGGAAGATCAGCATGCGCAACGCGATGGCGGCCGACCGGTTGGGCAAATTGTCGAGTACTCCGGCGAGCGCCGCTTGGACATTCGACAACGCGAGATCGCATGACCAACGCAGCAGCGGTAGCTCTTCGACGGGCTGTCCGTCGTCGTGAAACCGCTTGAGCGCCGCCGACGCGAGATACATCCAGGCGAGCGCGTCGGCCATCCGTCCGCTAATCGCCTCGCGCCGCTTCAGCGCGCCCCCCAGCGAAACGAGCAGGACGTCGGCGACGACGGCGAACGCGGCGCTAAATCGCGTCAACGCCCGGAAATAGCGCGCCGACGGCCCGTCGACCGGTGAGGCCGACAACTGCCCCCCGGTCAGCGCGAGCACGAACGCGCGCACTGCGTTGTGAACGAAAAATCGGCCATGGGCGAAAATCGCGCGATCGAACAGGGTTGGATCGCCGCGCTCGAGCGCCTGCATCTCGTCCTGAACGAAAGGATGGCAGCGAATCGAGCCCTGGCCGAAGACGATCAACGACCGGGTTAGGATATTGGCGCCTTCGACGGTGATGGCGATGGGGACCGCGGCGTGCATCCGGGCAAGTATGTTCCGCGGCCCGCGACAGATCGCCGCGCCGGCAAGAATGTCCATCGCGTCGGCGACGCACGCCCGCATGCACTGCGTGAGGTATGCTTTGACGATCGCGGACAGCACCGCAGGCTTCTCGCCGGCGTCGACCGCGCCGCAGGTGAGGACGCGCGCCGCGTCCATCAAATAGGCGTGGCCGGCGATCCGTGCCAGCGCCTCGCCCACACCCTCGAAGCGACCGATCGGCGCGCCGAATTGCTCGCGAACCGTGGCGTAGGCGCCGGTGACGCGGGCCGCAATCTCGACGGCGGCAACCGACAGGGCAGGCAGCGAAATCGATCGCCCGGCCGCGAGACAGTCCATCAACATTCGCCAGCCTTGGCCGACTCCGCCGCGCCCGCCGATGACGGCGTCGAGCGGCACGAAGACATCGACTCCCGTAATCGGCCCGTTCTGGAACGGCACGCCCATCGGATCGTGACGGGTGCCGATCATGATTCCCGGCGTGTCCCGCGCGATCAGGGCGCAGGTGATTCCAAGCTCGGTTTCGCCGCCCAACAGGCGGTCGGGATCGCGCATCCGGAAGGCCAAGCCGATCACGGTCGCCACCGGAGCCAGCGTTATGTAACGCTTGTTCCAGTCGAGCTTGACGCCAAGAACGTCCTGGCCATCGAAGACGCCGCGGCAAACAATACCCGTGCTGCGGGTCGATGCGGCGTCGCTGCCGGCATGCGGCTCGGTCAACGCGAAGCAGGGGATTTCGTCGCCTGCGGCGAGGCGCGGCAGGTAGCGCCGTCGCTGCTCGTCGGTCCCGTAGTGGAGCAGCAGTTCGGCCGGTCCGAGCGAGTTGGGGACCATCACCGTGCACGCGGCCGTCACGCTTCGGCTGGCGATCTTCGCCACGACCGCCGAATGGGCGATCGCCGAGAACCCAAGCCCGCCATACTGCTCGGGAATGATCATGCCGAAGAAGCGCTCGCGCTTCAGATAGCTCCAGATCGCCGGGGGCAGGTCGCGGTCCTGCTGGATGCGCCAATCGTCGAGCATGCGGCACAATTGTTCGACCGGCCCGTCGAGAAACGCTCGTTCGCGGTCCGACAGGGGCCGCACGTCGAATGCGAGGAGCTTTCGCCAATCCGGGCGCCCCGAGAACAGCTCGCCGTCCCACCACACGGTGCCGGCCTCGAGCGCGATGCGCTCGGTATCACTTAGGCGCGGCGGGGCGCGCTTCGTCAGCCGCATGATCGGCATCGAGATCAGTCGGCGGCGGACCGCCGGAACGCCGAACACCGCGATCGCCGCGGCGGCGAGCGTCATCAGGAGCAAGGTCATCGCCATCGACCGGGCGTCATGTGGGGCCGTTGATCACCGGTCGCGTCGCTATCGGCGGCTCAGTTCCGCAACGGCCGGCCGGTCTTGAGCACATGCTGCACGCGCGCGATACTCGCCGGATGGCGCGAAAGTTCGCTGAGCGCATGGCGCTCGAGGGCCAGCAGATCGTCTTCGCACAGCGTTTCCGTTATGTCGGTGTCGCCGCCGCCGATCACCGTCGCTAGCGTCTTACCGACGAGGACGTCGTGATGCGTCGCCTTGCCGATGCGGCGAAATCCGTCGACCGCTAGCTCCAACGCGGCGATCGCCGTTTTTCCGGGCAGCGAGAAGCGCGCGCGCTCGGGCGGGAGGTAGCCCGACGTCAGCTCCAGCGCCTTCGCCTTGGCGTCCCACAGAAGCCGATCGCGATTCATCGTGATGCCGTCGGACGGCCGAAGGAAGCGTAGTTCTCTCGCTTCGCCGGCCGATCGCGCGACGCTCGCTATGGCGATCGTTTCGAACGTCTTGAGCACCGGCGGCATCGGACCGCCGGGCCGCGTCGTGTCGGCGATCCAACGCAGCAGCAGTTCCTTGCATCCACCCCAGGCGGGAACGATTCCGACGCCCGTTTCGACGAGGCCGACATAGGTCTCGGCGTGGGCCTGCACGGCGGCGCAGTGGAGCAGGATTTCGCACCCACCGCCGAGCGCCAATCCCGACGGCGCACCGACGACGGGAAACGGCGCGTATTTGAGCTTCGCAAAGACCTGCTGCCCCTTGCGGGAGAGGTATCGGATCGCAAAGCTGGCGTGCAGTTTCATGGCGGCCAAGAGCAGGCCAATGTTGGCGCCGACGGAGAAATTTTCACCCTCGTTGTAGATCACCAACGCCCGGTGCCGCCGAGGAACCAACCGGATCGCCTTTTCCACCATGGCGAGGGTCAGCGGGTTGAGCGTGTTCATCTTGCTGTGGAACTCGAGGCAGACGACTCCGTCGTCGATGTCCCACAGGCTCGCCGACCGGTTTCGAGCCAACGGCCGCTTGCGGCGCTTTATGTCGGCGAGCAGCAGGACCCCGGGCGGACGGACGACATCGTGGTACGACCCATCGAAGCCGAAATGCTGGAGCCGGCTGGATTGGACGCGATAAAACGGGCGCCCATCCGCCATTTCCAACAATGGCGGGACGGGCAGCCCGGCATCGCGGAGCCGGCGTACGAACCAGTCGATCCCGAGCCGGTCGATCAGCTCGAATGGGCCGTGCTTCCAGTTGTAGCCGAGGCGCATGGCGTCATCGACCGACACGACGTCGTCGGCGATCTCCGGCGCCAATCGCGCCGCGTAGCACAGTGTGCGGGACAGAACCCACCACGCGTAACGCCCGCCCTTGTCAGGATGCGCGAGCAGCGCCCGCAAGCCGCGTTTGCGGCTGGCGCTCACGCTGCCAAGCGAAGGTCGTTGCGCCGCGCGGTATTCGCCGCTCGCAAGATCCAGGGCTTGCTTGGCCCTATCCGGAGTATCGGGCTTGAGACGATAGAAGCCACCCTTGCCCTTACGTCCGGTGTATCCCTCGGCGATCATCTTTCGGATCAGTGGCGGCTCTTGGAATATGGCATGGAACGGATCGTCGTCCGGAAGTGCTGCCGCCATGTTTGCCAGCACATGCGGCATCAAGTCGAGGCCGACCATGTCGAGTAGCCCGAACACGCCAGTCTTCGGCGCGCCGATCGGCCGACCGAGCGCGGCGTCGGCTTCCTCGACCGTGACGCCGGCTTCGAAGGCACGTACGACGCCGCATTGCAGCCAGTAGATGCCGATCCGGTTGGCGATGAAGCCTGGGGTATCCTTGGCCCGTACCACGGCCTTGCCCAGGCGCATGTCGGCGAATCGTTCGATCGATACCACCGCCTCGGTGCGGGTTCGTGGACCGGCGACGATCTCGAGCAGCCGCATGTAACGCGGCGGGTTGAAGAAATGCGTGATCAGGAAGTCCGAAGCGAACCGCTCGACCGAACCTTCGATCAACGCCGCCAGCGGTAAGGTCGAAGTGTTCGAGGAGACGATCGATTGCGGTTTACGCGCCCGCTCGATCTTCGCGTAGAGCGCGCGCTTGATGTCCGCCCGTTCGATGATCGCCTCGATGATCCAGTCGCAATCGGCGATCAGTCCGATGTCGTCGTCGATATTGCCGACGGTGATCCGCGCGGCATCGCGGCGCTGCATGAACGGCGCCGGTTCGGCCTTGAGCAGGCGCTCGAGGGCGGCCGCGGCAACGGCATTGCGGTTGGATCCGTCGGTCGCCGCAACGTCGAGAAGCCGAACCTTGACGCCCGCGTTCGCAATATGCGCGGCGATGGCGGCGCCCATTGCCCCCGCGCCAATCACCGCGACCTTGCCGATTTCGATCATGCCACCGCCTCGAGAACGGTGGCGATGCCTTGGCCGCCGCCGATGCACTGCGTGGCGAGCGCAAACGTCCCGCGCTCGCGCACGAGGAGCGTTGCCGCCTTGCCGACGATCCGGGCGCCGGTGGCGCCGAGCGGGTGTCCGAGCGCGATCGCGCCGCCGTCGATGTTGACCTTGGCCGCGTCGAGGCCGAGCTCGCGCAAGCACGCCAGGCATTGCGAGGCGAACGCCTCGTTGATCTCGACGATGTCAAGATCGGCGACGGAAAGGCCGGCTCGCTGCAACGCTTTTCGCGACGCTGGGACCGGTCCGATTCCCATGATCTCGGGGTCGCAGCCGGCGACGGCGATGCTCCTGATCCGGGCCAGCGGCCGCAAGCCGTGCGCTTTCGCGTAATCCTCGCTGCACACCAGCGTCGCCGCCGCACCATCGGTAAGCGGCGACGAGCTGCCGGCGGTGACCGTGCCGCGTTCCTCGAAGGCTGGCTTGAGCGCCGCCAATCCCGCCTCCGTCGTCTCGGCGCGGATGCAACCGTCGACGCCGACGCTCGTCCCGTTGGACGATATCGCGACGATCTCGTCTTCGAACCGGCCATCCGCCCGCGCGCGCGCCGCCCGCAACTGCGATTCGAGCGCGAACGCATCCTGCTCGCGACGCGTGATCTGGTATTGCGTGGCGATTCGCTCGGCAGTCACGCCCATCGAGATGTAGGCCTGCGGGTACGTCTCGTAGAGACCGGGATGCGGCATCGGGTTGAAGCCCATGATCGGAACGCGGGTCATCGATTCGACGCCGGCGCAGACGAACGCCTCGCCCGCGTTCATCTGAATCGCGCCAGCGGCCATGTGGATGGCGTACATCGACGATCCGCAAAAGCGGTTCACGGTGACGCCGCCGACCGAGTGGGGCAGGCGCGACAAAAACACGACGAGGCGAGCCACATTCAATCCCTGCTCGGCTTCCGGAAACGCGCACCCCAGGATCAAGTCCTCGATGTCGCCGTCACCGACCCCGGTCCTGCGAAGCAATGCTCGCACGACCTGCGCCGCCAGCTCGTCGGGACGAATCCCTTTCAGCTCGCCCTTTGCGGCGGGCGTGAACGGCGACCTCGCGTATCCGGCAATCACTACGTTTCGCATCTTCGCTTCCGCTCAGGTCTCGGCCGGCTGAGGGACTTCCGGCGCGGCCGCCGCCGACGGTTCCTCGGCGCGCAGGTCCTTCTTCGATATTTTCCCGATTGGCGTCCGCGGTAACGCGTCACGAAATTCAATCCGCCGGGGCGTCTGAAACGGCGCGAGCTTGTCGCGGAGAAAATCGCGCAGCTCGGGCGCGGTTAGTTTTTGGCCTTCGCGCAGCGTGACAAACGCCTTGACGATCTCGCCGCGGTGCCGGTCCGGCACGCCGCAGACGGCGGCCTCGCCTACCGCCGGGTGCAGCAGGATCACCTCCTCCACCATGCGGGGATAGACGTTAAAGCCCCCGCTCAGAATCAGGTCCTTGATTCGGTCGACGATGTAGACATAACCGTCGGCGTCCATGTACCCGATGTCGCCCGTGTGCAGGCGTCCACCCCGAAAAGCGTCGATGTTTTCCTTGGCCCGGTTTGCGTAGCCCAGCATGACCTGCGGGCCGGTGATGCAAATCTCGCCTCGATCGCCGATCGCCTGCGCCCGCCCCGAGCCGTCGAGCGCGACGATTTCGATGACCGTACCCGGCAGCGGCAGCCCCACCGAGCCCGGCCGGCCGCCATCGTCGAGGGGGTTGATCGTGCAGACCGGTCCGGCCTCGCTGAGACCGTATCCCTCGACGAGTCGGCATCCCGAGATTTCCTCGAACCGGCGCTGGACCTCGCGCGGCAAGGGAGCGCCGCCCGAAATGCAGAATTTGAGGCTCGACGCATCGTGCTTGGCGCGATCGAAGGCCGCATTGAGCGCCGAGAACATCGTCGGCACTCCGATAAACACCGTCGGCTTTTCCCGCGCGATCGTTTTGAGTACCTCCGATGGCTGAAACCTCGCCAGGAGGATCAGCTCGGCGCCCATCAACAGGCCCACGTTCATCACCGCCGTCATCCCGAAAGCGTGGAACAGCGGCAGGACGGCGAGGAATTTCTCCTCGCCGGGCCGGGCGTCGGGCGCCCACCGCGCGATCTGCATTGCGTTGACGAAGAGGTTGGCGTGCGTGAGCCTCGCCGCCTTCGGGAAGCCAGTCGTTCCGCCGGTATACTGGAGGATGGCGACATCGACCGCCGGATCGATATCCGGCGGGTCTACAACGCCGTCGTTGTCGATCAATCGCTCGAACGGCAGATGCCGGCCGTCGGCAGCGACGGTCGCCACCTCGCGAGCCTTGAGTAGATCGAACAGGATTTTCTCGCTGAATCGCAACGCGCCGCTCATGCTGCAGACGATGACGCGCTCGATCTGGTTGCCGTTGCACGCCACCGCCGCGATCTTGTCGTACAGAATCTTGACGTCCAACGTGACAAGAAAGCGGAGCCCGGAATCGACGATTTGTTTCTCGATCTCGCGCGCCGCGCACAGCGGATTGATGTTGACAACGGTGCCGCCGGCCTTGAGCACCGCGTGGAAGCAGACGACCGCATAAGGGCAGTTGGGGAGCATCAGGCCGACATTGACTCCCTTGTCGACGCCGAGCGCCCTAAGGCCGGCCGCCGCCCGATCGACCAACGCGCCGATCTCGCGGTACGTGAAACGTTTGCCGCGGAATCGCGCGCACACCCTGTCGGCGTGATGCTCGACCGCGTCGTCCAGCATTGCGGGGAGCGACCGCGGTTCGATGTTGGCTCGCCAATCGACGCCCTTCGGATAAACGCGCTCCCAAGGATAGGTCCGAGTTTTGCGCGATGTCGCACGCGGCGGGCGCCGGAACTGTTGAATCAGCTTCTTCATCGAGCGCTGGAAACTTCGGTTCGCTTCGACCGTCGGACCGGCGATCTCGGGCCGTCGCGGCGCGGAAGCGATCACCGCCGGCGCCAACGAGGCGATGAACGAAGCCACCAGTTCCTGGGTTCCGCCGATATCTTCGTTGAGGATGCCGTGCCGGCGCGATGCCACCATGTGCAACGTTTTTCCTCTCGAACCCAGCCCGTCGTAAATAAGCCGCGCGCTTTCCGGATCGACGATGGGGTCGTCGGAGCCATGAATTATCCGCACCGGACAGGAGATATCGGGTAGACGGCGCTTCAGCTCGTCGGTCGCCCGGCGCAACTCGAACAGGCTGCGAATTGGAACGTGGCGATAGTTGATATGGGGATGCTCCGATTCAAGCGTCCTGAACGGCATGACGCCCTCGAGCGAAGCGGCCCACTCGGTCAGCTTGTTGATGCCATGGATTAGCGGTACGAAGGCCAGGTTTCGGTTGCGGAACTTAAGCGGAGCGGCGATCGCAACGACGCCGGCCAACCGCTGGGGCTTCTCCGCCGCCAAGTGCAGCGCGAGCGCTCCCCCGGTCGAGAATCCGACCACGCAGACGCGATCGGCGAGATGGCGCATGATCGCATAGCCGCGCCGTACCGAATCCAGCCAGTCGCCCCACCGCCGTTCGCGAAGGTCCCATGGCGACGTACCGTGGCCCTTGAGTCGCACGCCGACCACCTTGTAGCCATGCGCGGCCAGCCGTTTACCGAACCCCTTGATCTCGGCGGGCGACGCCAAAAGCCCGTGCACCAGTACGACACCGATGGCCTTCGAGTCGCCGGGAACGAAAAGGAACGGCTCGCCGCTCTCGCTCGCCGTCTCCCGGTCGTTGATCGCGGCGTGCCTGGCGTCCGAAAACTTCACCTTGCTTGACGCGTAGGCGCGAAGTTCGTCGTCGAATAGATGTTTCGCTAGCGACGAACCATCGGTCATCGACTCCGAAGCGACCGCCGCGTCGACCGCTCGACAGGCGGCGGCGATTGGAGCGATCTCGTTGGCGTAGACGAGAACGATGTTCTCGAGACGCGATACATGCAGGGAGGGCTCGTGGCGAAGTTTCGGCAGATGCCGGTAGCGATCGGCGTCCGCCCGGACGAGACCCGATGCAGTCGCCGCCTCCAGAAACCGGTCGAGGGCGCGGCAGTTGCCCTGCGACAGACCCTCGTAGACCTCGGGGTCGGTCAGGCTTCCGTGCAGGTGGATTGCCGTTTCGTGTTGCGCATTCTTGAGCGCCGCATAGAGCAGGCGATGGAATCGACGGCGGTCGATGTCGAGAACGCCCCGGTCGAAGAGCGTCAGGATGAGGCGAGATGCGAGGTGGTTGAGGTTGACCGTCACGCCCGAATACATTTCGCGCATGCCGGCGTCGCGCAGGCGCCGCGTCTCGCGCTGCATCGCCGTGGCGACGATGCGCTCGACCCAGCGGCCCGAGCTGTTCTTGAGCGCGAATAGCTCCTCGAGGCTGTCGGTCTGCTCGAAGGCCCGCTTGACGATGTAACGCTCCCAAAGGCTCCAGGCGATGTTCGGGCGAAGGGGCCTGCCGAACCGAATATCCATGTCGGTGCGTTTCAGCAGCAGGTTGCTCTCGATCAGCAGCTCCTCCTTAACCCGCTCGCTGAGATCCTTGCCGAACAATTCGGCGCCCTTGCGCAGGATGTTGTCGCTGGTGTGGATGGGATAGAACGTGATGTTCGCGGGAACGATCAGCGTTGGCCGACGGGCCGCGGCGACCAGTGCATCGACTCCGTCGAGGCCCAGCGCCCCTACCCATCGATGCAGACGCGGCGTATCGCCGGCTTCGTGCACGGAGAGGATCCGTTGCTTGAAAATTTCCAGCGTCAACGCCGTCGCTGCGGCGCCCTGATGATGCTTGCGCGTCGTCCGCGCAACGGGAGAAAAAATGTTGAACTGCCCATCGTGATCAACGACCCGCCGATCCTTGATCATTCCTCCTTCGGGGAAAAAGATGATTTTGCGTCCGCGCAGTATCTCGGCGGCGAGGAACGGCAGCAGACCTGGGTGATCGTGCGGCACGGCGCCGACACTCCACAGGAATTTCGCCCGGCTCTCGTTGCCGGCGAACAATTCGCTCGCGGCGACGCAGCGGCAGAAGGCGCCAGTCGCCTGATAGATGAAGTATTGCGGGATGATGGTTTCGAAACGCGTGAAGTGATTGAACAGGAAGATCTGGCCAGCATCGATGTTGCCGTCGGCGTCGTGAATCCTGATGTCGATGCCGAGACGGCGGCGAAGGAACGAGAATCCCCGCACGCACCAGTGATATCTGGTCTCGTTGATCGCGAATTCAGGAGCGCCGTTCATCGCCCTGACCCTCCGGCCGTAGCCAGATTCGCCCGATGGCCGTCGGCGGGACCCGCCCGAATAGGATGTTGGCCGGATTGTGCTAATAATTCATTTACCTACCTGGTATGTCGCGCCGCGCCGTGGTTTGATGGTTCGGCGCTTCCGGTGCCTCGCATTAAATAATAACGTGGCGCGAACGATGTTAATCCCGATGGCCGCCGGGAGAAGCGTGTCGCCGGTTATGCCAGCCGATTCGACGACGGTCTCGTGCGCTGGCCGGCCGCCGTCGCGGGGCGGGCCAGGCGGCGCGACCGAGCAAAGCCGGAATCGATGCGCTCGGCGGCGGCGCGTACCAGACGGACAACGGCTCGCCGCGACGCCCGATCGTGTCGCCGCGCTGCGAGCGGTACGGCGAGGCACGCAACCGGCCGGGCGTCGGCTTCGAAGAGCGGGAAGCTGAGGTCGGTGATGCCGACCACGCTGGCGCTTGGCGCGATCTCGTATCCGCGCACGCGAATTCGCGAAAGCCGGCGCGCCAATGCGCCGCGGTTGACGTTCGCAAGCATGGCGAGTGAAGCCTCTTGCTCGGGCGATGGAAGAAAGGCGAGGAAAACCCGGCCCGATGCCGATTCGACGACGGGGACCGAGAACCCGATCGGTACGACGAAGCTCGCCGCGCTTGGCTGCTCGACGCGGGCCACCGTCACCATGCGCATGCCGCTCGGTACGCTGATGTGGCACGAGTGGCCGATCGCCGCCGCCAGCGTCCGCATTTCCGGGTAGGCGATTTCAAGCAGCGAGGCGATCGCCGGCCGCCGCAAGCCATGCTCGAACAGCCGATTGGTCAGGAGGTAGCGGTCGCCGGCGTCGCGCGCGAGGTAGCCGCGTCCCTCGAGCGTCCGCAGTACGCGGAAAATTTCACTCGGGGAGCGGTCGAGCGCGCCGGCAATCGCGCTGAGCGTGCGCGACTCCGCTTCGCCCGCGAGAAGCTCGATGACGTCAAACGCCTTCTCCAGCGCTGGAACCGAATACGAATGCTTGCGGGCCGGCATGGCGGATAGCGACCGACTTCTCGCCGATTGGCATCGTATCTATTTTCATGGATGAAGTCGCATTTGACAATTGAAATACCCTGTGCGGATATGGACGACCGGCTCGCACGACTGCGTACCGCCCGTCTTGGCGCGCCGGAGCGTCGGTCAGCTAGCGCCACGGTCTTCGGGGATGGACCGGGAGATGAGCTACACCTTCAATTTCCGCGATATATGGGCGCAGTCGGACTTCATCGTCGGCGGCGTCGGGATCACTCTCGTCCTCTCCGGCGTGACCATGTGCACCGGCCTTGCGATCGGCACGCTCGGCGCGGCGGCGCAAGTGTATGGGCGACGTTGGCTACGGACCCTTGCCGCCGCCTACGTCGAGATGATCCGCAACACGCCGTTGATCGTGCAGCTTTTCCTCATCTTCTTCGGATTGCCGAGCGCGGGCATCCGCCTCGATGCCATGACCGCGGCGATCGTCGCGCTGACGATCAATCTCGGCGCCTACGCGACCGAAATCATCCGCGCCGGGCTCGAGGCGATCCCGCGCGCGCAGATCGAGGCTGGCCACTCGCTTGGCCTGTCGGGGCGTCAAGTGTTCCGCCACGTCGTGCTGGTTCCGGCGGTCCGCATCGTCTATCCCGCGCTGACCAGCCAGTTCGTCTTGGTGATGCTGGCGACGAGCGTGGTCTCGCAGATCTCGGCGCCCGATCTATTCCACGTCGCGTCGA
>DATIBC010000067.1:0-29840 GCA_035457725.1 Alphaproteobacteria bacterium | reverse complement strand
AGGGCTGCGGCGATTGCGGCGTGCAGTCGAACTGCCTGTCGGTGACGCCGGTCGAGACCGAATTCGGCCGCAAGCGGGCGATCGATCAGTCGTCGTGCAACAAAGACTTCTCGTGCTTGAAAGGGTTTTGCCCCTCCTTCGTCACCGTCCACGGCGGCAAGGTGCGTAAGCTGCGCTCAAGCGAGCAAGGCGGCGACCGGTTCGTCCATCTGCCGGCGCCGAAGATTCCGGCGGTCGATGCGCCATACAACATCCTGGTCACCGGCGTCGGCGGCACCGGGGTCGTCACCATCGGCGCGCTCCTCGGGATGGCGGCGCATATCGAGGGCAAAGGCGTCACCGTGCTCGACATGACCGGTTTGGCCCAAAAGGGCGGTGCGGTCATCTCGCACATTCGAATTGCGGGCGCGCCGGAGAAGATTCACGCGGTGCGCGTCGCGGCGGGCGAGGCCGACCTCGTGCTTGGCTGCGATCTTGTCGTCGCCGCCGGCACCGAGGCCAACAGCCGCATGCGGAAAGGTTTGACGCGCGCGATCATCAACACCCACGAGACGGTGACCGGGGCGTTTACGCGCAAGCCGGATCTCCAGTTTCCCGGAGGCGAGTTGCGACAGGTTGTGCACGACGCCGTCGGCGCCGATGCGGCCGAGTTCGTCGAAGGCACTGCCTTCGCCACGGCGCTGATGGGCGACTCGATCGCCACCAACCTTTTCATGCTCGGCTACGCCTGGCAGCGCGGCCTGGTTCCGGTGTCGGCCGACGCCATTGCGCAGGCGATCGAGCTCAATGCCGTCGCCGTCGAGGCTAACAAACGCGCGTTCTCCTGGGGCCGCCTCGCGGCGCACGATCTCGCCGCAGTCGAACGCGCCGCCAAGCCGACGATGGTGACTCCGCTCCGCCCGATCGCCAAATCGCTCGACGAGATCATCGCTCGGCGCGTCGAACACCTCACCGGCTACCAAAACGCCGCCTATGCTCAGCGCTATGAAGCGCTGGTGCGCCGCGTGGCCGAGACCGAGAGGAAGCGAACCTCGGGACTGAATGGCCTCGCCGAAGCGGTGGCGCGCTATTACGCCAAGCTTCTCGCCTACAAGGATGAGTACGAGGTGGCGCGGTTGTATGCCGATCCCAAATTCGCCCAGGCGGTCCGTCGTCAGTTCGAAGGCGACTATCGTCTTCAATTCAACCTCGCGCCGCCGCTGATCGCCGATCGCGACCCCGACACCGGGCAGCTCCGAAAGCGTACGTTCGGGCCATGGACGTTGAGCGTCTTCCGCTGGCTCGCCCGCCTCAAGTTCCTGCGTGGGACGAGATTCGACATCTTTGGCCGGACCGCCGAGCGGCGGCGCGAGCGCCAGTTGATCGCCGAATACGAGGCGCTGATCGCCGAGCTTCTCGAGCGGTTGACACCCGAGAATCACGCCATCGCCGTCGAGCTGGCGACGATTCCCGAGCACATCCGCGGCTTCGGCCACGTCAAGGACGCGCATCTCGTCAGGGCCAAGGCGCACGAAGCGGAGTTGCTGACGCTGTTCCGCCGCACATTCTCCGCCCCCCAAGCCGCGGAATGACCGCGCGAGAGGACAAGTCCAGCCGCCTACGCTTTGCCGACAATGTGTCGCTCGATCGAGTTCAGGGACGATGGAGCACAAACGATGGGTCGGTGTTCAGCGAAATTCATGCGCCGCATAGCGGCTTGCGCCTTCGTCTTGGCGGCAAGCGCCTGCACGTCGTCTCCGCCCGACCCGCGCCAACAGCTCGACGCCTGGCTTGCAAGCGGTCCGCGGATGATCGGCGTTGCCGCCAGCGCGGCCGATATCGAGGCAAGCCTGGTCAGCCGCGAATCGACTGTGGCGAGCGGTATCGCGACGGGTGCCGGCAAAGGCTTCGCCGCGGGCTTTTTCGGCGCGGGCCGGGGATTGGCGTCAGCCTGCACCACCGGCGCCGGATGCGTCGTCGGGCTGGCGCTGCTACCCGTATTTGGCGTCGGCGGCATGGTGATAGGCGCGGTGCACGGAGGTGCTACGGCGGAACCGATCGAGACCGTCCACGCGCTTGAATCGAAGCCCGACGCGCCGAATGTCGCCTCGCGTTTGCGGATCGGCGCGGCACTCGCGGTGACGTTGCGCGACCACATCGCCGAAGCGGCGGCCTCGAGAGCCGGCCAAGCCGGCATAGCGTTGTCCGTTGCCCCCGCGGTCGATGTCGAGGCGATGCAAGCCGCGGGAGTCGACGGCGCGCTCGCGATCGATCTTCGGCGCATTCTGATCGTCGCCGAACCGGATGGCGACGATGCGTCGATCGAACTCGTCGCCCAGGCGAATCTGCGATATGTCGACGGCCCAGCGATCGGGCATTTCTATGGCGCGCCGGTCGCCTTCCGGTCGAGGCAAGCCCCGCTCGCCGATCGGCTCGACGAAACGGCATTGCGCGACGAGCTTGACGAGGTGATATCCGGACTTGCCGGAAGCATCGTCGACGCGCTGCTTGTGCCTCGCACCATGCCGCGATAGGGCCTGATGGCCGCGGAGATTCGATGACATGGGTCGCGGGCGTCGACGGGTGCCGATCGGGCTGGATCGCAGCGTTTTACGATGTTGACGGCGGCGCCGTCGTGGTCCGTCGCCTCGAGCGGTTCGCCGAGGTGCTCGACGCGTCCGAGCGGCCGCGCGTCGTCGCCGTCGACATGCCGATCGGGCTTCTCGACACTGGCCGTCCCGGCGGTCGCGGTCCTGAGCGCGAACTACGCCGTCTGCTCGGCCAGGCGGGCCGTGCATCGTGCGTGTTCACGCCGCCCGTGCGCGGAGCGCTCGCCGCGCCGTCCTATCGCCAGGCCGATCGGATCAATCGCCAGAGCTCATCCGATCGCCTTGGTCTTTCCCGCCAAAGCTACAACCTGATCGGCAAGCTCGCCGAGTTGGATGGCTTGATCTCGCCCGCCCGACAGCGCCGCATCTTCGAGGCGCATCCCGAATTCGCCTTTGCGCTGATGAATGGCGGCGCACCGCTGGCGGAGCCGAAGAAGACCCGCGCAGGCCGCCGGCGCCGGGTCGAGCTCTTGCGCCGCCACGGGCTCGGCGCGGCGGCAAAAGCCGTGCGGTCGTTCGCCCGGCGCGATGCCGCGCCCGACGATATTCTCGACGCCGCGGCACTCGCCCGTACGGCGTTGCGCATCTTGCGTGGCGAGGCGGTTCGGCTTCCGGCCCGTCCGCCGCGCGATTCGCGTGGTCTCAGGATGGAAATCTGGGGCTGACCGGTTGCGCCGGCGCGGCCGAGTATGTTCGTCCGGACGGAACGCGATTTTTCAGGCACTCTGGACATCGGTTGGATATGCGCTAACCAAACGGGAACCGGCCGGGGGACCAGAGCATCAGTCGCGCCCGTCAAACCGGTCATTCGCGCATTTGGCGCCGTCGGCCGCTGAGCCCGGTTTCGTGGGATGGTCCGAGTGACCATGGATAGTTCATGAAATTGCGTCGGTCGAATGCCACGACAGTCGAATAAGCCATCGACGATCCGTCGCCGAGGCATGCCGCGTGCGTTGTCCGCCGCGCTGCTGATCGTCCTCACTCTGGGGTCGATCGCCGCGGTGGCGCTGTTGTTGCGCGGACGCGAACTGGCTGAGCAATTCATTCGCTTCGCCGCGGCACGAAGCGGGACCGAAGTCCATGGGTTGACGGTGGAGTCCGTCGGCCTCGGCACGATCGTCCTGGGGCCGCTTCGTCTCGGCGGCGACGACGGTCCCTCCGCTTCCAACGTGCATGTCGAATGGGGGCTCGCCGGGCTGTTGGGCGGCCAGCTCGACCGCATACGGATCGAAAATCTGCAGCTCGGCCTGGCTGTGCGCGACGGCGAGCTCGTGGTCAGCGGCCTGCCGACGATGGGCGGGTCGACCGGCGGCGCGCCGTTATCGGTGAAGAACGTCGACGTGCCGGACGCGCGTATCCGGCTCGTGACCGAACTGGGCCGTGCCACGGTATCGCTCGCCACGTCGCTGCGCTGGAAATTAAACGGCGAGGCGAGCGGCACGGCGGCGCTCGACGCCCTGATCGAGCCGAAGAATGGGCCCGACACGCGCGTCACCGCCGCGATGCCGGCCTTGCGTTTGGCGCGCGATGACCGTCGGCTCGTCATCGAAACAGTCGGCGCGGAAGTCGCGCTGCCAAAGCATGGCGTCGCGCTGTCCGGCATCGCCGTCACAGGGTCGATCGCGCCGGATCCGGCTTCAGCCACGCTCCGGGCCGAGTTGCGCGATCTATCGACGCCCGCTCGCTGGCGGCCTGTGAAAATCGCGTTGGACGGAGGTCGAGCAGGCGGCGAGGTGACGTTTTCCGGCCGAGCGGAATCGTCCGATCGCGCGCTGACTGCGACGATCCGCGGCTCGCATGATCTCGCCAGCCGACGCGGCGCCGCGACAATCGAAGCGGCGCCGGTCCGCTTCGGACCGGGTGAACGGTTACCGAGCGACCTACTTGCCGCACTAGTCGGCGGACCGCATCCGATCGGCGGGGCGGTCTCGGCTCGGAGCGTGCTATCCTGGAGCGGCCAGACGTTTTCACAGTCGCACATCGCCGTGCTCGATGGCGTTCGCCTTGAGAGCGGGATCATCCAAGTAAGCGCCTTGAGCGGCAGGCTGACGTTCGATTCGCTGGCTCCGCTCCGCACCCCGGCGCCGCAACGCCTGCGCGCCGACGTTCAGATCGCCTCGCTGCCGCCAGGCCATTTCGATCTTCTATTCAGCCTGAACGCGGGAAACCGCCTGCGGATCAACGAAGCCGGTTACGAGATCGCCGGAGGGACGCTTGCTCTCGTCGCCGCGACCATCGAACCCGGACGTCCGCTCGATACGGCGCTCGAGATTCGCGCCGTCGATCTTGGCGCATTGCTCGGTTTGATCGGGGTGGAAGGTCTTAGCGGATCAGGCGCGCTCGACGGTCGAATTCCGGTGCATGTCGCGGCCAACGGCGTCGCGATACGTGACGGTCGCATCGCCGCCAAGGGGCGCGGCGTCGTGCGGTACGCCGGCGCCGGGTTGCAAGGCGCGATCGCCGCGGCCGACACCGCGGCCGGCGACACGCTGAAGCTTTTGCAAGATGCGCTCGCCGACTTTCATTACACAGAGATGACGATGACCCTGGATCGGTCCGTGACCGGCGACGGCAGCCTGCTGATTCACCTGAAAGGCGCCAATCCCGCGGTGCTCGATGGGCATCCCTTCAACCTCAACATACGGCTGGAGACCAACTTCGATCGCTTGGCCACGATCTTCATCGCCGGTTACGCCGCCGCCACGGATCTGCTCAAGGGTTCGATTGGACGATGAAGCAGTGCTCGACCTTGCCCGAACGAGTATAGTCTCGGTTACCACGCGCGTTCCCGGCGATTGGGAGTATGGGCCTTGATTCGCTTCCTTGTACCCGCGGTCATGCTGTCAGCCGTCATGACGGCGACGTCCTGCACGCCGACGGTGCGCGTCGAGCCGCCGAAGGAGCCGATCACAATCAACCTCAACATTAAACTCGACGCCGATGTCCGACTGCGGGTCGAGGAAAAGGCCAAGGAAGATGTCGCGACAAAGTCGATTTTCTAGCGTTTCGCGCCGATGCGTCTTGACGATGCCGTTGGCGTTGATCGCCGCGGGAGCGGCGGCGCAGGATCGCGTTCTCGACGAGCCGCGGCGCAGCGGCGCGGTCGGAGAGCGTTACGACGGGTACGCCGTGGTGCGCGATCGCGCGCAGGCCGCCAGGCTGGCGCCGATCGTCGATCGGGTGAACGCCGAGCGGCGAACGATCTACTCCCAACGCGCCACGGCCGAGCGCGTATCAATCGAGCAGATCGGTCGCGTCTATGCAGCGGAGATACTCAAGTCGGCTCCGCCCGGGACATGGTTCCTCGAGGAATCTGGCCAATGGGTGCAAAAGCGCTGACTGGATGATCGCAAGCTCGAGCATGGACGGGCCACTCCAATCGATACGATGAGCGCGCATTCCTCAAAACACTTTTCACGATGATGGAATCCCCGCACGTGGCCCTCGCCCTTCGTCCCTCGACGGGCTCGGGATGAGGACGCTCGGGGCGAGGATCAAATCGAGCCCTCGTGATCAGCCGGTCGGACCATAAGGGCGCGTGACATGATCGAATTCGAAACAATCAGACCTTAGCCGCGCCGACGGCCGACGGCCTCGGCCGAGAACGTTCGCCGCCGACGTCGCGTGCGTTCACTCGCCAAGCAATCGTGCGCGTTCGAGCAGACGCTTGGCGTTGAGGTAGACCGGCAGTTCGACCAGTCGCGCGCCGAGCCGTACATTGACTTTGCCTTTGGCCCGCGCCGTTTCGAAGGCCCTGACGATGCGAAGCGCCGAAGCTGTTTCCGTCGGCGACGGCGTCAATGCGCGATTGATCGCCGCGACGTGAGCCGGAGACACGGCGCTCTTGGCGGAGTATCCCAGCCGGCGCGCCTGGCGCGCCTCGCGGAGCGCCGCCTTGGCGTCGGCGAACGTGTACGGGCAATCGACCGAGACGACGCCCGCGGCACGGCACTCGAGGTGAAGTCGTGCGCGGGCGTACCACAACTCGTCGCCAGCGGGCGAGCGTTCAGCGTTGAGATCGGCGGCCATATCCTCGGTCGAGCCGATCACCGCGACGACCCGCGGACTAGCCTTGGCGATCGCGTATGTCTGCATGACGCCGCGTGCGGTCTCGATGTTGGGCGCCAGCCGCGTGTGCCCTTCGGCGATCCCATAAACGCGCTCGAGCTGCGTCACTTCGGCGTCCAGCGCCGCGATCTGCGCCGGTTCGGCGACTTTGGGAAGCGCCACGATGTCGGGCCGGCCGCGCATCACCGCCGCGAGATCGGCGCGACCATCCCCGTCCAGCGGATTGACGCGGACGGCGGCGAGCACGCCGTCCGCGCGCCAGCGGGCGAAGATTTCAGGCGCCAGCGCGCGCGCCTCGGCGCGGCGTTCCGGAGGGGTGAAGTCCTCGAGTTCCTGGATCAGAACGTCGGCACCCGAGCGCGCCGCGCCCAGCATCGCCGCCTTGTCGGCGCCGGGAACGAACAGCCAACATCGCCACAAACCCGGCGCGCGATCGCGTGGACCGCGGTGCGCCGCCACGACGCTACGTCCCGAGCGCCCGACGATAAAGCTCAAGCAGCTCGTCCTGCTCCTGACGCGCGGCGGTGTCCATCCGCCGCAGGCGGATGAGCTGCCGCATGATCTTGACGTCGAAGCCGCTGCCCTTGGCCTCCGAGAAGACCTCGCGGATATCCGCGCCAAGCTCGCTGCGCTCGCCCTCCAGGCGCTCGATCCGCTCGACGAAGGATTTCAGTTTCGCCGCGGCGATGCCGCCGGTGCCGCCATCCGCCATGCCCGTCGGTTCCTTGCGATGCTTCGCAACTCGAATCATGACCCAGGCCGGCATCTAGGCGGGCGGCGGATCGGCGCGCAAGGCATCACGCGCGATGAATGCTGTGGAAAACGGGGATAAATCGCTACATCGGCTCAGTGCCGATGCGCGCCGCCCTCGGCCTTCATCTTGGCGACCGCCTCGGCCGAAGCTTCCTTTTGATACTTCGCCTTCCAATCTTCGTACGGCATACCGTAAACCAACTCGCGCGACGCCTCCTTGCTGAGCGCGATTCCCTTCGTTTCCGCCGCCTCGCGATACCAATTCGAAAGGCAATTCCGGCAGAACCCGGCGAGATTCATCATGTCAAGATTTTGGACGTCGGTCCGGCCGCGCAGGTGCTCGACCAGGCGGCGGAAGGCGGCGGCTTCGAGTTCGGTGCGAGTCTTGTCGTCCATGGCGATAATCCCGAAATGTCGTTACGAGGGCTCCAACGACAGTATTTAGGCGCGCCGCGCGATTTTTGCCAACTCGCGCGGCTAATCGGGCGACCGTCTCGGCGGGTTCGGTCGGTCGGCTAAGTACCCACCCCGGCCAAGGTTTCCTCGATCAGCCAATCGACGACGCGGCGCAGGGCTTCGTCCTTTGCCGCGCCGGCGGCGACGGCTTCCTGGTATACCGCGAGCTGTCGGTGGGCCGACGTGCCACGCGCCAGAATGTCGCGCGCCACTTCGATCTCCGCCGTGCACCCAAGCCGCGCGGTGTCGGCCGCCACCAGCGCGAAAATTTCCTCGAGCAGGTGCGCGTACGGCACGATCTCGCCCTTGCCGAAATCGATCAGCCCTTGGTCGTAGCCGTAGCGCTGCGCCCGCCAGCGGTTCTCGTTGATCAGCATGTGCGGGTAGATGCGCCATCGCTGGTTCTCGCGCCGGAGCCGCCACAGCATCGCGAGCAAGCACTGGAACAGGCCGGCGACGGCGACCGAGTCGTCGAGCCGCGTTGGAATATCGGTGACTCGCATCTCCAGCGTTTGGAACCGCCCGGAGGGTCGCACGTCCCACCATAGCTTGGTCGCGTCGTCGATCACGCCGGTGGCGATGAGGCGATTGAGCTGGCGCTGGTATTCGCCCCAGCTTTCGAAATGCTCGGGCAGGCCGGTGCGCGGCAGCTCGTTGAATACCGCCGTGCGGTAGCTCTTGAGACCGGTGTCCTCGCCGCGCCAGAACGGCGAGGAGGTGGCCAGCGCCATCAGGTGCGGCAGAAAGTAGCCGATCTGGTTCATCAGATCGATGCGCAACTCGTCGTCATCGATCCCGACATGGACGTGCAGCCCGCAGATGACCAGCCGCCGCGCCACCGCGCGGAGGTCGCGATCGAGCGTCTGGTAGCGCTCGCGCGAGGTCGGCCGTTGGGCTCCCCAATCGGCGAACGGATGGGTCGCGGCGGCGATCGGCGCCAGCCCGTGCTCGCGCGCCACATCGGCGACCGCCCGGCGTAGCCGCGCCAAATCGGCGCGCGCCTCGCCGACCGATTTGCAGATCCGCGTCTGCACCTCGATCTGCGAGCGCAGGAACTCGAGGCTCATCTGCCCTTCGAGACGCCTCTCGCACTCGGCCAGCATCGAAGCCGGCGCTTCGCCCACCAGTTCGCGCGTCCGCCGGTCGACGAGGAGGTACTCCTCCTCAATCCCGATGGTGAAACTCGGCTCGCTCGTGGCCATGCCCGCTCAACCCTGCCGACGATGGCGCAGATCGGGATCGGCGAGCAGCGGGGCCAAGGCGTCGGCGAGCAGCTGCGCCCAGTGCTCGGCGCCGCGATGGGTATCGATGAGATCCTGACGAATCTCGAGCAGTACGTGCGGTAGGCCCGGCGCCTCGGCATGGATGCGCATCGTGTAGCCGTGCCCGTCGCGCGCCGAGTACGGCTGATTGTCGCCCACAATCACGTCGCCGCGCGCGGCGAGACGGTCCATCAGCGGCCGCGCGAGCCGGCCATCCTCGTTCCATAGAACGCCGATGTGCCACGGCCGCTCGACCCCCTTGAACACCGGCGTGCACGAATGGATCGACACGATCGCCGGCACGCCGACGCGCTTGCCCAGCCGCGCCAGCTCCGCCCTGATCGCCGCGTGATAGGGGCAGAACAGCGCCTCGCGGCGGCGCCGGCGTTCCTCGGACGTTATGGCGCGATTGCCCGGCACCAGCGCGCCATCGCTCACTTCCGGGATCGAAGTCGAGTCGTCGAGCCGGCGGTTCAAGTCGATGACAAGACGCGAATAGCCTGACATGACCAGCGGCGCGTCGAAACGATGCGACAACAACCGCGCGACATCGGCGGCGCCGATGTCCCAGGCGATGTGGCGGTCGAACGCGGCGGGCGGCAGGCCAAGATCGCCGAGTAGGCGCGGCACACGTCGGCTGGCGTGATCGCAGCACAACAGAAATCCCGCGCCACCATTGGGATGGACGATCTCGACCGCTGGCGCCTCGTCGGGCGCCAGCAGCGGCGGCAAGTCGATTTCGGAGGCCTCGCTGCTCATGTTCGGCGGTATAGCGGCGGACTATAGCTGAAAACGGCGCACCGGACATGCTCTGGCGCCCGTCGCCGGCCGGCGTTAGCGTGCCGATTGACGCTGGGCTATAAGCACGCATGGCGACCTACCGGCCCGTGTCCGATTCGCTTGTGCGCGCGGGGGACAATCGACTTGCGCTGGCGGCGCTGTTCGCCGGCGCCGCGGCCATCGCCTTCGCGCCGATATTCGTCCGGGTTTCCGAACTCGGACCGACGGCGACCGCCTTTTGGAGAGTGGCTTTCGCGGTCCCGGCGCTCTATGCATGGCTCGCTTGCGAGGGCCGCGTATCGATCCGCCCCCCCGAATCGGCAACCGGGCGTGGCGGGCTGATTTTGGCCGGAGTCTTCTTCGCCGCCGATTTGGCGTTTTGGCATTGGTCGATCAAGCTCACCTCGGTCGCAAACTCGACGCTGCTGGCCAATCTGACGCCGGTATTCGTCACGCTCGGCGCTTATCTCGTGTTCGGCGAACGGTTCAAATCGAAGTTCCTCGTCGCGATGGCGATCGCGCTCGCCGGGGCTGCGATCCTGATGGGAGATTCCCTGACGCTGTCGCTCGAGCACGTTCTCGGCGACGCGCTTGGCGTCGTCACCGCCCTTTTCTATGGCGCTTACCTCTTGACGGTATCGCGGCTGCGCGCCCGCCACTCGACGGCGACGATCATGACCTGGAGCGGCGCAGTATCGGCCGTAGCGCTGCTTCCGGTGGCGTGGCTCTCGGGCGAGGGCATGGTCGCGACCGGCATCTATGGCTGGGCGGTCCTACTGGGGTTGGCGCTGTTCAGCCATGCCGGCGGCCAGAGCCTCATCGCCTATGCGCTGGCGCATTTGCCGGCGGCGTTCTCCTCGGTCGGGTTGCTGGTCCAGCCGGTGCTCGCCGCCGTGTTGGCGTGGGTTCTGCTCGCCGAACCCCTCGGTGTCGTACAGGCCCTCGGCGGCGCGATCGTGCTGGCCGGTATCGTCTTGGCGCGACGGGCCAGCCGATAATGGCGGCCGATCCGCGCGAAACGTTGCGGACGCTCTTCACCGCGGCCATCGCCGCGGCGGATCCGGCAAAAGCCTTGCCGCCCCACCTGCCATCGCCGCCGCAAGGTCGGACCGTCGTCGTCGGCGCCGGGAAAGCTGCGGCGACAATGGCCCGGGCGGTCGAAGACCATTATCAAGGCCCGCTCTCCGGTCTTGTCGTGACGCGCTATGGCCATCGCGTGCCGACGCGGCGCATCGAGGTCGTCGAGGCGTCGCATCCGGTTCCCGACGAGGCGGGGCGTCAGGGCGCGGAGCGAATTCTCGATCTGGTTTCCGGGTTAGGCGCCGATGACCTCGTGCTCTGCTTGATCTCGGGCGGCGGCTCGGCGCTACTGACGTGCCCCGCCCGCGGCATCAAGCTCGCGGATATGCAGGCGCTGACCCAGGCGCTGCTCAAGTCGGGGGCGACGATCAGCGAGATCAACGTCGTGCGCAAGCACCTGTCGCGAATCGCCGGCGGCAGGCTGGCGGCCGCGACGCGCGCGCGCATTTTGACCCTCGCGGTTTCCGACGTCCCCGGCGACGACCCTTCCGCGATCGCCTCCGGTCCGACAGCCCCCGACCCCACGACGCTGCGCGAAGCGCGCGGCGTGCTCGCCAAATATAGCATCGTCCCACCTGCGCCGATTTCCGCCCATCTCGCGAGCGCGGCCGCGGAGACGCCGAAGCCCGACGATCCGCTATTCGATCGCACCGAGTATCGCATCGTCGCCAGCCCGAAAGCCTCGCTCGACGCGGCGGCTCAGCTGGCCCGCCACAATGGCTTCACGCCGCTCATTCTTGGCGATGCGATCGAGGGCGAGGCGCGCGAGGTGGGCCACGTGCACGCGACCTTGGCGCGCGACATCGCCGCCGGCCGCGGCCCGCTCGGGCCGCCCGCGGCGATCCTTTCCGGCGGCGAAACGACGGTCACCGTTCGCGGCCGCGGTCGCGGCGGGCGCAACGTCGAATTCCTCCTCGGGCTCGTGGTGGCGCTAGATGGCGCGCCGGGCATTTACGGGTTAGCCGGAGACACCGACGGGATCGACGGCACCGAGGCCAATGCCGGCGCGCTGGCCGCGCCCGACACGTTGGCGCGCGCGCGCGCCAGTGGTCTCGATCCACTGGCGATGCTCGACGACAACGACGCCTACACGCTGTTCAAAACCCTCGACGACCTCGTCGTCACCGGGCCGACGCTGACCAACGTCAACGACTTCCGCGCCGTGCTGGTGCTCGCGAGCGCCGCGGCCTGAGCGACGGTCACGCCGTCCTTGCGGCAAGATCGGGCAGCGTGTCGACGAAGCGGCGAAACGCCCCCTTATCAGGCACGGCACGGTCGACGATGAGCGCGCCCTGTAGGCGCACGATTGCGTCATTGGCGCGACGATTCGCTTCGTCGACGGACAGGCCGGCGTCGACCAGCGTGCGTGCGAGGCCGCCAGCCAGCCCATCGATCGCGCCTTGCAGTTCGCCCTTCAATGCGTCGCGCGACGTGCTGAGCGCCACCGCCGCCAGCAGGCACGGCAGGCGTCCGCCGCGATAGAACGCATCGATCGCCTCGGCCGCCGCCCTTAGCCGCGCCTCGGGCACGCCCGGCCGATCGAGCACTTCGAGCACATGCGAATCGAACCAGCGGCCGACATCCTCCAGCGCCGCCCGCGCCATGCCTTCCTTGCCGTCGGGGAAGTAATGATAGAGGCTGGCGTGCCGCAAGCCGGTTGCCCGGATCAGCCGGCGCAGCGTCGCGCCATCGTAGCCGTATTTGCGAAACACCTCGGCGATACGGCCGACGATTTTCTCCCTGGATCGCCGCCCTCGCGCATGGTCGGTCATGCCCCCTTCTCCGCCTTGAACTGCGGCGCGTGCGACAGGAACTCCCAGCCGGCCGGCAGGGCGTCGTCGATCCGCATCACGCATTCAACATCGAAAACGACCATCCGCTGCGCGCCGGCATGGGCCGGGTTGGCGGTCTCGAAGCTCCAGCGAATCTCGGCGGTGCCAGTCATTTGAATCGTTGCGCCTGCGGCGAAATCGACGAACAGCAACCCGGCGCGCGGATCGAGCAGGATATTGCCGAGCGTGTTGAAGGCGAAATTGCCGCGGAAATCCGGCCAGACCAATCGCCGTGGCCCCTGCAATTCGACGAACCCGGGCATGCCGCCGCGGTGCGAGACGTCGATGCCTTGCGCGGGATCGTCAACGTCTTCGACGTAGCGGCTGGCGATGAAGAACGTATCGGCGGCGGCAACGATCGCGCGTTCGCGCGCGTCGAGCGTCTCGCCGCGGTGCGCAACGGTCGCGCGCCGCGCTGTCGCTTCGCTTGCAGATCGCGGTACCCGCCTCGAATTGATGTATTGCGGGCAATTGCCGAAGCTCTGGTCGACTTCGAGCAAAAATCCGCCGCCATCGGGGTCGAGCCGCACCTTGCCGTTGACGCGGTTGCGCCGTCGCGTATGGAACTCCAGACCGAGACCGCCGACGGCGACGCCGTCGCGCAGATTCTCAGCCAGCGGATCGCCGGCGACGGGCCGCGCACGTATGCTCAGATGGCGTGGATCGGGCGATTGAACGAATCCCGGCGGGCCGTGCAACACCGACGCCCACGGCTTCCCGTCCTCGCCGGCCGAGCCGACGAAGAACAGCGGCAGCTGGCGATAGAACTCGCGATGCTGTTCGGGCATGTGGTCGCGAATGATCCGCCGGCCGACTTGTTCGATTCGCTCGCGCACGCCAAGCCGCGCCTGGATGGCCCGCTCGCCCGGGTGATATGGGGAATGCTGGTTCATCGGGTCCGAATTCGATTTAGATTGATCGATCAATTAAGAACTGCATCGCGGCCTGTCAAGGCTCATCGTGCGCCACCCGCTTCGACCGTCAAAAGTTAACGATTTCCGTACGATAGGTGTTCTGCCGTGGTTCAATCTGCCCTAATATGACGCCGCCATGCGCCGCCGCCGTTCGACCAAGATCGTCGCCACGCTCGGTCCCGCGACCTCGACCCACGAGCGGATCGAGGCCTTGTTCCTCGCTGGCGTCGACGTTTTCCGGCTGAATTTCAGCCACGGCTCGCACGACGACCACAAGGCGCGCGCCGCCGCGATCCGCGCGCTCGAGGCGCGCCTCGACCGGCCGATCGGCATCCTGCTCGATCTCCAGGGACCGAAGCTGCGCCTAGGCCGCTTCGCCGACGGCGCCGCCGAGGTCAAGTCTGGCGATGCGTTCCGCCTCGACCTCGACGCCAAACCCGGAGACCGCGCGCGCGCACCCCTGCCGCACCCGGAAATCTTCGCCGCGTTGCGAACCGACGCCAACCTGCTGCTCGATGACGGCCGCGTGCGGCTGAAGGTTATCGCCTCCGGGCCCGATTTCGCCGAGTGCGTCGTGATCACCGGCGGCGTCTTGTCGGACCGCAAAGGCGTCAATGTCCCGGGGATCGTGCTACCCTTGTCGCCGCTCACCGAAAAGGACCGCCGCGACCTCGCCTTCGGTCTCGATCTCGGCTGCGATTGGGTAGCGTTATCGTTCGTGCAGCGGCCCGAGGACATCGCCGAGGCACGCAAGCTGATCGCCGGCCGCGCCGCGGTCATGGCCAAGCTCGAAAAGCCGGCGGCGATCGAACGTCTCGACGAAATCGTCGAGTTGTCCGACGCGATCATGGTGGCGCGCGGCGATCTTGGCGTCGAGATGCCGCCCGAGGACGTGCCGAGCCTGCAGAAGCGCATCGTTCGCGCCTGCCGCCGGGCCGGTCGTCCGGTGATCGTGGCGACACAAATGCTCGATTCGATGGTCCACGCGCCGGCGCCGACACGCGCCGAGGCCTCGGACGTGGCGACGGCCGTCTATGATGGCGCCGATGCCGTGATGCTTTCGGCTGAGACCGCGTCGGGCGAATTTCCGGTCGAGGCGGTGGCGATGATGGACCGCATCGTCGAGCGGGTCGAACGCGATCCGTCCTATCGACCGATCATGGATGCGTATCATTACGATCCGGAGGCCACGCCGGCCGACGCGATCACGGCCGCGGCGCGTCAGGTCGCTCACACCGTTCAAGCGGCGGCGATCGTCACCTACACGACATCGGGATCGACCACTTTGCGCGCCGCGCGCGAACGTCCCGACGTGCCGATCCTGTGCCTCACCGAAAAATCGGGCACCGCGCGACGGCTCGGCTTGTGCTGGGGCGTGCACGCCGTGATCACGGAAGACGTCAAGAATTTTTCGGATATGGTCGAAAAAGCCTGCCGCATCGCCGAGCGCGAGGATTTCGCGCGGCCCGGCGATCGCGTGGTGGTCACCGCCGGGGTGCCCTTCGGCACGCCGGGCGCGACCAACGTGCTGCGCATCGCCTGGGTCGGTCGCTAGATCCAAGCGCGCCACGCTCCCCGGTTACCTCGCGAAGTCGTTATTTGACCCGGTACTTCGCCGCGTCGCACCTTGGCGTAGCAAGAGCAAGTGACGGGCGCCTTCAGGTCGTGCGCGCCCTTGCAAGGGAGGACCAAATGGGCCGTTGCCTGAAGAATGGATATCGCTGGCTGCTCGCCGGCGGTCTGACCGGCGGCATCGTACTCGGCATCGCGACCGGCGACGTTTTCGCGGCGAAAGAAATCAGCGTGTCGATGGTGCGCAATCAATACGGGCCGAAAGCCATCGAGGCGAAGGTCGGCGACACGCTCGCCTTCGTTAACGGCGATATCACCAATCACTGGGTGTATTCGCCGACGATCGACCATCAGGTTTCGTTCGGTCCGCAAAAGCCGGGCGATACGGTCAGACTGACGCTCACCAAGCCCGGCAGTATCAAAATTGCCTGCGCCCTTCACGCCAACATGAACGCCGCCGTCAACGTGACGCGCTGAACGCCTGAGGAGGATAGCGAATGACACGAAAGTTGCTTCTCGCATTGGGCGGCGCGGCGGTGCTCGCCGGCGCGGCGGCCATCGGCCACGCGTTTGCCGGACCGGAGAAAGTCGAATTTCCGACCAACTACAAGGCCGGCTGGGTCCGGATCGCCACGATCGACCGTTATGACCAGAAAGCGATTCGTACCGTCTATATGAATCCAGAGGCGTGGCAGGCCGCCGCCGCAGGGCAGGCACTTCCCGATGGCACGTATCTCGCCCTCGAGTTGCGCCCTGCCAAGCTTGGGGCCGACGGCATGCCATTGAAGGACCCCAATGGTCGATTCATCGCCGAGGATAAAGTCAACGGCCTATTCGTCCAGCAGAAGAAAAAAGGCTGGGGCGCTGAGTACACGGACAATATCCGCAACGGCGAATGGGAGTTCGCGGTGTTCAATGCCGACGGCACGCGACATCAAGCCAATGCCAACGTCACCGGCTGCATGAATTGCCATAAACCGCGAGCGGCCGACGACTATACGTTTGTCGCCGCGCACATCGTCAATACGTTGAAGACCACGGACGGCAAAGCGAAATAAGGCCCAGGCCAGGGAAGCGTTTCGGCTCGGAGCGGACAAGACCTGCTCCGAGCCGTCATGCTATTCGAGCTGTGCGCGCAGCATCCACGCCGCTTTCTCGTGAACCTGCATGCGCTCGATCATCATGTCGCCGGTCTCGACATCGCCGACGCTCTCGGCAAGGTCCTTGATCTCGCGCGCCGCGCGTACGATCGATTCGTTGTCCGCGACGAGCTGTCGGATCATCTCGTTCGGCCCCGGCACGTCGTTCGCTTCCTTGATCTTGGTCAGTTTGCCGAACGCGGCATAGCTCCCTGGCGCGAACAGCCCGAGCGCACGGATGCGTTCGGCAAGCTCGTCGACCGCGCCTGCAAGTTCTGTGTAAAGCTCCTCGAAATGCTTGTGGAGCGAATAGAAATTGGGTCCCGTCACGTTCCAGTGGAAATTATGGGTCTTGAGGTAAAGCGTGTAGCTGTCCGCCAATACCCGGCCGAGAGCCTCGGCGACCGTCTTGCGGCTGTTGTCCTTAAGGCCGATGTCGATCTTCATGATCTGTTCTCCTCGAATCTCTTCTATAGTTCCAGCTCTTTAGTTGGATAATTAAACCAGTTCTAAGTAATTTCAAGGCCGGACCGCAAACTCATCGCCTACGCGCCGGCGAATCGCACCAGCACCCGGCCAAGCCGTCCGAAATCGGCGATGCAACGGTCTCCCGCCGCGGCGCGATGGAACCCGCAACACGTGCCGGTCGAGACGATTTCTCCGGCCCTGAGCCCGCCGCGATTTCGTAGCGCGTTGGCCAGCCAGACGAGCGCCGCGACGGGATCGCCCATGCAATCCGCGCCCGTCCCTTCGCCGACGATCTTGCCATTCAGCGTCATGCGCACGGACGCCTCGCGAAGATCGATCCGCCGCCACGCCGGAACCGCGGTCCCGAGCACGATCGCCCCGTTTCCGCCGAGATCGGCGATGATGCTGTGGATGCCGACGGCGAGCCAATCCGCGTAGCGCGGCTCGATCACTTCGATCGCCGGATGCAGGCCGCCGATCGCCGCGAGCACCTCGGGACGAGCGTAGGGGCGCCGACGCGGCGGCAGGTCGCGCTTGAGTTTGAAGGCGAACTCGCCTTCGACGCCGCGGAGCTTGTAGTGCGTGCCGCCGAGTTCCACGCCGCTGGCAAAAAGACGTGAGGCCAGCACCCGTCCGTACATCGGCGCGCGGGTCTTCAATATCCTCCGAGCCGCAGCGCTGGTGCAGCCGATCTTCCAACCCAGGGCCGGCTCGCCCAAGGCGCGCGCGAACGCGTCCTGGATGCGATACGCCGCAGCGGCGCTGCGCGGCCGCAGATTCTTCGGCAACGCATCGAGCCGCGCGCCGGTACGCCACGCCTTGGCCAGCAGCGCCGCGGCTCGCGAGGATTTTCTAACCATTGGATGGCGTCTCGACGGCACAGCGCCGCGATTGGATCCGGCGCCGCCGCCCGGTCAGCGCAATCCCGCAGCAATCACGACGCCGCGCGCGCTTCGCCCTGCATGCGGGCAACGATCTTCTCGGCAGGCTTGCCGGTCAGTTCGGCGAGGTGGTCAAAGCTCCACGCGAAACTGCCGACGCCCATCGTCGCCGAACGCAACTCGATAATAAGGTCGTGCATCTCGGCTTGCGGCAGATGCGCCGAGACGGCGTCCCAGCCTGGCCATCCCTCCTTGGCGTTGAAGCCGAGAATCTGGCCGCGCCGCGTCGACACCAAGCGCTGCACTTTCGAGGTGAACTCGGTCGGCACCGAGATCTCGACCTTGCAAATCGGCTCGAGCAAGACCGGATCGCATTTCGGCATGCCTTCGCGCATGGCGAGCGATCCGGCGATCTTGAACGCCTGGTCGGAGCTGTCGACCGAATGGTATTGGCCGTCGACCAGCGCGGTATGGACATCGACCACCGGAAAACCGAGAGGCCCGCGTTTCAGGTAGTCGTGGATGCCGTCCTCGACCGCCGGGATGAAATTGCGCGGGATCGCGCCACCGACGATCTTGTCCTCGAAGATAAAGCCGGTACCCCTCGGCAACGGCTTGATCTCGACCTTGACGTCGGCGAACTGGCCGTGGCCGCCGCTCTGGCGTTTGTGCCGGGCATGCTGGGAAACGCCTTTGCGGATCGTTTCCTTGTACGGCACCTGCGGGGTACGGCCGGCCACGGGAACGTTGTACTGCGACTTCAGGCGCTCGAGCGCGACTGCGAGATGCGTTTCGCCCTGGCCCCACAGCAGGAACTCGCCGGTATCGGCGTTGTGCTCGACCGATAGCGATGGATCCTCCTCGGTCAATCGCTGGATCGCGCCCGACAGCTTGACGTCGTCGGAGCGTTTTTCGGCGGTCACCGCGAGCGCAAACAACGGCGCCGGCGGGGCCGGCCACGGCGCGAGACCCGCCGGCGGTTTGCCCGACGGCACGATGGTGGCGCCGGTCATGATCCCTTCAAGGCGGCCAAGAGCGACGATTTCGCCGGCCTCGGCTTTCGACAGTTTGGTCATCTGTGCGCCGACCAGACGCGAGACGCCGGCCACGCGCGCCGATGCCTTGCCGTCGCCCAGCGTCGTTCCGTCGGCCATCGGCCCGCGCCAAATCCGCGCCAGCGACTGCTTGCCGGTATGCGCCGCGTGCTGCGTCTTGAATACCTGCGCCAGCGGCTCGCCCGAGGACTCGATGCCCAGGCGCGTCATCGCGATCGCCGGTTCGGGCGTGTCGTGCCGCAACGCCTTCAGCAGCCGCCGCACGCCGAAGTCGCGCTCGGCCGAGCCGAGCATGATTGGCACCAGCTTGTCGTCGGAGATGGTCCTGACGAGCTGGCGGTAGACCTCCTCTTTCGGAGGCACCGTATCCTCGAGCAGTTGCTCGAGCAGCTTGTCGTCGAAATCGGCCAGTTTCTCGAGCAGTCCCTGGCGCTCTTGCTTCTCGCGGTCGATCAGCTCGTCGGGAATCTTGATCAGATCCGACGGTTGACCCGGTTTGTAGCGGTAAGCGCGCTCGCTCACCAGATCGACATAGCCGGCGATTTTTTCGCCCTCGCGGATCGGCACCTGGCGCAACACCAATGGGCGCGCCGATATCGCCTGCAGCGCCGCCATGATGTCACGGATGCGCGGCTCGCCCTGGTCGATCTTATTGAGGAACAAGATGTGCGGAATCTCATGGTCGTCGAGAAACTTGAACATCGGCGCCAGCATCAGCGCGCGATCGAGGATCGGCTCCAGCACGACGATGGCGATGTCGGCGACCATCAGCGCAGTTTGCGCCTCGTGGCCAAGTTCGATCGAACCGGGGCAATCGATGAATGTCCACGCCTCGCCCATGAAGCTGGTCGACGCGACGTTGAGTTCGACGCTCATCTGGCGCGCACGCGCCGCGGGCGAGTTGTCGCCGACCGTATTGCCCTCCTTGACCGAGCCCTTGCGCGTCGTCGCGCCGGTCACCGAAAGGAGGCTCTCGAGCAGGGTCGTCTTGCCGCCGAGATAGGGACCGACCAGCGCCGCGCAGCGGGGCGCCGAGGGGGCTTTGGTGGGCATCCCGAGTTTCTCCCCGACTGTGACGGACCAAGGCTTTTTCTTTTAGTGAACCAAGGCAATGGGGGCTTGGCAAGCCGAATTCGAGCAGCGCCCCAAGTCCTTCAGGAGTGGCGCGCTCGCATCAATCGACGAGAAACCGCTTAACCGCCGCCTCGTTCCAGGCGAGGCCGTTGCCCGGCTTGTCGGCGAAGTGAACGTGGCCGTCCTTGACCTTGATCGGCTCGGTCAGGATGGGCGAAGCCCAGTCGACGTATTCAAGCCAGTGCGCCGTCGGCGTGACGCGCATGAGATGGGCGCTGACCTCGGGAAAAAGATGCGTCGACATTTCGATCCCATATGCGGCGGCGAGCGCGGCTGCTTGCAGCCAGCCGGTGACGCCGCCGATGCGTTGCAGATCGGGCATCACGAAATCGCACGCCTTGGCCTCGACTGCGCGCGCCATGGCGAACGGCTCGACGAAGTTCTCGCCGATCTGCACCGGCACGCGAAGGGCCGCGGCGATTTCGGCATTCGCCGCGTAGTCGTCGTGGCGCACCGGCTCCTCGAGCCAGTAAATGCCTTCCTCGTCGAGCGCTCGGCCGCGCTTGAGGGCCTCGGCGAGGCCGAGCGACTGGTTGTAATCCGACATCAGCGGCGCGTCGGACGGGATCTTCTTGCGCACCGCGCGCACCGCCGCGATATCCGCCTCGCCCGTTGACCGGCCGAGGCGGATCTTCACCGCCTTGAATCCTTCGTCGAGGAGTTCGAGCGCTTCGTCGGCGACCTTGGCTGGCGGCGCCAGGCCCAGACCGTTGCTGTTGTAGGCCGGCACCGGGCCGACGGTCCCGCCGAGCAGCCGCGCCAGCGGCGCGCCTGCCGCCTTGGCGAGCGCGTCCCACGCCGCGACGTCGTAGCCGGAACTCGCCATCACCATCGCGCCCTGACGGCCCATCAGCACGTAACGGCGATGCAGCTTGGCCCATATCTCGGCCGGCGCCACGGCATCGCCCTTGGTCGCTTCCAACATGTCGCTCAGCGCGTGCGCGATCATGCGGCCGAGGAACGGCCGGAAACAGAATAGATAGGCATGACCCGTGACCCCTTCCGCGGTCGCGAGATCGACGAGAACGAGCGGCACGCTCTTGAGCGCGCCGCTGCCGGTGGCGAACGGCCGGCGCATCGGCACGTCGACCACCCGCGCGCGCAGGTCGCGAACGGTGAGTTTCGGCAGCGCGCCGACCGCTGCCCCTTTCGAAGCGAGACGTGGCTTGTCGTTCATGCCTTGCGCCCTCCCTCGGCGTCGAGCTTGAGCGCCGCATAGATGAACTGGTGCACCGGAGTGGGCACCCCCGCCGCCTTGCCCATGCGGGCGATCGCGCCCGACAACCACGGCAGTTCGAGCCGATTCCCGCGCTCGAGGTCGCCCAACATCGACGACTTCATCTCGGCCGGCAGCCCGTCGCCAAAGGCCATCGCCTTGGTGACGTGATCGGCCGCAAGCTGCGCCCCTTGCGCGCGCGCCACCGCCACCGCCTCGGTCGCCGCCTGTTCGAACATGGCGCGCGTGTCGGGATCGCCAAAGATCGGTCCCTTGGGACGCCGCAGCAGCGTGGTCATGCCGCTGAACGTGGCGAGGAACACCATCTTCTCCCAGACCGCGCGCCTGATGTCAGGCGAAACGACGAGATCGACGTTCGCCCGCTTGGCGAGATCGGCGAGCGCCCTGATTCGCGCGCTTTCCTTGCCGTCGAGTTCGCCGATGACGAGCCGGGCCAATGTTCCGGTGTGCCGGATGACGCCCGGCGCGGCGATGATCGCGGCGATCTGCGACACTCCGCCGAGCGTGCGTTCGCGCCCGAACGCAGCGGCGAGCTTGTCGGCGGCCTCGACGCCGTTCTGGAAGGACACGGCGGCCGAGCCGGGGCCCATTAGCGGCGCCATCGCCGTGATCGCCGCGTCGGTATCCCATAGCTTGACGGTCAGGATCGCCAGATCGACCGGACCGATGTCAGCCGGCCGGTCCGTCGCCTCCGCCGGTTTGACGTGCAGGTCGCCGTTCTTGCTCTCGACCTTGAGGCCGTCCCGGCGGATCGCCTCAAGATGGGCGCCCCGGGCGACGAACGCGACGTCGGCCCCCGCCGCCGCGAAGCGCGCGCCGAAATACCCGCCCACTCCGCCGGTCCCCATGATCGCGATCTTCATTCGTCGTTACCTCCAATGCGAACGGACTGAGCGTCGCGGATCGAGCCGGGCGGAGTCAATCGGCGTGGCTTTCGCCTTGCCGCGAGGCGCTTGGTCAACAGGAGTCTCCCGTCGTCGACGAATCCCGCTCGGTGGTAGAGTTCTTGCGCGTCGATTAGCGCGCGCTCGACCTGGAGGTGAACGGCGCGCACGTCGCGCGATTCAAGCACGGCGATCGCATAGGCCAGCGCGCGTTGCCCAATTCCGCGGCGGCGAAACTCCGGAACGACGTAAAGCTCGTCGATGAACCCGTCGTAGCCGCCGAACTCGACGCTGAATCCGAGGCAGCAGACGAGGTATCCGACATCGGCGCCCTCGACGGCGGCGAGCCACCCGAGCGCCAGCTCGTCGCCACCACACAGCATGGCAAGCGCCCGCCCCTGAACCTCGTCGCGCCATGGCATGCCGGACTCGGCGTAGTAGGAACGCGCCAGTGCCGCGAGCCGCGACAGATCGGCCGGCGTCGGTACGATGAACTCGACGCCGCCCGACGCCGGTCCACGCACGGCTACTTGAGCGCTTCGCAGGCGCGCTGGATGCGCGTGCACGCCTCGCGCAGCAGCTCCGTGGACGTGGCGTACGAGATGCGAAAATACGGCGACAGCCCGAACGCGACGCCTTGGACCACCGCGACGCCCTCGGCTTCGAGCAAATATTCGACGAAGTCGCTGTCGCTGGCGATCATCCGGCCCTGCGGCGTCTTGCGGCCGATGGCGCCGGCGCAGGATGGGTAGACATAGAACGCGCCTTCCGGCGTCGGGCAGCGCAAGCCCTTCGCCTTGTTCAGCATGTCGACCACCAGATCGCGCCGGCGCTTGAACTCCGTGTTATGTCGGGCGATGAAGTCTTGCGGCCCGTTGAGCGCCTCGACCGCCGCCGCCTGGCTGATCGACGACGGATTCGAGGTGCTCTGCGACTGCACCGCGGCCATCGCCTTGATGAGGTGCGCCGGACCGCCGGCGTAGCCGAGGCGCCAGCCGGTCATGCAGTACGCTTTGGAGACGCCGTTCACCGTCAGCGTCCGATCGTATAGCCGCGGCTCGATCTGCGCCGGCGTGGTGAATTCGAACTCGTCGTAGACCAAGTGCTCGTACATGTCGTCGGTCATCACCCAAACATGCGGGTGACGCACCAACACGTCGGTCAGCGCCTGCAGCTCGGCGTGCGTGTATGCGGCGCCGGTGGGGTTCGACGGCGAATTCAAGATCAGCCACTTGGTGCGGGGCGTGATCGCCGCCTCGAGCTGCTCGGCGCGCATCTTGAAGCCGTTGTTCTGCGAACACTCGACCACCACCGGCGTGCCTTCCGCGAGCAATGCCATATCGGGATACGACACCCAATAGGGCGCCGGGATGATCACTTCGTCGCCCGGATTGAGCGTCGCCATCAGCGCGTTGTACAGCACCTGTTTGCCGCCGGTGCCGACGGTGATCTGGTTCGGTTTGTAGGCCAACCCGTTCTCGCGCGCGAACTTGGCGCAGATCGCCTGCTTGAGCTCGGGCGTGCCGTCGACGGCGGTGTATTTGGTCTGGCCGGCGTCGATGGCGCGCTTGGCCGCGTCCTTGATGTTCTGCGGCGTGTCGAAGTCCGGTTCGCCGGCGCCCAGCCCGATGACGTCGCGTCCCGCCGCCTTGAGCTCGAGCGCCTTGGTCGTCACGGCGATCGTCGGCGAGGGCTTGATGCGGCCGAGGCGCTCGGCAAGCAGCGGACGTTCGGCGGGCGTGGGGCGAGCGGCGGGGCTGGCCATGATCGGATTCCGAGGTTCGTGATCGAAGGAGGCGCGGCGGCGAGCAGGGAAGCTACAAGCGCCGCACGCGAGGCGCAACCCCGGACATGCCAAAGCGCCGCGATATCGTTGCCGATCGACGTCGCCGCGTTGCGCCCTTGACCTTCCAGCAGCCGGAATACCTATGTCGCGCTGTAGTTTGTCCTTCATTCCGGAATGTCAGGAGACACTTGCCCATGAACCATTGGAAAGCGTGGGTTATCGCATTGTCGCTCGCCGCGGCAGGTCCGTTCGCCGGCGACGGATCGGCGCATCAGCATGGCGGCCCGTCCGCGGGGCATGGCGCACCGGCGGCGCAATCCGACAACCCGGCGATCGCGGCGTTCAAGGAAGCGAACGCGCGCATGCATCGCGACATGGACATCAATTTCACCGGCGACTCCGACAAGGATTTCGCCGCTGGGATGATCCCGCATCATCAAGGCGCGATCGACATGGCGACGGTCGCGCTGCGCTATGGCAAGGACCCCGAACTGCGTAGGCTCGCGGAGGAGATCATCGCCGCACAAACGAAGGAGATCGCGTTCCTGCGCGATTGGCTGGCGCGGCATCGTTAACAACGATCGGCCATCCTGCGTTTTCGACGCGTGCGATTGCTGCCGGCGTTTCGAAGCGCCAGGACGTGCTCGGCGCTTTTGACGGAAAGTCTCTGGTCGACCGGGCCTGACGCTGGCGCCTAAAGCGCATCAAGAAGGAGCGCGGTGCTGAACACGACGATGGCGAGCGCACCAGCCAACTCGAGGCCGCCTTGCCAGCGCCGCGCCCGGCGCTCCTCGCGCCCGACGCGAGCCATCAGCATGCCTCGCGCGAGGATCGCCGCGACGCCGATGGCGAACATCGTCGCCGCCATGCCGACGCCGATAGCCGCCACCATCAGCACACCAGCGACCAGCACGTCGTTCGCCAGCGCGAACACCATCACCAGGATCGCGCCCGTGCACGGCGCCACGCCGACGCCGATCGACAGCAGGCCGCGTTGCCGGCCCTCGCCGGCGCTGCTGGACCCGCCGCCGTGACCGTGCCGGCAGGCCGCATCGTGCGCGTTTTCGCCGCGCGCGCCGACCAATCGCTGGACCGCCTGCGTCAGCATCCAGGCACCTATGGCCGCCAGCACGCCATAGCTGATCAGCCGGCTCCAATAGAGTTCGCCGGTCGCCGCGCCGAACAGTACGCGCACCGCGACGTCGGTCAGCCACACCAGCAACACCGCGGCGATGACATGCGTCACCGCGATTTCCGACGCCATGCGTAATCCGCGCCAGATGCTGGCGTCGCGGCCGACGAAATAAGAGGCAACGACAAACTTTCCGTGGCCCGGCCCGAGCGTGTGCACCACCCCGTAGAGGAACGCGAATAGCATGCCGAACAGCAGCGGGACGTAGGAATCGCCGTCCTTCACCGTCTTTACTTCGCGGGTGATGCTGTTGACCATGGTCTGCTGCGTCTGAGCAAGCCAACGGCTGGCCTGGCCGAGCGCGGTTTGCGGCGGCGGCTCAGAACGCACAGCTTTCGCCGGGGCGTCGGCGGGCGGCGAACCGGCGCCACGTCCGCCGAGCAGCGGGCTTTGGGCCGCGGCGCCTCCGGCAAAGGCGGCAACGATCAGCACGACGATCGAAAAGCCGCGGAGGGCTGACATCACGGGCAACGCAGCCTGAGATGCAGGGTCGGCGATAGGCCGAAATTGGCGAGCTCGGCGTCTTTCTCGCTCGCCTCCACGTCGCACGCACCGGCGGCGAGGCCCTCGATCCGCGCCGGTTCGCTGCGATTGAGCGCGACATCGATGTAATAGCTGTCGTCGTAGATGCTCATGCGCACCTGCGCTTTGGTCGGATCGACGGATTGCGGAAGCGGCACGACGAAATCATAGGTGAGCTTGCCGTCGGGACCGATCGTGGCGCGGAAATCGCGCACTTCGGTCAGCGTGACGCGTTTCTCGTCGACAAAGACATGCATGAAGAAGTCGTAGTCCTTCAGGCTCTCGAACGTCTTCTCGAAGAGCTCCTTCAGCTCCGCCTGATTGAAGGTCTTGTCGCGGTTCTTGTCGAACTCGCGCGCGAACACGGCCGAAAGCACCTCGTCGAACGTCCAGCGATGGGCGATGGCGGCGAGCTTGGCGTCGGCGAATACGAACGTCGCGCTCGCGTCGATCCAAACATGCGGATGCGCCGCGGCCGGCGACGCGGGCAGCAGCGCGAGGGTGGCGACCACCGAAGCAGCCGATATTGCTCGGCGCACGGACATTTCCGGCGTTAACCATTCTCCGGCCGGCTCCGAGCCGGCGATTCGGCACCTGTTTCAATATCCGCCGAGCGCCGCGCGAAGTAAATGCCTGCCCGTGCGCCGCGGATTCGCCACCATCTTTCCCCGCATCCGCCGTACGAGCGCGCCAAATCCGCCGTGTCCGCGATCGATGCTCCCCATGCTGCAATCATTCCAGGGGAGCAGATGATGTCATCCCAGCCCCGCGCCGCCCACTATTCGGCCGCATCGGCACCGGCCATGCTGCTCACTTGCCTCCTGCTTGCGTTCGTCATCCCGATCGCTGCGGTCGCGCGCGCCGCCGCGCCGGATGACGGCGTCGCCGCGCAGCGGCCGCATGACGCCGAAAGCGGCCGGCTGTTCTTCAAGGGCGACGATGGCGCGGGTTTCGTTGCCGCGCCGCTGGTCGCCACCGATGTCGAAATCAAGGTCAGCGGTTTGATCGCTCGCGCAACCGTTCGGCAGAGGTTCAAGAACGACGGCCAGGAATGGGTGGAAGGCATCTACGTTTTCCCGCTGCCCGAGAACTCGGCCGTCGATCGGATGCGGCTTCGCATCGGTGAACGCATGGTGGAAGGGCGCATCGAAGAGCGCCAGCAGGCCCAGCGTGTCTATCAACAGGCGCGCAACGAGGGCCGGCGCGCCGGTCTCGTCGAGCAGGAACGGCCGAATATCTTCACCACTTCGCTCGCCAATGTCGGGCCGGGCGAGGAGATCGCGGTCGAGATCGAGTACCAGGAAGATCTTCGCTACGACCAGGGCACGTTCAGCCTTCGATTTCCGCTGGTCGTGGCGCCCCGTTACATTCCGGGAAACCCAGTGGTGGCGAGCGCCCGCGGCTGGGCGCTGCCGACCAACCAAGTACTGGACGCCGATCGCATCACGCCGCCGGTCCGCAAGCCGCACGAGGGCAAGGGCAATCCGGTGACGCTCGCGGTCCAGATCGACGCCGGCATCACACTCGCCGCGATCGAATCGATCTCCCATCCCATCGTCACGACCGTCGCGCCCGATGGCAAGGCGTCGGTGAAACTTCGCGACCCCGAGGTTCCGGCGGACCGCGATTTCGTCCTGTCGTGGCGTCCCGAGACGGGAAAAGAGCCGCGCGCCGGCCTGTTCGTCGAGGAGCGCGGGGACGCGCGGCATCTGCTGCTGATGCTGATGCCGCCCGACCCGAGTGCCGTGGAAGACACGCGGCGCCTCGCGCGCGAGACGATCTTCGTCATCGACACCTCGGGCTCGATGGCGGGCGCGTCGATCGTTCAGGCGAAGACAGCGCTCAAGCTGGCGATCGACCGGCTGCAATCGCGCGACAGCTTCAACGTCGTGCAATTCAACAATGTCGCCTCGGCGCTGTTCGGCGCCGCGCAGCCGGCGACGCCCGAGGCCGTGCGCAAGGCGCACGTCTTCGTCGACGCGCTCTCCGCCAACGGCGGAACTGAAATGTTGAAAGCGCTCGATCTGGCGCTCGACGGATTCGCCGATCCCGGCCGCGTCCGCCAGGTGATATTTCTCACCGACGGGGCGGTCGGCAACGAGGCCGCGCTGTTCCAACGAATTTCCGACCGGCTCGGCGATTCGCGGTTGTTCACCGTCGGCATCGGCTCGGCGCCCAATGGTTGGTTCATGCGCGAGGCGGCGCGCACCGGACGCGGTACCTTCACCCACATCTCCCGCCCCGAAGAGGTCGCCAAGCGCGTCAGCGCGCTCTATTCGAAGCTCGAGCATCCGGTTCTCACCGATCTGACGGTCGTCTGGCCTGGCGGCGTGAATGTCGAGGGCTATCCAGATCCGCTGCCCGATCTCTACGCTGGCGAGCCAGTTGTACTGTCGGCTCGGCTCCCGGCGGGGGCGCGTGTTGTTGGGACCACCGTCGAGGTGCGCGGCAAGATCGCCGGCGCCCCATGGTCGGCGGCGCTCGCGCTCGATGGCGGCGCGGACAATGCCGGCGTGGCGTCTTTGTGGGCGCGCAAAAAGATCGATGCGTTGACCGACGGTCAGCGGCGCAGCGAGAGCCCGGCGGCGGTTCGCGAAGCTGCGCTCAAAGTTGCGCTGGGTTATGGCTTGGTCAGCAAGTTCACCAGCCTGGTCGCCGTCGACGTGACCCCGGGGCGCGCCAAAGATGCGCCGCTGCGCACCGCCGAGGTGCCGACCAATCTTCCCGATGGCTGGCAATACGACAAAGTATTCGGCGTTCAAACTGGAATCGTCGCGCCACCATCACCCTCTCTCTCGCCCCAGTATTTCGCCCCCCCGATGCGCAAGACCGAGGCCGCTCCCGTCTCGCCCGCAGGCGGGTCCGCGGCGGATGCGTCGGTACAGCGCGCGCAAGAGGCGGCGGCGGCGCGGATCGGCGGCATATCCCCTGGCGCCCCGGTGACGCTGCCGCAGACAGCGACGCACGCCCAGCTCAGCCTGCTGATCGGGCTGCTGTTGCTCGCCCTGGCTCTGGCATTACTGGCGCCATCGCTTTGGCGGCTGGCGCACCCTCGCCGCCGATGACGCGGACGCTCCGCTTTGCCGTCGCCGGGCTGCTCGGGCTTGCGCTCTGGCAGCTCGCCGCCGGCCTATGGATTCCGGCCAAGGCGGCGCTGGCGCAAACGCTGATCGAGCGCGCCTGGCGGGCGGCACGGGCCGGCACGCCGGAGGCGCGACCCTGGCCATGGGCCGATACTTGGCCGGTCGCCCGCCTCGAGGCGCCAGCCGCCGGCGAAAAGGTCTACGTTCTGGCCGACGCGAGCGGGCGCAGCCTGGCGTTCGGCCCCGGTCACCTCGCCGGCACGGCGACGCCGGGGACGCCCGGCCTCAGCGTCATAGCGGCCCATCGCGACACGCATTTTCGTTTCCTACGCCGGCTCTCGGCCGGCGATTGGCTGTTCGTCGAACGCGCTGACGGCGCGCGGATCGCATATCGCGTTACCGACATGCGCATAGTCGACGCACGAACGGCGCGAATTTTCGACGAAATCGAGCGACCCACCTTGGCGCTCGTCACGTGTTATCCCTTCGACGGCTTGTGGCCGGGCACGCCGCTCAGATATGTGGTGACCGCGGAGGCTGAATCGGTCGCCCGTTAAGCGAATCATCACGATTCCGCCGTCATTATTTCGTTCCAACATCAACGGCACACGCCGCTCTCACGCGATCGCCATGTCCGACTCCCGCACCACACGCAAGACTCACAAGCGTCTCGGAACGGCCCAAGGTCTCGTCCACGAAGCCGTGAAAGTGGCGGCAGCCGCGACCGCGGTAGCCGCCATCGCCATTTCCATCGCATCGCCGACCGCCGCGCAAGTTCGCGACGCCGCCGCGGCGAGCGTGCCGCGCGCCGCCGACCAGGCGGTATCGTCGGTCAGCCTGGTCGAGGGATTCGCCTACATGGGCGTGACCTTCTCGCTCATCGCGCTGGCGCTGATGCTGTTGTCGCCACGTTTGTGGGACCGCGAGCCGCCGCGCTGAGCCGCCGCCGCAGGGACTCGCCTTTCGCCCCGGCGCGACGCATATAAGGGGCGTGACAACCAGCCGCCTCCTCCGCCCGCCGCCCGACTCCCTGATCAATCCCGCGCTTCCCGCCGGACGGCCGCCGCTTGCCGTCGACGCCGACGCGGCCCCCTCGAAGCCGTTCAAGCTCGTTTCGGAGTTCCAGCCGGCCGGCGACCAACCTCAGGCGATCG
>DATIBC010000066.1:0-6958 GCA_035457725.1 Alphaproteobacteria bacterium | reverse complement strand
GCCGTTATCGGCGACGGCGATCGCCACGCCGCCGTCGGCGGTGTGGTGCGCCGCGACGACGATCCGCCCGCCGGCGGGCGTGAATTTCACCGCATTCGCGATCAGGTTTAGCACCATCTGCTTGACGCGGCGCGGATCGCCGAACAGTTTCGGCAGACCTTCCTCGATGCGGCAGACGAGGTCGACGTTGCCGCTCTTCGCTCGCACTTCGAGCAAGCCGCGGCTCCACTCGAGCAGGGCGGCGAGGTCGAACGTCTCCTCAACCAGATCGAGCTTGCCGGCCTCGGCGCGCGTCAGGTCGAGCAGGTCGTTGATCATCGCCAGCAGCAGCTCGCCGCTCTCCCGGATGTGCCCGGCGTATTCGCGGTAGCGCGGCGAGCCGAGCGGACCGAAAGCCTCGTGCGACATGAGCTCGGCGAAGCCGATGATCGCATTGAGCGGCGTGCGCAGCTCGTGGCTGACCACGGCAAGAAAGACGTTCTTGGCCTGGCTCGCATGGTCGGCGGCGTCGCGCGCCGCGCGCAGCTCGCGCTCATAGGCGAGGTGGCGCGCAAACCGCCGATCGATGGCGGTGACGATCAGCGCGGTGGCGAAAAGGATGCCGGCGACCGCCGCCGCCCAGATGGCCATGGTCCCATGCGCAACGCCGATCGCGTCCTCGGGCGGCGCGACCGCGGGATGAAAGCGGGCCGCCGTCATGGTCATGTAGTGAATACCGAGAAACGCGCCCCCTATGCCCGCCGCGATCACCGGCTTGCGCCAACCCGCCGGCGTCAGCAGCGACAGCCGCAGCATCACGCTCGCCACGACGATGGCGGTCAGCAGCGCAATGACGAAGCGGCGAGCATCGAAGGCGTAACCTTCGCCCGCCTGCATCGCCATGATCACCGTGTAGTACGCGGCAACGATGCCGAGCCCCATCATCAGCCCGCCCCAGGCCAAATCGAGCGTCGCGCGGCCACGGCGCAACGCGATGAGGAGGCCCAGCATCGTCCCCCCGACGACCAACAGAAAGGAAAGCAGTGTCAGCGCCGTGTCGTAGGCGACGCGCGCGCTCAGGTCCCAAGTGAGCATGGCGATGAAGTGGAGCGACCAGGCGCCGCCGCCGACCGCAAGGCCGAAGGCGGTAAGCCACGCCAGCCGCACCCGGCGGTCGGCCGCAGCCAACCGCTCGCCGAGGTCGAGCGCGGCATAAGCGGCGATGCTCGCGACGACGAACGACAACGCGATCAAAGCCGGTTCGCGCAGCTCCTGCATCGCATGTTCGGCCAAAACCGTCACGCGCGCCTTCGAAATTTTCGATGCCCCGCGACAAGGATCGCAGCATCGTCATTAAGGTTCGCTTAACGAATCGCCTGGTCGCGCAAATGTCACGGCGCCGCAACGATCGTTCGCGTGCTGAACTCGCGATGCGGCCATCCCGACAATGCGCCCGCCCGGCCCATCGCCGGGTCGGCCTGCGTGGCGTCTCGAGGCGCGACTTGCTAGGATAGCTGGGGGGATGCAGTCGATGGAACGTCGCCTCATCGCGATTCTTGCGGCCGACGTGGTCGGATATAGCCGCTCAATGGCGGATGACGAGGCTGGTACGCTGGCGGCGCTGAAGCGCCAGCGGGCCGAAATATTCGAACCGAAAATCGAGGAGTACAAGGGCCGGATCGTCAAGCTGATGGGCGACGGAATTCTGATTGAATTCGGTTCGGTCGTCGCGGCGATGCAGTGTGGCATCGCGATTCAGGAAACGATATCCAAACAATCGGCGACGGCCGCAGCTGGCCGGCCGCTCGCGCACCGCATGGCGGTCAATCTCGGCGACGTCGCCATCGAAGGCAACGATATATACGGCGACGGCGTCAACGTCGCCGCCCGACTTGAGCAAATGGCGCAAGCCGGTGGGATCGTAATCTCGGATGACGTTTACCGTCAGGTTTGCGATCGCCTCGAGATCGTTTGCCATGATTTGGGCGAGCAGGAGCTGAAGAATATCCCTCGACCGGTGCGGGCCTGGGAATGGCGCTGCGATCAGCCGGCACCTGCGCGGATCAAAGATGCGGCTCCGCCACTCCCGGAGCGGCCGTCGATCGTCATCCTGCCGTTTCGCAACCTGACCGAAAATCGCGAGGATGACTTCCTGGCTGACGGGCTGCGGATCGACATCCAGAACGCGCTGGTCAAGGTTTCCGGGGTGTTTCTTATCGCGATCGCCAGCGCGCATGCGTTCCGCGGCAACACGGCCAATATGGCGTCACGGCATCTTGGCGTGCGCTATGCCCTCGACGGCAGCGTTCGTCGGGCGGGCAACCGCATTCGCATCGCGCTCGACCTCACCGACGGCGTATCGGGGCAGATCGTATGGGCCGAAAGTTTCGATCGAACGATCGACGATACATTTCAGCTCATGGATGAAATCACTGGACGCGTTCTTACCGCGATGAACGTCAAGCTGGTGGCGGGCGAGGCGGCGAAGGTCTGGCACAAGACGCTCAAGGACCTGAAATCGCTGGAGGCGTTCTACAGGGGCGTGTTCGAGTTCTTCCGGATGACGCCGACGGCGATGAGCGATGCCCGAAGACAATTCGAGATCGTAGCGCGCAACCACCCCGAGGCAGCGATCGGCCCGACTTGGGTCGCGCTGACGCATTGGTACGATTTCCAGCGCGGCTGGGCCGAGTCGTTGCCGCGATCAAAGGATCTGGCGCGCGAATGGGCGGAACGCGCCACGGCGATGGAGGACGCCGACGGGCAGGCCCACACGGTACTGAGTCACGTTTATCTATTGGACCGGCACTTCGACGCCGCGTTGGAGGCCGGGCAAGGCGCGGTCAGGAATCGGCCGAATTGCACGCAGGCCAACGCATTCTACGCCAACGTTCTACATTACTGTGGCGAGCAGCAAAAGGCGATCCATCACGTAAATCTGGCGATCCGCTACTCGCCGATCTATCCGCCGCTGTTCAAGGACATCCTGGCGGCGGCGTATCGGGCGGCCGGCGAACCGGCGAAGGCGATCGACGCTGCCACTGAGGCCATCGCGGTCAACCCGGGCGACGTCATGGCACGGCTGATTCTGGCGAGCGCTTACGTTCGAACCGGCAAGCCCGATTTGGCGGCCAAGTTGGTGGACGCCGTCCGTCAGATCGAGCCGACCTTCTCTTTGGCGAAGTTCGCGGTACAGCAGCCTTACCGCGATCTGGACACGCTGGGGCAATTCGTCACCGACCTGGAGAAGGCAGGGTTCCCCGCGTAGGTCCTGGGCGCAGCGCTCGCCTCCCCGCCCCGGTTCAGCGCAAGGCCAGCGCCAGCACGACGCGATATTCGCCGTCCTCGACGTAACGCATCGACGTGCCGACCGCGAGCCGCGACCCGCCGATGTTGAGCCCGAGATTGTAGGCCATGCCGCGATCGGCGGCGTGTAGATGCTCAACGCCGAAGCGGCCGATCAGGCTCGAGGCAATCGGCATATCGCCGGCGAGTCCGTACGACACGAAATCGACGAGCGGCGCGCCCTGGTAGTTGACGGTCGCCCGCAGCCGCGCCAGGCCCAGGCTCTCCTGCAGCATCAGCGTGCCGTCGATGAGCTCGTGCGTCTCGGTCGCGCCATCGCGCGCCAGGGTCCAGCGGATGGTATTGGCCAGCGGCCGCTCGAAGATCTGCGCGGCGACCCGGCCGCTCGCTTTGAGCGTCGAGGCGCCGGACTCGAAGGTGTCGCGCACGAAGCCACCGCCGAACGACACCGCGGGCGCGTTCGCCATCGACACTTTGCGGTCGACCTGAACTTCGCTGCGGGCGGCCAGCGGGTCGGCGACGAAGCTGTCGAGGCCGCTGACGAAATCCGAGAACACCGCCTGGCGGGCGCGAAGCTGCAGCCCGATTACGTTGGTCTCGGCAAGCGCGCGCACGGCGCGCCGTTCGGCCGCGTCCTCGACGGCGTGGAGATTGAGCGCCAGCTCCTCGGTCTTGGCGACCGACACCGGCGCCACCTTCTCGGCGTTGTTGAGCCGCAGCGACTGCGCCGCAGCGCCGCCCGCCGCGATCGCCACGACGAGCACGCCGGCCAGCATCGATCCGGCACGCCGCAAATCGCGATTCGATTGCCCCCAGTACCGCATCGATCCCCCAACCGGTTCTCGGTCGCTTGCGTTCCTGGAGCGCGATGCGCCGTGCGAACGCGACGCCGTTATTGATCAGGCTAACAGCATCGGCCCGAGTCGGTTATGCGTCGATTAATGCGCGGGCGATTTTTCGCTGCGACTGTCGCAGATTCGAATCAAATGCGCCGCGTTCGAGGAAGATCGACCCACCAAAGAGGATCACGATCCGAATCGTGAATCGATTCATTTGCGGCGATCATTCGCGTCCGGCCGCGCACGCTCGCGCGCGCCGCCGGACGCGAGATCGACTTACGCAATGCCCTCGGCCTTGAGCGCTGCTTGCACGCTCGGCCGGCTCGCCACGCGCTCCATGAACGCGCTCAGGTTGGGCCACTTGTCGAGGCTGATTTGAAGCGGCTTGGTCCAGCGCAGCACGGTAAAAAGATACGCATCGGCGACACCGAACTTATCGCCAGCAAGATATTGCTTGCCGTCGAGATCGGCCGACACGACGTCGAGGCGCTTGCCGAGCCGCTCGACGGCGATGGCGCGAAATCCCTCGGGCAGCTGCTTGTTGAACAGCCAACCGAGCGTCTTGTGGATCTCGCTCGAGATGAAATTGAGCCGCTCCTGCGCTTGCCTGCGCTCGGGCGTGCCCGCTTTTGGTGCCAGGCCCGCGTCGGGCTTCTGGTCGGCGATGTACTGGACGATCGCCGGCCCCTCGGTCACTACCTCGCCCGCGCGTAGCTCGAGCGCCGGTACGTAGCCCTTGGGGTTGATCTTCCAATAGTCGGCGCCGCCCTTGGTTTTCTTGGCGGCGAGATCGACCTGCTCGAGATCGAACGCCAGGCCTGCTTCGCGCAGGCATATATGCGGCGACAGCGAGCAGGCGCCGGGGGAAAAATAGAGTTTCATCGGTGTCTCCTCTCATGCGATTGCGATGTGCGCTTGCAATCGCCGGAGAGGTAGGCCGGTTGCAAATCGCCCTCAAGATGCAGGTTGGTGCCTCGCTCACCAAAGCGAAACACGGTTTCGCTCAGGGCGCTTCGCGAATCTCGAATTCATGGATGATTTCGGCCGTCTTGGCGAGCATCGCGGTGGCCGAACAATATTTCGTGAGCGAGAGATCGATGGCGCGCGCCACCTTGGCGCGATCGAGGCCGCGCCCGGTGACGATGAAGCGCATGGCGATGCGGGTGAAGACCTTGGGCTCGCTGGGCGCGCGCTCGGCGTCGAGCTCGACCGCGCAGTCGTTCACCTTCTCGCGGCCCTTTTCGAGGATGTGCACGACGTCGTAGGCCGAGCAGGCGCCGGCGCCGATCAGCACCGTCTCCATCGGGCTCGGGCCCGGCGTGCCGGGGCCGGGCCCATGCGCCGTGCCGACGACGATCTTGTGGCCGCTACCCGATTCGCCGACGAAGGTCCGTCCCTCGACCCATTTGATGCGCGCTTTCATGTCCGATCGCTCCCGCCGTTTGGCGTTGAAGTGGACCCTGCGGGAGAAGCGCTGTCAACGCCGGGCGGATATTGACACGCTCGCCGTGGCCGCGCTCTGTTCATCGCAAGACAATGGACGCAAGCCGACTGCTCGCCTCGACGCGGCGTGCGCTCGCCAGTTGTCGCAGCAGATCGACGGCGTGCGCGCCGCCGGCGGCGCGGTCGAAGGGCTGCCCGATCTCACCGACGATCACCTGCGCTATGGCGTCGCCGATGAGGCATTCACCCAGGCGCTCGCCCGCTATGCGGTGATCGAGTGGGAGGGCGTGTTGACCGCCGACGGCAGCGCCAAGGCGCCGCTCAACGCCGCCACAGTTGGCGAACTGATGGCGATCTACCCCGTGGGCTTGCGCTTTATCGAGGCCTATCTGGCGCCGCTCGAACGGCTGGACGACGAAAAAAACGGCTTAGCGCCCTCGCCGAATGGCACTTCGTCGACGGCGCACGCTACTGCCGCGGATGCCGCGACGACAAGCTCGCTTGCGCCGAAGGCGGACGCGGATCGGGCGGCGCGCGCTGCCCCTACGATGTGAACGCGCCGATGACGCTCGATGGCTGGCAGGTTTGGGAAACGGTGCTGGAGGCGGCAAGCCAGTTGCCGCTGGCGGCGGACGGCGGCCCGATCGGCCTCGATCTTTCGGCGATGCTGGCGCTCGGGCGTGCACGCGGTCTCGACGAGGCGATGCTCGCCGAACGCTTGCCGGCGGCCGAACGCGGACTGATTGCGGGAATGGCCAAGCACAAGGAGGCGTTGCGCTGACGATAGCTCGACCCTGGTTGCGGGGATGCACGCTCTAACGTAGAGTCCCGTCACGACAACTATTCAGGCGAGTATCACGATGCGCAAGTTCGGCGTGGTTCTAGGGGTCTTTCTTAGTCTTGCTTCATATGCATTCAAGGCTCAGGCGGCAGCAGACGCCATCACCCTCAAATGGACCGTCCATGTTGATGGCAAGCCGGGAGATCTGGCGAATTGTATCGTTGACTTCGGTGCCATTGGTGACGAGGCTTTCGGAGTAGCAGGCGTCATCACATTGGGAGTCGATGCCGACAAGCGGATTGCAATGACCATCTCGCTGGGCGCGCTCCGATACGACCTTACCGCGGGAAAACAGGTTGAAGTTTTCATAGGCCGTGGCTGGATCCGAGTCGGCGACTTTTCGACCGAAGATGCGCGCTATGATTACGTGTGTTCGGGTAGCGAGAGCATGCAGTTCCGATGCCTCGTCTTTCAGTCGGCCCGTGTGATCGAGGCCCTATGGTCGGCGGTGCTGGCCGGCGAATTCGTGCGCGAGGAGGCGCGGGGCGATAGCTGGCTGCAGCGCAACTGGCGACCGCTCACGATGCTGACCTTCGTCGTGCTAGTGGTG
>DATIBC010000065.1:0-74195 GCA_035457725.1 Alphaproteobacteria bacterium | reverse complement strand
CCCATCGCCCAGCTGATCGATTTCCCCGACGACATCATATCCCAGCACAAAAGGTGGACGGCGAACCGAGGTTTGCGGGTAGAGGTGGCGTCGGATCAATACGTCGGTGTACTCGACGCTCGAGGCAAGCACATGGACCCGCACCTCACCCGGGCCGGCCGTCGGCAAGGCGGCGTCGACCACCTCCAATTCGTCGGGACCGCCGAAGCGTTTGACTTGAACGACTCGGTTACGCGGCTCGCTCATGCGCGGAGTCCTTGCAAATCATGGTCCGGCGCACGTTCGGGAAATGCCGAAATTCCCACCATGCGCCCGATGGCTTTGCGTGACCAGAGGACTTCTTTCTGGCGCATCCGGGGCATCGCCCGCGCGCCCATTCACCTGTTTACCGAATTCATGAGTGACTCGCTCTTCTCAACGTTGGAGGCGGCAATGTCCTGTTTTCACTCGTTCGAGACAGTCTCGGTGGGGAGCAGTACGGCGGCAATCGATTGGAGTGCGTCCCTAGCGGGATACCGTGCGTTGAGATTTGTCCACCGGGGCGACAGGCCTGGTCAGGCGGCCGCCGCATGATTGCAACGATCCGGTTCCGATCTCTGGTGTTCACCCGCGCGTGTCGCTTCGACGCCGAGGTGGCGCAGCTTCGGGGCAGCGTGCCTAAGTGCGTCGCAAAAGTCGCGCAGCGTTGCCGCCCGGCGGCGGCTCTTGCGGATGCCTGCGGAAACCCGATGTTCCCTGTTCATCGATTTGCGCCGCTTCGACGCTACGTTTGGTGAGCTCGAGTTTCACTGATTTTCGCTCGTCGCAAATACCATCAGACTGAACTCTGGTGATCTAACACCCGTTTCCGGGCTACAGCCGGGCTATGGATGAGCACAGTTTGGGGAGTATCCGCTCATATTCGCGCGTCGCCGGAAATCTCCGCGCAGTACGCAGAAATGCCGATTTTATCGGGTTATATCGTACTCTGTCGCAGTCGGGAGTATGGCGCGCCCGAGAGGATTCGAACCCCTAACCCCCAGATCCGTAGTCTGGTGCTCTATCCAGTTGAGCTACGGGCGCTGATTGCGCCGAACGCCGCCGCGATCGACGCGGGGCCGGCGAAACGAAGGCCGGACACTACTCAAAGCGCGTCCGACTGGCAAGCACCGCCGGGTCGCCTCGATGACGCTCCCTGCGAACCACGATTTCACAAAGCGTTCCAGATGTTTGACCCTATTCTTGCCGCGCCGCTTTGGTTACCATCGCGCGGTGATTCATTGCCGCCTCATGGCGCTCCTTTCGCGCGGCCGAAAGCGGTCCGCGGCCAGGTCAGCGCTCGTCGCGTTGCTCGTTCTGCCGGCCTGCGCCGATATCTCGGATGCGATCTGGCCGCCCGTCGAGCCGCCAGCGAGCGTGATTGCGCCGCCGCCGGCGACCCCGCGGCCCGGCCAAAGCGCGACCACCACCGGCGCTCCGTCGACGGCCGCCGGTCCGATCGCCAGCGGCGAACTGCTCGCCCGCGCGCACGTCTATCGAAGGCACGCCGAGGCGATGGCGATGCGCCTCGCCGCCACTCCGCGCGCTAGCGATGCGGAGCTCCGCGCGCAATGGACGCGTGCGGCGGCCGAGCTCGATGCATTCGCAGCCCAGCTCGCGCGCCTTTCGGCCAGTGGTGCGGAGGCGCTTTTCGGCGGCGGACAGATGCTGCTGGCGTGCGAGCGTGACCGCTTGACGGTGTTAGGACAGGCGATATCCGGCTCGGCCGAGCAAGCCGCGCCCTTTGCGCCCGCACCGAGTGCGCCGGCGCGGCCGCTCGGCCGTCCCTTTGTCACCATTCGGTTCGACCGCCCATCGCCGGCGTACGAAGACGTGCTCTTTCGCGCCGCCCGCGAGGCCGCCGCGCGCAAGCCCGACGTCGCCTTCGATCTTGCGGCGGCCCCGGCGGCCGGCGGATCGAACGAACAGTCCGCCCTTGCCGGACTCGCCGCTGACTGCCAAACCGACAAGGTTCGTCGCAGCCTGGTCGAAATGGGCTTCGCCCCCGAGCGGCTGGCGATCGCGCCGCCGACCGTCTCCGCTGCTTCCGCCAACGAGGTGCGCGTCCATCTGCGCTGAGCGACGCTGTGCGTCGATCGAAGCAGGGCGCATACTTGCGTCGCAGCCTTGGCCAACCGCATTGGACTTTTTCCCATGCGCCGCTTCGCAATCTTTCTGTTCTATGCGGTGATGACGGCCCAGGCCGCCGCGCAAGCGCCAGCCAGCGATATCGGCGCGGTCGACCGCGCGGCGATCCATCGCACGATCGAAGACCAAATCGCGGCGTTTCGGCGCGACGACGGGCCAGCCGCCTTCGCCTTCGCCAGCCCTTCGATTCAGCGCCAATTCGCGACGCCTGACACCTTCATGGACATGGTGCGAAGCGGTTACGCCGCCGTCTACCGGCCGCGCTCGGTCGCCTTTGGCGAGTTGCTGCGCGTGGACTCGACTTTGCTCCAGCTCGTCGAGGTGGTCGGGCCGGACGGCGCGCCGGTGCTCGCCGTCTATGAAATGGAGCGCCAAGACGACGGCTCGTGGCGCATCGCTGGCTGCGTGCTGTATTCCGTCGATCGCCGCGCCACCTGACGGCATTGCGGCGAGGCGCCCCTGCGCTTGGTTGCCACTTCGAAGCGCTTCGGCTTAAATCCGCCGACTATTCCCCGGGGGACCCTCCGATGTCGACCCAGATCAACAAGACGTTTCCGGTGTCGTGGCAGGAATTGCACCGCGACGCCAAGGCGCTGGCATGGCGTCTCGTCGGCGGCGGTCCGTGGAAAGGCATCGTCGCGATTACCCGCGGCGGTTTGGTGCCGGCGGCGATCGTCGCGCGCGAGTTGGAGATTCGCGTCATCGACACCATCTCGGTCTCAAGCTACGAGCACCAGACACTGCACGGCAGCAAGGTGCTGAAAGGTTTGTCGCGCGAGGTGACCGAGACCAGCGGCGGCACCGGCCGCTGGCTGATCATCGACGATTTGGTCGATACCGGTACGACCGCGAAGGTGGTGCGCGATCTAATGCCGGGCGCGCACTTCGCCACCATCTACGCCAAGCCCGCCGGCAAGCCGATGGTCGACACCTACATTACCGAGGTGAGCCAGGACACCTGGATCTATTTCCCCTGGGACACCGAACCGCAGTTCGTCCAGCCGATCGTCGCCGTCCCCCCGGCACGCGCTGAATCGACGTGAGCGCTTCGCAACGCCTGCCCCGCCTGGGGCTCGTTCTTCTCGTCGGATTGTCGATCGCCTGGGGTAGCAACTGGTGGGTGATGAAGGTCGCCCTTCAGGAGATTCCGCCGTGGACCTTCCGCGGCTACACCTGCATCGCGGCGGGCCTCATGCTGCTGGCACTGGCCCGCATGGCGGGCGTCAAGGCGAGGCCGCATGGCGGCGAGTGGCGCAGCCTCGCCATCGCCTCGCTGTTCAACGTCACGAGCTGGCACATGTTCACCGCCTTCGGGCTGATCCTGCTGCCGTCGGGCAAAGCGTCGATTCTTGGCTTCACCATGCCGATCTGGTCGGCGATGCTGGCGGCGATGTTCCTCGGCGAACGCTTGTCGGGCCGGCTGATCGTGGCGCTCGCATTGGGTATCGCCGGAATCGTCGTGCTGGTTTCGCGCAGCGCCGGCGTGCTCGCCGAATCGCCGATCGGCGTCATCTTCGTCCTGCTCGCCGCCTTCGGGTGGGCGATCGGCACGCTCTATCAGAAGCGCCAGAAATGGACGATCTCGACGCTGGCCAACGCCGGCTGGCAACTCTTCTTTGGCGGCGTGCCGATCCTCATCGTCATGCCGTTCGTCGAAGGACTGCATTTTCCGCAAGCGAGCTGGTATGCCTGGGCATGCGTCCTTTACCTCGTGCTGGTGGCGCTGGTGTTCGCCTACTTCGCCTGGTTCAAGATCGTCCATCTGTTTCCTGCCAACGTTGCCGCCGTCGGCACGCTTTTGACGCCGATGGTGGCGCTCGTCAGCAGCGCCATCGCGCTCGGTGAGCCGCTCGGCGTGCGCGAACTTTTGTCGATGGCGCTGGTCGGTTCCGCGCTGGCGCTGGTGCTGATCTTTCCGCCGCCCAAACCGGCGAGCGCGCGGGCCTGAGGTCGCCGTCGCTCCGCTCAAGCGAAGTGGCAGGCAGCCTGCCGATCGCCGTCCAGCTCGCGCAATAGCGGCGCCTCGGCGCGGCAACGCGCCTCGACGCGCGGGCAGCGCGGCGCGAACGGGCATCCATGCGACGGCGGCTCGCCGCCTTCGGAGAGCGCCGGCGCCAGCGCTCCGGTCCCGGCGGTCGTCAGATCGGGCACCGCATCGACTAGCGCCCGCGTGTAGGGATGCGCCGGGCGCTGAAACAGCTCTTCGGCCGGACCGCGTTCGACGATGCGGCCGCGATACATCACCGCGACTTCGTCGGCGACGTGCTCGACCACGGCGAGGTTGTGGCTGATGAATAGATAGGTCACCCCGCGCGCTTCCTGCAGGTCCATGAGCAGATTCAGCACTTGCGCCTGCACCGACACGTCGAGCGCCGAGACCGGCTCGTCGGCGACAATGAGCGCGGGCGCGGTGATCAACGCGCGGGCAACGGCGATGCGCTGACGCTGCCCGCCGGAGAACTCGTGCGGATAGCGTCGCGCCGCGTCGCCCGGCAGGCCGACGGAGTCCAGCATGTCTTCGACGCGCGCGAGACGTTCGCGACGCGACAGCCCGGGCTCGGCGACATCGAGCGGCTCGGCGACGATGCGCGCCACGCTTTGGCGCGGATCGAGCGAGCCGTACGGGTCCTGAAAGACCATCTGGAACGCGCGCCGGCGCCGGCGAAGCGCATCCGCGGGCAGCGCGAACAGATCCTCGCCCTCGAAGCGGACGGTTCCCGCATCCGGCCGCTCGAGTGCCATGACGAGACGCGCCAGGGTCGACTTGCCGGACCCGGATTCGCCAACGATACCGAAGCTGCGGCCACGCAAGATCGCGAAGCTCGCCTCTTCGACGGCGCGGGTCACGGCGCCGGCTTGGCCGCGCAGTTTGTAGCGTCGGCTCAATCCGGCTGCTTCGACGAGCGGGGCTCCATCGCGGGTCATGGCGCGGCGTCGGTGAAGAAGCAGTGCGCGTGATGGCGCTCGCCGATCGCCACCGCCGGCGGCTCGCTCAAGCATCGCTCGACGCCCTTGGGACAGCGGCCATAGAAAGGACACCCCGGCGGCAACTGTTCCGGCTTCGGCACCGCGCCTGGAATGGCGACGAGACGCCGCCCCTTGCGCGCCGCGCGCGTCGGAACGGCGGCGAACAGGCCTTGCGTATAGGGATGAGCGCGGTGGCGGAAAACGTCCTTGGTAGCGCCCGCCTCGACGATCCGGCCGCCGTACATCACCTGTACGCGATCGGCGAGCAGACCGATTACTCCGAGGTCATGCGAGATCAAGAGCAGAGCCATGCCTATCTCGTCGGCGAGATCGCGCAGCAGGCGTACGATTTGTGCCTGCACGGTGACGTCGAGCGCGCTGGTCGGCTCGTCGGCGATGAGCAGCGCCGGTCGGCAGGCGAGCGCAATCGCGATCATCGCCCGCTGGCGCTGACCGCCCGACAACTCGTGGGGATACGCCAAGGCGCGCGACGCCGCCTGCGGAATGCCGACGCGATCGAGCAGCGCGGCCGCCTCGCGAAATGCCTGCCCGCGCGCCATGCCGCGATGGAGCCTCAGGCTCTCGGCGACCTGGTCGCCGATGCGGTGTACCGGGTTTAGCGAGGTCATCGGCTCCTGAAAGACCATGGCGATCCGGTCGCCGCGAAGCGCGCAGAGTCGCGACTCGCCGGCCGCGAGCAGATTCTCGCCGTCGAACACGACGCGCCCGCTCGCAATGGCGCCGCGCGGCAGCAATCCCATGATGGCGAGCGCCGTCAACGACTTGCCGCTTCCCGATTCGCCGACGATGCCGAGCGTCTCGCCGCGTTCGATGGCGAAGCTTACCTCGCGCACGAGCCGTATCGTTCCCGCTTCGCCGGCGAGTCCGATCGACAGACGATCGACTTCGAGGAGACTCATGCGCGTGCGCGGCGGAGTCGCGGGTCGACCAGGTCGCGCAGCCCGTCGCCGAGGAGATTGAACGCCAACACGGCGACGGCGATCGCCGCGCCGGGAAATATCGCCAGCAACGGCGCGCGCTGCATGAACGTCTGCGCCTCGTAGAGCATCTTGCCCCAGCTCGCCTGCGGCGGCTGCGCGCCGAGACCGAGATAGCTCAGTCCCGCCTCGGCGAGGATCGCCAAGGCGAACTGGATCGTCGCCTGGACGACGAGAAGCCCGGCGATGTTCGGCAGCACATGCTCAAGTGTGATCCGCGGCGCTCCCTTGCCCGCCGCGCGCGCCGCCAGGACGAACTCGCGCGACCACACTTGTAGCGCGGCGCCGCGGGCGAGCCGCGCGAACACCGGTATGGTGAAGATGCCGATGGCGACGATCGCGTTGATCGCCCCCGGCCCGGCGAGCGCGGTGATCATGATCGCCGAGATCACGGCGGGAAAGGCGAAGGTGAAGTCGGCCAGCCGCATCACCGCGTCGTCGATCCAGCCGCGCCTCGCGGCGGCGAACGCGCCGAGCGTCGTACCGCACACGAGGCCGATGCCGACGGCGACGAAGCCGACCGCGAACGAGTTGCGCGAACCCGCCATCAACATCGACAGCACGTCGCGGCCGAACTGGTCGGTGCCGAGCCAATGCGCCGCCGACGGCGACTGCAGGCGGCGGGCGATGGCGAGCTCGGTGACCGGATAGGGCGTCCAAACCAGCGACAGCGCCGCGATCGCAATCAAGGCGAGCGTCAGTACCCCGCCGATGACGAGCGGCGGATGCCGGCGCCAAGCGAATCCGGCGGCGATCATGACACCGCGCGGCGCAGCCGCGGATCGAGAGCGGCGTAAAGGAGATCGACTACGAAGTTGATCAGCACCACCATCGCCGCCAGGACGAGAACGATGTCCTTCACCACGATGAGATCGCGCTGGCTAATCGCCTGGAAGACGAGGCGCCCGAGGCCGGGAAGGTAGAACACGTTCTCGATGATGATCGCTCCGGCGAGCAGGAACGAGAATTGCAGCCCCATGATCGTCACCACCGGGATCATCGCGTTGCGTAACACGTGCCGGCGCAGCGTCGCACCCTGCGTCAAACCCTTGGCTCGCGCCGTGCGGACATAATCTTCGCCGAGCGTGTCGAGAACCGCGGAACGGGCGACGCGCGCCAGGATCGCCGCCTGCGGCAACGCCAGCGCCACCGCCGGCAGCGTCAGCGCCGCGAACGCCGGACCAAGCCCCGCGCTCCAGCCGGGAAAGCCTCCCGCCGGCAGCCATCCAAGATTGATCGAGAACAGCAGCACGAGCAGCAGAGCGAACCAAAAATTGGGCACCGCGACGCCGAACTGCGTGAACGTCATCACGCCGACGTCGCCGAGCCGGCGATGACGGGCCGCGGCCAGCACGCCGAGGGGAATCGCCAGCGCCGTCGACAGCGCGATCGCGATAGCCGCGAGCGGCCCGGTGATGGCGAATCGCTCGACAATGAGCTGGGCCACCGGCACCTGATAGGTGACGCTCAGGCCGAGATCGCCGACGATCAAGCCAGCGATCCAAACCAGATACCGCTCGCCGGCCGGTCGATCGAGACCAAGCTGACGGCGCAGCGCCGCGAGCGTTTCAGGCTGCGCCTCGGTGCCGAGCATGACCAGCGCCGGGTCGCCCGGCAGCACCTCGAGCACGAAGAAAACGACCGCCGAAGCCGCCAACAAGGTGATCAGCAGCATCGCCACCCGGCGCAGGCAAAAGGCGATCATTGCCGAGCTGCGCCGTCGGCCCAGTTAATAAAGTGTCTCATGGCGTCGTCGCTTCATCCGTCCACAAGCTCGCGACGAAGGCGACTAGTCGCGTTCCGACCCCAGGCCCAATTCGAGCCCGTCGCACCATCGAGGATGGGCGCGCGCGTCGCAATTCGCCGCAGGTCGTCGCGTCCTCACCGCCGCCAGCGGACCTCAGTCAAGTCGTTGGCTTGAATCGGGCTGTTTTCCCACAGCCCTTCGAGTTCGGCGTTCCATACGCCAAGCTTGGGAAGCTGGAAGAGAAATCCATTGACCGCGTCGCGGGCGATTGTGCGTTGCGCCTCGCCCAACAGCTTGTTGCGCTCGCCCTCATCAAGCGTGCGTTCGATCGTCGCGATCAGCTCCCTGAACGCGGGGTTCTTGTAGCCGAAATAGTAGTCGTCGCGCGCGTAGACGTTGATATCGAGCGGTTCGGTGTGGGCGACGATCGTCATGTCGTATTGCCGCTCCCGGAAGACCTGCTGCAGCCATTGCGGTGCTTGGATCAGCTCGTAGTTGACCTTGAGCCCGACCTGCTCGAGGAACGCCTTGACGATCTCGCCGGCGCGCGGCGCGTAGGGAAACGGCGGCAGCCGCATGTTGAGCGTCTGGCCGTCGCGCACGCCTGCCTCGCGGAGCAACGCGCGCGCCTTGGCCGGGTCGTAAGGGTAAATGCCCGTGAGATCGACATAGGCCGGATGCAGCGGCGAAAAATGGCTGCCGATGGGCGGCCCGTAGCCCGACCACGCGCCTTCGACCACCGCCTTGCGGTCAATGGCGTGCGAGATGGCGCGGCGCACGCGCACGTCGTCGAGCGGTGGCTTGGTGTTGTTGAGAGCGAGTACCACCTCGCCCTCGGTGGCGCCGACGACCACCTTGAAGCGCGCGTCGTTCTTGAACTGGTCGAGCGTCTCGGGAGCGCCGAGATTGGGGAAGGCGTCGAGATCGCCGGCGCGCAGCGCCGTCACCTGCGCCGCCGGGTCTTGGATGAAGCGGAACGTCGCGCGCCTGAGCTTGATGCCCGCCACGTCGCGGTGTCCATCGAAGCGCGACAGTTCGACCCGGTCGCCACGCACCCAGCGTTCGAACTTGAACGGGCCGGTTCCCACCGGCGCCTGTTTGTTGTTGGCGACGCTTTCGGGCGCGAAAATCACCGCGTCACCCCAACCGAGGTTGTAAAGAAAATTTCCGACCGGATGCTTGAGTTTGATCGTTACTTTATGCGATTCGGTGGCCGACACGCTCTCGATCGGCGCGAAAATCCATTTCTGGGCGTTGGTGCTGTCTGGCGCCATGGCGCGATCGAAGGTGAATTTAACGTCTGCGGCATCGAAGTCGCTGCCGTCGTGGAACTTCACGCCGGAGCGTAGCGTGAAGACATAAGTCAGTCCGTCCGCCGATCGTGTCCAGCTCTCGGCAAGCGCCGGCCGCACCTGCCCGCCGCGGTCGATCCGCGTCAGGCCTTCGTACACGTTGGCGTAGGTCACCTCGCGAATCGAGCCGGCGGCGCCGCCCGAAGGGTCGAGATGCGGCGGCTCGACCGACATTCCGAGTGAAAGCGTATCTTTTTGGGCACTCGCCGCGCTCGGCAGCGCCAGCGCCAGCCCCACGGCTCCAAGCATGGCAACGATGCGGTTCACGGTCCTGCTCCCCTTCCTGTCGGTCGCCCCATCGGCCCTCGCGCGCAAAGCCTAGCCTTCCGCCGCCGGATTTTCCATCGCTCCGCGTCAAAGCCGGGCCAACGTCGCGGTCATGCGCGAAAACAAGGCCTCGGCGTCGACGCGGTCGATCACCATCGCGTTGTCGGGCGGCCGCGCGCTGCGCCAACGATCGACGACGGTTCGTCCCATCGAAAGCTCGCTTTCCGTCTCGATGGCGACGTGCGCGGCGAACCCGGAGAACAGCTCCGGCCACAACAGATAGCCGATGACGCAGGGATCGTGCAGCGGAATGCCGCGGCCGCCAAAGCGGGAGAGATCGCGGCCGCTGTCGCGGCCAAGCAGTCCGGCGATGGCACGGCCGACGGGCGTGCCAAGCTGGGCGAACGCGCGCACCCGTTCGGGCGTGGCGATGACCTGATGCGTCGCCTCGAGTGGCAGCATGACGATCGGCGCCCCGGCGGCGAACACGCAGCTCGCGGCGTGCGGATCGGTGAAGATATTGAATTCGGCCGACGCCGTGACATTGCCGATGCCGATCGCGCCGCCCATCAGCACGATTTCGCGCACGCGCGAGGCGAGCTCCGGCGCGCGCAAAAACAGCGTGCCGAAATTGGTCAGCGGCCCGAGCGGGCACAGGGTGATCGACCGCGGCCGCGCTTTGCGCAGCAAATCGGCGAGCACATCGATCGCATGACCTTGCCCCAAAGCCCGGGCCGGCGGCGGCAGATCGGCCCCGTCGAGTCCGGTCGGTCCGACGATCGGCTCGGCGGTGACGAGCGCGCGCCGCCATGGCCGCTCGCATCCAGCGTAGACAGTGACGTCATCGCGGCGCGCCAGTTCGACGAGGGCGCGCGCGTTGCGCTCGGCTTTATCGAGCGCCACGTTGCCGGCGACCGCCGTTACCGAGCGGACGTCGAGCCGCTCGGGCGCCGCCAGCGCCAGCAGCAGCGCGACGGCGTCGTCGTGGCCGGGATCGCAGTCGATAACGATGGCCCGCGCCTCGCTCATCGGCGAAAGCGTCGCCTCACGCGCCGACGCCCAATAATCCGAGCGCCGCGGCCGCCATCACCTTAGCCGAGGCGACCATATCGTCGATGACCACGAACTCGTCGGGTTGGTGTGCCAATTCGAGTATGCCCGGCCCGTAGGCGACGCAATCGTGAAGATGCCCGATGCGCGCGATATGCTTTTGATCGTAGGTGCCGGGCGAGGCGATCAAGCTTGCCGGCCGGCCCAGCACGCGCTCAATCGCCGCATCGAGCGCACGGACGACCGGCGCCTCGGGATCGGTCATCGTCGGATGGAAGGTCATGACATCGCGCATCGCGTAGGCAAGTCCCGGGCGTTCGCGAACCGTCGCCTCGAGCAACGCCACGATCTCCTGTTTCACCTCCTCGAGCGACTCTTCGACCAGAAAGCGACGGTCGATGACCAGCCGGCACGACTCGGCTACCAACGGCGCCGGCAGCCCGGCGAAAGTCTCGGCCAATCCGCCATGGATCGAATTGAAGTTGAGCGTCGAGGCCCGCGCGCCCTCGGGCACCACCGGCATGCGCGTGCGCCTGCCGTCAAGCCGCGGGTACAGTTCACGTTCGATCTTGGCGAGAAACGCCGCCATGCCGCGAATCGCGCTCACGCCGAGGAACGGCATCGAGCCGTGGGCGATACGGCCGCGCATCTCCACCTCCGCCCACCAAACGCCACGGTGGCCGAGACAGATGCGGTCGACATTGAGCGGCTCGGGAATGATCACATGATCGACGCGCGGCGGCGAGAAATAGCCGCGTTCGGCGAGCCACGCCACGCCGGCGAAGCCGCCGGATTCTTCGTCGACGGTGCCGGAAATCTCCAACGCGCCAGGAAAGCGAATTCCGGCGTCCAAGATCGCTTCGACGGCGATCACCGCCGCGGCGAGGCCCCCCTTCATGTCGCATGACCCGCGCCCGTACAACTTGCCATCGCGAACGACGCCGATGAACGGGTCCACGGTCCAGCCCTTGCCCGCCTCCACGACGTCGATGTGGCCGTTGAAATGCACCGTCCGGCCGGGCCGGAATCCCTCGCGCCTTGCGATGACATTGGTGCGCGGATGAGCGTGGCTGTCGCCGGGCGCGCCGAGGCCACGGACGTATTCAACCGTGAACTCGCGCGAAGCCAGCCGGCGGCCGATCATCTCCGCACAATCGGTATAAACGTCGCCCGGCGGGTTAACCGTTGGAATGCGGACCAAATCGCGCGCCAACGCTGTCAAATCGTCACGCCGCGATTCGATGCGTCCGAACAAGCCCTCGATCGCCGCCGCGGCTGCCGTCAGCGCCATGACGCCGAGGCTAAGGCGGCGCCGGTCGCTCCGTCAACCGCGCCTGCGGACACGCATTCAGCCGTGCGGATGGCGGTCCCGTCGCACGTGCAGCGGCCAGAATTTCTCCATCGCGAGATAAGTCATCGATGTCGACCAGCCGATCAGCAGGAGTCCGTTGAGGGTTTCGACGCCAGCCAGCAATCGAACGGGGCCGATCGGCACGATATCGCCCAGCCCCAGCGAGGTATAGCTGCCAAATGAGAAATAAACGTAATCGGCGAAGTCCGACGTGGTCCGGCCGTCGACCGCGAGCGCTCCGAGGTCGCTTGCCGCAGCGACCGCAAAATACGCGCCCGCATAGAGCCCGATTTCGGCGACATGGGCACAAAATACTAATCCGACCAAGGCCAAGATCCGTCCGCGCGGCGGCAAGCCCGAACGCGGCAGGGCGTCAGTGGCGACGCGAAGGGTTTCGTAGTGAACAAGCAGGGTAAGTCCGACCAACACCACGATCAGCACAATGATCGCCAACATGCGTCCTCCGGATCGATTGACCGGCGCCGGCCCCCGAGACCCGCGCTCTACCGGACCCGTGGTTCCGTCCGCTCTTCTCTGCTAATGATAGCCGCCTTGGCGGCAAAGAGTTGAGAAGCAGATGAGCTTGGTTGGCATGTCGTGCCAGGTTCGCGCGCTGTTGGCGGTCGGATTCGGCGCTCTATTGGCGGTTTCCGCCGTCTTCGCCCAGCAGCGCGCCGAGCCCGAGGCGCCCGGCGGCGGGTCGGCCAAGGAGGCGGTACGCGCCAGCAACCACATGGCCGCCGCTGCCAATCCGCTGGCTGCCGAGGCGGGCCGCGAAATTCTCCGCCAGGGCGGCAGCGCGGTCGACGCGGCGATCGCCATCCAGATGATGCTGACCCTGGTCGAGCCGCAGTCGTCGGGCATTGGCGGCGGAGCGTTTCTCGTCCACTACGATGCGTCGACCAAGGAGATTATGACCTATGACGGGCGCGAGACGGCGCCGGCCGCGGCGACGCCGGAAATGTTTCTCGACGTCGACGGCAAACCGATGCCGTTCGCCGAGGCATCGGTCGGCGGTCTGGCCGTCGGCACGCCAGGGGCGTTGCGCATGTTGGCGCTCGCTCACAACGATCACGGTCGCCTGCCATGGGCGCGCCTGTTCGAGCCCGCGATGCGCCTCGCCGACGACGGATTCCCGGTCTCGCTCCGTCTCTATCAGCTCATCGCCGACGCACCGCAACTCAAGGAGTTTGCGGCGACGCGGGCCTATTTCTTCGACGCCGACGGCAATCCGCGCGAGGTGGGCTCGCGGTTGCGCAACGAAGAGCTGTTCGAGACATTGCGCACCATCGCCAATGCCGGCGCCGATCCGTTCTATCGCGGAGCGATCGCCCGCGATATCGTCGCCGCCGCGCAGACCACCGGCGCACGGCCTGGCCTGCTCGCGCTCGAGGATCTTCTGCTCTATCGAGCGGTGAAGCGCACTCCGGTGTGCGGCGAGTATCGTTCGTACCGCGTGTGCGGCATGGGGCCGCCGTCCTCAGGCGGCGTGACCGTTCTGCAGACGCTCGGCATTCTCGATCATTACGACCTCAAAAGCCTGAAGAACAACCCGCCCGAAGCGATACACTTGGTGAGTGAAGCGCTGCGTCTTGCCTTCGCCGACCGTAATCGGTACCTCGCCGACGCCGATTTTATTCATGTGCCGGTGCGCGGCCTGCTCAATCGAAACTATCTCGCCGAGCGGGCGCGCGTGCTTTCACCTCAGACTTCGATGGGGCGCGCTCAACCTGGACGGCCGCCCGAGCGCGCAGGCTGGCGGCTCGATCCGGGCAGCGGCGTCGATTGGACGCGCGAGATTCCCGCGACCAGCCATATCAGCGTCGTCGACGCCGCTGGCAATGCAGTGGCGATGACGACCAGCATCGAGAATGCCTTCGGCTCGCGGGTGTTCGTCCGCGGGTTCTTACTCAATAACCAGCTCACCGATTTCGCCTTTCGCCCGAGGGACGGCGATCTACTGGTCGCCAATCGCGTCGAGCCGGGCAAGCGCCCGCGCAGCTCGATGTCGCCGACGATCGTCGTCGACAAGGACGACCGGCTGGTGATGACGTTGGGCTCACCCGGCGGCGCCCGCATCATTCCTTACGTGGTGCAGACGCTGATCAACGTCATCGATTGGGGCTACGACATGCAACGCGCCGTGAACGCGCCGCATTTCCTCACGCTCGGCGGCGCGCTCGAACTCGAGCGCGGCACACGCCTTGTCGAGTTGACCCCGGCGCTGCAAGCGAAGGGACACGATGTCACTATCGCGCCCCATACCAGCGGCATCCAGGGCATATATGTCGACCGCCGGCGAGATTCGGTCACCTATGTCGGCGGCGCGGATCCTCGGCGCGAAGGTGTAGCCGTCGGCGACTGAGCCGACGCCAGAGCCCATATCGCGTGACGCAGCCTCTGCCCGTCGTACGTCTCCTGCCCGGCCGCCATAAGCGCGTGCGCGCCGGCCATCCGTGGGTCTATTCCAACGAGATTGCCATGGATCGCGCCGCCAAGGGGCTGCCGGCGGGCGAGTTGGTACGGCTCGAAACGGGGCATGGTGAAACCCTCGGACTAGCCATCTTCAATCCACGGCCGCTGATCAGCGCCCGGCTGCTGTCGCGCGACGCGACGATACCGATCGATGCGGGGTTCTTCGCCGGTCGGCTGGCGGCGGCGGCGGCATTGCGCGAACGGATCTATCCGGGAGGCTTCTACCGCCTGATCCACGCCGAAGCCGACGGCCTGCCGGGCCTGATCGTCGACCGCTTTGGCGATGTCATGGTCGCGCAGGCGAACGCCGCCGGTGTCGACCGCTTGTGGCCGGAGATCGAGCAGGCGCTTCGCGGCACCACGTCGCCGCGGGCGATCGTGCGGCGCGACGATTCGGCGGCGCGCGCCCTCGAGGGGCTTACCCAGACGGTCATGGTCAGTTGGGGCGCGATCGACGGGCCGGTGGAGCTTATCGAAAATGGCGTGCGATTTCTCGCCGACGTCCTCGCCGGACAGAAGACCGGCTGGTTCTACGATCAGCGCGAAAATCGCGCCGCCGTGGCGCGACTCGCATCGGGCGCCCGCGTGCTCGATCTCTACGCCTATGGTGGTGGCTTCGCGGTCACCGCGGCGCTCGGCGGCGCCAGCGAAGTGATCGCGGTCGATCGCTCGGCTCCGGCGCTGGCATTGGCCGAGAAATCGGCGGCAATGAACGGCGTCTCGGCGCGGTGCCGGTTCGTGCGCGCCGAGGCGTTCGCCGAGATGGAACGCCTGGCCGCCGATGGGGCGCGATTCGATGTCGTCATCGCCGATCCGCCGGCCTTCGTCAAATCGAAGAAGGATCTCGCCGCCGGCGTACGCGGCTATCGTAAAATGACGCGGCTCGCCGCCGCGCTGGTTGCTCCGAGCGGGTTTCTTTTCGTCGCCTCGTGCTCGCACAATGTCGAGCCCGCCATATTCGCCGAACAGGTCGCGCGGGGCGTGCACGACGCCGATCGCGAAGGGCGCATCCTGCGCACCAGCGGCGCCGCTGCTGATCACCCGGTGCATCCGGCCTTGCCTGAATCGGCCTATCTCAAGGCGCTGTTGCTGCAGCTCGATTGATCGCACTTCGCATCGTTGAGCGTCCAGTCGTAGGCGTGGTCGACGATGCCGGTCGCCGTGGCGAGCTTCGCAGCGAGTCCGGGCAGGGCGTATCGGCGGAGATGGGTTATGACGCCGGCGTCGTGGCCGCCGAAATCGTCCTTGAACCACGCATATATGCTGGAGACCATCAGCCCCCGGCGCACGAGGCGGACTCCGCGCGGGTGATTGACGTAAGCGAACGCGCCTTCGTCGAGCAGCCGTTCGGCGTTCGCCGCGGTGTACGGCTCGGCGGCGAGATTTGGACAGCCGATCGATGCGCAATTGACGGCGTAGTGTAGCCGCGGGTCACCCCAGATAGGCCGCAAGATGCGGTGCTCGATGTCGTCGAGCGAGATGCTTTCGCCCTCGACGCTGACCAGCTTCCTGCCCCAGGGACCAACCGAAAATAGGCCAGATGAAATATTGATGTCGCGAATGCTGTTGACCGGATAGTGGTCGAGAATGATTTTGACCGTAAGGGCGTTGTAAAGGTTGATCCATAGCGCGCGCTGCTCCGGTCGCGGCAGCCCGCTGACTCTTGCGCCGGCGAGCGCGGCGATATATCCGGCCAACGCCGCGCGTTCGTCAGGCGACACCTCGCCGTAGGCGAAACGATTGATGCCGTCGGGCGATGCGCGTAAACGGGACGCCAGGATGCCGTCCCATGCCGCGTGATCGACCGTCGCAGTCGACGCCGGGCGGTGCGCCTGCCAGCGCGGCCACAATTCGGCCTTCGGTGCCGCCCGTGCTGCTCGCGGCCAACCCGCCAAAAGCGTGGCGGCGCCGACGAATCCGAATGCTTGGCGTCTGGTGTGCATGTTGGTTGATATGGGCGCGGACCCGCCCGATCCGACCGGCCGCGCGGCGCGCTCACCGTCTTTTGATCAGGCGGCCTTGCGCGTGGCGACGATGAACAGCCTGCGGAACGGAAAAAGCGTCCGCCCATCGCGTTCGCGGGGATACGCCCTGGAAATCCGAGCGCCGTAATCGGCGAGAAAATCCGCCTGCTCGACGGCCGGGAGCGCGTCGAGGAACGGCTTCACCGCGGTTCCCTTCGTCCATTCGACGACCGCATTTTCGCCCGCCAGGACGTGTAGGTATTCGCTCTCCCAGATATCGAGTGCCGAGGACAAAGGATCGAGCCAGCGCCAATACTCGCCTGGGGCCATCACGCCGAGCAGCGAGGTGAGCCGGGCGAGCCGGCCGCGCCACCGCGGCGAACGGGCGGTTTCGTAAAGCTCGGCATGCGAAGCGGCAGCGAAGTTACGCGGCACCTGAATGGCCAGGACGCCGCCTGGCCGCACTTGACGGAGGAGATGCGGCACCAGCCGCGCATGGTCGGGAATCCAATGCAGCGCCGCGTTGCTGAAGACCAGATCGGCCGGATGCGGCGCCGACCACGTGGCAACATCGCCGGCAAGCCAGGCGATGCCGGGAATGGCGCTCGCCTTGGACAGCATTTCCGGCGAGTTGTCGACCCCGACGACGCGCGCGCCGGCAAAACGCTCGGCGAGCAGTTTGGTTACATTGCCGGCCCCGCAGCCGAGATCCCAGACGGTCTCGGCCTTCGCGAGCGGTATGCGCGCCATCAAATCGAGCGCCGGGCGCAGCCGGTGGTCGGCGAATTTTCGGTACTGCTCCGGATCCCAAGTCGCCATGCCATGCCCTCCCCGGCCAAATCCCTTTCCGTTTAGCCCAGGCCTGGGCTTAAATCACCCCAGACTCGCGAGGGAGACCGCGCATGCATGGGACGCCCGACATCGCCCGGCCGAGTTGGCGCGAACTGCTCGCGATCGAGCGGCCGCTCGTCCTGCCGTGCGCGCACGACGCGCTTTCGGCACGGCTCATCGAGCGCGCCGGGTTCAAGGCCTATTCGATCGGCGGATTTCCGCTGGTCGGCGCCCGCCACGCCATCCCCGATGTCGGACTCGTGGCGCTTGCCGAAATGAGCGCTGGCATGCGCGACGTCATGGCGGCCACCGCCCTGCCCGTGCTGATCGATGGCGACGACGGATATGGCGACGTCAAGAACGTCACCCGCACCATCCGCGCCTACGAGGATATGGGTGCATCGGCGATCTTCATCGAGGACCAGGTGGCGCCGAAGCGCTGCGGCCACATGGCGGGCAAGGACGTGGTCCCGACGGAGGCCATGGAGCGCAAGCTTCGCGCCGCCGCCGGGGCGCGACGCGACCGCGAGACCTTTCTTGTCGCGCGCACCGATGCGCGCGCGGTGCACGGACTCGATGAAGCGCTTCGTCGCGCCGAGCGCTATCTCAAGGCGGGGGCCGACGGGATTTTCATCGAGGCGCCGGAGAACAGCGACGAGCTCACGCGCGTCGGTCGCGAGTTTCGCCATGTACCGCAGATCGCCAATATGCTCGAAGGCGGTCGAACGCCCTTGACCGCGCCCAAAGACCTCTACGCCATGGGTTTCGCGATGGTCGCCTATCCGACTAGCTTGATATTCCGCGTCGCGCGGACCATCGAGAAGGCGCTGGCTGACATGCAAACCGGGCGTCTCGCCCTCGAGGGCGAAGGTGTCGGATTCGAGGCGTTCAAGGCGATCGTCGGTTACGACGGCTGGGCCGAGATCGAGGAACGCTTCGGGCGCTGAGCCTTACGCCCGCAGCCGCTGCACGCTGCCGCGGCGTGTCGGGCCGGCGAGCGCACGCGGCAGGTCGATGCGAAACACCGTGCCCGCCGGCGAGGTCGCGGAAAGCGACAGTTCCCCGCCATGCGCGCGCACCAATTCGCGGGCGATGGCGAGTCCGAGCCCGGTGCCGCCCGGCCTCGCCGAACCGGCGAACGGCTGAAAGAGCTTGTCGCGCGCCTTGGCCGGCAGGCCAGGCCCGTCATCGGACAATTCGATCGACATATCGCCGCTCGCCGCCGCGAGGGCGCCGACCCGAACGCGGCGTGCGCCGGCCTCGACGGCGTTGCGCCCGAGATTCACCAGCACCCGGAAGAATTGGTCGCGGTCGGCGTCGATATCGATCTCAGGGGCCACCGCGTTGTCCCACACCGCGCGGTTTTCGGTCAGCAGGCTGACGACCCGACCGACCTCGTCGACCAGATCCCCGAGCCGGAAGCGCGAGCGCTGCGGCGGCGGCAGGTCGTCGCGCGCGAAGTCCAACGTCTGGCCGCACAACGCGACGGCGCGATCGATCGAGCCCAGCAGCGTCGGCGCCATCTTGCGCACCTGGGGATCGTTCGAATCGGCGAGGCGATCGGAGATCAGCCGCGCCGCCGCCAAGATGTTGCGCAGGTCATGGTTGATCTTTGTGACCGCCGAGCCGAGCGCGGCGAGACGATGCTGTTGGCGCAACGCGCCGCGCAGCGCGCTTTCCATCTGGGCGAGCTCGCGTTGCGCTACGCCGATCTCGTCGGCCCGCGCGCTAGGCACGATCATCGTCGAGGAATCGTCGGGCGCGTCGCGAAATGCGATCATGTTCTCGGTCAAGCGACGTAGCGGCCGGACGAGCAGCCATTGCAGCGACAGGAAGACCAGCGAGGCGGTGAGAAACGAGATGACCAGGGACAGCGCGAGGATGCGGTTCGAGTAATAAATCATCGCCGTACGCAACGGCGCCTCGGCCAGCAAGACTTCCACCGTGACCGTCGGATCGCGCGGCGATGCGCCGATGACACGCAACGTGCGGTCGCCGCCCTGGCCCAGCGTCATGAAGGCATCGACGATGAGGCGGAGGAACGAGACACCGCGCAGATCGTAGGTCGCGTCGGCCTTGGGCGGCATATCCTTGGACAGAATCAAGCGAAGCCAGCCCGGCTTGGCGATGATCACGGCGTAGGCGCCGGCGTGGTCGAGCAGCTCCATCTTGAGCTCCTCGCTCACCATCTGATCGGGCGTCGCCTCGAGGGCGAGAGTCGAGAGGTGTCCAGCGGCGGTGCGGCTTTGCAGCCAATCGACGCGGAAGCGGGCGATCGAGGGCGCGTAAATCAGCACCTCGCTCAACATCACGAAGGCGACGGTAAGCACCAGGAGTCGGGCCGACAGCCCGTATAAGCCGCGTGGCAGTTTGGTCGCCTTGGCGATATCGCGCACCATGGGCTGGATCATAGCATTTCTTGGGCCCCCGCCCGAATGCCGCCCACGCCGCTCAGCCGAACCGGGCGAGAAAGCGCACGACCGCGCGCGTGCGCGGCGAGAACAGCTTCGGCGTGAAATACGACCCGGCCGCTCGCTTGCTCACCTCCGAGAGCGTCGGATAGGGCGCGATCATGCTGGCAAGATCGCTCAACTTCACCTTACCGAGGCAAGCGAGCCCCCAGGGCAAAATCAGCTCGCCGGCATGCGCGCCGACGATGCCGGCCCCCAGCACCTTGCCGCGCCGCGTCGCCACGACCTTGATCAATCCTTCAACGGCGCGCTGCGCCTGCGCACGATCGTTCTCGTGGAATGGCCAGCGCAAAATACGCAGACCATCGCCGTGGCGCTGCCGCGCCGCCTCCTCGGTCAGGCCGACTTGCGCCAGCTCGGGCTCGGTGAAAGTGACCCACGGAATGGCGCGCCCATCGACTTTCGCCGGCCAGCGGAACAGGGCGTTCCGGATGACGATCCCGGCGTGATAATTGGCCATGTGCGTGAATTGCGGACCGCCGCTGGCATCGCCAATCGCGAATATCCTGGGATTCGAGGTACGCAGGCGTGCGTCGACTTCGACGCCGGTTGCCGAGTGTTTGACGCCCGCCGCCGCGAGATCGAGATCGCTCAAGTTCGGTCGCCGGCCGGCGGCAAGCAGCAAATGCGAGCCAATGATGCGACGCTGGCCCTCGTCGGTTTCGATGACCGCGGTGATGTCGTCGCCGGCGCGCTCAATCGCCGTAACCCTGGCACCCTCGACCAGTGCGACACCATCGCTGACCAGGCGTTGGCGGACGAAATCGACCAGCTCCGGATCGTCCTTGGGCATGATGCGCGCCATTTCGAGCACCGTTACTTCGGCGCCGAGACGGCGATGGGCCTGCGCCAGCTCGCAGCCGATCGGGCCGCCACCAATGACGATCAGGTGGCGCGGCCGCTCGTCGAGATCGAAGACCGTTTCGTTGGTGAGGTACGGCGCCGCGTTCAGCCCGGGAATCGGCGGCACGGCGGGAGAAGAGCCTGTGGCGATGACGAAGCGCCGCGCCCTGACGCGCGTCCCGCCCGCTTCGATCTCGTCGGCGGCGACAAATCGCGCCGAAGCGTCGATCACCTGCACGCCGAGACCGGTGAAGCGCTCGACCGAATCGGTAGGCGCGATCGCCGCGATCACCCCGCGGACATGGTCGCGCAGCGTGCGATAATCGACAATAGGCGCCGCGCCGCCGACCCCGAATAACCGGCTACGGCGCATCGATTCGGCGTGCTCGGCCGCGGCGATTACCGACTTCGAGGGTACGCAGCCGAAATTGAGGCAGTCGCCGCCCATCTTGTGCCGCTCGCAAAGCACGACGCTGGCGCCGAGCTGCGAAGCGCCAGCGGCGACCGATAGGCCGGCCGAGCCGCCACCGATAACGCAGATATCGACCGTAAGACGCTCCATCCGCGCTCCGTCCCCGAAGCTCCCCCGCTTAGGCGCGCCGCGCCTGAAAGCGGCGGTAGACGACGGGCGCCAGGGCCAACACCGCGAGCCCGATCAGCGGCAGAAGCACCGGCGCCGAGAAGACGATACCAAGATCGGGCTCGCCGCCGGCGTCGAAAACCGCGCCGAGCCCGGCGCCGACGCTGGCGTAGACGAACGTTCCGGGCATGATGCCAAAGAACGTCGCCGTCACATAGGTCGGGAGCGCGACGCCGAGGAAAGCCGGCACGAGATTGACGAGGAAAAAGGGGAAAATCGGTATCAGTCGCAAGACGAGAAGATAGCTCAGCGCGTCGCGTCGAAAGCCTTCCTCCATGCGGTCGATCGATGAGCCGGCGCGGGCGCGCAGTGCATCGCCGAACGCCGTCCTGGCGGCGATAAAGACCACGACGGCGCCGATCGTCGCTCCGATCACGGCGTAGATTCCGCCCCACAGCGCTCCGAACACGAAGCCGCCGGCGAGCGTCAGGATGGTCGCCCCTGGTAGCGAGAATGCGACAACCGCAATGTAGGCGCCGATGAAGACGACCGGAGCAAGCGCCCCAAGCCGCGCCACCCATTCGAGAAGCGCCGACCGCTGTTCGGACAGCGTCGAAAAGCTGGCGTAACGATGCAGCCCGAGCGCGAAGAACAAGATCAGTCCCGCCAAAAGCAACAATATCGGCAAGAAACGCAATGCTTTCGATGGTTTGGCTGGCGGCTCGATCATTGGCTTGGCGGCGCTGCTCTATAGCTAGGCAAGGTGCGGCGGCGGCCCTGTCGTACGACTGTACAGTGGCCGGTCGAATACCGGCAATCATTTGACTGTGAACGGATTTTGGCCGCGGTTGACTTCGCGGGGACCCCCCTTTATAAGCCGGTTCCTGTTTTTTTGCCGCCCGAAACAGTCGGGCGCCGTTTCCGGAGATCGCTCGTGAAGCGCACGTATCAGCCCAGCAAGCTTGTTCGCAAGCGCCGGCACGGCTTCCGCACACGCATGGCGACGGTGGGCGGGCGCAGGGTCCTGGCCAACCGCCGGGCAAAGGGCCGCAAGCGCCTGTCGGCCTAGTATCAACTTTCGCTGGGTGCGCGGGCTACCGCCAGCACAGTGACGGAGCGGCGAAAGTTGGTGTCAGATCGGTACGTCAGTGTTCGTCACCGCCGGTCTCGCGCCGAATGCGCGCATCGGCGATGGCCAAGACCTAGCCGACGAGGCGTGCATTTCATGACCGGGTCGCTTGGGCGTCTGACGCGACGCCCTGATTTTCTCCGGGTTGCGGAAGGGCGGCTCAAATTCGCCGCCAAAGGCGTCGTGCTGCAGGCGCGCCGGGCGCCCGCCGAAAAGGGTATGGAGGGCATTCGCCTTGGTTTCACGGCGACGCGCAAGATTGGCGGCGCGGTCGAGCGCAATCGCGCCCGCCGCCGCCTGCGCGAAGCCGCGCGCCTGGTGATGCCGGAGGCCGGTCGTCCAGGCTGGGATTACGTGCTTGTCGCGCGGGCGGATACCCTCACACGACCCTTCGTACAACTCACCGAGGATCTGCGCGCTGCGGCGCTCGCCCTCGCTCAGGCGACCGACAAGGGGCCGGGGAAATGACGTTGACGGACGTTGCCTCGACGGCGGTTGGCCTTGCCCTGCGAGCCGCCATCCGCGTCTATCAATGGGTCTTGGCGCCGGTGCTCGGCAGCAACTGCCGCTTCGTGCCGAGCTGCTCGGAGTACGCGCGCGAAGCGATCGCGGTTCACGGACCGCTGGCCGGCGTCGCGCTAGGGCTGCGGCGAATTTTGCGCTGCAACCCATGGGGCGGCGCCGGGTGGGATCCCGTTCCCTCCAAGCGCGGCGCGGCGTGCCACCATTCCGCGCACGGCCCCGAATGTCGGCCCTCCGCGTGACCCGGCGACGTCCTCCTGCCGCGCCGTCAACCGATCCGATGCCGGGCGCCACGACATGATGCTCGATCAGCGCAATCTCATCATCGCCATCGTGCTGTCAATCGCGATCGTGCTGGGGTTCGAGTTCCTCTACAACGCACCGCGGCTGGAGAAGCAGCGCGCGCTCGAAGCCGAACGCGCCAAGAGCCAAACGACGACGCAGGCGGTTCCGACGCCTAGCGCGCCGGCGCCCGCGCAATCGATACCTCCATCGGCACCGGCGACGGCACCGGCGGCGATTGCGCCGGCCGACACCCCGCGGGTACAGATCGATACGCCCGATGTCTCGGGTTCGATCGCGCTGATTGGCGCGCGCATCGACGACCTATTGCTCCGCAACTATCGAGAAACCACCGCCCCCGGCAGTCCGCCGATCCGGTTGCTCGTCAAGGTCGGAACCGCCAGCCCGTATTTCGTCGAGCACGGTTGGGTTTCGACGACGCAAGGCGTTGTCTTGCCGGGCGCGACGACGCGCTGGACCGCGGACCGCGACATGCTGCGCCCGGGCCAACCGGTGACGCTCGCTTGGGACAACGGACAAGGTCTGCGTTTCGAGCGTCGCTACGAGATCGAAGGCGAATTCCTGTTCCGGGTCACGCAGAAGGTTAGCAACACCGGCGCCGCGCCGGTCGAGCTGCTGCCGTACGCGCTTATCTCACGCACCGACACGCCGCCGACGCTCGGTTTCTTCATCCTTCACGAGGGCCCGATCGCGGTCGTCAGCAACACGCTGCGCGAGCCCGATTATAGCGACCTCCAATCGGGCAAGCCGATCGAGGAGAACTCAAGCGGCGGCTGGGCCGGCTTTTCCGACAAGTATTGGCTCACGGCGGTCATTCCCGAGCCGAAGACGGACGCGAAGTTCCGCTTCGCCCACTCGCTCGCCGAAGGCAAGGACAAGTACCAGGCCGATTTTCTCGGCCCGGCGCGAACGCTAGCGGCTGGGTCGACGATCGAGCACGCCAGCCGCGTCTTCGGCGGTGCGAAGGAGGTGCGGCTGCTCGATCGTTACGCCGACCAATTCGGGATCGACCGCTTCGATCTCGCGGTCGATTTCGGCTGGTTCTATTTCCTCACCAAACCGATCTTCCTGTTGCTCGATTTCTTCTACCACCTGCTCGGCAATTTCGGGCTGGCCATTCTGCTGCTGACGGTTCTGATCAAACTGCTGTTCTTCCCCTTGGCCAATAAATCCTACCGGGCGATGAACAAGCTGAAGCTGCTGCAGCCCGAGATGGAGAAGTTGCGCGAGCGCTATGGCGATGACCGGCAGCGCATGTCGCAGGAGATGATGGCGCTTTACAAACGCGTCGGCGCCAACCCGATGGCCGGCTGCCTGCCGATCGTGATCCAGATCCCGGTCTTCTTCGCGCTTTACAAGGTGCTTTTCGTCACCATCGAGATGCGACATGCGCCGTTCTACGGCTGGATCCGCGATCTCTCGGCGTCCGACCCGACATCGATCTTCAATCTGTTCGGACTGCTCCCCTGGGGCCCGCCCGAGCTCTTCCTACTCGGTGGCTCGATCGGCGCCTGGCCGATCATCATGGGCACGACAATGTTCTTGCAGCAGAAGATGAGCCCGCAGCCTCCCGATCCCATGCAGGCGAAGATCTTCCTCGCGCTGCCGTTCGTCTTCACCGTCATGCTGGCGCCGTTTCCGGCCGGCTTGGTGATCTACTGGGCGTGGAACAACGTCCTGTCGGTGGCGCAGCAATGGGTGATCTTGAAGCGGATGGGTCAACTGCCCGCCGGCGGAGCGAAGTCCGGCGGCGGCGCCAAATCCGCCAAGTGACGGCGTCGGACTCCGCCGTCCGACCGCCCGGCGATAACGACCAAACCGAGTTCGACGCCGAAGCGCTCGCACGCGCAAGCAGGCTGTTCGCCGGCCCCTGCAACTTCGTCGCCGGCGCGGCGCGGCTGGACGCGCTGCCGCCGCAGGCGGCGCCCGAAATCGCCTTCGCCGGCCGCTCGAATGTCGGCAAGTCGAGCCTGCTCAACGCGCTCACCGGACGCACGCGCCTCGCACGTATCTCGAAAACGCCCGGCCGCACGCAGCAGATTAATTTCTTCGATCTCGGCGGCAGGTTGATGTTGGTCGATCTCCCCGGCTATGGCTATGCGCGGGTGGCGAAAAAGACGGCGGCCGACTGGAGCGCTCTCACCCGGCGATATCTGCGCGGCCGGCCCGGCCTGCGCCGCGTCTTGGTACTGATCGACTCGCGTCGCGGCGTCAAGGACGTCGATCGGGCGATTTTTACGCTGCTCGACGAGGCGGCAGTGAGCTATCAAGCGGTCTTGACCAAGGTCGATCAAGCGCCGCCCGGCGCGCTGGAGCGCGTTCGCGCCGCGGCCGCCGCGGAACTGGCGCGCCACGGCGCAGCGCACCCGCGCATCCCGATGACCAGCGCCGTTACCGGCGCCGGCATACCGGGATTACGAGCGGAACTGGCGGCGCTAGCCGCCATAAGCTAAATTCCCGCCTGCCGCGCGGCGCGTGCCGCCCTCGACGGATTCCCAGCCGACATGGTTAAAAGCAGCGAACACAAACCCGACGACTCGGCGTTCAGCGCCCGCACCCTGTCCGAGGCGTTGCCGTACATGCGGCGCTTCGCCGGCAGGACAATCGTCGTCAAGTATGGCGGGCATGCCATGGGTGACGAGCGGGTGGCGCACGATTTCGCGCGCGACATCGTCCTGTTGAAACAGGTCGGCATCAATCCTATCGTCGTCCACGGCGGCGGCCCGCAGATCGGCAAGATGTTGGAGCGGCTCAAGATCAAGAGCGAATTCGTCGACGGGCTGCGCGTCACCGACGGCGAAACCGTCGAAATCGTCGAAATGGTCCTTTCGGGCTCGATCAACAAGGAGATCGCCGCGGCGATCAATCAGGCCGGCGGCCTCGCCGTCGGCCTTTCCGGCAAGGACGCCAACCTGATCGTTGCGCGCAAGCTTACGCGCACCAAGCGCGACCCGGATTCGAACATCGAGCGAGTCCTCGACCTCGGCTTCGTCGGTGAGCCGGTCGGGGTCAACCCCAAGATCCTCGACGCCTTCACCAAGTCGGACATCATCCCGGTCATCGCGCCGATCGGCGTCGGCCGCGACGGCGAGACCTACAACATCAATGCGGACACCGTCGCCGGCGCCGTCGCCGCCGCGACGCGCGCGACGCGACTCCTCTTGCTTACGGACGTGCGCGGCGTGCTCGGCAAGGACAAGCAGCTGATCGCCAATCTGTCGGTCGAGGAGGCGCGCCGGATGATCGCCGACGGCACCGTCAGCGGCGGCATGATTCCCAAGGTCGAGACCTGCCTCGACGCCGTTGTCAACGGCGTCGAAGGCGCGGTGATCCTTGATGGGCGCGTATCGCACGCCATACTGCTCGAGATCTTCACCGAGCGCGGCATCGGCACGTTGATCGGCCGGGCCCATTGATTCGCCAAGCGCCAGGAGAGCGATGACCCACGCCGAACTGCAAGCGACGATCGACGCTGCCTGGGACGGCCGCGACAAACTTGGCGTATCGACGAAGGGGGAAATCCGCGACGCGGTGGAGGCCGCGCTCGAAGCGCTCGACGCCGGCACGGCGCGCGTCGCCGAAAAATCCGATGGCAAGTGGCGGGTGCACCAATGGCTCAAGAAGGCGGTATTGCTGTCGTTCCGCCTCAACGATTCGACGCCCATGGCGGGCGGTCCGGTCGATCCGCTGCGCGGGCCATCGGCGTGGTTCGACAAGGTGTCGTCGAAATTCGCCGGCTGGGGCGACAACCGGTTCAGGGCGGCCGGGTTCCGCGCCGTACCAGGCGCAATCGTCCGCCGTTCGGCGTACATCGCGCCCAACGTCATCTTGATGCCTTCCTTCGTCAACGTCGGGGCGTACGTCGATTCCGGCACGATGATCGATACCTGGGCGACCGTCGGCTCGTGCGCCCAGATCGGCAAGAATTGCCACATTTCCGGCGGCGCGGGGATCGGCGGCGTACTCGAGCCGCTGCAGGCCGATCCGGTGATCGTCGAGGACGACTGCTTCATCGGCGCGCGCAGCGAGGTCGCCGAGGGCGTAATCGTCGAAACCGGCGCGGTGTTGTCGATGGGCGTCTATATCGGCGCGTCGACCCGCGTTGTCGACCGGACGACCGGCGAGGTTGTCTATGGCCGCGTTCCCGCTTACTCCGTCGTCGTTCCGGGAAATATGCCGGGAAAGCCACTTTCCGACGGCGCCCCGGGCCCGTCGACCTATTGCGCCGTTATCGTCAAGCGCGTTGACGCCAAGACGCGGGCCAAGACCTCGATCAACGAATTACTGCGAAGTTAGGCCGGCGGTCGATGAGCCCCATCGACCCGATCGAGTTCGCGCGCACGCTCGTCCGCTGCCCCAGCGTCACGCCAAAAGACGAGGGCGCGCTGGCTGCGATCGAGGCGAGCGTCAAACCGCTCGGCTTCGCATGCCATCGCCTGCCGTTCTCCGAGCCTGGGACGCCGGATGTCGACAATCTCTATGCGCGCATCGGCACGCAGGCGCCGCATTTCTGCTTCGCCGGACACAGCGATGTCGTGCCGGTCGGCGACCGCAATGGCTGGAGCGTCGATCCGTTCGGCGCCGAGATCGTCGACGGCGTCCTCTACGGCCGCGGCACCGCCGACATGAAGGGCGCCATCGCCGCCTTCGCCGCCGCGGCGTCCGAGTTCTTGGCCCGGCGGGACGGAAAATGTCCCGGGTCGATCAGCCTGCTCGTCACCGGCGACGAAGAGGGCCCGTCCATCAACGGCACCGCCAAGATGCTGCGCTGGCTCGCCGCGCGCAGCGAACGGATCGACGCCTGCGTCGTCGGTGAGCCGACCAACGAGCGCCAGCTCGGCGACATGGCGAAGATCGGCCGGCGCGGCAGCATGAATGCGCGTCTGGTCGTCCATGGGCGGCAAGGACATGTCGGCTATCCCCACCTGGCCGACAATCCCAACCACCGCCTGGTGCAAATGCTGACCGCACTGCTCGCCACGCCGCTCGACGAGGGCAGCGCGCATTTTCAGCCCTCAAGCTTGCAAATCACCTCGATTGATGTCGGGAATCCCGCGACGAACGTCATTCCCTCGCGCGCCGGCGCGGCGTTCAACATCCGCTTCAACGATCTCCATACCTCGGACACGCTCAAGGGCTGGATCGGCGAGGTATTGCGGCAGGTCGGTGGCGAACACGCCCTTGCCTTCGAGATCTCGGGCGAATCGTTCCTCACCCCGCCCGGCGCGCTATCCGACTTGGTCTGCGACGCCGTCGAGTCGATCGTCGGCCGCCGCCCGGCGCTCAGCACCACCGGCGGAACCTCGGATGCGCGTTTCATCCGCAACTATTCGCCGGTGATCGAGTTCGGACTGGTCGGGCAAACGATGCACAAGGTCGACGAGCGCGCCGCGCTCGACGACATTCGGAGCCTGGCGGCGATCTACCACGAAATGCTCGAGCGGTATTTCGATCGCCGATGATCGAGGCGCGCGAAATCGTCTCCTCGCTTTTCGGCGCATGGCGCCTCGTCCAGCGCGATCCCGGAGGGCTTCGTTATTTCGACGCGTCGATCGGCGGGTTCTGGCGCTCGTTCTTCGCCGCGGTCATCGCCCTTCCCGGTTACGTCGTGCTCGTCGCGGTGCGGATCGGCGACCGGCTTACCGCCGATGGCGCGCTGCACGCGCTGACGCTGGAGGCGCTGGCGTATGCGATCGGTTGGACCGCCTTTCCGCTGGCCGCCTTCTATGCCGTGCGGCTGTTCGACCGCGAGCGCCGTTACATCGGATATATCGTTGCGTATAACTGGGCGGCGGTGCTGCAGGTGGGGTTGTACGTGCCGACGGTGCTGCTCGTTTCGTTCGGCATCTTTCCTCAGCCGCTCGACACGGTTGTGGCGTTGGTGGTGACGATCGCTGTGATGATCTATCAATACTACATCGCCCGTGTCGCGCTCGAGGTGATGCCGGCCCAAGCCGTCGGTTTCGTCGCCCTCGATCTCGTCATCAGCCTCGTTCTCCACGCCGTGGTCGAGACGCTGCAGGCGCCCGACCTCGCGCCATGAGCGTTAGTCCAATTCAATAATCCACACGCGTCAGGTAAAGCCCACTAGCGGGTGCGGTCGGACCGCCAGCGGCGCGGTCGCGCGCTACGAGCGCCCGCGCGACGTCGTCCGCGGTCCATTTGCCCTCGCCCACCAGCTTGAGCGTGCCGACCATGTTGCGTACCTGGTGGTGGAGGAAGGATCGCGCGCGCGCGACGACGCGGATCTCCTCGCCCTGGCGCGATACATCGAGCGCATCGAGGGTCTTCTCCGGTGATTTTGCCTGGCACATCGCGGCGCGGAACGTGGTGAAGTCGTGCGCACCGACCAGCGTCTGCGCCGCGGCGTGCATCGCCACCGCGTCAAGCGGCGTCGGCACCGCCCAGACCCGGTCGCGATCGATCGTCGGCGGCGCGCGGCGGTTGAGGATACGGTAGAGATAATGTCGCCGCGTCGCCGACAGCCGGGCGTGAAAATCGGGCGCCACGATCTCCGCCTCGAGGACGGCGATCGGATCGGGCTGAAGGTGAAAATTGAGCGCGTTCATCACCGTGGCCGCCGGCCATTCGCGCGTCAGGTCGAAATGCGCCACTTGCGCCAGCGCATGCACGCCGGCGTCGGTTCGCCCGGCGCCGACCGTCGCCGGCCGCTCGCCGCAAAATTTTTCGATCGCTGCCTCGAGCGCCGCTTGCACCGAGGGGCCATTGTCCTGTTTTTGCCAACCGACGAACGGACTGCCGTCGTATTCAAGCGTAAGCCTGTAGCGCGGCACGGCGATGATCTCAGGCCAGCCGCGCGCCGGCCGCGACGGGACGGCCGCGCAAAAACGATTCGGCGTCCAAGATCGCCCGCCCGGCCCTTTGCAGACGCTTCAACCGCAATGCTCCCGAAGCGCAGGCGATCGTCAAGTGCGTGTCGAGAACGGTGCCCGGCGCCGCACCGGTGCCGTTTGCGGCGATCTCGGCGCCAAGAACCTTGATCCGCTCGCCCGCGAATTCGAACCAGGCGCCCGGCCAGGGATCGAAGGCGCGCACCTGCCGTTCGAGCCGGGCCGCGTCCTTACGCCAATCGAGGCGACCCTCCTCGCGCGAAAGCTTGGGCGCGTAGGTGACGCCTGCGGCCGGCTGGGCGACGGGGCGCAATCGGCCCGTCGCCAGCTTGTCGAGCGCCGCAACGACGAGACCCGCACCGAGCGTCGCCAGCGCGTCGTGCAGCGTCGCCGCGGTCGCCGTGGGCGCGATCGGATACTCCGCCGCGAGCAGAATTGTCCCGGTATCGAGACCTTCGTCCATCTGCATGATCGTCACGCCGGTCTTGTCGTCGCCGGCGAGTATCGCGCGCTGAATGGGCGCAGCGCCGCGCCAGCGCGGCAAGAGCGAGGCATGGATATTGATGCAACCCAGACGCGGCGCTTCGAGAACCGGCCTGGGCAGGATCAAGCCGTAGGCGGCGACGACCGCCACGTCGGCGGCGAGGGCGGCGAATTCCCGCTGCGCAGCAACATCCTTCAACGTCTGCGGCGTGCGCACGCCGAACCCCCGCGCGGCAGCCCAGGCATGGACCGGCGACGTTCGCTCCCTGCCGCCGCGGCCGATCGGACGTGGTGGCCGCGAGTAGACGCATGCGATCTCGTGCCCTGCCTCGGCGACGGCCTTGAGCGCCGTCAAGGCGAATTCGGGCGTGCCCATGAAGACGACGCGCATGTCCTTGGTCATTGACCGCCCGATCAGGCGGTCGCCGCCGCCTTTGCGCGCTTGGCTTTGCTCAGACGCCGCAAGATGATCTCGCGACGCAGCCGCGAGATATGGTCGACGAACAAGATTCCCTCGAGATGGTCCATCTCGTGTTGCAGGCACACCGCGAGCAATCCGGTGGCGTGCACCTCGCGAATTCTGTTTTCATGGTCGAGATAACGCACCTTGACCTCGGCCGGCCGCGTCACCTCGGCGAACTGCTCGGGGAGCGACAGGCACCCTTCCTCGCACGGCACGCGTTCCTCCGAGGCCCAGACCACCTCGGGATTGGCCACCCGCAGCGGGTGGCGCGGCTCGCCCTCGCGCGCCACGTCGAGCACCAGAACGCGCACCGGCTCGCCCACTTGCGGCGCGGCGAGGCCGATGCCCGGCGCCGCATACATGGTTTCCAGCATGTTGTCCATCAGTCGCCGGATCTTGGCATCCACCTTCTTGACCGGCGTCGCCTTGAGCTTGAGCCGCAGATCGGGCGCGACAATGACGGGAAGAATCGCCATGGCATCTTAGGTATGACGCGCCCCGGCCAGCGTCAAGCGCTTGAGACGGCGGGGAATTGCGTCCCCGGGGCGCCAGCTGCGCGAAATCGACGCCAAGGTCTTTCTCGGGATGGCACTCGACCGCCGCTTGCGGCGGCGTCTATGATTCGCCGGTGAGCGAGTCGCCATCGAACGCAGCAGCCTCCAGCCCGTCGGCCATCGCGCCATGATGCCTGAAATGGGCGCGATGACCCTTGCGGCGGCCGTCTTTCTCGCCCTAATCGCGGTCGTGGTATTTCTTGCGCTGCGCCGGCGAGGCCCCGACGCTGCGACGGTGTTTCAGCAGCAATCCGAACTCGTCGGACGCCTGGCCCAGATGGCCGAACAATCGGCTGCGGCGCAGGCGCAGATGGCGGCGCAGCTTCGCGAGCAGGAGAGCGCCATCGCCAAGGTCCTCGAGCAACGGCTGGCGCAAGTCGACAAACGATTGAACGAGGGGCTCGAACAATCGCGGACCGCGACCCAGACGACGATCGCCGATGTGCGCGAGCGGCTGGTGAAGATCGACGAAGCGCAAAAGAACATCGCCCAGCTTTCGACCCATGTCGTCGGCCTCAGCGACATCCTGTCCAACAAGCAGGCGCGCGGCGCCTTCGGCGAGGAGCAGCTCGAGGCGATCGTGCGCGACCAGCTTCCGGCGGCGCACTACGAGTTCCAGGCCACCTTGTCGAACCGCAATCGCGCCGATTGCCTGATCAAGCTGCCGCCGCCTTTGGGCCCGCTCGCCGTCGACGCCAAGTTCCCGCGCGAAGCGTGGGACGCCATGCGCGAGGCGGGCGCCGACGAGGCAGCGCGCAACAGCGCCGCGCGCGCGTTCGCCGGCGCGATCGCCGCGCACGTCAAGGCGATCGCCGAAAAATACATCGTTCCCGGCGAGACCGCCGATGCGGCGCTGATGTTCGTGCCGAGCGAAGCGATCTACGCCGAGATCTACGCCGCCGCCGGCGAGATCGCCGATCGGGCGCGACGCGCGCGGGTGTTCATCGTTTCGCCGACGACGCTATGGGCGGTGCTCAATACGATGCGCGCCATCCTCAAGGATGCGCGGATGCGCGAGCAGGCGCATGTCATCCAGCGCGAAATCGGCGAGTTGCTCGAGGACGTCCGCCGGCTCGACGAGCGGGTCGGCCAGCTCAAGACCCACTTCGCCTCGGCGGAAAAGGACATCCGCCAGATCGAGACTTCGGCTGACCGGATTTCCCGGCGCGGCGCACGGATCCACAACGTCGACCTCGACGACCCGCTCGACAAGCCGTCGCTGGCCCCGCCGGCGCAATCATCGTGATCGACGCCCAGGCCGCAATTGTCGCCGCCATGTTTGCGACTCGACATGCTTGGCGGCCCGAGCATTGCGCCGCTGCAAGCCTGCTGGCAGCGCTGGCTATTGCCTCGTCCTCTCCTTGCCAGCCCTGAGCGACGCGCCCGTCCTCGATCCTTCGACAGGCTCAGGACGAGGACAGGCGCGCGGGTCGAAGGGCGAAGGATGAACCAAATAGAAGCTGAAGGCTAAACGCTCCGCCGCGCTTTGAGGGCGGCGGCGAGCGTGCCGTCGTCGAGATAGTCGAGTTCGCCACCGACCGGCACGCCGTGAGCGAGCCGGGACACCGCCGCTTTGGTTCCAGCGAGCCGGTCGGCGAGGTAGTGGGCCGTCGTCTGCCCGTCGACCGTCACGTTCATGGCGAGGATGACTTCCTTGATCTCGGGCGCGCTTGCCCTCGCCACCAGCTTGGCGATGTTGAGATCGTCGGGGCCGATGCCGTCGAGCGCGGACAACACGCCGCCGAGAACATGGAAACGGCCGCGAAACGCACCTGAGCGCTCGATCGCCCAAAGATCGCCGACCTCCTCGACGACGCATATCGTCGCGGCATCGCGCTTAGAATCGGCGCAGATGGCGCATGGATTGCGCGTGTCGAGATTGCCGCACTCGGAGCACGTCGCCACGGCGTCGGCCGCGCTTTGCAGCGCCTCGGCCAGCGGCAACAGCAAGCCTTCGCGCCGTTTCAAGAGATGGAGTGCGGCACGGCGCGCCGAGCGTGGCCCGAGCCCCGGCAGCTTGGCGAGAATTTGGATCAGACGCTCGATCTCGGGACCGGTCATGGAACGATGCCAGATGTCAGATATCAGGGGGAATGCTTGCACGACATCCGAAATCCGACATCTGAAATCTGACTTCTGATTGCCGACTTCTGGCTTCTGGCTAGAACGGCAGCTTCATCCCCGGCGGCAGTTCGAGTCCGCCGGTAAGCTCGCGCATCTGCTCAGCGGCCGAGGTCTCGGCCTTGCTGCGCGCGTCGTTGAGCGCGGCCACGATTAGATCCTCCAACACCTCGACTTCGCCGGGATCGAGCAGCGACGGATCGATCTTGATCCGCCGCACTTCGCCCTTGCCGGACACGGTGGCATGCACCATGCCGCCGCCGGAAGCGCCGGTAACTTCCATCGACGCGAGCTTATCCTGCAGTTCGGCCATCTTGGCCTGCATCGCCTGCGCTTGTTTCATCAGGGCGCCGAGATTCTTCATCCTTCATCCTCGCGGGCGTTCGATTCGTCGATGGCTTCGCCGCCGTCCGTCGTGTCGCTCGACGACGCCGGAGTCAACGCCGGACCGCGGACCGCCTCGATGGTGGCGCCCGGGAAGGCATCGAGCAGCGCGTGCACCAGCGGGTGCAGCGACGCCGCCGCCTTCTGCTCGGCTCGGCGCGCCTCCTCCTGCTCGCCCAGCGTCGGCCGACCCTGTTCGCGCGACAAGGCGACCACCCAGCGACGTCCTGTCCAGCGTTGAAGTTGTTCCATGATCCGCGCCGCGAGGTCGCGCGGCGCATTCTCGCCGGGCCGCAACTCAATGCGGCCCGGTTCGAAGCGCACCAAGTGCACGCTATTGAGGAGATGGGCGTGCAGAATGCCTTCGCGGCGCTCGGCGAATAGCGCCACGACGTCCTCGAAACTCCGAGGATCGGGCGACGGATCGGTTGAAGTTTCGCGCGGCGCGACCGCTTGAGCCGCAAGCGCTTGGGCCCCTTCCTGTCGCCGCGATTGAATCGGAGCGTTGCCCTCGGGCGTCGTCCGCACCGTTTGGCTTGCCGCGGCGCGCGTCGATACGCCGCCTTCGCCGCGTCCGCCGCCGCCTTGCCGGGTCGGCGCGGGTGCGACGACGCCTCCGGCACCGAGGCTTTGCACCAATTCGGCCGGGCTCGGCAACGTCGCTGCGTAGCACAGCCGGATCGCCAGCATTTCGAGCGCCGAGACGGGCTGCGGCGCCGCCTGGATCTCACCATAGCCCTTGAGCAGCATTGTCCACGTACGGGTCAGCGCCGGCAGCGACAGCCCCTCGGCGAGCGCCCGCCCGCGCGTGCGCTCCGCCTCGGGCACCATGGGATCGGCGGCGATTTCCGGCGCGATCTTGATCCGGGAGAGCCACTGCGTGACATCGAGCAAGTCTTGGACGACCGCCAATGGATCGGCGCCGTCGCGATATAGCCGCTCCAAGCGCTCGAGCGCGCCCGGCGCATCGCCTTTCATCAGCGTGGCGAACAGTTCGAACACGTATGTACGATCGGCGAGACCGAGCAGAGCGCGCGTCTCCGCCTCCTCCACCGCACCCTCGATATGCGCCAGCGCGCGATCGAGCAGCGATAGCCCGTCGCGCACCGAGCCGTCGGCGGCGCGCGCGATCAACGCCGCCGCCGCGGCGTCCAGCGCGCGCCCTTCCTTCTCGGCGACGCGTTGCAGATGTTCGGCGAGAGTCGCCTGATCGACCCGGCGTAAATCGAAGCGCTGACAGCGCGACAGCACCGTGATCGGCACCTTGCGGATCTCGGTCGTGGCGAAGACGAACTTGACGTGCTCGGGCGGCTCTTCGAGCGTCTTCAACAACGCATTGAACGCCTTCCCCGACAGCATGTGGATCTCGTCGACGATGTACACCTTGTAGCGCGCTGAAACCGGGCGGTAGCGGACGCCGTCGATGAGGTCGCGGATGTCGTCGATGCCGGTCCGGCTCGCAGCGTCCATCTCGATGACGTCGATGTCGCGGTCCTCGGCGATGGCGACGCAATGCGCGCACACGCCGCATGGATCGATCGTCGGGCCGCCCTTGCCGTCCTCGCCGACGCAGTTGAGCGCGCGGGCGATGAGGCGCGCGGTCGTGGTCTTGCCGACGCCCCGCACGCCGGTCAGCATGAACGCATGCGCCAGCCGTCCGGCGGCGAGCGCGTTGGAGAGCGTGCGGACCATCGCTTCCTGGCCGATCAGGTCAGAAAAACGCGCCGGCCTATACTTGCGGGCGAGTACGCGATAGTCGGCTCGAGCCGGGGGCGTCGCGGTGTCGGCGGGCATGCTGGTAGGCGCGCGGGCTCCGGCGGTTACGACAAGGTGTCGCAGCGGAAGGGTGGGAGGCTGAACGACGACCCGGACCGAAACTCGTTACGGCTGCTTCCTTCCGGACCTGACCGGGTTGGCGAGGGGACCGTCCGCCGCCAACCTCCCGCTCGACAATATCGGCCTTGCAAGGGGCCGGGGCAAGGCCACAAATCGCCGCCCGATAGTTGCCCTGCGCGGCGCGACGAGGCATGCTGCAAGTCCATGAAATCTCCCAACTTCTACGCCGATCTCGGTCTCGACCGGCGGGCCGAGCGAAGGCGCGATCCGGCGTGGCTCGCTGCCCGCCTTTTGTCGCCTTCGGCGCGCGTGGTGCCGGTGTGGAGGACACGCAGCTTCATCCGACCAGGCGACAAGCCGACGGCCGTCTTTCTCGCTCCGGCGGCGATCGAAACCAGCGTCGAAACGGCGATATTTCTCGGCGAAAACGGCGAGACGGCGTATTTCGCGGTCGATGTCTCCAGGTTGGCCGAAGATGACCTGCCGCGGTTCGCCGAGGGTAGCGGGAGCTTCGTCGACCTGCGCGCGGTGGGACCGATCATCGATCGCAGAGAAGGGGCGCTCCTCGCGTATGCGCGCGGCCTGATCCATTGGCACTCGCGCCACCAATATTGCGGCGTATGCGGCTCGCTCACCCGCAGCGAGGCCGGAGGACACGTCCGGACGTGCGTCGACCCGAGTTGCGGGGCGCAACATTTTCCACGCACCGATCCGGCGGTCATCATGCTGGTCACCCACGAGGATCGCTGCTTCCTTGGCCGCCAGAAGATCTGGCCCCCGGGGATGCGTTCGACGCTGGCCGGCTTCGTCGAGCCCGGAGAGAGCCTGGAGGAGGCGGTCGCCCGCGAGGTGTACGAAGAGGCGGGCATCACCTGTCTCGACGTCCGCTACCATTCCTCTCAGCCATGGCCGTTTCCCTCCTCGATCATGCTCGGATTCACCGCCCGTGCCGCCACGCTCGATTACCGCATCGACCCCGACGAGCTCGAGACCGGCGCCTGGTACAGCCGCGAATTCCTCCGCCAGACGCATGATCCCGAGCAATTCCGGCTGCCGCGCCTCGATTCGATCGCCCGCCGACTGATCGAGGATTGGCTGGCGCAAGCATAGAGGCGCTTTGTTTTCTCATCCGCCGTACCATGTCGCTATGATCGGCCGACCGCCCGCATGGACATGCACAGCAAACCGCCCTTCGAAGACCTTCTGCTCGCCGTGGCGGGAGGCGAGCGCGACGCATTTGCCGCCCTTTATCGTGCGTCGGCGTCGCAACTTTTTGCCCTTGCGCTGCGTATCCTCAAGCGGCGGGATGCGGCCGAAGATGTGCTCCAGGAGGCGTTCGTGAACGTGTGGCGGCACGCCGTCGATTACCGGCCCGAGAAAGGGTCGGCGATGGGCTGGATGGCGACGATCGTGCGCAACCGGGCGCTCGACCGGCTGCGGCGCGCCCGGCCGGAAACGCCGCTCGACGAAGCGCCCGAGCGTCTTAGCTTGGCCGATACGGCAGCCGACCCGCTCGAAGCTGCGACGATGAGCGAATCCGCGCGCCAGCTCGATTCCTGCCTCGAGCGGCTGGAAGACGGCCCGCGCCGCGCCATTCGACTCGCCTATTACGAAGGCCTGACGCATGAGGCGCTCGCGGCGCGCCTCGACGCCCCGCTTGGCACGGTCAAGAGCTGGGTGCGTCGCGGACTGATACGCCTCAAGACCTGCCTCGAGTCCGGACCATGAGCGAATCGGCGCGCGAGGAGCTCGAACAGTTGGCCGGCGAGTACGTGCTCGGCACGCTCGCCGGCGCGCATCGCGAACGCTTCGAGGTTCGCCTGCGCGACGACCCGGCGCTGCGCCGCATGGTCGCCGAATGGCAAGGGCGGCTGGGGCCGATGGTCGAGCGGCTCGAGGGCGAGCCGCCGCCACCGGGATTATGGGCCCGCATCGATGCGGCGACGCAAGTACCGGCGGGAACCCCCATGGCCGGGCCCGCGATCGGCGCGCGCGATCCGCTTCTGGCGCGTCACCTTGGCTTGTGGTGGTGCGTCAGCTTGTGGCGCGGCGTCGCCTTCGGCGCCATCGCGGCGGCCGTGGCGCTGGCGCTTTGGCTCGGCTTCGCGCCGCGCCCGGCAGGCGGCCCCGCGCTCCTCGCCGTGCTCAATGACACCGCCGCCAATCCGGCATGGTTGGTAACCGTCGACGCGTCGAGCCGCCGATTGCTCGCCCGTCCCGTCGCCGTCGCTGCGATCGCCGAGGCCGCCTTCGAGCTGTGGGTGGTCGCCGACGGCAAGCCGCGTTCGCTTGGCCTGCTCGCCCCAGGCGAAGCGACCGCGCGGCCACTGGCGCCCGATATCCAGAGCATTCTTACACGCGGCGCTACGCTTGCCGTGAGCCGCGAGCCGCCCGGCGGGTCGCCGACTGGAGCGCCGACCGGACCAGTCTTATTCACCGGCAAGCTCGTCGTCGGCGATAGCTGAGCTGCATCCATCCGAGGTCTCCCTGCGTAGTTCCGGATAAGCGCCCGATCGGGCGTAGCGCCGAGAGGCGCCTATCCGGATCAACCCCGCAATACGAAGGGAGAAGTCATGAACGATTCCGCCATAATTCGACCGCCAGCCGGATTCATCGCCGAGCGTCGCGCGTTTCTTTCCGGCGTCGGAAAGGCGACGCTTTCGGCGAGCGCGGTGGCGCTCATCGTCGGCTGCGAGAGTCTGGCTCAAGGAGCGAGCAATTCAGCCAGCGATGCGGCGATCCTGAACGCCGCGCTCGGCCTCGAGCACGAGGGCATTACCGCCTACCAACTCGGCGCGGAAAGCGGCTTGCTGCAAAAGCCGGTGCTCGACGTGGCGGTGATGTTCAAGAACCATCACGAGGAGCACCGCGAGATCCTGATCGGCGCCATCCGCAAGCTCGGCGGAACGCCGGTGGCGCCGAAATCGAAGGACGAGTATGCGCGGGCGCTCAACGCCGCCTCGCTCAAGTCGCAAACCGACGTGCTGCGCCTTGCCGCACGGCTCGAGCGTGCCGCCGCCAACGCCTATATCGGCGTCATGCCGTCGTTCGGCGATCGTGCGCTGGCGCAAGTCGCCGCGCGCCTCGTCGCCGACGAGACGATGCACTGGACCGTCTTGGCGCAAACGCTTGGCGACAAGCTCCCCGTCAAGGCGCTGGCGTTCGGCGCCTGAGTCGACTGCGGGAGGATTCGGGCCGGTGCGATGATCCCCGTCGCGCTGGCCCGGCATCCGCTTCAGCCAATCGGATTCGTCGATGCCCCGCTTTGCAATCATGCTCTTCGCGATCGCCCTAATGGCGCCGCAGCCGGGCGCTGCGGCGGGCGATCCCGAACGCGGCGAAGATCTCTATGAGCGGCGTTGCTTCGCCTGCCACTCGCTGGACGCCAATCGGGTCGGACCGGCGCACCGTGGGGTGTTCGGCCGAAAGGCGGGCGCCGTGCCCGGCTACAACTATTCGCCGGCGCTCAAGCGATCGGAAATCGTCTGGGACGAAGCGACGCTCGACAAATGGCTGACCAACCCGCAGGCGCTCATACCCGGACAGCGCATGGGATTTCGACTAGGCGACGCCGTCGAGCGCGCCGACATCATCGCCTTCCTGAAACGAGAATCGGCGGCTGGCTCGTCCGCTCAGTCGCTTTCGTCGGGACGGCCGCGCGAACGGTAAGGATGCGCGTAGTAGCTGCCGAGAATCGTCAGCTCGCGCGAAAAGAACTTGAGTTCGGCGAGCGCGCGCTTGAGCGGCGGATCGTCCGGATGGCCTTCGACGTCGCAATAGAACCGTGCCGCCTCGAAGTATCCGCCGATCAGGTAGCTCTCGAGCTTGGTCATGTTGACGCCGTTGGTGGCGAAGCCGCCGAGCGCCTTGTACAGCGCGGCCGGAACGCTCTGGACGCGAAAGATGAACGTGGTCAGTACCTGCCCCTTGCGCCGGTCGGGGTCGAACGGCCTGGACGCAAGCACGACGAACCGCGTGGTGTTGTGCTCGGCGTCTTCGATGTTCTTGCGCAGCGACTTGAGACCGTAGATCTCGCCGGCCAGCGCCGAAGCGATCGCCGCGCGCGTCACGTCGCCCGCCGCGGCGACTTCCGCCGCTGCGCCCGCGGTATCGGCGGCAACCGCCCGCTTAAGCCCCAGCTCACGGGTGATCGTGCGGCACTGGTCGAGCGCCTGGACGTGGCTGTGGACAGTTCGGATCGTCTTCAGCGAGGCTCCCGGTACCGCCAGCAAATGATGGTTCACGCGCTGGAAATGTTCCGCGACGATGTGCAGCCGCGATTGCGGCATCAGGTGATGGACGTCGGCGACGCGCCCGGCAACCGAGTTTTCGATTGGAATCATGGCGAGCGCGGCGCGACGATCGCGCACGGCGGCGAAGGCATCCTCGAAGCTGGCGCAGGGCACCGGCGACATTCGCGGATAGGCGTGACGGCACGCGAGATGCGAATAGGCGCCGGGAAATCCTTGGAAGGCGATGCGGCGTGCGGCGGTTCTCGCGGTGGCGGCCATTGGCAAAGGTTCAGCTGAAGCGCGCCTGGCGCGCCGAGGGCGATAGGCGATCAACGCAACCGGAGAAGCGCGCGCGCCCGTTCGAGATCGGCCGGAGTATCGACGCCGAGCGGAACCGTGTCAACGCGCGCCACGTCGATTCGCATGCCGTTCTCCAACGCGCGGAGCTGCTCAAGGCGCTCGCGTTTTTCCAGCACCCCTTGCGGCAGCTGGACAAAGCGCGCCAGCGCCTTACGGCGATAGGCGTAGAGGCCGATGTGATGGTAATGCGGGCCCACGCCCGACGGAATCGTCGCGCGCGAAAAATAGAGCGCCCGGCCGACCGGCGTGCGGCCGTCGCCACCCACGCGTTCAAACGCGCTCGCCACCTTCACGACGTTCGGGTCGTGGCGCTCGTCCTCACGCCGGATCTCGGCGGCGATCGTGGCGACGTCGACGGCGTCCTCGTCGAGCGGCGTCAGCGCAGCGCGCACCGCATCGGGCGCAATGGTCGGCAAATCGCCCTGAACGTTGATCACCGCATCGTGCCGCGCATCGGGATCGAACGTTTCGAGCGCCTCGAAGATGCGATCCGACCCCGAGGGGTGATCGGCGCGGGTCAGCACGGCTTGACCGCCAGCGGCGCGAACCGCCGCGACGATCTCCGGCTCGCCGGCCGCGACCAACACCGGTCCGAGGTCGGCTTCACAGGCGCGTTGCCAGACATGGACGATCATCGGCCGTCCATTGATGTCGGCGAGCGGCTTGTCAGGCAGCCGCGTCGCCGTGAGGCGCGCGGGAATCACCACTATGGGGCGGCGAGGCGGCGGCATCGTCAGGACGATTTAAGGCCTTTCACCGACTGCGTCATTTGGTCGCAATCCTCGCCATCGCTCGCCGCCGCGGGGGCTTGGCAGCGCTGGCGCGCGCACGATATAACGGCCGCGGTTGCCGGGCCATAGTCGATGCCGCGCGCGATGCGCGTCGCCGCAGACACATCGAGCCGAGGGTAGCGGGGCATGAATACGTTCGAGCTCAACAAGATCGCCGGTGCGCTGCTGATGGCGCTGCTGGTCACCACGGTGATCGGTCATCTCGGCAATATCCTCGTACACCCGAAAATGCCGGCTCAGAACGCCTATGTCGTCGCCGGCGTTGGCGCCGAAGCGAAGGGCGGAACGCAGACCGCCGCGGCCCCGGCGGCGCTAGCGCCGATCGCCCCGCTGCTTGCCGCGGCCAATCCCGAGGCCGGTAAGGCGACGTTCAAGCAGTGCACGTCGTGCCACACGCCGGACAAGGGCGGCAAGAACGGCGTCGGCCCCAATCTGTGGGACACCGTCGGAAACAAGAAGGCGCATACCGGCGGCTACAGCTACTCGAACGCGCTCACCGCCGCGGCCGGCAAAAGCGGCGACGACGCAGCCTGGACCTACGAGGCGCTGAACGCTTTTCTGGCCAATCCCAAGGCCTACCTACCAGGCACCAAGATGACCTTCGCGGGGCTTAAAAAGCCCGAGGACCGCGCCAACGTCATCGCCTACCTGCGCACGCTGTCGGACAGCCCGAAGCCCCTACCCTAGGCCGCCTCGGCGCCGTTAAACTGCGGCGATGCGGGCGATTTTGGCCTGGCTTCAACGAAAATTTACGAATAGCGGCGAAACTTGCGTCGTCATTAATTCGACCGCCGCAGGGCGCCCGACTAGGCGATGCCTGACATCCCAACGACCGACCCAGCAATTCCGCTCCTGGCAGGCACCTTGCCCGAGGAAATCGCCGGCGTGGCGAATCTGCTGCCGGCCGAACGCCGGGCCAGCGCACGCCTGCACAATTATTGGCGAACGCTCGCCGGCCCGCGGCGGATGCCGCGGCGCGCACAGGTCGACTTGCCTGGTCCGCATCCGGCACCTTGGTTCGAGAATGTCTTCATCATCCGGGTAGGGCCCACTCCCAACGATTACGTGGTCGAGGTCGCCGGGCCGGGATTGCGGCGCTTTTTCGATTGCAATCCAGTCGGCCGCAAAGTGAGCGAGCTGATGCCGCCGCGGATCCGCGAGCGGATCCTGTTCTTTCAACGCGCCGTCGTCACGCTCCGCAGCCCGATCGACGAGGCCGGTTCGTGGCGCGAGGACAACGGCGTCGAAATGATGTTCCGCATGATCGTCCTCCCGCTCGGCGACGATCCATCGGCGATCGATTACCTGCTCGGCGCCTTCACCGCCGGTCCGCGCCCCGGCGCCTGAGCCCGAATCGGTTCCCGCGCCGACGGGCGCAAATTTCCTTCATTTCTGGCCGACCCGACGGCATAGTCCGGGTGGCAAATGCGCGACTCGGTCGATTCCTATCTGGCGCTCGCCGAAGATTTGGCCAATGCGGCGAGCCAGATCATCCGCCGTCATTTCCGCACCCCGGTTTCGGTCGACGACAAGGCTGATGCTTCGCCGGTGACCGTCGCCGATCGCGATGCCGAAGCGGCGATGCGGACCATGATCGAAACGGCTTTTCCCAATCACGGCATCATCGGCGAGGAGTTCGGTGTGACCCGCGGTGGCGCCAGTCACCTCTGGGTGCTCGATCCCATCGACGGCACTAAGTCCTTCGTCACCGGCCGGCCGCTGTTTGGATCGTTGATCGCGCTTTGCCGCGACGGTCGACCGATCATCGGCGTGATCGATTGCCCGGCGGTCGCCGAACGGTGGACCGCTGCGAGCGGACGCCCGACGCTCCATCAGGGGCGCGAAGCACGCACCCGCCCGTGCCCCGACCTCGCCAAGGCATGGCTCTACTGCACCTCGCCCCAGATGTTCGAGGCAAGCGATTTCGAGCGCTTCGATCGGGTGCGGCGAGCCGTTAAGTTCCCGCTCTACGGCGGCGATTGTTATGCATACGGTCTGGTCGCCAGCGGCTTCGCCGATCTGGTCATCGAGGCCGGTCTCAGTGCATACGATTGGGCGGCGCTGGTTCCGGTTCTCGAGGGCGCCGGGGGGCGTTGTACCGATTGGCACGGAAGCCCGCTCGATCTGGCGACACCCAAGAGCCGCATCATCGCCGCCGGCGATTCGCGGGTGCACCGCGCCGGGATCGAAATCTTGTCGAGCTGAGGCGGTGGTGCGCCGCCTGACGTGCCCCATTGGCGCCGCAAACGCGGAGTTAGCTCACGGAAATCTTCTTTGAGCCGCCGCCGCTTCGCAGGCTAGATTTCAGGGCAGATTCGTGATTCTGCGACGGGAAGGACCGCCATGATGTTGCGCCTCGCGCCCGCGCTCGCCGCCTGCCTGCTCCTGCCGGCCTTGGCGCTCGCTCCAAACGGCGACGCCCGCGGCCAAGGCACGTATGTCGGCCATGCGCTCGCCATGCACGGCGACGTCAAATACAAGGCCGATTTCCGCCATTTCGACTACGTCAACCCCGCCGCGCCGAAAGGCGGCGAGGTCAAGTTCTACTCCATCGGTACCTTCGACAGCTTCAACCCCTACATCCTGCGCGGCGTTCCAGCTGGCGCGGTTGGCTCGACGCAAGCCACTCTCATGGTCTCCTCGGCCGACGAGCCGTTCACCGAATACTGCCTGGTCTGCGAGACGATCGAAACGCCGACCGACCGCTCATGGGTTGCGTTCACCTTACGCCGCGAAGCGAAGTTCAATGACGGCACGCCGATCACGGTCGACGACGTGATCTGGACGTTTGAAACGTTGCGAGCGAAGGGCCATCCCTTCTATCGCTCGTATTACAACGACGTGGCCAAGGTCGAGAAGGCGGGCGAGCGCACCGTCAAGTTCGGCTTCACCCCCGGCGAGAACCGCGAACTGCCGCTGATCATAGGTCAACTTCCCGTGCTATCGCGCGCATGGTGGGAAAAAAACGGCTTCGACAAAACCACCTTGGAGCCGCCGCCCGGCGCCGGTCCCTATCGCATCGAGTCCTTCGAGCCGGGTCGCTTCATCGTTTTGCGGCGGGTCGTTAATTGGTGGGCGGAGGATCTGCCGATCAACGCTGGACAGAACAATTTCGACGTCATCCGCATCGATTATTACCGCGACCAGACGGTGGCGCTGGAGGCGTTCAAGGCCGGCGAGTACGACATCCGCCAGGAAAACTCGGCCAAGAACTGGGCGACCGGATACGAGAGTCCGGCGCTGGCGCAGGGCCTGATCAAGAAGGTCGAAATACCCGAGGAACGCACCAACGGCATGCAAGGCTTCGTGATGAACACGCGGCGTGCGGTGTTCCAGGATCGCCGCCTGCGCCAGGCGCTCACCTATGCCTTCGATTTCGAATGGTCGAACCGCAACCTCTTCTACAACGCCTACACGCGCACGCGCAGCTACTTCGATAATTCCGAGCTGGCGGCGCGCGGAACGCCGAGCGACGAGGAGATTAAGCTACTCGAGCCGTTCAAGGACCGACTGCCGGCGGAAGTGCTGGCGCGCGAGTACAATCCGCCAAAAACCGACGGCAGCGGCAATTGGCGCGACAACCAGCGCGAGGCGCTCCGCCTGCTGCGCGAGGCCGGTTGGACGATCAAGGACCTGAAGCTGGTCAACGCCGCGGGCGAGCAATTAGCCTTCGAAATCTTGCTTTCCGACCCGCAATGGGAGCGCATATCGCTTCCCTATTCGCAGAATCTCCGGCGGCTTGGCATCGACGCTCGGGTGCGCACAGTGGATACCGCGCAATACCAGAGACGACTCGACGAATTCGACTACGACATGACGGTGGTCGTGTTCGGCCAATCCGAATCTCCCGGCAACGAACAGCGCGACTACTGGTCCGCGGCCAAAGCCGACGTGCGGGGTTCGCGTAACTACGCCGGAATCAAGGATCCGGCGGTCGACAAGCTCGTCGAAGCGATCATATCGGCGCCCGACCGCCAAAACCTCGTCATGCGCACGCGGGCGCTCGACCGTATCCTGCAATGGGGCTTCTATGTCGTGCCGCATTGGCACTCGCGGGTCGACCGTGTCGCGTTCTGGGACCGCTTCGCATGGCCGGAAAAACCGTCGAAAGCCGGGTTCATCTCGTCGACCTGGTGGGTCGACGCGCAAAAAGACGGCGCCTTGCGCGCGCGGCGCGGCAAGTGAGCCATCGGCCGACGCTGATGGCTTCGATGCCACGCTAGCCCCCGATGCTCGCCTATATCGTCCGCCGGCTCCTGCTGGTGATCCCGACGCTGTTCGGGATCATGGTCATTAATTTCGCGATCGTGCAATTCGCCCCCGGCGGTCCGGTCGAGGTGGTGATCGCCCGGATCAAGGGCACCGCCGTCGAAGCCACCGCGCGCTTCACCGGCAGCGGCGGCGAACTCGGGCCCGGCGGCGAGCAGCGCCGTTCGGGCGCCGCCGCCGAGACAACCAGCCGCTACCGCGGCGCGCAGGGCATCGATCCGCGCATCATCAAGGAGATCGAGCAGCGCTTCGGCTTCGACAAGCCAGCCTACGAGCGCTTCGTGCTGATGATGGGCCGCTACTTGACGTTCGATTTCGGCACCAGCTTCTTCCGCGACCGCCGCGTGGTCGATCTCGTCATCGAGAAAATGCCGGTTTCGATCTCGCTCGGACTGTGGACGACGATTCTGATTTATCTCATATCGATCCCGCTCGGCGTCCAGAAGGCGGTCCGCGACGGCTCCAATTTCGACGTCTGGAGCAGCGGCGCAATCATCATCGGCTACGCAATCCCCGGCTTCCTCTTCGCTGTCCTGCTGATCGTTCTGTTCGCCGGCGGCCGGTTTTTCGATCTCTTTCCACTACGCGGCCTCACCTCGGACAATTTCGCCGAGCTCGCATGGTGGGAGCAAGTCGTGGACTACTTGTGGCACATCGCGCTCCCGGTCACGGCGCTCGTCGTCGGCGGTTTCGCCAGCCTGACGATGCTGACCAAAAATTCGTTCCTCGACGAGATCAATAAGCAGTACGTCGTGACGGCGCGCGCCAAGGGTTTGAGCGAGCAGCGTGTGCTTTATGGCCACGTCTTTCGCAATGCGATGCTGCTGATCATCGCCGGTTTTCCCGGCGCGCTGATCGGCGTGCTGTTCACCGGCGCGCTGCTGATCGAGGTGATTTTCACCCTCGATGGCCTCGGTCTGCTGGGATTCGAAGCGGCGCTCAATCGCGACTATCCGGTGATGTTCGGCACACTCTATTTCTTCACGCTGCTTGGCCTGCTGATCAAGATCGTCAGCGACCTTACGTACACGGTCGTCGACCCGCGGATCGATTTCGAGCGGCGCGGCTGACGTCCGATGCATGGCGTGCCTTCACAAGCCTCCCGCCTGTCGCCGCTGACACGGCGGCGGTTGGCCAACTTCCGCAAGAACCGCCGCGGTTTCTGGTCGCTGTGGGTGTTCCTGGCGATTTTCATCCTGACGCTGTTCGCCGAATTCATAGCCAACGACAAGCCAGCGCTCGTGCGTTACGACGGCGCCTTCTACATGCCGATTTTCCGCGCCTATCCCGAGACGACCTTCGGCGGCGAATTCCCGACCGAGCCCGACTATCACGACCCCTACGTCGCCGAGAAAATCGCAGAGAAGGGATGGATGATCTTTCCGCCCATCCCGTTCAACCATCGCACGGTGAACCTGAAGCTGCCGGTTCCAGCTCCGGCGCCGCCGTCGGCGGTCAACTGGCTCGGCACTGATGATCAGGGACGCGACGTGCTGGCGCGCCTGATCTACGGGTTCCGCATCTCGGTCCTGTTCGGGCTGACGCTGACGCTTCTTTCGTCGATCATCGGCGTGATCGCCGGCGCGGTGCAGGGATATTTCGGCGGCTGGATCGATCTCGCGTTCCAGCGTTTTATCGAGATCTGGTCGGGCATGCCGACTCTCTATCTGTTGATCATTCTCGCCGCCTTCGTCGAGCCGAATTTCTGGTGGCTTCTCGGGCTCCTGTTGCTGTTCTCGTGGATGTCGCTGGTCGATGTGGTGCGCGCCGAATTTCTACGCGCCCGCAATTTCGATTACGTGCGCGCCGCGCGCGCGCTCGGCGCCGGCGATACCGTGATCATGTTCCGCCACGTCCTTCCGAACGCGATGGTCGCTACCCTCACCTTCATGCCCTTCATACTCAACGGGTCGATCGTGGCGCTGACCTCGCTCGATTTCCTCGGCTTCGGGCTGCCGCCGGGCTCGGCGTCGCTGGGCGAGCTCCTGAACCAGGGCAAGGCCAACCTGCAGGCGCCGTGGCTCGGGATCACCACGTTCCTGGTGATCGCGGTGACGCTGTCGCTGCTGGTGTTCGTCGGCGAGGCGGTGCGCGACGCCTTCGATCCGCGCAAAACGTTCCGCTGAGCGAGGTCCGGACGTGGTCGCCAAGCAAGACGGCAATTTGCTCGAAATCGAAAATCTGTCGGCGACTTTCGACGTCGGCGCCGGACGGCCGCCGTTCCTCGCGGTCGACCGGGTGTCGTTCAACATCGCCATGGGCGAAACGCTGGCGCTGGTCGGCGAGTCGGGCTCCGGCAAGTCGGTGACGGCGCTGTCGGTGCTGCAGCTTCTGCCCTACCCACTCGCGAAACATCCGGCCGGGAGCTCGATTCGCTTCAAGGGTCAGCAACTCGTCGGCGCCGGCGAATCGATACTGCGCGAGATCCGCGGCAATCGCATCGCCATGATCTTCCAGGAGCCGATGACGTCGCTCAATCCGCTGCACACCATCGAGCGCCAGATCGGCGAGATCCTGACCATCCACAAGGGGCTTGCGCCCGCGGCGGCGCGGGCGCGCATCGTCGAACTCCTGCGCCTGGTCGGCCTCGGCGAACAAGCCGAAAAGCGCCTCGACGCCTACCCGCACCAGCTTTCGGGCGGCCAGCGGCAAAGGGTGATGATCGCCATGGCGCTCGCAAACGAGCCCGACCTGTTGATCGCCGACGAGCCGACCACCGCCGTCGACGTGACGATCCAGGCGCAGCTTCTTCGCCTGCTTCGGGAGCTGCAGGCCAAGTTCGGCATGGCGATCCTCTTCATCACCCACGACCTCGGCATCGTGCGCAAGATGGCGAACCGGGTCTGCGTGATGCAGAAAGGCCAGATCGTCGAGAACGGCCCGATCGACGCCGTATTCGGCAGCCCGCAGCACGAGTACACGCGCCATCTCCTCGCCGCCGAGCCGAAGGGCAAACCGGCGCCGACGCCGCACGACGCCCGCCCGTTGATCGAGGCCAAGGACGTGCGCGTCTGGTTTCCGATCAGGGGCGGACTTCTGCGGCGCGTGCAGGGCTATGTGAAGGCGGTCGACGGCGTCGATATCGATCTGCGCGAGGGCGAAACGCTGGGCGTCGTCGGCGAATCCGGTTCGGGCAAAACGACGCTCGGCCTGGCGCTCCTGCGCCTCGAGCAGGCGCAGGGGCGAATCGTCTTCGACGGCCGCGAGATCCAGGACTTGCGGGCCGGCGCGCTGCGGCCGCTGCGGCGCGGGATGCAGATCGTCTTCCAGGATCCGTTCGCCTCGCTGTCGCCGCGGCTGTCGATCGGCCAAATCGTCGAGGAGGGGCTCAAGATCCATCGCATCGGCTCCGCCGCCGATCGCGAGGCGATGATCGTTCAGGCGCTGGAGGAGGTGCGGCTCGATCCCGAAACGCGGCACCGCTACCCGCACGAATTCTCGGGCGGCCAGCGTCAGCGCGTTGCCATCGCCCGGGCGTTGGTGCTCAAGCCGAAATTCCTCGTCCTTGACGAGCCGACTTCGGCGCTTGATATGTCGGTGCAAGCGCAGATCGTCGATTTGCTGCGCGAGCTGCAGGAGCGCCACCGGCTCGGCTATCTCTTCATCAGCCACGATCTGCGCGTGGTGAAAGCGCTGGCCGACGAAGTGCTGGTGCTCAAGGACGGCAAGGTGGTGGAGCACGGCCCGGCGCGCCAGATCTTCGAGGCGCCGCAGCAGGCCTACACCAAGGCGTTGATGGCCGCGGCGTTCGAGCTCGAGGCGGTCGAGACCGGCGCCGTGCGGCAGTGAGCGCGATCCTCTTCATCTCCAGAGCCGACGATCCCGAGGCGTGGAGCGCCGCGCTAAAGAAGCGCCTCGCCGGCGCCGAGGTCCGCATCTGGCCCGAGGTCGGCGACGTTGCGGCCATCGACGCGGCGGTGGTCTGGCGTTACCCGCGGGGCGATCTCAAGCGCTATCCCAATCTCAGGCTGATCTGCTCGCTCGGCGCCGGCGTCGATCACATTGTATCGGACGACGCGCGCCCGGCGGGCGTGCCGATCGTACGCATCGTCGACCCCGATCTGACGCAGGGCATGTGCGAATACATTCTGCTGGCGGCGCTGCGATATCATCGGCAGTTTCCCGAGTACGCCGAATTGCAGCATCAACGCCGTTGGAGCAAGCTGCCGCCGCCGCGTATCGGCGAGCGCCGGGTCGGCGTGATGGGAATCGGCGCCATCGGCGGCGCCGCGGCGCGTTGGCTCGCTTATGTCGGCTTCCCCGTCGCCGGCTGGAGCCGCCGTCCCAAGACGCTCGATGGCGTCGAGACGTTTCACGGCGCCGACGGTCTCGAGAAATTCCTCGCGCGCACCGACATCCTCGTCTGCGTGCTGCCGCTGACCCCCGACACCCGCGGCATCGTCAATGCAAGGAACCTAGCGCTGCTGCCCGAGGGCGCGTTCGTGGTCAACGTCGCGCGCGGCGGCCATGTCGCGGCCGAAGACCTGATCGCGGCGCTCGACTCGGGCCACATCGCGGGCGCCACGCTCGACGTCTTCGAGCCCGAGCCGCTGCCCTCCGATCATCGCCTGTGGGCGCATCCCAAAGTGACGATCACACCGCATATCGCCGCCCTCACCAATCCCGAAACCGCCGCCGACCAGATCGCCGAGAACATCCGCCGGGCGCGCGATGGACGGACGCTGCTCAACGTCGTCGATCCCGCCGCCGGATACTGAGACGCTCGGTCACGTTTTTCGTCGCATTTAGGGCATGGCCGCCCGTCGAAGGACGAAGCTCGACCTCTTAGCCGGGAGTCACTTGCGAGCGAAGCGCTCGGCGATGGTCGCAAAGACCGCCCGTAATGTTTGCGCCTCGGCGCCTTCCGGTCGACCTGGGCGTCCCGACGGGTTCCAGGCGAAGAGGTCGAAATGCGCCCACGGAATGCCCGGCGTCACGAACTCCTGCAAAAACAGGGCGGCGGTGACCGATCCGGCGAACGGCCCATCGGCCATGTTGTTGATATCGGCGACCTTGCTGTCGAGCCGCCTACGATACGGCGCCCAAAGCGGCATGCGCCACATCGGGTCAGCCTCGGCCGCGGCATGGCGCGCCAGATCGCCGGCCAGCGACTCATCGTTGCAGTATAGCGCCGGCAGGTCGGGCCCCAGCGCCACGCGCGCGGCGCCGGTCAGGGTCGCGAAGTCGATCAGCAGTTCCGGTCGTTCGTCGCACGCGTCGGCAAGGGCGTCGGCGAGGATGAGTCTGCCCTCGGCGTCGGTGTTGCCGATTTCGACGGTGATCCCTTTGCGCGAGGGGATTACGTCGAGCGGTCTGATGGCGTTGCCCGCCACCGAGTTTTCGACCGCCGGCGCCAGCACGCGAAGGCGAACCGGCAGTCGCGCCTCGACGATCATGTGAGCAAGTCCGAGCGCGTGCGCGGCGCCGCCCATGTCCTTCTTCATCAACAGCATGCCGGCGCTCGCCTTGAGGTCGAGCCCGCCGGTGTCGAAGCACACACCCTTGCCGACGATGGTCACCTTGGGGTGCGCCGCGTCGCCCCAACGGAGATCGATTAGCCGCGGGCTGCGGGTGCTGGCACGGCCGACGGCGTGAATCAACGGATAATTCTGCTTGAGCAGGCTGTCGCCCTTGACGATCCGCGACTTCATGCCGAGCTCCGCCGCCATCGTTTCGGCCGCCTTGGACAGTTCGCGCGGGCCCATGTCTTCCGCCGGCGTGTTGACCAAATCGCGGACCAGTGCTGCGGCGCGCACCGTGCGTTCGACAGCGCCGCGGTCGGTTCCTTTGGGCCAGACCAACTCGGCCGGTGGGCGACCAGGTTTGCGGTAGCGCGCGAACGCGTACGCTCCAAGTCCCCAGCCAATGGCGATGCGCGTGGCAAGCAGCGCGACCGGTTCCGGATCGAGACGGTACGATCCGGCGGGAAGCGCGGTCGCCAACGCCGCGGCGTGCCAAAGATCCTCGCGCGCGCCCTTGCCGACGATCCCCGTCAGCACGCGGGCAGGCGCGCCATCGCGGCCAGGCACGAGACATATCTGCCCGGGTTCGGCGCGAAAGCCGGAGCCCTCGACCCAGCGTCGGATGCTTGCCGGCGCATGCCTGAGCCAGCCGGCCAACTCGTCCTTGGCGAGCACGGTGAGACCGCGCGTCGACCTGATCGCCTTCGGTCGATAGGGTAGAGCGTGCATTGGGTTCCCCGGAAGCAGGTTCGCATACGCGCGCTACCATGGCGTTCGGCGCGAGGCAAGCGTTCGTCTGTTCGCTTGCTGCTGTGCAAGCGAAAAGCTAACGTGCCCGAGCTTTTACAGGCCGAGGGCGCCCATTCGGCGGTGGATCGATGCACGAATTCACGCTCTATATCGGCAACAAAGCCACGTCGTCCTGGTCGCTCCGTGGCTGGCTGGCGTGCAAGCTCGCCGGGATCGATTTCGACGAGATCACCATCCCGCTCGACACGCCGGAAACGCGCGCATCGATATCGCGGGTCTCGCCATCGGGGCGAGTGCCTTGCCTGCACCACGGCAAGCGGCGAATCTGGGAGTCGATCGCCATCGGCGAATATCTCGCCGAGCTGCGGCCCGCGCGTAACCTGTGGCCGACCGAGCCTGCGGCCCGCGCGCATGCGCGGGCCATCGCCGCCGAGATGCATTCGGGGTTCGCCGCGCTACGCGCCGCCATGTGGATGAACGTGCGAAAACGGTTCCCCAGCAAGGGGCGGACGCCCGAGGCGCTCGCCGACATCGCACGGATCGTCGCCATCTGGCGCGACACCCGCACCACCCACGGCGCCGGCGGGCCGTATCTGTTCGGCCAATCGTTTTCGTTCGCCGACGCCATGTACGCTCCGGTGGCGACGCGATTCGTCACCTGGGCGCCCGAGCTGCCGCGCGACGCCACGTCCTATGTCGAGGCGGTATGGTCGCACCCATGGCTCAAGGAATGGGTTGACGGCGCGTCCGCCGAACCTTGGCCGACGCCGAGATACGACACGCCCGCGGCGTGAGGCGTCAGTTGATCAAACCGGCTTCGAGATAGTAGAGCGCGGCGCCTGGGTGAAGCTGCAGCGCCACGCCGTCGAGCGCCGTTTCCTGGCGGATGCGGCGGCCGAAAGGGTGCCCGGCGTCGAGGACGCGCCGATTGTTGGGATGGAACAGCGCCCGGGCGAGCCCATTGACGATCTGCTCGTCGACCTCGGCGCCGACCAGCCACAAGACGCCGACACTGATCGACTGCACCGCCCCGATCCCCTTGTAGGTCTCGGCCGGAATCGTCGTCGTGGCGAAGTACGGATTTGCCCCGCGCAATCGGCTCAACGTGGTGTCGTCGATGGGAAGCAGCGCCACTTCGGTCTTGGCGGCAAGCTCGGTGATCGTGGCGGCGGGCGCCCCGGCCATCTCGAATAAGGCATCGATCGCGCCGTCGCGCAGCGCATCGGCGGCCTGTGCCGGCTTCAGATACTGCGGGCGGACATCGCGTTCGCTGATGCCGACCGCCTGAAGTATCGCCCGGGCGCTCGCCAGCGTACCGGAATCTTGCTCGCCGAGCGCCACCACCTTGCCTTTGAGCCGCCGCAAATCGGCGATCCCAGCGTCGCGGCGCACGACGATATGCAGATTTTCGGGGTAGAGGTTGGCGATCGCGCGTAGATTCCGCACTGCACCATTGCGCCGATAGGGACCGGTGCCGTGGAACGCCCAATGCGCGATATCGGCCTGGCAGAGGCCGGATTCGAGCTGTTTGCGGCCGACGAGTTCGACATTGGCCAGCGCTCCGGCAGTGCTTTGGGTCACCGCGATCAAGCCCGGGACGCCGCAGCTGCCGCCGCGGTCGCACTCGCGCGCGCCCGGCGGCGAGCTGACGACGTTGCCGAGCAGCGTGCCGATGGCGAACAAGCTCGATTCCGTCGGCCCAGTGGCGATCCGCAAGAAGCGCGGCGTCGCCGTCTGCGCCGAGGCGCGAAGCGCCGCCCCGCCGGCGATGGTGACCGCCACCGACGCCCCCAACCCCGACAACACGGATCGCCGCGAGACCTGTCGCATCGTCCCTTGACTCACGCCGCTGCCGCGAGCCGCGGTGATGGCGCGCCGGCATAACGTGCCGCAATGAGATATTTATCCCCCCGAATCCACGAAATGAAGGTTAATTCGCAGGGATCAACGCCGAACGATCATCTGCTGCGGCAGAAAGGTCACAAGTTCGGGGAACAAGGTGATCAGGGCGACGGCGACGACCATCAGCAAGAACAGCGGGACGGCGGCGCGCGCGATGAACGTGATCTGGTGGCCGGTCATCCCTTGCAGGACGAAGAGGTTGAAGCCGACCGGCGGCGTGATCTGCGCCATCTCGGTGACGAGTACGATGAAAATACCAAACCAGATCAGATCGAGCCCTGCTTTCTCGACGGTCGGCAGGAACACCGCCATGGTCAGCACCACCATCGAGATACCGTCGAGAAAACAGCCGAGAATGATGTAGAAGACCATGAGCGCGGCGATCAGCATCCAGGGCGAGAGGCCGAGGCCGCCGATCCACTCGGCGATATGCCGCGGCAGGCCGGTGAATCCCATCGACAACGTGAGAAACGAGGCGCCGGCCAAGATAAGCGCGATCATGCACGACAGCCGCGTCGCGCCCATCAGGGCGTCGACGAAACTGGCTCGATTCAGCGAACCCTGAAGCCATGACAAGATCAGGGCGCCGAGCGCGCCGAACGCCGCCGATTCGGTCGCCGTCGCGATGCCGGCGTAGATCGAGCCGAGCACGCACAAGATGAGGCCGACCGCCGGCAGCAGGTGGCGCCCCGCCCGGATCTTATCCAAGAGCCGCATCCGGATATTCTCGGCTGGAACGCGCGATGGGTTGAGAACCGCCCAGACCATCACGTAGCCACTGAACAGTCCGGCCAGCAGGATCCCCGGAACGACGCCGCCGATGAAAAGCTGGCCGATCGACACCTCGGCGGTGACCCCATAGACGATCATGATGATCGACGGCGGGATGAGCAGGCCCAACGTGCCGGCGCCGGCCAGCGTGCCGACAGTCATGAACTCGGGGTAACCGCGGCCGCGTAGCTCGGGAATGGTGATCTTGCCGATCGTCGCGCAAGTGGCGGCGGAGGAGCCCGAAATCGCCGCGAAGATCGTGCAGCCAATGATGTTGGTGTGGAGCAGCCGGCCGGGCAGGAGCGCCATCCACGGCGAGAGGCCGCGAAACATGTCCTCCGACAACTTGGAGCGGAACAGGATCTCGCCCATCCAAATGAACAACGGCAGCGCCGTGAGAGTCCAGCTCGACCCTGATTCCCAAATCTTGTTGACCATGAGCTGGCCAACCGGCCGGGTGGTGAACAACTCCATGCCGAGCCAGGCGACGGCGGTGAGCGAGAGCCCGATCCACAGGCCCATGCCGAGCAGGCCGAATAACGCGACGAGGAGGAAGGCGGTGGCGAAAAAATCCATCGCCGCCACCTATTCGATATGCGCCGGTTCGTCGGTCTTCGGCGGCGCTTTGCGGCGGCCCATGATTTCGTCGATCGTCTCCTCGACAAAAGCAACGAACAAGACCACCACGCCGAAAGCCATCAGCGATTGCGGGATCCACAGCGGCGTTTGATCGGTCGCTTGCGAGACGTCGCCGATCCGCCACGAAATGTAGACCATGTCGACCGAATGCCAGGCGAAATATCCGGTGATCGCCGCTGCAAGCGCCAGACAGGTGATCTCGACCCCGCGGTGAAGACCCACTGGAAGTCGCTGAAGCAGCAGCGTGACTCTTATGTGCTCGCCGGCCTTGAGGGTATAGGCGAGCGCGAGGAACGATGCAGCCGCCATCAAATATCCGGCGTACGCATCGAGGCCGCGGATGAAGAAGCCGAACACCCCGCCGGCGATGTTGAGGGTGATCATCGTCAGCATGAGCACGAGCGCCGCGCCGGCGAGCGCGCCGCAGGCGCGGTAAAGCGCTTGGAGAGCTCCACGCATCGCCTAGCAGGGTCCGAGATCTAATCGCGAAGCAGAAGGGCGCCGCCCACTTCCGGGAGGCGCCCGCTCTATCCCATCAGTTCTTAAACGGCGCGAGAAGCTTGGCGCCCTCCGCGCCCGCACGCTTCTCCCAGTCTTCCGCCATCGCCGCTCCAACCTTCTTGAGGTCGGCGATGAGCTGCGGGCTCGGTTTCTGGACATTCATGCCGTTCTGCTTGAGCAGTACAAGCGAGTCGGCAGTGCGCTTCTTGCTAAGCTCGTAACCGCGCGTCTCGGCGTCGGCAGCGGCCTTGAGCAGCGCATTCTGGGTCGCCTGATCGAGGCCCTTGAAAGCCGATTCGTTGACGATAACGGCGTTCTTCGGCAGCCAGGCGTCCATCTCGTAGAACCATTTGACGTCGCTTTCCCATACCTTGACGCCGGAGCCGGTGGCGCCGGAGGTGATCATCGAGTTGATGCGCCCAGTGGCGAGCGCCTGGCTCAGCTCGGCCGCCTGGATCGTCTGCACCGAGGCGCCGACCAGCTCGCCGAAGCGCGCTGCCGACGGGCCGTAGGAACGGAACTTTAAGCCCTTCATATCGGCGACGCCGTTGATCGCCTTGCTGGCGTAGAAGCCCTGCGGCGGCCATGGAACGGCGTACAGGATGCGGATTCCCTGCTTCATCATCCGCTCGCGGAGAATCGGCAGGGACGAATCCGCAAGCTTTTTCGCCGCGTCGTAGCTCGTGACGAGGAAAGGCACGGTATCGATTCCGTATATCGGATCCTCGTTCTCGAGCGAGCTTAGCAAGATCTCGCCAATCTGCACCTGACCGGTCTGGATATTGCGCTTGATCTGCGGCAGCGGCAGCAGCGAAGCGGCCGGGTGAACGACGATTTCAAGTTTGCCGCCGCTCGCCTTCTTAACCTCGTCGGCGAATTGGGCGATGTTGACCGTGTGGAACTCGCCCGGCGCATACGGCGTCGGCATATCCCACTTTGTTTGCGCGCTTGCCGCGCCGGCCGAAAGCGCCAACGCCGTCGCGGCGGCGAAGATGGAGATCTGGTGCATGACGGTCCCCGTTCTGTTGTCGTGATCCCTGTCCGGCCCGGTTCGGGCGCGCGCCATGCTGGCCGAGCCCGCCAGGATCGTCAAGAAAGATAGCCTTCTCGCGGGTTTGAGGGGTTGCCGGCAACTCAGTCATGCGAGAATAGGCGGCGACCGGGCGCCGGCATCTCGGCCATGAGGATCACGCCCTGCTCGGATTCGGTGATGAACAGAGTGCGCCGCTCAGGGCCACCGAAAGCGACATTGGTGCCATATGCCTCGGCGCCGAGCTCGACCAGATGGGTCGGACGGCCCAAGGCGTCGAACCGCCACACGCCGATACCGAGCTGGCAGACGATCAGCCCGCCTTCCCCGTCGAGCGCCATGCCGTCGGGGCCGGCGTGGCCGCCTGACAGCCTGATCCACGCTCCGGCCTTCGAGACGCTGCCATCGAGCATCAATGGCAGACGCCACACCGAATTGTCGCGCGTCACTGCAACATAGATCTGGGTTTCGGCGAGGTTCAGGGCGATTCCGTTCGGACTGGGAATCGTCGCCATCAGGCGGTCGAGCCGCCCGGCGCTCGACAGGCGATAGACGCGCCCGCTCGGATCGTGCCAGCCAGTCTGCCCTTGGTCGGTGAAATAGAGATCGCCGTTGGCGGCGAATATCAGATCGTTGAGCCCCTTGAAGCTTTCGCTCCACTGCGCCTCGAGCACCGGGGCGATCCGTCCGGTCGCCGGATCGACGATCATCAGGCCGTTCTTGTAGTCGGCCAAAAAAACGCGCCCGTCGCGATGGATCTTGAGCCCGTTGGGCCAGCCGTCGTATTCAGCGACCAGTGTCCATTTGCCCGAAGGCGCGATTCGGAACACACGGCCAAAAGGCACGTCGACGACCCACAGATTACCGTCGCGATCGAAGCTCGGCCCTTCGAGAAACGAATCGATGTCGCGCCCGCCGCGATTAGCGTCGGTCCAGGCATTGCGCCGCTTGCGGCGGAACTCGTCGGGCATGCGAGTGAAAACCTGCGCCGGAACGATCGCCGGTTCGCGAAACGGCATCAGCGAAGATCCTTGTCCACGTCTCGCGCCGGAGCGCCGGTATAGCTGTAGAGGAACTCGGGCGGGATTGGTCCCTTGTTGCGCCCGCCCTGTTGCGTCTGCTCCCAAGCGTGGGCGAGAATTCCGACGGCGCGCGCGAGGATGAATAAGCCGCGGCCCAACGGCGGCGGAAAGCCGAGTTCGGCGAAGACCACCGCCGAAACGCCATCGATGTTCATCGGCACGCGCTTGCCTTTACGACGCATGAGATCGGCCTCGACGGCGCGGCCGATTGCGGCGAAATGGCCGGGCACGGTGCCAGCCTTGGCCGCCGCGTCGACGATTTCGAGCAGCCGTGGCGCCCGCGGATCAACTGGATGGAAGCGGTGCCCGAACCCGGGCACGAATTTTTCGCCGCGCGCAAAGAAGGCGTCGAGCGCCGCCGCGGTGGCGACGGCCACGGCCACGCCCCTCTCCCGAGCGCCAGCGATGTCGGAATAAAGCAGCATCGCCTGCTCGCCGGCGCCACCATGCACGTCGCCAAGCACGTTGATCGCCGAGGCCATGGCGTTGTTGATACCGACGCCGCAGGTCGCCGCCATGCGGGCGATGGCGATCGACGGCGCTTGCGGCCCGTGATCGACCGAGGCGACGAGCGTGGCGGTCAGCAGATCGGCCTCGGCCTTCGAGGGCAGTGTGCCGCGCAGCATGAGCCAGATCATTTGCGGAAAATCGATGCGGCCGATCAGTTGCTCGACCGGATAGCCGCGCATACGGATCACGCCGGGCGAGATGTCGATGACCTCGGTGCGCCACCAATCGCGCGCCGCCTTTTGGCCGGCATCCATCGCGCTCTCGCTCATATCGCGCCTTCCTTTCTGAGACCGGCAATCTCGTCTTCGCCGAGCCCGAGTTCGCGGAGAATCTCTTCGCTGTGCTGGCCCAGCGTCGGCGGCGGTAAGAGTTCGGTCGCCGGCTCGCCGGCAAGGCGGAACCCGCCGTTGACCACGGCGATGTCGCGCCCGACGCCCGCCACGCGCTCGAAGCGCCGCAGGAAGCCGCGCTCGACGACCTGCGGCTCGGCCAGCGCCTGCGGCACCGACAGGACGCGTCCGGCGGGTACCCCGGCATCGTTCAAAAGGATCTCCCACTCTTCGGCCGATTTCGCGGCGAGCGCCGACTCGAGGATTTCCTTGAGCGCGTAGCGATTCGTCTTACGGTCCTCGCGATCCTTGAATCGCGGGTCGTCGATCAGGTCCGGGCGTCTGGCGACGCGCACCACCGCCTCGAAATGCTCCTGCTTGTTGGCGGCTATGTTGATTAGTCCGTCTCCGGTACGGAACGCGCCGGAAGGCGCCGCGGTGCGGTTCTCGTTTCCCATCGGCTCCGGCGTCTGCCCGGCGATCAGGTAGTTCGACACGACCCACGCCTCGGTGGCAATGGTCGATTCCAGCATCGAGCAGTCGATGAACGCGCCGGTGCCGGTGCGCGCGGCGCGCACCAGCGCCGCCGCCACCGCCATGGCCGCGGTCACGCCCGCCGTCGTATCGCTCACCGGATATCCCACCCGCAGTGGCGCCGTCGCCGTATCGCCGGTGATGCTCATCGCGCCTGACAAGCCCTGGACGATCTGATCGTAGGCGGGACGGTCGCGAAGCGGCCCGGTCTGCCCGAAGCCGGAAATCGCGCAATAGACGAGGCGCGGGTTGGCCGCGCGCAACGTCTCGGGCCCGACATTGAGACGCGCCATGACACCGGGACGGAAGCTCTCGACCAAGGCGTCGGCGCCACCGACGAGCCGCAACAGAAGCGCGCGGCCATTCGGGTGTTTCAGATTTATCGTCAGCGAACGCTTGCCGGCGTTCTGCGCTAGAAATGAGGCGCCCATCTTGACGCGGTTCAGCGCCGGATCGGCGCCGAGCTGCCGCGCAAGGTCACCGGACCCCGGCGTTTCGACTTTGATGACGTCGGCGCCGAGCAGCGCCAGTTGATAACAGCAGAAGGGGCCGGCAAGCACGTTGGTGAGATCGAGGATCTTGATTCCGGCGAGCGGCGGCCGAGCAGCGTCGCGGTCGCTCATGGCCGTTGTCTCCCTTCGAGCGCGCCATGGACCAGTTCCTTGAGCCAAAAGGTCAGGCACTTCGGCGATGCCGCGGTCTCGCCGATCTCCTTCCACGCGAAGCGACAGCGCAAATCCGCACGTTTTGCGTAGCCGCGTTTCCTCCAGAAGGCATCAAGTGGAACGTAATCCTTCGGGCGGCGCGGGTGATCTTGCGGCCGGTCGACGGCGCAAAACGCTACGACCGGAAAGTCAAGCTCGCGCGCGCGCGCCTCCCGGCGCTCGAAGAAAGCGACGCCCAAGCCACGCCCGCGATATTCGCGCAGCAGAACCGACTCGCCGAAGTAATAGATTCGCGCCGGATCGTAACCGGCGTCGGCAAACGGCTTGATCACCTCGCCGCCGGCGTTGACCATCGGCAAGGCGGTCGAGGCGCCGACGATTCCGCCTACGGCGCGCGCTACGACGACCGTGCTTTCCGGCAGGTCGACGTATTTGCGCAGATATTTGCGCTCGTATTCCTCGTTGCCGTCATAAAGATAGGGGAACTCGCGGAACACGGCGATGCGTAGCCGCGCCACATCGGGGATCGCCGGCGCGACCCCTGCGCCCGCCAACGTCTCGATGGTGACGTCCTCCAAACTCATTGCGAGCCACCGCCTCGCCGACGACGGGCGTTTCTTCATTGTCTCGAGCCGAGATAACCAGACCGGCGGCTCAGAAGACAAGCACCTTGTCGGCGAATCGCGTGGCTTGGGCAAGCGCGTCGATCGTGCTGCGTCGTGCGCCTTCGATGAGTTCGCGGTCGGCGATGCCGCGCGCGGCGAGACAAGTACCGCACAGCAGTACCTCGCCGCCCTGCGCCGCGAGTCGGGACGACATTCGCTCGAGATTATAGAAGCCCTCCGGCATGGCCTGCCTCGCGCTTGGCGGCGAGGACCGAATCGGCCATCAAGAACACGGTCACCATATCGCCGGCGCCGGCCTTGGCCAAGGCGTTGGCAAGACGCATGGCGTCGTTTGTGCGTTCGCTGCCGTACGGTGCGGCATCGATGATGAATAGATGGCGCATCTCGAGGCCCTCCCCCGGTCGGCCGGGGGTCAGTCTCGCCGCGTCTCGGCGCTCCCGATAATGCGCAAGACCAACCGCCGCCGTCGTTCACGCATCTTCGCCGCGGCGATCGATGGGGTAATCTCCGGCGGGTCCACGCCATGGCTGAAGCAGCATACGGTCGAGCCTGAGCTCGCGTGGGTCACGGAACTCCGTGAGTCCGATCGTCATATCGGGGTGTCCGGCCTTCGGCTGGGCGCGATACGTGCCAAAAAGCCGGTCCCACCACGGCAGATTGAAACCGAAATTGCTGTTGGTCTCGTGCGGCAGGATCGAATGGTGCACGCGATGCATGTCGGGCGTGACGACGAACCGGCGCAGAACACGGTCGAGCGATGCCGGCAGCATGACGTTGCCGTGATTGAACATCGAAGTGGCGTTGAGCAGCACCTCAAAGATCGCCACCGCCAACGCCGGCGGCCCGAGCGCCGCGACGACCCCAAGCTTAATCGCGATCGACAGCAGGATTTCGATCGGATGGAAACGAACCCCGGTCGTCACGTCGAAATCGAGATCGGCATGATGCATGCGATGCAGCCGCCACAGGGCCGGCACGGCATGGAACATGACGTGTTGCAAGTAGATCGCTAAATCCAGCGCGATGATGCCGATGACGATGGCCGGCAGCGACGGTACGGGGTATGCGTTGAGCAGACCCCAGCCTTGGCTCGCGCAGATGAGAGCGAGCGACACCGGCAAAATCGGCGCCAGCACCCGCACCAGTACCGTGTCGAGCGCGACGACGCCGAGGTTCGAGGGCCAACGCGCCCAGCGTCCGACGCGAAGGCTGCGCCGTGGCGCCCACGCCTCCCACAGCATCATGACCGCCAGCACGCCAAGAAATGCGCCTAACCGCACATACGGCTCGCTGGCGAACGCGGTTTCGCTCATGGCGCGATTTACCTACCTTTTGCCTCTACCGCGCAAGGGACGAACCGCTTCGCGACGGCCGTGCGGCCTGCGCTCAGCGGGCGATCACCGCGCGCTCGGCGATCAATCGCGCGATCTCCGCGGCGGAAAAATTGTGCTCGCGCAGCACTTCGCGCGTGTGCTCGCCATACACAGGCGCCGGCCGCCGTACCCCGCCGGGCGTCGCCGAGAGCTTGACTGGAAGTCCGAGCGTCTTGACCGCCCCAGCCGTCAAATGGTGCGTTTCGACGACCATCTGACGGGCCAGCGTCTGCGGATCGCGATGCATTTCGCCGATCGACAACACTGGGCCGGCCGGGACGCCCGCCGCTTCGAGCCTGGCCAACCACTCGGTGGTCGTGCGCGCCCGCATGCGCTGCTCGACCTCGCCGACCAGGGCCGCGAGATTGGCCATGCGACCGGCGTTGGTCTCGAACCGCGCATCGCCAAGCAGCCCGGGCGCATCGATCACTTGCACGAAACGTTCCCAGTTCGCCTGGTTCGCGGCGCCGACGTTGATCCAGCCGTCGCTCGTCGCGAACGCCTGATAGGGGGCATTCAGTGGGTGCGCCGAGCCCAATGGCCGGGGTGACTCACCGGTCGCAAGGCAGATCGCCGATTGCCAGTAGGTATGGACGATGCCGGCCTCGAACAGCGAGGTATCGACCTTCTGGCCCTCGCCAGTCTTGAGCCGCCGTATATAGGCGGCGAGCACGCCCAACGCGGCGAGGATTCCTGCGGTGATGTCGGTGAGCGGCGCGCCGACCTTGACTGGCGGCCGTCCTGGCCCCTCCCCGGTGATGCTCATCAGTCCGCTCATTCCTTGCGCGATCAGGTCGAAGCCGCCGCGATCGGCATATGGCCCGGAGCGCCCGAAGCCCGACACCTCGCAATAAATCAGACTCGGATTGAGCCTGCGCAGCGCCTCGTAGCCCAACCCGAGTCGCTCCATCGTGCCCTTGCGATAGTTCTCGATCAGCACATCGGTCCGCTCGAGCAAGCGCCGCAAGACAGAAGCGCCACCCTGCATCTTGAGGTCGACCGCGATGCCACGCTTGTTGCGGTTCATCATCATGAATGCCGCCGACTCTCCGGCGATCTCGGGCGGAGTCATGCGGCGCGTATCGTCACCGCCGGGCACCTTTTCAACCTTGATGACGTCGGCGCCAAGGTCGGCCAGCATCAAGCCACACACCGGTCCAGCCATGATATGGGCCAGCTCGACGACCTTGACGCCGTCGAGCGGGCCGGCGGTTCCGCTCATCGGCTCAACGTCCCTTGAACTCCGGCTTGCGTTTGGCGACGAAGGCGGCGACGCCCTCGCGAAAATCTTCGCTGTCGTAGCATCGATAATTCTCGATTACGTCCGCCTCGGTAATCGGCGCTCCACTTTCGAGCTTGCGGATGAACTGCTTATGCCAGCGATTGACGAGCGGAGCGCCAGCGGCGACCCGTCGAGCGACCGCGTAGGCTTCCTCCTCAACTTTGTCGTCGTCGACGACGCGGCTGACCAGCCCTTTGGCATAGGCTTCATCGGCGCCGAATACGCGCCCTTCGAGCAGAATCTCCAGCGTCGTGGCGCGGCCGACCAGTGCCAGCAGGCCCTTGAGTTCGGGATAAGCGATGGTGTTGCCGAGCCGGTTGATCGGCACGCCGAAGCGGCTCGAATGGCCGCAAATCCGCATATCGCAGACCGCCGCCACTTCCAGTCCTCCGCCGACGCATGCCCCCATGATGAGCGCGATCGTCGGATGGGGAAAATTCGCCAACCCTTCGGTGACCCGCGTCGCCCATTGGTCATAGGCGCGTGCCTGCGCGGCGGTGGCCCGTTCGTTCTGGAACTCCTGGATGTCGGCGCCGGCGGCGAAGGCGCGGGTTCCGGCGCCGCGCAGAACGACGCAGCGTACGCGATCATCTTTGGCCAGCGCCTCGAGTTGGTCGCCGAGCCTTTCCCAGGCCGGCCGATTGAGCGCGTTCATTCGCTCGGGCCGATTGAGCACGATGGTGGCGATGTCGCCGTCGCGCTCGGTGTAGACGACGTCGGTCATGGCGCGGTCCTCGGCTGAAGCGTCAACGGTAGAAATACTCGACGAGGGCGAGCGGAATAAACGGGATATAGGTGCACAGCAGCAGGACGACGAAGAGGACGCCGACGAACCATATATTGACCTTGCTGACCTCCCATACGTCGGCCTTGGCGACGGCGCAGGCGGTCATTAGGACGCTGGCCACCGGCGGCGTTTGCTGGCCGATCCCGAGATTGACCGTCACGATCAAGCCAAAATGCACCGGGTCGATGCCGACCTCGCGGACCAGCGGCATCACCACCGGCACGGTGAGGATGATCGCCGCAGCCGAATGGAGGAACAGCCCGAGAATGAGGAACAAGACATTGAGCAGCGCCAGGACGACCCATTTGTTGCTCGTGAAGTCGGAGATGGCCTGGGCCAGCTTTTGCGGCGCCTGGACCTCGGTGAGGTAGGTTCCGACCAACGTCGACGTCGCGACGAGCAGCATGACGATCGCCGTCTGAACGCCGCCGTCGATCATCGCCTCCTTGAGGTGCTGAAGATCGAGCTCGCGATAGATGACAAGCCCGACGAACAGCGCCGCCAGCACGGCGATGCAGGCGCCTTCGGTCGCGGTGACGATGCCGCCGAAGATCGTCCCGAGGATCACCACTGGTAGCGCGAAGGCCCAGAACGCCTCCTTGAACGTCGTCGCGATGCGCCGGAGGTTGAGTGCCTCCTCGACCGGCAGGTCATACGATCGCGCAAACCAATAGGCCATCAGCATCAACAGGAACCCGCCTAGAAACCCGGGCACGATGCCGGCGACGAAGAGCTGGACCACCGAGGTGTCGGCCATCACCGCATAGAGGATCATTGGGATCGACGGCGGGATGATGACAGCGAGTGTCGCCGATGACGAAATCACCGAAGTGGCAAGCGCGGTCGGATAACCCTTGCGCTTCATCGCCGGGATGAGAATCGAGCCAAGCGCCGCGACGTCGGCCACTGCCGAGCCGGAGATCTCGGCGAAGAACAGCGAGGCGCCGATCGACACCATGGCGAGGCCGCCGCGGATGAAGCCGAGAATGGCGCTGGCGAAGGCGATGAGACGCCGCGATATGCCGGAAGCGTTCATGATTGCGCCGGCCAGGATGAACAGCGGGATCGCCAGCAGCGGGAAATTCGTCGCCCCATTGAACAGTCCGACGCCGACATTGGGCAGCACGTCGATTCCTTGCGTCAGCACTATCGCGCCGATGGCGACGATGCCGAGGCCGACGGCAATCGGCACGTTGATCAGCGTGATCGCCAGCAAGGCCAGGAACAGGACGAGAATGGCCATCGCGTTCAATGACTCGCGGTGACGTCGGCGATCGGCCCGTGGCGGCCATCGGCCATCGTCTTGCGCCATGCCTCGGGCAGGCTGAGCGCTTCGGCGATTACGTAGAGCGCGGCGCCGATCGGGATCACCGATTGGGCTAGCGCCTGCGGCACTTCGGGCAGGCTGACCAGCGTGCTGCCCTCGATCACCACCATGACGTGGTAGCCGATCCATCCGGCGATGATGAAGAATGCGAAGACCAGCGCCTCGGCGACGACGAACGATGCGGCGCGCCAGCGCGGCGCCAGCAGCCGCATCACCTCGGGCACGCTGATGTGCGCGCGCTTGAGCGCGCCGAGTGCGGCGCCGAAAAAGGTCAGCCAGGCGAGCAGAATGCCCGCCACTTCGTCATACCAGACCAGCGCCGCGCCAGCGGTACGGTAGACGATACCGAGCGTGACCACGATGGCGAGAATCGCCATCAGCGCGATGACGATCGCCTCCATGAGACGCTCGAACAACGACCGCGCGGTCGACAAAGGTCCCGGCCCCCCCGGCAAAGATGGCCCGGGGACGCGGGCGAACGCGGCCCCGGGCGAAACGACGAATAGCAGGCGCCGACGATGCGCCCGCCCGCGATGCCGGCTACGACGATGCGCCGAGCTGCAGCGATTTGTCGATCAGCGCTTTCGCCGCCGGGACTTCCTTCGAGAATTCCTCGTAGATGTCCTTGCTCGCCTGGACGAAGGCGTTCTTGTCGGCTTCGTTGACCTGCATGCCGCCGGCCTTGAGCTTGTCGAGCAGGTCCTTGTCGTCGCGCGCCGCGGCTTGATAGACGAATGCCTGCGTCTCCTTGGCCGTGTCTTCAAGGATCTTGCGCACGTCGGCGGGTAGGCCGGAGTACTTTCGCGACCCAGCCGTAATGTACGCCGGCGTATAGACGTGTCCGGTGAGCGAGAGGTACTTCTGCACTTCCTGGAACTTGGCGCTGTGGATCTGGGTGAACGGATTCTCCTGACCGTCCATGACGCCGGTTTGCAGCGCCACGAACACCTCCGAGAATTTCATCGGGCTGGGATTGGCGCCATAAGCCTGGAACATCTTGACCCGCCACTTGCCCTCCGGCACGCGCAACTTGATGCCCTTGAGGTCGGCTGGCGTCTTGATCGGGTGCCTGCTGTTGGTGATGTGCCGGAAGCCGTTCTCCCAAACCGCGAGGATCTTGTAACCCTTGGCTTCGGCCGCCGGCGCCAGCGCCGGCCAGAACACGTCCTTCTCGATCCGGCCCATGTGCGCGCGGTCCTTGACCAGGTACGGCATCTCGAACATGCCGAAAAGGTCGACCTCGGACGACATCACGGTCGACGGCAGCGCGAAATCGACCGTGCCGAGCTTTAGCTTCTGCAGCAGCTCCTTATCGCCGCCGAGCTGGCTCGAGCCGAACACGACGACCTTGCCTTTGGCGCCGAGCTTGGCGTTGGCGCGCTTGGCGAACTCTTCGGCCGACTGGGCGAACAGCGATCCAGGTTCGCCGACATGGCCGAATTTGAGCTCGACCCCTTGTGCGCCCGCCGGCGCGACGGCAAAGCCCAAGACAAAGCCGAACGATACGACAGCGGCGATTGCCGAATTCAATGCTTGCATCATTTCCTCCTCCCGATGCGCCGACGACGGCTTCTTGCGGCCGACTGTCGTTCGATGTCTGCGACGGGTGAGAATGGCATCCGCCAGCAGGGGCGCGCAAGGCCTTCCAGGACCGGCAAAAACTAGCCGGAAGGGGCGACGCCAGCGGCGGAGCGGAGCCGCGTCACCTCGGCCTCGAGCTCGGCGATTCGCGCCTGCAGCCGTTCGATCGCCGGCGCCACCTGCCAATCGGCGAAGCGGCGGGTGATGTGCTGCGGGCAATTGACGTCCCATGCTTCGATGGCAATGACGATCGCGCGCTCGGGCCGCGCCTCGTATTCCGAGGCGACCAGCTTGCCCAGCAGCTCGGCGTCGCCCTCGACGACGCGGGCCCGGCCCCAGATCTTGATGCGCTGGCGGTTGGCGTAATCCATCAAGAACAGGAACACGCGGTCGTTTTCGCTCAGATTGCCGATCGAGATGTATTGCCGGTTGCCGCCGAAATCGGCGAAGCCGATCGTCCGCTGGTCAAGCACGCGCAGGAATCCGGCCGGCCCGCCGCGGTGCTGGATGTAGGGTTGGCCTTCGGCGTTGGCGGTGGCGAAATAGAACGAATCGCGCGCCGCCATGAAGGCTGCGAGCTCGGCGGTCACGGAGTTTTGCCAGCCGTCCCTTTGCTCCATTCGCGCATAGGCGCCGCGCGATCCGCGTTTCTCCTGAGCGGCCTTGACTGCGGGTGTGAACGCTACGTCGCTGGTGTAGCGCCGAACGTCGTCGGACATTGGTCCCTCCGCGATCGCCCCCGCGGATCGAATGTTTAGACCGATCGGTCTACCCTGTCAATGATAAGTATTGAATATTATACTGATTATGCAACATTAGATTATAAACTGATTTGTCTTATTGAGGCATGAAAATGGAACGGTTAGCGCGTCGCGAGGTGCTGGTCGACAGCGCGCTCCGCATGTTCGAGCGCCACGGATTCCATGCCGCGGGGATCGATCGGATTCTCGCCCGCGCCGGCGTCGCCAAGATGACCCTGTACAAGAACTTCGCTTCGAAAGACGGTTTGATCCTCGCCGCGTTGCGCCGCCGCGACGAGCGGATGCGCGCTTGGCTGGCGCGTGGCGTCGAGGCGCGAGCGCGCGATCCCGGAGCGCGCCTTCTGGCGCTTTTCGACGTCTTGGATGAATGGTTCGCGAGTGACGATTTTTGCGGCTGCCTGTTCGTCCGCGCCGCCGGCGAGTTCCCCGATCGCGGCCATCCGGCGCGCGGCGTCGCGGTCGAGCATAAGCGGCTACTGCAGGCCTACGTGCGAAAACTGGCGGCCCGAGCAGGAGCAAGGGACCCCGATCGTCTCGCCCGCCGCCTGATGCTGTTGATCGACGGCGCCGCGGCGCGAGCGCTGGTCGATGGCGGAGCGGACATTGCACGAGACGCCAAGGCCGCAGCCGAGATATTCGTCCGCGGCGAGGGCATCGCATTCAGTTCGCCAGAGGCTTAGATTGCGCCCAAAACGGGATGATTTCCCGACAGGTCCTGCGGGATCTCGGCGCCGCGCTTGAGTGCCGCAAGAAGCGCATGCGCTCGTTTTCGCCCGAGCGCTGCGATGAACCGCGATTGGGCCACCTTCCAGTACGGATAGGCCGACTGCAGCTTGGCCCGCCCGGGCTCGGTGGTTGCAACGATGATCTCCCGCTTGTCTCTGCCTTGCTGCATGGTCAGCCAACCGCGCGCCACAAGCGGCTTGACGTTTCTAGATAAAGTTGTGCGGTCCATGAGCAGCTCATCGGCCAGCGAGGAGAGCGTCTTCGGCCCTGCGGCGTCGATATGCACGAGGAGGATCACTTGCGTGCTGCGCAGCCCAGTCGCCTTCAACCGTTCGTCAAAGTAACGTGTCAGCGAGCGGGCGGCGCGGCGGGTATGCGCGCACAGGCACGCCGTGAGCGGACACAGCAGCGCGAGATCTGTCGTCGCGCCGTCGTACGCCAACGCTCGCCCGTCTCGTGGCTTCTGCGCACGGCCGGAGACTGCGGCGTGTTTGCCCATCTTGCCCTCCGGCGCCCTAGCGCCATACCGCCGTTCGAGGGGGCCCGTTCAATCGTCGAATTCTACCGAAAATAGCACAGCCGGCAACCCCGTCCACGCCGATTCGGGTCGCATCAAGTCACGACTCGGTGACCGACACGGCCGCTTTCGCCTGCGATTCGACCGCCGACCGCTCACGGATCGGTCGCCGCGGCAAGGTTCCGCGCGGCGAATTCCCAGTTCGCGAGATGATTGAGATATGCGTCGACAAAACCTGCCCGGCGGTTCTGATAATCCAGGTAATACGCGTGCTCCCATAGGTCGAGCGTAAGCAATGGCACCTGTTGGCAAATCAGCGGCGAATCGGCGTTGCATGTCGAGACGATCTCGAGTCTAGGCCCGGCGACGACAAGCCACACCCAACCCGAGCCGAACAGATCCGACGCTGTCCTGACGAATTGCTCGGCAAAATTGTCATACCCGCCGAATGCGTCGTCGATCCGCTCGGCGAGCGCGCCCTTTGGCCGTCCGCCGCCTCCCGGCTTCATCGATCGCCAGAAGAAGTCATGGTTCCACGCCTGGGCGGCATTATTGAACGCAGCGATCCTCGCCTGGTCCTTCGCCGTCGCGGCGATTATCTCGGCCAAGCTTCTTCCGGCGAGCGAGCCGTCCTTGGTTAGTTCGTTGAGCTTGGCGACATAGGCGCGATGATGCTTGCCGTGGTGGAACGCCAGCGTCCGTGCCGACATGTACGGCGCAAGAGCCGATCGTTCGTAGGGCAGGTCGGGAAGTTTGAACGCCATGCCTGCGTGCTCCTCTCGCCAAGGAATGGAATCGGCGGCACGGAACGAGTTATGACGAATACCGAGCGGGTCAACCCGACGCCAGAAACGGCGCCGCCGCCTCGTCGACCGCGGCGAGCCAGCGTTGCTTGTCCTCCTTGTCGAGAAAGCTCGCGGCGAATGCGTTCTTGACCAAGCGGACGATGTCCGATTCGCTGAGGCCGAGCGCCGACTGCGTCGCCAGGAAGTTGGCCGATAGGTAGCCGCCGAAATACGCCGGATCGTCGGAATTGATGGTGACGCGCAAACCGGCGTCGAGCAGACGTTTGAGATTGTGGTCCTCGAGTCGCTCGAAGACGCGCAGTTTGACATTCGACAGCGGGCAAACGGTGAGCGGCACCTGCTCGACCATGAGGCGCGACATCAGCGCGGCGTCGCGCTCGCACGCGATGCCATGGTCGATCCTGTCGACGCGCAGCACGTCGAGGGCGTCGCGGATGTACTCCGGCGGCCCTTCCTCGCCGGCATGCGCAACGGCGACGAAGTTCGCCGCGCGCGCCCGGGCGAACACCTCGGCGAACTTGCCCGGCGGGTGGTCGCGCTCGGCCGAATCGAGCCCGACGCCGGCGATGCGCCGGCGATATGGAAGCGCCGCCTCGAACGTACGCATCGCCTCGTCGGCCGGGCGATCGCGCAGGAAACACATGATCAGCCGCGCGCTCATCCCATATCGGCGCGCCGCGTCATCGATGGCCGATCCGAGGCCGTCGACCAACGCGCCGAATTCGACGCCCCGTGCGAGGTGAGTCTGCGGATCGAAGAAGATCTCGACGTGTCGAACGTTCTCGGCCGCCATGCGACTAAGATACGCCCGCGCAAGGTGGCGGAAGTCGTCCGCCGCGCGCAGCACCTGGGCGCCTTCGTAGTACAGGTCGAGAAACTCCTGCAGATTGGCGAAGGCGTAAGCCTCGCGCAGCGCCGCAACCGATCTGTGGCGCAACCTCACGCCGTGGCGGCGGGCGAGATCGACGGTCATTTCCGGCTCGAGCGTTCCCTCGATGTGCAGGTGTAGCTCCGCCTTCGGCAACGCCTGGACTAGTTTGGCCATTGCATCGCCTGCGCTCACGGCAGCGGACTTCCCTCTTTCGACGTCTTGGCGAACCGCGGCAGCCCGTCGGCAAGCCGGACCCATGGCTGCGATTCGGCGACGTAGACATGGGCCTGGGGCGCCAGAGTGGCAGGAGCATCGAAGGTGCACACGCAGACATGCACCTCGCCAGGCCAACGCGTCGCTTGATAGATCACCGGCGTTCCGCAGTCGGCGCAAAACCGGCGGATCACCCCGGGTGACGAGGCGAACGACGCCGGCGACCCGCTGGTGATGGCGAATCGATCCTCAAGATAGCCGGCGTAGGTGACGAAAGGCGCTCCGCTCGTGCGCTGGCAGCTCCGGCAATGGCAATGCGCCACCCATAGCGGGGTGCCCCATGCCGTGTAGCGTAACTTGCCGCAAAGACAGCCGCCGGCGCGCACGTCGGTCGAATCGCTCATACCCGTCTCCCCCCCGCTGCGATGCGCTCAATAAAGCGGCGCCGTGATGCCTTCGCTAGCGAACGTCCGCGCGACCGCCGGCCGTTCGGCAAGCATCCGCAGCAAGCGGCCCACCGCCGGAAGCTGGCGGGCCGGCCGTGCGAAATGACGGCTCCAGCGCGCCACCATCAAGAGATAGTGATCGGCGGCGCTGAGACGGCGGCCGAGAAGATAGGGACCGTCGACGGCGAGTTGTGCGTCGACCATGTCGAACATGGCGCCGACGCGCGCCTCGGCGCGCGATTTGATCGCCGAGGCATGAGCCGGGTCGTCGCTGAACTGTTCGGGATAGAAGTAAATAATCTGCTCGGCCTGGATGGTGTTGGTCAGATAGGCGAGCCATTTGTAGAAATGGCCGCGTTCGCGAGTGGCCAACGCCGGCGCCAATCCGCACTCCGGGTGCCGATCGACCAGGTGCAGGCAAATCGCGGCGGCCTCCCACAGAACAAGGTCGCCGTCGATCAATGTCGGAATCCGCGCATTGGGATTGAGCTTGCGGTACGCTTCCGATCGTTGCGCGTCGACGCTGCGATCTACCAGCACGAGCTCATGCGGCGCGCCGATCTCTTCGAGCAGAAAATGCGGCGCTAGGCTGGCGTTGCTGGGATAATAATAAAGCCGGTACATGATCCGTGCGCTTTCCGCGAACGCAGACCGCGAAAGCCTAGCTCCGCCTGCGGTCGGAGGGAAGCGTCGATGCGCGCGTTGCCGATTTGACACCTGCGCCGCGCGTTCGCCACTCTGTGGCCGGTCCAATCGCGGGGTATCCATGCTAGCCGAGCAACGATACCGGTTGATCCTCGAACGACTGGCGCGCGCAGGATCGGCGTCGGTCGGCGAGTTGACGCGCGCGCTCGGGGTATCGCGTGAGACGGTGCGGCGCGACATCGCCGTTCTTGCGGCGAGCCACCGTCTGCGCAAGACGCGCGGCGGTGCGCTTGCGCTGGGTTCCAGCGAAGCCGACGAGGCGGCGCGCGGTCTGGTGAACGCCGCGGGCAAGCGGTCGATCGGCCGGCGCGCCGCGCTGCGTGTACCCGATGGCGCGACGCTGATGATCGATTCGGGAACGACCACTCGCGCCGTCGCCGAAGCCTTGCTCGCCAAGCGTAACCTCGTCGTCTACACCAGCGATCTGCGAATCGCCCTCATGCTGGGCCGGCATAACGGCAACCGCATCGTGCTGCTCGGCGGCGATTTGCAGGGCCACGAGGACGCCACGGTGGGATGGGACGCGCTTGCGACGCTCGAACGCTATCGCGCCGATTTCGCCTTCGTCGGCATTGGCGGAGTGGCGCGAGACGGCGCGCTCACCGATTTCACCCGCGCCGGCGCCGAGCTGCGCGCGGCGATGCTTCGTGCCGCACGCGCGCCGATTGTCGTCGCCGACCACACCAAGTTCGGCCGCACGACGCCGGTCAAGATCGCCGCTCCGGAGAAGGGCGTCACGCTCATCGCCGACCGCGCCCCTCCGGCGGCGCTGGCGCGCGTTCTCGGCCAGCTTGGCTATCGCCTCGAGGTGGCCGGCGCCAGGCGCCGCTGACCGCCTGCCGCAAGGCCGCGTTCAATGTGGCAAAATGCGGCATTGATTGGCATAATGAGGCATTAGAATCCAATCCGAGGCGACGCGATGGACCGCCAGTTTCCCAGCCACGCACAGACCGTGATCATCGGCGGCGGCATCGCCGGATGCAGCGTCGCTTACCACCTGACGAAGCTCGGAAGGCGCGATGTCGTGCTGCTCGAGCGCGGCCGGCTGACCTGTGGCACGACATGGCACGCCGCCGGGCTGATCGGGCAGATGCGGCCCAACCGGGTCATGACCGCGATGAGCCGCTACGGCATCGAGCTTTACGCCAGCCTGGAAAAGGAAACCGGGCTTGCCACCGGTTGGAAGCAATGCGGCAGCGTCAACGTCGCGCGCACGCCCGAACGTCTCGTCCAGTTCAAGCGCCTGGTGGCGCAGGCGAACAGCTTCGGCGTCGAAATCCAGCTCATCTCTCCCGCCGAAGCCGGGAAGATGTGGCCGCTGCTCCGTACCGACGATCTCGCCGGCGCCGTGTGGCTGCCGGGCGATGGCAAGGCCAACCCCGCGGATCTGACGCAGTCGCTCGCCAAGGGCGCGCGAATGGCTGGCGCCAAGTTTTTCGAGGGCGTACGGGTGACCGGTGTCGACGTCGAACGCGGCCGCGCGGTCGGCGTCGTGACCGATCGCGGCACGGTCGTTTGCGAGACCGTGGTCAATTGCGGCGGCCTGTGGGCGCGTGAACTTGGCGCGCTGGCGGGGGTCAACGTGCCGGTGCACCCGGCCGAGCATTTCTACATCGTCACCAAGAAGATCGCCGGCGTCACGCCGGACCTGGCGGTAATGCGCGATCCCGACGGTTACATCTATTACAAGGAGGAAGTTGGCGGGTTGGTGATGGGCGGCTTCGAGCCGGTGGCGAAACCGTGGGGGATGGACGGCATCCCCGACAAATTCGAGTTCCAGCTATTGCCCGAAGACTGGGACCAATTCGAAATTCTGATGACGAACGCGCTGCATCGCACGCCGGCGCTGGAATCGGCCGAGGTCCGCCAGCTTTTGAACGGCCCCGAAAGCTTCACGCCCGACGGAAATTTCATCCTCGGCGAGGCGCCGGAACTCGCTGGCTTCTTCGTTTGCGCTGGATTCAACTCGGCGGGAATCGCCAATGCCGGGGGTGCGGGACGATTGACCGCCGAATGGATCGTCGGCGGCGAGCCAAGCGCCGATCTGTGGGACGTCGATATTCGCCGCTTCGCACCGTACATGGCGAACCGGCGTTTCCTGCGCGAGCGCACGGTCGAAACCTTGGGCCTGCACTACGCGATGCGCTGGCCGCGGCTGGAGCTGGAATCCGCGCGGCCGTTGCGCCGCTCGCCACTTTACGATCGCCTCGCCGACAAGGGCGCCCGTTTCGGCAGCAAGATGGGCTGGGAACGCGCCAACTACTTCGCACCGCGGGAGCTTGGCACGCTCGCCTATGGCTACGGCATGCCGTCGTGGCTGGCGCATTGCCGCAAGGAGCAGAAGGCGGCGCGCGGCGCCGCGGCGATCTTTGACCAGACGTCGTTCGCCAAGCTCGTGCTGCAGGGGCGCGACGCCTGCGACGTCCTCCAGCGCCTGTGCGCCAACGACATCGACGTGGCGCCCGGCCGGATGGTGTACACGGCGATGTTGAACACGCGCGGCGGTTTCGAAAGCGATCTGACGGTTATGCGGCTGGCGAGCGATTCCTTTCTCATCGTCACTGGCTCCGGCCAGGGGACGCGCGATGCCGATTGGATCCGCCGGCACATCGGCGACGCTTTCGCGACGATCCTCGATG
>DATIBC010000064.1:0-9506 GCA_035457725.1 Alphaproteobacteria bacterium | reverse complement strand
GCGTCGTCTCGGTGATCCCAACTAAGATCTTTAAATTCGTCATGAAGGGCCGCGCAATGATCGAAGCCGAACGTCGACTCTACGAAGTGATCCGTCAGTGGATACGCGATTATGATGCGCACCGTATGGACCTTGTCCGGTTGGCCAGCGAGTTGCTCGGGCTGGTCCCGCATCTCGACGCGTTCGATGAGGCCTGGACCGTCCGGTTCGAGCAGATCGCCTTCGATTTGGAGGTCTTGGTCGCCGTCGCGCTGGACAATGAGCAAACCGACCTGACCGATGAGCAGTATCGCAGATTGGATCGCGGCTTGAACGCGCTCGACGCGCTGGTCGACGAAAAGCTCGGCCCGCGAGCCTGAGGGCGCGGCAGGGCGGCGGCAGGCGCGGCCGCCGTTCACCCCGCGATGGCGTCGTGCCGCGGGCCGCGTCGCCAGTGGCCGCGCTGGCCCAGCTTCAAAACCCCACAAAACCGTTGAAGAATCACGCCGAAGCGGCGTAAGAATAAGCGGTTCGTGCCGTTGGCGATCCGCTACGGCAACGAAATCTTCATGTTTACCCGTTAGTTAACGGGTATCGGATGGAGCTTGGACGTGACCTGGCGGAAGGACTACGACCTGGCGACGGTTTGGGATGGAGCGCCGAGAGCGCTGCCCTCGGCCGCACGCATGGGCGCTTCGTCGGACCTTGCGCTCCTTGCTCTTCTGCCTTGCGGCGGGTCGGGGCTGCTGCGACTTATCGGCCCCTGGACCTAACCCGCGCTTCGTTCCCTTGGTTGGGGCGGGCGAGGGTCGTCCAGGGACGCTCGTCGTAGACCCGAGACCCCTTCCGCACAGGATACGAAGCAATGAGCGCCAATTCGAAACCCAAGTCCACCGCCGCCGCCACTAACGCTGCCCGCGTATTCATTTTCGACACCACGCTGCGCGACGGCGAGCAGTCGCCCGGCTGTTCGATGAACCTCGAGGAAAAACTGCGGGTCGCCAGGACGCTCGAGGAGATGGGCGTCGACATCATCGAGGCCGGTTTTCCGATCGCCTCCAACGGCGATTTCGAAGCGGTGCGCGAGGTTGCCCGCACGGTCAAGAATTCGACCGTCGCCGGTTTGGCGCGCGCCGGACGCAAAGACATCGACCGCGCCTGGGAAGCGCTGCAGCACGCCGCCCGGCCGCGGATCCACACCTTCCTGTCGACCAGCCCGCTGCACATGAAGTTCAAGCTGCAAATGGAGCCCAACGACGTCCACCAGGCGGTGATCGATTCGGTCACGCATGCGCGAAACCTGTGCGACGACGTCGAATGGAGTCCCGAGGACGGCAGCCGCACCGAGCATGATTTTCTTTGCCGTTGCGTCGAAAGCGCGATCAAGGCCGGTGCGCGCACCATCAACATTCCCGACACCGTCGGCTACGCCGTGCCCGAGGAATTCGCCGCCCTCATCAAGATGCTGTTCGATCGCGTGCCCAACATCGGCAAGGCGATCGTCTCGGTCCACTGCCACAACGATCTAGGACTGGCCGTCGCCAATTCGCTGGCGGCGGTCAACGCCGGCGCACGGCAGATCGAGTGCACCATTAACGGCATCGGCGAGCGGGCTGGCAACGCGGCGCTTGAGGAGATTGTCATGGCGCTCAAGACGCGCCACGACGCCATGCCGTACACGACGGGAGTCAAGACCGAGCACATCACGCGCGTCTCGCGCCTCGTGTCGACGATCACCGGTTTCTCGGTGCAGCCCAACAAGGCGATCGTCGGCGCCAACGCGTTCGCGCACGAAGCGGGCATCCATCAGGACGGCGTTTTGAAAAACGCGCAGACCTACGAGATCATGACCCCGGAATCGGTCGGCCTCACCCGCTCGACCTTGGTCATGGGCAAGCATTCCGGCCGACATGCCTTCCGTCAGAAGCTGAAGGAGCTGGGCTTCGACGATCTTGGCGACAACGCGATCGAGGACGCATTCAAGCGCTTCAAGGACCTCGCCGATCGCAAGAAGGACGTATACGACGAGGACATCATCGCGCTCGTCGATGACGAAGTCGTCCGCCACAACGATCGCATTAAGTTCGTCGCCTTGCAGGTCGTCGCCGGCTCGAAGGGCCCGCAGCTCGCCGATCTCGAGGTCGAGATCGACGGCGAGGTGCGGGCCGTGCAGGCGCGCGGCAACGGCCCCGTCGACGCGACATTCAACGCGATCAAGAAGGCATTCCCGCACCAGGCTCGTTTGCAGCTTTTCCAGGTCCATGCGGTGACCGCCGGAACCGACGCCCAGGCGGAGGTGACGGTGCGACTGGAAGAAGAAGGCAAGACGGTCAACGGCCAGGGAGCCGACGCGGATACCTTGGTTGCGTCCGCACGGGCCTATATCAACGCGCTCAACAAGCTGCTGACCAAGCGCGAGAAAACCGCGCCGCCCGAGGCGGCGCACGAAACCATGACCAAGGGGGTGGCGCGGGCGTAGATTCGGCCCAGAACGCGGCCGGGGCGCCGATGCGATGGCGAGCCCGGCAGCCGCGAAGAAACAGGGATCGTTGCGACATTTCGTAATCTGCGGCGGCGTCGCTAACGAGCGCGACGCCGCCGCGATCTTGAGAGGTGGCAGGAAGTTCGATGTTAGCGCGTCTTTTAGGGATGTTGTCCGCCGACATGGCCATCGACCTCGGCACGGCCAATACGCTGGTTTACGTGAAGGGGCGCGGTATCGTGCTCAACGAACCGTCGGTCGTGGCGATCGCGGAGGTCAAAGGGAAGAAGCAGGTCCTCGCCGTCGGCGACGAGGCAAAGATGATGCTCGGCCGGACCCCCGGCAACATCTCCGCCATCCGCCCGTTGCGCGATGGCGTCATCGCCGACTTCGAAGTCGCCGAGGAGATGATCAAGCATTTCATCCGCAAGGTGCATAACCGACGCACCTTCGCGAGCCCGCAAGTCATTATTTGCGTGCCGTCTGGCTCGACCGCCGTCGAGCGCCGGGCGATTCAGGAATCGGCCGAAAGCGCCGGAGCACGCCGCGTGTACTTGATCGAGGAGCCGATGGCCGCCGCAATCGGCGCCGGCTTGCCGGTGACCGAGCCGACCGGCTCTATGGTCGTCGACATCGGCGGCGGCACGACCGAAGTGGCCGTGCTGTCGCTCGGCGGCATCGTCTATTCCAAATCGGTCCGCGTCGGCGGCGACAAGATGGACGAGGCGATCATCGGCTATATCCGCCGGAACCATAACCTGCTGGTTGGCGAGTCGTCGGCCGAACGGATCAAGAAGGAGATCGGCTCCGCCTGTCCGCCCGAGGACGGCGAGGGCAGGCTGATGGAGATCAAGGGCCGCGACCTGATGAATGGCGTCCCGAAGGAATTGGTGATCAGCGAACGACAGATCGCCGAAAGCCTCGCCGAGCCGGTGAGCGCCATCGTCGAGGCAGTCAAGGTCGCACTCGAGCACACCGCCCCGGAACTCGCCGCCGACATCGTCGACAAAGGCATCGTGCTCACGGGTGGCGGCGCGCTGCTGTCGAACCTGGATTTCGTGCTCCGCCATGCCACCGGATTGCCGGTTTCGGTGGCCGACGATCCCCTCTCGTGCGTCGCGCTGGGGACCGGGCGCTGCCTCGAGGAGATGAAAACGCTTCGCCACGTCCTAATTACTATGTATTAACGAATTGTAAGTCATAAGTTAAACTAACTTGGGAACGGCGCGCTCCCCGGCGGCCGCTTCCGCCGGGGGCTGGGGCAAGGGGAGTAGCAGGTTATGCGACGGCCGGGCCGAGTAGCGGGACTGGCGACGCCGGTGCGGGCGCTTACGCAGCGCTACGCATTCCTCGGCCTCGTCGCGCTTGGCGTCGGTCTGATGGTCCTCGGCAAGGTCGAGACCCCCTTGGTCGAGCGTGTCCGCATGGCGGTGAGCGACGCCTTCGTTCCGATCCTCGACGGGCTCGCGCAACCGGTCTCGACCGCAACCGCGATGCGCGACCAGGTTGCCGAAATGTTCCATGTCTACGAGGAGAACGCACGTCTGCGCGAGGAGAACGAGCGCCTGCTGCAATGGCAAGCGGTCGCTCGCAAGCTGGCGGCCGAAAACCAGACGCTGCGGGAACTTGCGAGGAGCGTCGAGGACTCGAGCATAAGCTTCGTTTCCGCGCGGGTGATCGCCAACGCCGGCGGGCCGTTCGTGCGCTCGATCTTAGTTCGCGTTGGCGCCGACGAGGGCGTCGAGAAGGGCTGGCCGGCGCTCGGCGCCGAAGGTTTGGTCGGCCGGGTGAGCACGGTCGGAGGACGGTCGGCGCGGATCTTGCTCATCACCGATCTCAACAGCCAAGTGCCGGTGCTGCTCGAGGAATCGCGCGAGCGTGCGTTGCTCGCCGGGGACAACTCCGACCAGCCGCGCCTCCAACTCATGCCCGCCCTTGCCAAGCCGAAGGCTGGCGAGCGCATCGTCACCTCCGGTCATGGCGGGATCTTTCCTCCAGGCATACCGGTGGGCATGGTCGTTCTCGGCGGCGACGGGATCGTCCGCGCCCAGCCGTTCGTCGACCTGCATCGGCTCGAATTCGTACGGCTGATGGATTACGGGTTGGACGGCGTGCTGCCCGTCATCGCACCGCCGCCGGCGCCGCGCCGCAGCCAGCGATGAGCCCGGGACTCTTGCACCGGATCGACAGCGCCGCCAGGCGCTCGATGCCGCTCGCGATCACCCTGTTGATCGTCGTCCTTGCCGTGGTGCCTCTGCGCCTGCCCGATTACGTCGTGCTCACGCCGCGTTTCGCGCTGATGGCGGTGTTCTACTGGTCGGTGCACCGTCCCGATCTTATGCGGCCGTGGGGCGCGTTCACGGTCGGACTGCTCGACGATATCTTGGGCGGTACACCGCTCGGCCTCAACGCTCTGGTCCTGCTGTTGGTGCATGGCGGATTGGTCATCCAACAGAAGAGCTTTCATGGCAAGTCCTTCGCCCTGGTCTGGTTCGGCTTCGCGCTCGCCGCGCTCGCGGCGATGCTGATCTCGATGGCGCTGGCGTACTTTCTCGTCGGCCGCACCGCGGAAGGTCCCGCCCTGTTCTTGCAGTTCGCGCTGACTGTGGCGCTATACCCGATCGTCGGTTGGGTATTGACCCGCGCCCAGCGCGCGTTCCTCGCGACGGTTTAAGCGGTGGGCCGGCAACGCGACCAAGACCGCGCCAAGCAGTTCACCCGGCGTGCGCTGGTCATGGGCGGAGCGCAGCTCGGGTTATTCGGAGCGCTGGTCGCACGAATGTATTTTTTGCAGGTCGTCGAGCGCGACAAGTATGCGACGCTGGCCGAGGAAAACCGGATCAATCTTAGGTTGCTCGCGCCGCCGCGCGGACGTCTACTCGACCGCTACGGCGATGTGCTGGCCGAAAACCAGCTCAACTATCGCGTCGTCGTCATTCCCGAGCAGACCGGAAGCATCGAAGCGACACTCGAGGGCCTGACGCACCTGCTGTCGCTGTCCGAGGCCGACATAAAGCGGATTTTGCGCGACATGGCGCGCCAGCGCCGCTTCCTTCCGGTGACGATCAAGGACAACCTCGCATGGGAGGAGGTGTCGCGCATCGCCGTCAACGCTCAAGATCTGCCGGGGGTCCAGATCGACGTCGGTTCGTCGCGCAACTATCCCGATGGCGCGGCGCTGGCGCACGTCTTGGGTTATGTCGCGCCGCCCGCCGAAGCCGATCTCACCGGCGATCCGCTGCTCGAATTGCCCGATTTTCGCATCGGCCGGGCCGGCGTCGAACGGGTCTACGATTTGGCGCTGCGGGGAAAGGCCGGGACAAGCCAAATCGAGGTTAACGCCGCCGGCCGGCCGATCCGCGAGCTTGCCCGCGTCAATGGCGAGCCGGGCCTCGATCTGGCGCTGACTCTCGACCTGCATCTACAACGCTACGCCATGGAGCGGCTGGCGAAGGAGGAAAGCGCCGCGGCGGCGGTGATGGAGGTCGACACTGGCGAAGTGTTGGCGCTCGCTTCCAGTCCGAGCTTCGATCCCAACGACTTCAACCGCGGCATCACCGCGGCGCAATACCGCGCGCTTTTGGGTAACGATAAGACTCCGCTCATCAACAAGGCGATCGCCGGCCAATACGCGCCGGGATCGACGTTCAAGATGATGGTGGCCTTCGCCGCGTTGGAAGCGGGCGTGATTCAGCCCGACAGTCGAGTCGCGTGTCCGGGACACTATGAACTGGGTGACACGCGCTTTCATTGCTGGAAGAAAGGCGGACACGGCGCGCTCAGCATGATCGACGCGATCGCCCAGTCGTGCGACGTGTACTTCTACGAGGTTTCGCGGCGGCTCGGAATCGACAAGATCAGCGCCATGGCGAGGCGCTTCGGTCTCGGCAAGGCGGTCGCCATCGACCTACCCGGCGAGAAGGACGGCCTAATGCCGACGCGCGACTGGAAGCTTGGCCGCTACGGCCAAGCCTGGGCGCAAGGCGAGTCCGTGGTCGCCGGGATCGGCCAAGGCTTTGTGCTCGCGACGCCGCTGCAGCTGGTGACGATGACCGCCCGTATTGCCAATGGCGGTTTGGCGGTATCTCCGCGGCTGACGCGCGATCTCGTCGATGGCCGACGGGTGTTCGAGCGTCCGGCCGCCAAGCTAGCTTCGCTCGGGATCCCGGCGCAACACATGGCCCTGGTTCAGCGCGGAATGCGCAATGTGGTCAACGATCCCCGAGGCACCGCTTTCCGGGCCCGAATTGTCGACCCCGAAATGGCGATGGCCGGCAAGACGGGCACCTCGCAGGTACGCCGGATCACCGAAGAGGAGCGGCGGGTCGGCATCCGCAAGGCGCACCAAGTGCCGTGGAAGGAGCGCGATCACGCGCTTTTCCTCGGCTACGCGCCTGTCGCCGAGCCGAAATTCGCCGCGGCCGTCGTCGTCGAGCATGGCGGCGGCGGCTCGGCCGTCGCGGCGCCGATCGCGCGCGATTTGCTGATCGAAGTACAAAAACGCGCTCGCGAGCGGCCGCTTCCCGGCGCGCGCCTCGCCGAGGCGACGCGCGAGCGGGCTGGCGAGCCAGGTGCCGGTCGATGATCGCGCTCGGACTGGCGGCGGGCCGCAGGCGCCTGACATTCTGGGGTAAACTTCTCCAGATCAATTGGGGCTTGGCGTTGGTCCTGACGCTCGTCGCCTCGATCGGATTCGCCACCCTCTACTCGGCGGGCGGCGGCAGCTTCGAGCCGTGGTCAGTGCGGCAGATGATGCGCTTCGGCGTCGGATTCGTGGTGATGGTTGCGCTCGCCACGGTCGACATCCGCATCTGGTTCCGCTGGGCTTACGCGATCTACGCGGCGGCGATCGCCTTGCTCGTCGCAGTCGAAGTCGCCGGACGGATCGGCATGGGCGCGCAGCGCTGGCTCGATCTCGGCGTGTTTCAATTCCAACCCACCGAGATGATGCGTGTCGCGCTGATCATGGTCTTGGCGCGTTATTTCCATTGCGTCGCGCCCGAGAACGTCGGACGCCCGCACTACTTACTGTGGCCGGCCGTGCTCGCCCTTGCACCGGCGTTTCTGGTCTTCAAGCAGCCGGATCTCGGCTCGGCGGTGCTGTTGTTGTCGACCGCCGGCGCGCTTTTCTTCCTCGGCGGGGTGCGGATTTGGAAGTTCGCCTTGCTCGGCGGACTCGCGATCGCCGCGGTGCCGGTCGCCTGGAGCTTCTTGCGTGATTACCAGAAACAACGCGTGTGGACATTCCTCGACCCGGAAAGCGACCCGCTCGGCGCAGGCTATCACATCATCCAATCGAAGATCGCGCTGGGCTCGGGCGGAATCTGGGGCAAGGGCTACCTGCAGGGGACGCAAGGTCATCTGCAATTCCTGCCCGAGAAGCAGACCGACTTCATATTCACCATGCTGACCGAGGAGTGGGGGATCGTCGGCGGACTGACGCTGCTGGCGCTCTACACCGTGATCCTGCTCTACGGTCTCGCCATCGCGCTTCGCGCACGAAGCCAGTTCGGCCGACTTCTCGCCGCCGGAGTCATCGTCAGTTTCTATGTTTATGCCTTCATCAACATGTCGATGGTCATGGGGCTGCTGCCCGTCGTCGGCGTGCCGCTGCCGCTGGTCTCCTATGGCGGCACCTCGATGATGACGCTCCTCGCCTCGTTCGGCCTACTGATCGGCGTCTACGTCCACCGCGACGTGCAGATCGCTCGCGACGGCGGCGTCGAGGAGTGACGGAGGGAAGTTCGACGCCCGCCCCATTCCGCTGACGCGCCGCGCGGAATCGAAATTGCGCGCCAAATGCCCGGCACGCCGCCGCTATCGACAAAGGTGGTCGGCTTTGCTATATCGCCGCGTCCCCGAACGGACTCGTGGGCGCATAGCTCAGTTGGTAGAGCAGCTGACTCTTAATCAGCGGGTCCAAGGTTCGAGTCCTTGTGCGCCCACCATCGCTCCATTGTCTTGCGATTCAACGGTATAAGCAAACCGGCTTCGAGCAAGGCTCGCCGTCGGCGTGGCGACTGCGACCGCCGCGAGAACCGGACCGGCGCCCGGCGCCCGACGTGTCGTCGGCAGTCCGACGCGGCTGGCGGATGGAGGTGTGCTGCATGGTGGATCGTCGAACGAAAAGCCGATTTCCCGTGAGCCAGATACGGCGGTACTTGGAGCCCGGGCCTATCGTGCTCGTTTCATCGCAATGGAAAGGCAAAGCGAACGTCATGACCTTGGGCTGGCATACAGTCGTCGAATTCACGCCTTCGCTCGTCGGCTGCGTGATCTCGAGCGGCAATTACAGCTTTGAAATTGTACGCAACAGCGGAGAATGCGTGATCAACCTGCCGACGACTGCGCTGAGCGATACGGTGGTCGGCATCGGCAATACCTCCAGTGCTGAAATCGACAAGTTCAAGGAGTTCGGCTTGACCATCTAAAAGGCGCGGAACGTCGAAGCGCCGCCGATCGCCGAGTGTCGCGCCAATTTCGAGTGTCGGCTGCACGACGATGCGCTCGTGAACAAATACAACTTCTTCATATTCGAGGTCGTGATGGCGCAGGTCGCCGCATCGAGGTCGAACCGTGTTTCAAAGCCCTGCTGCGTCGCTGAATCGTCGAGCGCGCCTTTGGCTGGATGATCCGTTGACGCGGTCTCCTGCGCGACTTACGAAGCCCGTCTCGACGTCCCCGAGGTCATGATCCATGTCGCCATGGGCAGCCTCCTGTTGTGCCGCATCAACGATTGATCCAATCCTCAAACGGACTCTTGGAGCAGTCTTGGAGCCCGTCGTGTTACCCTCACGAGGGAGATCAAGTGGCCGCGGCAGCGGGATGCACGGAGGAGGGCTGCTCCTTAACTTGCCGATAGAGCGTGCAACTGTCGCATACGGAGCTCGTCTTGGGGCCTTGGTAAGGCTCCTTACTAAACAGACTTCGAGAGTATCGGTAGATGTCGTTATTCCAAATCTCCTGGAAGGTGTTTTTCTTAAGAGCGCCAAATGCAAACTTGGGATCATTGACGAAGCAGCACGGTGACACAGTCCCGTCGATG
>DATIBC010000063.1:0-13628 GCA_035457725.1 Alphaproteobacteria bacterium | reverse complement strand
ACCTTCGCCAACGTCGACCCGTTCGTCGAACGTCATGTCGCAAGGAAGCTCGGGCTCGCGATCGAACCGGCGTCCACCCAGGTCATTCCCCGCGACCGCCACGCGATGTTTTTCGCCACGCTCGGCGTCGTTGCTTCCTCGATCGAACGGCTGGCCACCGAGATCCGCCATCTACAGCGCAGCGAGGTGCGTGAGGTCGAGGAGTATTTCAGCCCCGGGCAGAAGGGGTCGTCGGCGATGCCGCACAAGCGCAACCCGGTCTTGTCGGAGAACCTCACCGGGCTCGCCCGCGTCGTGCGCGCGAGCGTGATACCGGCGCTCGAGAACGTCGCCTTGTGGCACGAGCGCGACATCTCGCATTCATCGGTCGAGCGCGTTTTTGCGCCCGACGCTACCATCGCGCTCGACTTCGCGCTGGCCCGGCTCGCTGGACTAATCGATAACCTGATCGTCTATCCTGACCGCATGCGGGCCAATCTCGACGCGCAAGGCGGGCTCGTGCATTCGCAGCGCGTGCTTCTCGCGCTCACCCAGGCCGGAATCAGCCGCGAGGCCGCCTACAAGATCGTGCAACGCAACGCCATGCGGAGCTGGTCAAAAGGAGAAAGCTTCCTCGCGCTGCTCGTGGCGGATAAAGACGTGAAGGCGGTCCTTTCCCGCGCCAAGCTGGCGAACCTTTTCAATCTCGGCTATCACCTGAAGCACGTCGATACCATCTTCCGCCGCGTGTTCGGCGCGACAAGAACGCATGCTGCGCGCCGCTGATGGCGCGTTTTTTGCGTCACTTCGTTTCCTTGGCGAGTTGCTCCTTGGCCATGGTGGCGAGGCGCTCGATCTCGCGCGCGAGCTGATGGGCGTCGATCGCCACGCCCTTGGCGGCTAGGTCTTTCGTCACTTTGTCGACGACGTCCTGATCGCCCGGCTTCTCGAAATCGGCCGCTACCACGCTCTTGGCATAGGTCTCCGCGGCCTCGCCTGTAATGCCCATCTTTCCCGCCGCCCACAGGCCGAGCAGCCGGTTGCGCCGCGCGGTGACTTTGAACCGCAGGTCCTGGTCGTGCCTGTACTTGGCCTCGAACGCCTTCTCGCGCTCATCGAACGTGGTCATCGCGAGCCTCGTGCATTTGCCATTCCGGAATACCGGCAACCCGTTTTTGGCGCTTGCCGGCGCGCGGGGCCCCTTATACCTGTAGATGGACAGCCTTTGTAGTGGCAAATGCGGGATCGGATGCGCGCCGGACTCCCCGTGTAACTATGTGCACCGTCGTAATTTTTCGCCGTCCCGGCCACGCGTGGCCGCTCATCTTCGCCTCCAACCGCGACGAGATGCGTGACCGTCCGTGGAGACCGCCGGCGCGCCACTGGCGCGACCGACCGTACGTTACTGGCGGCCTCGACCTGCTCGCCGGCGGCACATGGCTTGGCCTCAACGATGACGGCGTGCTGGCTGCGGTGCTCAATCGTCCTGGCACGCTCGGACCGCTGCCCGGGCTGCGGTCGCGCGGCGAGCTGGTGTTAGAGGCGCTCGACCACTCCGATGCCGTCGCCGCCGTCGATGCGTTGTCGGGTCTCAATGCCAAAGCCTACCGCGCCTTCAACATGGTGATCGCCGACAACCGCGACGCCTTTTGGATCAAATCGTTCGGCGAAGCCGACACAGCGCGCGTGGCGATCGCCGAGGTACCTGAAGGGCTGTCGATGATCACCGGACGCGACCGCAACGACATCGAAAGCGCGCGCATCCGTTTTCATCTGCCGCGCTTCGCGGGCGCGCGCGTGCCCGAGCCCGATGGCGACGATTGGACGGATTGGGAGAGCCTGCTGTCGAGCCGCGACGCCGAACCCGACGCTGGCCCGCATGGCGCGATGAGCATCGTCACCGACACCGGTTTCGGCACCATGTCTTCGTCGCTGATCGCGCTGCCGTCGGTCGAGCGCTCGGCCGACGCCAAGCCAATCTGGCGGTTCTCCGCCGCGCCCCCCGATTCGTCGAATTTCTACCGCATAACACTCTGAATTCGCTGCAGTTCCACGCCGTTGCGGCTGAGCGACGAGGGCGATATATAAGGGCTCCGACGCGGGCGCCGGTTGCCGTCCGCACGCCTCGATGCGTCGCTGGGTGCGCGCTCGATCGGGGCATTCACCGAACGGCATGCCCAATCACCATGACCCGACGTCGACAGATCTACGAAGGCAAGGCGAAGATCCTCTTCGAGGGTCCCGAGCCGGGTACTGTCGTGCAGTATTTCAAGGACGACGCCACCGCGTTCAACGCCAAGAAGCGCGGCGTGATCACCGGCAAGGGAGTGCTGAACAACCGCATCTCGGAATATTTGATGACGCGGCTCGGTGAGATCGGCGTACCGACGCATTTCGTGCGACGGCTCAACATGCGCGAGCAGCTGGTACGCGAGGTCGAGATCATTCCGATCGAGGTCGTGGTGCGCAACGTCGCAGCGGGGAGTTTTTCGGAGCGCTTCGGCGTGCCCGAGGGCCAGGCTCTGTCGCGTTCGATCGTCGAGTACTATTACAAGAGCGATCAGCTCGGCGATCCGATGGTGTCGGAGGAGCACATCACCGCGTTCGGCTGGGCCAATACCCAGGACCTCGACGACATGATGGCGCTGGCGCTGCGCATCAATGATTTCCTGCTCGGTCTGTTTCTCGGCGTCGGCCTGCGCCTGGTCGATTTCAAGATCGAGTTCGGCCGTCTATGGACCGATGACGAAATGCAGATTGTGCTGGCCGACGAGATCAGTCCCGACACCTGTCGGCTGTGGGACGTGAAGACCGGCGAAAAGCTCGACAAGGACCGCTTCCGTCGCGACCTGGGCCAGGTCGAGGAAGCGTATCAGGAAGTCGCGCGCCGCCTCGGCATCCTGCCCGAGGGCGGCCCTCGCGACCTCAAGGGCCCAAAGACGATGCAATGAAGGCGAAGGTTCACGTCACCCTCAAGACCGGCGTACTCGATCCGCAAGGCAAGGCGATCGCGCACGCGCTCGAAAACCTCGGCTTCGCCGGCGTCGGCGACGTGCGTCAGGGCAAGTACATCGAGATCGAATTGGCCGAGGAAGACCGAGCCGCGGCGGAGCGGGCGGTCAAGCAGATGTGCGAGAAGCTGCTGGCCAACACCGTGATCGAGAACTACGCGATCGAGCTGGTCGGATGAAAACCGCCGTCGTCGTATTTCCGGGGTCGAATCGCGAGCAAGACGTCGCCGATGCGCTCGAGCGCACGACCGGCCGTACGCCAGCGATGGTCTGGCATCGCGACAGCGAATTGCCCGCAGTCGACTTGATCGTGCTGCCGGGCGGGTTCTCCTATGGCGACTATTTGCGCTGCGGCGCGATGGCGGCGCGCTCGCCGATCATGCGCGAGATCGCGGCCGAGGCCGGTAAAGGCGTGGCGGTGCTCGGCATATGCAATGGTTTCCAGACACTGTGCGAGGCCGGGTTGCTGCCGGGCGTGTTGCTTTCGAACGCATCGCTGAGATTCTGCTGCCGCGACATCCACCTGCGCGTCGAGACCAGCCAGAGTCTGTTCACCCAGCGCTACGCCACGGGCGCCGTGATCAAGGTGCCGGTGGCGCATCACGACGGCAATTACTTCGCCGACCCGGCGACGCTCGATCGCATCGAGGACCGGGGCCAGGTCGCGTTCCGCTACTGCTCGGCCGCCGGCGCGCTCGACGCGGCGCACAATCCCAACGGCTCGGCGCGCAACATCGCCGGCATCTTCAACGACACGAAGAACGTGCTGGGCCTGATGCCGCATCCCGAGAACGCCACCGATTCGGCGTTGGGCGCGATCGGCGGCTGCGGCCTCTTCGAATCGCTGGCGGACGCGTTCGCGTGAGCGCGCGTGCGGCGACGCCCAAGGCCCGTCCGAACGATCTGATGGGCCTGAGCGACGAGGAATACGATCGCGTCGTCGCCATCCTGGGCCGCGAACCCAGCTTGACCGAGCTCGGAATCTTCTCGGTCATGTGGAGCGAGCATTGTTCCTACAAATCGTCGAAGAAATGGCTGAAAACGCTGCCGACCATGGCGCCATGGGTGATCTGCGGGCCAGGCGAAAACGCCGGGGTCATCGACATCGGCGACGGCGAGGCCGTGGTCTTTAAGATGGAGAGCCACAACCATCCGTCGTTCATCGAGCCGTATCAGGGCGCGGCGACGGGGGTCGGGGGCATCCTGCGCGACGTGTTCACCATGGGGGCGCGGCCGATCGCCAACATGAACGCGCTGCGCTTTGGCGATCCGGCGCATCCCAAGACGCGTCATCTCGTGGCCGGCGTCGTTGCCGGGATCGGCGGCTATGGCAATTGCGTCGGCGTGCCGACGGTCGGCGGCGAGACCAATTTTCACGCCTCGTACAACGGCAATTGCCTGGTCAATGCGATGACCGTCGGACTGGCGCGCAGTGACCGCATCTTCTATTCGGCCGCCGCCGGTCCGGGGAACCCCGTCGTCTATGTCGGCGCCAAGACCGGACGCGACGGCATTCACGGCGCGACCATGGCATCCGCCGAGTTCGACGAGAAATCGGACGAAAAGCGGCCGACCGTGCAGGTCGGCGACCCGTTCACCGAGAAACTGCTGATCGAAGCGTGTCTCGAACTGATGGAGACCGACGCCATCGTCGCCATTCAGGACATGGGTGCGGCCGGCCTTACGTCCTCATCGGTCGAGATGGCGGGCAAGGGCGGCCTCGGTATCGAGCTCGATCTCGACCGAGTGCCGACGCGCGAGCCGAGCATGTCGGCGTACGAGATCATGCTCTCCGAGAGCCAGGAGCGGATGTTGATGATCTTGAAGCCGGAGCGCGAGGCCCTGGCGCGGCGCATCTTCGACAAGTATGAGCTCGATTGCGTCACCATCGGCCGCGTGACCGAAAGCGGCAGGATCGTCGTCAGGAAAAGCGGCCGAGTGGAGGCCGAAATACCGCTGGCGCCCATCGCCACCGAGGCGCCGGAATACGACCGGCCATGGCTTCGAGCGCCGAAGCGCCCGGAGATCGCGCCGGGCGACGTGCCAAATCTCGAGCCCGCCCGAGCGCTGGCGATGTTGATGGCGTCGCCCGACCTCGCCAGTCGGCGCTGGATCTGGGAGCAATACGACTATCTGGTGCGCGGCCACACGGTGCAGCGGCCGGGAGGCGATGCGGCGGTGGTGCGAATTCCGGGACGCGCCAAGGCGCTCGCCATCACGACCGACTGCACGCCGCGCTACGTCGATGCCGATCCCGAAGCCGGGGGCGCGCAGGCGGTCGCCGAGTCTTGGCGTAATCTCACCGCGGTCGGCGCACGGCCGCTGGCGATCACCGACAACATGAACTTCGGCAATCCCGAGCGGCCCGAAATCATGGGGCAGTTCGCCGGAGCGATCAAAGGCATGGCGGCCGCATGCCGGGCGCTCGATTACCCGGTCGTATCGGGCAACGTGTCGCTTTACAACGAGACCAACGGCCAGGCCATCCTACCGGCGCCGGCCGTCGGCGGCGTCGGTGTCATCGACGACATCGCGAGAATGGCGACTCTCGCCTTCAAACGGGCGGGCGACGCAATCGTGCTGATCGGCGAGACGCAGGGATGGCTGGGGTGCTCGCTCTATTTGCGCGAGCTGTGCGGTCGCGGAGCGGGCGCGCCGCCGCCGGTCGATCTCGCCGCTGAGCGGCGCAACGGCGATTTCGTGCGTCGGATGATCCTCGAAGATCGCGTGAGCGCGTGCCACGACGTGTCGGACGGCGGTCTCCTGGTCGCTCTGGCGGAGATGGCGCTCGCCGGCGACCTCGGCTTCGCCATCGAGTCAGCCGGCCAATCTCCGGCGCATGCCTTCCTTTTCGGCGAGGATCAAGCCCGTTACGTACTAGCCACACGTGATGCTCCGGTCATCGTCGATGCGGCGGTTGCGGGCGGTATTCCGGCGACCGTGCTCGGTCGCGTCACCGCCACCGGTGATTTGACACTCAATGGGCGGCCACTTATATCGATTGAGGAGTTGCGCGCGGCGCACGAGAGTTGGCTGCCCGGTTTCATGAACGGCCCGTGACGCTGGCGCATCGAGAATCATTAAAAAATTCAGGGTTAATCGCGATGCCAATGCACGCCGCCGAGATCGAGCGGTTGATCCGCGAGGCGATACCGGACGCTAAGGTCGCCATCGAGGACCTGCGCGGCGACGGCGACCATTACGCTGCGCACGTGATTTCGGCGTCGTTCAAGGGCAAAACGCGCGTCCAGCAGCACCAGATGGTGTATCAGGCGTTGCGCGGACGCATGGGCAGCGAGTTGCACGCCATGGCGCTGCAGACCTCGGTGCCCGACGGGGCATGAGCGGGGCGGCCCATTTCTTCAAATCGGGAGCTTATCCGATGACCGACCAGACCGTGATCGACCGCATCAAGCAGGACATCGTGTCGAACGACGTCGTGCTCTACATGAAGGGCTCGCCGGTGTTTCCGCAGTGCGGCTTTTCAGCCGCCGTGGTGCAGGTGCTGACCCACCTTGGCGTCAAATTCAAGGGCATCGACGTGCTGCAGGATCCGGCGATCCGCCAGGGCATCAAGGAATTCTCGAGCTGGCCGACCATCCCGCAGCTTTACGTCAAAGGCGAATTCGTCGGCGGCTGCGACATCATTCGCGAGATGTTCGAGACCGGCGAACTCCAGGAAATGCTGCAGACGCGCGGCGTCAACGTGCGCGTTTCTTAGAGCGTGGTCCGCTTTGGCGTAATCATGTCGCGCGCCCTCATGATCCGTCCTTCGCCTCGCACGCCCATCCTCATGCTGAACCTGTCGAAGCATCGAGGATGGGCACGCGGCTCAGGATGAGGGCGCGGCGCATGCGCCGCGGCCCTATGAGGGCATATTTATCAGTCCTCGCCACGAGCCTGCCGAGGCGTGCGAATAGCACGCCTTCGTCCCTCGACAAGCTCGGGACTAGGAACAAGAATGCCCTCGCCCAGAGTATGTTGAAGGGCGCGCGGCTCAAGCGGCGTTCCCATTCTTTTGAATCGAATTCCAAGTCCTTGCGTCAGCCAGGCTGAAAGCGCGGGTCGCGGGCGAGAACGATGTCGAAGCTCGCCGCGAGCGCGCCGGCCTCCAGCGAATCGTTGGGATTGAAGGCGACAGTGATGGCGCGGCGCTGGGCGTCGTCGCGGATGCTGTTGAGAAGGAAGTCGCGCGCGTTTTCCGGGGCGCCGTCGACGTACATCTGGGTGACCAGCCGACGCTCGCCCGGCGCCGTGATGGCAAAATGGATGTGCGGCGTGCGCCCGGGATACGGCACTGGCTTTATGGTGCGGAAACGGTATGCGCCGTCGGACGCGCTGACCGTCTCGCCATAGCCCTGAAACCCCGGATCAATCGGCGCGTCGCGCCGGTCTCCCGGATGGTGATAGCGGCCGAAGGCGTTGCACTGCCAAATTTCGATCCGCGCGCCTGCGATCGCCCGGCCGTCTTCGTCGAGCAGGCGGCCGCCGACATGCGCGATCGTACCCTTTGCGCCCTGCGGCGCCCCGGCGACGCGCGCGAGATCGTTGTCGCGGTCGAGCGGAAAGTCCCGCGGGTAAAACGGGCCGGTGGACTGCGGCGGCGTCCGGACGAACGATCGCGCGGCATGCGCCGCCGGCAATGCGAGAACGGCGGCGAAAGCACCGATTCCGGCAACTACGCGACGTCGACTGTGCCTCGATCCTCGCATGTCCATTGCGATGAGCCCTCCACGTCGGGTGCCGCCACCGGCTGCGTCGTCGGCTCGCTTTCGATCGCCGCCGATGGAACTTCGCCGTAGCTCTCCGCCCAGAAATCGCGCTCGACGAGCGGCAGATCGCGCTCAAGCGCCCCGTCGTCGCGCTCGTGAATGTACACCGGCGCGCCGCGCACGCCTACCTCGACGCCACGAACCGGATCGGCCGTCGGCGCGTCGAGGAGTTGTCCCAGGGCGGCAAATCCGGCGATCAAGGCGCCGGCCACCGCCCACGCGGCCAAGATACCTCGTGCATCATTCATGGAACGCCTCCCACTGTTTTACGACCTGAGCACCAGATTTGGATGTTCAACACACGATGACGTGAGCGAATTAATGCTCGGGTCGTCCAAATCGGAAGGCCGCCATGCTAAGCGAACCACGGGTAAAACTTGTGTGAAGCCGATCACCTCTCGGGCGATCGCCGGCCGCTCCCATCGCGACAAACAGCGGCAGAAAGTGTTCGTCGCGCGGGTGGGCGGTTACCGCCCCGGGCGCGCGGGCGCGATAATCGATTAAATTTTCGACATCGCCGTCGGCGATCCTCGCCGCCAGCCAATCATCGAAAGCCCGGGCCCACTCCGGAATGCTCCGGCCGTCGCCTGCGGCGATTGCCCGCAGATTATGCACGGCGCCGCCACTGCCAAGCACCAGCACATCCTCGGCTGTCAGTGCACGGAGCGCCTGCCCGACCGCGAAATGATGCGCGGGCCCACGCATCGGCTGGATCGAAAGCTGGGTGACCGGAATATCGGCGCGGGGAAACATCAGCATCAACGGACACCACGCGCCATGGTCGAGGCCGCGCATTTCGCCGGCGCACGGAATTCCTGCCTTGGTCAGCAAATCGACGGCGCGCCGGCCGATATCGGGCGCGCCAGGCGCATCGTACCGCAAGCGATACAGTTCCTCGGGAAATCCATAGAAGTCATGGATCGTTTCCGGCCGTTCGGCGAGGCTGGTGTACGGCTCGTGGGTTTCCCAATGCGCCGAGACGACCAGCGCCGCCTTCGGTCGCGCGATGCTCCGTCCGAGCTCGGCGAGGAAATTCCGCGCCGGAACATCCTCGATGACCAGAGTCGGTGCACCATGCGAAACGAAAAGCGGCGCGATCATCTTGCGATCAGGCGGTCGCCGTGCGCTGGACGCCGGTCCAGCCGGCGGGCTTGAGCGCATAAGCGCCGTCGCCCACCAGCGCCACGACGAGCGACACGACGATGAGGAACAATGGGTACTCCCAGCCGCCATTGGCCGCCGTGAACACCCAACCGTTGCCGGCGTGCGTCCATACCGCGCCCAAAAGGATCGGCGTCAACGCCAGCGCGACCGCCCGGCTCCATGCGCCGAGAACGAGCATTACGCCGCCGATCACCTCGGCAAAGAACACGGCGTAGGCCAAGCTGGGCGGCAAGCCGAGCGAGCCGAAGAACTGCGCCGTGCCGGCGAGTGTGTAGGTGAAGTACTTCAAGATCAGCGAATGGGCGATGTACATGATCCCCAATGACACGCGCAGAAGAAACGCGCCGTAGGGAACGAAACGTTGATCGATCATAGCAAACTCCGTGGTCGGGGTTGGCGGGTCGGTGCGGTCGCCGCGTTCGGCGCGAGACGCCAGGGCGGCAATTCGGCTGGCTCCTTGTCTTTCGTGCTAGTTCGGCTTACATCACATCTACGTTACCTGGAGTTATAAACTCTTAATAAGTAACTCACAGGAATTTAGCTATTGCATGCCTCTTGTAAAGTAGGTTCGTTTTAGTAACTATACTCACCCTCCGGTGACTTCACGCCGGTTCGCATCAGGATCGAGGGCCGCCATGCCGCTACCGAAAAGCCCGATGGGATGCCCGATGGACGCGCTGTTGCGCGTGCTGATGGGCCCTTGGACGACCTACATAATCTACGTGCTGCGCACCAACGGCCCGACACGGTTCGGCGAGCTGAAGCGCCGCGTGGCCGGAATCTCGGCCAAAGTGTTGACCGAGCGGCTGCGGATGCTTGAGGAAGTGGAAATCATCAAGCGCGACTACGTGCCGACGATCCCGCCACAAGTGACGTATTCGCTCGCCCAGCGTGGACACGGGCTGACCGATGTCATCGATAAGCTGGATGGAATCGCCAGGGCCTGGCGGCAAGAGGACGACGCGAAAGCCGCCGACGCACGACGAAGCACAGGCGCCGCAAAAACTCGCGAGGTCGCATAAGCGGCACGCCCAACGAACGAAAAAAGGGCCGCCCCGATGGGCGGCCCTTTGTTTCTCATCCGGCGAGCAGCCGGCGCCTTAGCGCGAGTAGAACTCGACGACCAGATTGGGTTCCATTTGCACCGGATAGGGCACATCGCCAAGCTTCGGCCCGCGAATGAATTTGCCCTTCATCGAGCGGTGGTCGGCTTCGAGATAGTCGGGCACCTGCCGCTCCGGCGACGCGGCGGCTTCGAGCGCCACCGCTAAGTCTTTGCTCTTGTCCTTGAGCTCGATGGTGTCGCCGTCCTTGACCTTGTACGAGGAGATATCGACTTTCTTGCCGTTCACGCGCACATGGCCGTGGCTCACCAGCTGGCGCGCGGCGAACACCGTCGGCGCGAACTTCATCCGGTAGACCACGGCATCGAGCCGCCGTTCCAGCAACTCGACCAGATTCTGGCCCGTGTCGCCCTTGCGCCGGTTGGCCTCCTCGTAGAGGCGGCGGAACTGGCGTTCGGTAATGTTGCCGTAATATCCCTTGAGCTTCTGCTTGGCCATCAGCTGCTGCCCGAACTCGGTCGGCTTGCGACGACGCTGGCCGTGCTGACCGGGGCCATATTCGCGTTTGTTCAGCGGACTTTTCGGGCGACCCCAAAGGTTGACGCCGAGTCGGCGATTGATCTTGTACTTGGCCTGGACGCGCTTGGTCATCGCTGTTCCGCTGGAAATTGCTTGGAAAAACAACAGGCGGCTGCCGGCCCCGCACGCTCAAAGCTGCGGCCGGCCTCCGCCGAAAGCGGCCGTACTATACCCACGGGCCCCCGCCTGTCAAACCGATTCCCCCGCCCGTTCGTGGCGTAGCGCATTGATCCGGCTAGATCCTCGTCGGACGCCCGCGGCGGCGTTTGATCCCCGCTTCGGCATCGGCCGCCCCGGAAATCGCCGACCGGTCGCCGAGCGCGTGCGGGCGCCGCGTGAGGCCGGTGACGATGCCATGCAGCGTGCGCACCTCCTGCTCGGTCAACTCGGCGCGCAGGAACATGTTGCGGATGTTGCGAACCATCGTCGGCCGCATCGCCGAATTGCGCAGGAACCCGCACCGGCCCAGCTCGTCCTCCAGGCGTTCGAAAAACACGTCGAGCTCGCGCTTCTTCGCCGGCGCCGCCTTGCCCGGCAGCAGGAGACGCCGCCCGGGCGTCGGGTCGTCGGCTTGAAACCACTCGTAGGCGACCAGCAGCACCGCCTGCGCAAGGTTCAACGAAGCGAAGGATCGATTGAGCGGCACGGTGATCAGCGCATCGGCCAGCGCCATCTCGTCGTTCTCGAGCCCCGTCCGTTCGGGGCCGAACAGCACGCCCGCCGCGCCGTGCGCGCGAAGTTTGGCCGCCGCAGCGCGCGGCGTCAGCACGGGTCGTACCTGATCGCGCGGACGCGCGGTCGTCGCCAGCACGTAGCGGAGATCGGCGATCGCCGAGGGGACGTCGTCGAACAGCCGTGCCGCATCGAGCAGGCGATCGGCGCCGACGGCCATCGCGCGCGCTCGAGCGTGCGGCCATTTGGCGCGTGGGCGGACCAATCGGAGGTCGCCGAGGCCGCAGTTGAGCATCGCCCGCGCGGCGGCGCCGATGTTCTCGGGTAGCTGAGGCCTCACCAGGACGATCGCCGGCGGCGCCGATCGCGCGCTCACGAACCGAGGCCGTCGTGGAACAGCTTCCAGGTGATGCTGTCGTGAAGCGCGTTGTAGGAGGCGTCGATGACGTTGGCTGAGACGCCGACCGTGGTCCATCGCCGGCCGTGGCCATCGCCGCTCTCGATCATCACCCGGGTCACCGCCTTGGTTCCCTCCTCCGGGGTCAGGATACGGACCTTGTAATCGGTGAGGCGCATGTCGGCGAGTTGGGGATAGACCGGGACCAACGCCTCGCGCAAGGCGCCGTCGAGCGCGTTGACCGGGCCGTTCCCCTCACCCACCGTCAGCGCGCGATGGCCCTTGACGTCGAGTTTCACCGTCGCCTCCGACATGGTGACGAGGTCGCCGCGGACGTTGAACCGGCGCTCGGTGATGACGCGAAACGAGGTCAGCTTGAAATACTCCGGAACCGTACCGAGCGCGCGGCGCGCCAACAGCTCGAAGCTCGCCTCGGCGCCGTCGTACGAGAATCCGTCGTGCTCGCGCGACTTGACGTCCTCGACCAGCCGCGCGACGCGCGGATCCTTGGCATCGACATCGAGGCCGATTTCGCGAAACCGGGCGAGGATATTCGAGCGCCCGGCCTGGTCCGACACCACGATGTTGCGCTGATTGCCGACGAGTTCCGGTCGAATGTGCTCGTAGGTGCGTGGGTCCTTCTCGACCGCCGAAACGTGGAGCCCGCCCTTGTGGGCGAACGCGCTTTCGCCGACGAAGGCGGCGTTGCGCGAGGGCGCGCGATTGAGCCGCTCGTCGAGCAGCCGCGAGACGTGGGTGAGATGCGCAAGCTGATCGTCCGACAGGCCGGTGCGAAAGCCCATCTTGAGCATCAAGTTGGGAATGATCGAGACCAGGTTGGCGTTGCCGCAGCGCTCGCCGAGACCGTTCAGCGTGCCCTGCACCTGCCGCGCGCCGGCGCGCACGGCGGCGAGCGAATTGGCCACCGCATTCTCGGTGTCGTTATGGCAGTGGATGGCGAGACGGGTGCCGGGAATGCGACCGGATACATCGCCGACGATGCGTTCAATCTCGTGCGGCAACGTGCCCCCGTTGGTGTCGCACAAGGCGATCCAGCGCGCTCCGGCGGCGTCGGCGGCCATGAGGCAGTCGAGCGCATAGCCGGGGTTCGCCTTGTAGCCATCGAAGAAGTGTTCGGCGTCGAACACCACCTCGTCCTTGCGCCGTTTCGCCTCGGCGACGCTCTCGGCGATCATGTCGACGTTCTCGGCGAGCGGCACGCCGAGCGCCTTCTCGACGTGGAAATCCCAGGTCTTGCCAACGAGGCACATCACCGGCGCTGGCGAACCGAACAGAGCGGCAAGCCCCGGATCGTTGGCGGCGCTGCGGCCCGAGCGCCGCGTCATGCCGAAGGCGGTGAAGCGCGCGTGCGATAATCGCGGCAGCTCGGCGAAGAATGCGTCGTCGGTCGGATTGGCGCCCGGCCAACCGCCTTCGATGTAATCGACGCCAAGCCTGTCCAGTGCGTCGGCGAGCGCAAGCTTGTCCGAGACGCCGAAATCGACGCCCTGCGTCTGCGCCCCATCGCGCAGCGTGCAATCGTATAAATAAACGCGTTTGTCGTCGCTCATCCGGCCCGTTTCCACGTCGTGCCCTTGGGGCCGTCTTCTAGGATCACGCCCTTGGCTTTCAGCTCATCGCGGATGCGGTCGGCCTCCTCGAAGTTCTTCGCCTTGCGTGCGGCGTTGCGTGCGTCAATCAGCCCTTGAACCTCGCTCTTATCGAGCGTGGGTGGCGCGCCAACAGATACCGTTGGCGGGTAACCAGTTAGCGTTAGAGACGCATGGGGAACCTGGATCGCCACGTCTTGAAACCAGTTGTTCGGCTCATGGCCCAGCATTCCGAGTAACTTACCGCCATTGATTAGGTTCGCCTTGAACTGCGCACGCCGCTTGTCGTCCTTCTCGGCGTTCAGATCGCGCGCCATTTCGTGCAAGTAGGCGATAGCGAGCGGCGTATTGAGATCGTCCTCGAGCGCATCCATGACGCC
>DATIBC010000062.1:0-14525 GCA_035457725.1 Alphaproteobacteria bacterium | reverse complement strand
TCGACGCGCGCCTCGGGGACCAACGCGGTGCGCTACGGCACCATGCGCGAAAATGTGCTGGCGCTCACTGTCGTCCTCGCCGATGGCCGGGTGATCAAGACCGCCCGCCGGGCACGTAAATCGGCCGCCGGGTACGACCTGACCCGGCTGTTCGTCGGCTCGGAGGGGACGCTGGGAATCATCACCGAGGTCACTCTGCGGCTATACGGAATTCCCGAGGCGATGTCGTCGGCGGTATGCGTCTTCAAGACATTGGCCGGCGCCGTGAACACCGTGATCCAGACGATCCAGGCGCAAGTCGGCGTGGCGCGCATCGAGCTGCTCGACGAGGTCCAGGTCGACGCCGTCAACAAATACTCGAAGCTCGATCTTCCGCTGTCGCCGATGCTGTTGCTCGAATTCCACGGCTCGCCGGCGGGCGTCAAGGAGCAGGCCGAATTCGTCGAATCGATCGCCGCCGAACACGGCGGCGAAGGATTCAAGTGGACGACGAAGCCCGAGGAACGCAGCAAGCTCTGGCAGGCGCGCCACGACGTCGGATACGCCTGCGTCGCCTATCGACCGGGGGCCAAGATGTACGTCACCGATGTCTGCGTGCCGATCTCGCGGCTAGCCGACTGCATCCTCGAATCCAAGCGCGAGATTGAGGCGTCGTTTCTCAAGGCACCGATCGTTGGCCACGTCGGCGACGGCAATTTCCATTGCGCCATCCTCGTCGATCCCGACAGCAAGAAAGAGATCGACGAGGCGAAGCGCCTCAGCGATCGGATCGTCGCCCGTGCGCTCGCCAACGGCGGCACCTGCACGGGCGAGCACGGTGTCGGCTACGGCAAGATGGATGCGCTGGTCGACGAGCTTGGCGACGACGCTCTCGACGTCATGCGCGCGATCAAGCGCGCGATCGACCCTGACGACATCATGAACCCGGGCAAGATCGTCCGGCTGTGATGGCCATTCCCGCGAGGCGGCCATCCGGCGCGGCTGCTTGAGAAGCGGCGCTATTTCGCACGCTCGCGAGGGCGCGCCTCGCGAACGTTCGCCAAGTGCAGCTTCAGCGACTTGACGCCGCGCAGTACAAGGTTATCGACCCATTCGATGCGATCGCTCGCCAGCGCGATGTGGCTGATTCGCGTCAGCAATCGGTCGAACGCCAGCTTCGCCTCGAGGCGGGCGAGCGGCGCGCCGATGCAGAAATGTGGGCCATAGCCGAAAGCCAGGTGCCGGTTGTCCGGGCGCGCCGGATCGAAGCGATCGGGGTCGGCGAAACGTTCGGGGTCGCGATTGGCCGCGTTGAGTCCGAGGAACAGACGATCGCCTCTGGAGATGCGGCGGCCGTCGATCTCGATGTCGTCCTTGGCCACGCGCGTCACCGTCGCCGCCGGGCCGTCGTAGCGCAGCATTTCCTCGACCGCGCACTCCATCAGCCCGGGCTCGTCGCGCAGGCGCGTCATCGCCTCGGGATAGCGCAACAGTCCGATCATTCCGTTGCCAATCAGGTTGGTCGTCGTTTCGTGGCCGGCGAATAACACGAGGACCGAAGTAGCGACCAGTTCGTCTTCGCTGAGCGCGCGGCCGCTTTCCTCCGCGGCGATCAATCCGCCGATGACGTCGGTCCGCGGCGCGGCGTTGCGCCTGGCGCGAACGATAGTGCGAAAATAGGCATCCATTTCGGCAATGCCGCGCGCCGCGCGATCATACTTGTCCGGCATCGCCTGCGCGCCGCCGACAAAGGCGGCAAGATCGTCGGACCAGTCCTTGAATCGCACGATGTCGCCTTCCGGCAGGCCGAGAATGCCGGCGATGACGGTAGCCGGAAGCGGATAGGCGAAATCGGCGATCAGATCGACCTCACTCCGCGTCGCGAAATCGTCGATCAAACGATCAATGATGGCGCCGATGCGAGCGTTCAATGCCGCGATTGCCCGTGGCGTGAACGCCTTGTTCATCAGGCCGCGCAATCGCGTGTGATCGGGCGGGTCGACGAACACCGCCCAGCGGGTCAGCAGGCGCTCGAGACCGGAAAGCGCGCGGCGTTCGGCGTTCGGAAGGTTCTCCATGAACGGAGAGATGCGGTCGGCGGAGAGACGCGGATCGGTCAGCGCCGGCCGCACGTCGCGATACCGGGTCAAAAACCAGCCACGCAGGACCGGACTCCAATGCACGGGATCTTCGGCGCGCAGCCGCGCGAAGGCAGGATACGGGTCGGCCATCGTCTCGGGCCGACGCGGGTCGTAGATCAGATCAGCGACCCCATCGTCCACCATATTTGCGCCCTTTCGCCACGCAGCAGCGGTCAGTATCTACCGAGAAGCGTTGCGATGGCGAGCCTTAGTGCACGCGATCCGGCCGGGCGCTGGACCATCGGCTCGAACAAGGCGTATTCCCATCGTGCCAACCGCGCGAGGTAAATGTCGGCGACGATCGCCGGCAAGAACGCCGCGATGGCGGCGCGCGGCACTTCGCTGCGCATTCGCCGCGCCATGGCGAGATGCTCGCCCGCGCAGGCGGCGATTTCCCGAGCGACATCGGCAAGCGCCGGACCGGCCTGTCCCTCGAACAGCGCATCGGCGTCGATTGCGGCCGCCTGCAATCGATCAGCGGGCAAATAGAGCCGCCGCTGGCGCGCATGGAAGGGAACCGCCCGCAAAAGGCCCGTCAGCGCGAAGCCGATGCCGGCGTGACGAGCCGCCGCCTCGACCCCCGCCCCGCGGGCGCCAAGCAACGCGGCAGCGAGCGCCATGAGCGTGGCCGAAGTGCCCTCGGCATAGCGTTCGAGCGCCCCAAGATTGGACGGAGGAGTTGCGGCGAGGTCGAATTCCCGCGCCTCGATCAGGCGATGAAACGTCGTGCGCGGCAACTCCGCCGAGCCGATCGCCGCGGCCAGACGGAGCGCCACCGGGTGCTGGCGCACGGCGCCTTGCGGCATCTCGTCGATCGCATCGCGCCACCACTGGAGGCGGATTTGGCCGAGCATGGGCTCGCGCACCGTCTCGCGTACCCGCGCGATTTCGAGGTTGAACGCGTACAGCGCAAACAGCCCATCGCGCGCCCGCGGCGGCGCGAAGAGCGCCGTCAGATAGCGGTCATGATCGGAGCGCCGCACCTGATCGCGGCAGTAGGCGGCCGGATGCTGTCGAGTCATGGGCGTGCGCGCCGCGGTGTCATGCCGTATAAACCATCAACCACGATAGCTCCTCAGGCCCACGGCTCCGACCGCCAAATGAATATGCACGCTGCCGCCGCCACGCCGCCGCCCGCATCCCCGAGCAAGACCACGGCGGGCGAGAACTTTCCGGTCGGTTCGCGGCTCATCGCCGCCCCCCATCGTCCTGTCGTCGCCGCATTCTATCGCTTCGCGCGGCTCGCCGACGACATCGCTGACGACCGGGCCTTGAGCAGCGAAGCAAAAGTGTCTCGCCTGCAGGCGCTCGACGCCGTCTTGCTGGGCGGCGAGCCGTCGGGCGACGATGATGCGCAACGCGCCGCCATTGCCCTCCGCGGCATATTTCACGAGCGCAGACTGTCGATCGACCATCCGCGCCATTTGTTGCAGGCATTTCTGGCCGATGCGGCCAATCGTTCGTGTCGCGGGTGGAGCGACCTTCTCGCATACTGCCGATATTCGGCTGCGCCGGTCGGCCGATTCCTCCTTGACCTGCATGGCGAACCTCGCGACGCGTGGCCAGCCAGCGACGCGTTGTGCGCCGCGCTCCAGATCCTGAATCACCTGCAAGACTGCCAGGATGACTGGCGGCGGCTGCGGCGACTTTATGTGCCGAGCGACTGGCTCGCCGCCGCCGGTGTAGCGGCCGATGCACTGTTGATGTCGCGCGCCTCTCCGGCGCTGCGCGGGGTCCTCGATCGCGTGCTCGACGGCGTGGATCAGTTGAATGCGACCGCGGCGCCCCTTCCCGCTTTGATCCGGCAGCGCGGCTTGCGCATGGAAGCCGCGGCGATCGTCGCCATATCGCGCAAGCTTGCCCGCAAACTGCGGCGGCGCGATCCGCTGGCCCGGCGAGTAGCCTTGGCGCGGGTCGAGAAACTCGCGGCGATGGCGAGTGGCATCGCCCACGGCTGGCGCGCCCGATGAACGGGGCCAGCGACATCGCCAGGCGTGTACGACGCGTCGGCTCGACGTTCTATTGGGCGATGCGGATGATGCCGCGCGCCAAGCGCGAGGCGATGTTCGCCATCTACGCCTTCGCGCGCGAAATCGACGACATCGCCGATGGGGCAAGCTCTGCCGAGTCCAAACGGATCGCCCTTGAAGGCTGGCGCAATGAGATCGCGCAGGTATACGCAGGCCGACCCGCAACCCCCATCGGCGGCGCGCTCGCCGCCGCGAACGCGCGTTTCGCATTGCCGCGCGACGAGTTCATAGCGCTCATCGACGGCGTGTCGATCGACGCCGAAAAGCCGATGCGCGCCCCTGGTAGGGATCAGCTTGCACGCTATTGCCGTCTCGTCGCCGGTTCGGTCGGCCTTCTTTCGCTGCCCGTATTCGGCTGTACCGGTACGCATGAACGGGCGATGGCGCTCAAGCTTGGCGAGGCGATGCAGATCACGAATATCCTACGCGACCTTGCCGAGGACGCTCAGCGGGGACGGCTGTACCTGCCGCGCGAGGCGCTGCTTGCCGCGGGGATCGGTGACGACGATCCGAACGTCGTGCTGGCGCATCCTCGCGTCGGCGAGGCTTGCACGGCGCTTGCCGCCGATGCGGAGGATCTCTTCGTGGCGGCGGAAAAGCTGCTGTTGCAATCGGCGTGCCGGCGGTCGCTTGCGCCGGCGTCGCTGATGATGGCGTCGTACCGCCGGCTTCTCGCCAAGCTCAGGGAAGGCGTTTGGCCGGCGCCCGGACGGCCGACCCTTTCGATCGGCGAAAAGCTCGCCCTGGCCGCACGGGTCGCAGTGCTCGCCCGACCTTGATGCGAGTCCACGTCATCGGCGCGGGGCTTGCGGGATTGTCGGCGGCGCTCGCCGCCTCCAGCAGCGGCGCCCGCGTGACGCTTTACGAGGCATCACCGCAGGCGGGCGGTCGCTGTCGTTCCTTTCGCGACGAGACGCTCGGGGTGGTCATCGACAACGGCGGTCACGTCGTGCTCGGTGCGAATGCGGCGACGCTCGCCTTCCTCGATGCGGTGGGCGGCCGCGCGGCGATGCGGGAAATCGCCCCGGCAGCGATCCCATTCATGGATCTTGCGAGCGGAGAAACCTGGGTCTTGCGGCCGAACCGCGGACCGCTGCCGTGGTGGTTGTTTGTTCCGTCACGCCGCGTCGCGGGATCGCGGCTCGCTGACTCGCTAGGAGTATTTCGTCTGCTTTGTGCGGCGAGCGCTCGGACGGTCGGCGAGGCGCTCGGCGGCGAGAACCGTCTCACGGCGCGCCTATGGGAGCCGCTATGCGTGGCGATCATGAACACGTCCCCGGCGCGTGCCGCTGCGCAGCCATTCGCGCGTGTACTGCGGGCGACGCTCTTTTCCGGCGAGGCGGCCTGCCGGGCGCTCATTGCCGCGCGCGGTCTGTCTGCTGCGTTCGCCGATCCGGCGCTTCGCCGTCTTGAGCGACTCGGCGTCGAGTTCCGATCGAACTGGCGATTGACAGGAATTTCCGTTGAGCAGGATCGCGTTACGCAGCTCATTTTTGTCGATCGAGACGTAGCAATCGGACCAAACGAGGCCGTGGTGCTTGCCGTGCCGGCCAACGTCGCCTCCGCGCTGCTGCCCGGTCTCGCCGTCCCCAATGATTTCGAGGCGATCGTCAACGCGCACTATCGCCTGAATGAGCCGGCGAGCTTGCCCGGCGGCCTGCCTCTATTGGGTCTAGTCGGTGGATTGGCGCAATGGTTGATCGCACGCGAGAACATTCTAAGCGTGACCGTCAGCGCCGCGGGCGGACTTGTCGATGAACCGCCCGAGTCGCTGACGCGGCGGCTATGGAGCGACGTTGCCCGTGCGCTCCGACGGCCCGATCAACCGGTCCCGCCGGCACGACTCATCAAGGAGCGGCGCGCGACCATTGCACAGACTCCAGCGGGCGAGCGGCTGCGGCCGCAACCCGCGACAAAATGGCGGAATCTGGCGCTTGCCGGCGATTGGGTTGCGACCGGCTGGCCGGCGACGATCGAGGGCGCGATCCTCTCGGGCGGGCGCGCGTGGACCGCGTTGCGACGCGCCGAGCATTGAAAAAACGGCGCCACCAATTGCGCGCCATGTGCTCTGTGCTATCCTGCCGGTGGCGAAAAAATACCTATCCCGAATGGGGGGATTGCGATCATGGCAGACTTTCTCGCGAAAATCGGTCTCGACAAACTGGATCGGGCCATCATCTACGGCGTGGTTCTGGTGTTGGTGTACATCCTGATCGCCAGCGGATTCGCGGCCGATCGCACATGGTTCTCGTTCTTCTTCCGCTGGCTGCATGTGCTGTCGGGCGTGATGTGGATCGGCATCCTCTGGTATTTCAACTTCGTCCAGATCCCGTCGATGCCGAAAATTCCCGATGATCAGAAGCCCGCGGTCAGCAAGGTGATCGCGCCGGCGGCCCTGTTCTGGTTCCGCTGGGCGGCGCTCTCCACCCTGATCACCGGCCTGATCCTCGCCATGCTCAACGGCTATCTGATCGAGGCGCTGACGTTCGGCCTCGCCGGCGGCGGCCTGCTCGCGTTTCGAATCGGCATCGGCATGTGGCTCGGCATCATCATGGCCTATAACGTGTGGATGATCATCTGGCCGAACCAGAAGAAGGCGTTGGGCATGGTCGAGGCCTCGGCCGACGAGAAGAAGGCGGCGGCGCGGGTCGCGATGTTGACCAGCCGAGTCAACACTATGCTCTCGATCCCGATGCTTTACGCAATGGTGGGCGCGCAGAATTTAGGCGCCTGAATCAAATCGTCACCGGGTGCGATTGCGAGGGCGGAATCGTTCGATTCCGCCCTTTTCTATTTCACGGCGATTAAAGCCGCGGCGACCCGCCGCTCCTCGGCGAGCAGGACGTTATAGGTCCGACATGCGGCGCCAGTGTCCATCGCGTCGATGACAAGGCCGAGCCCGCGCAGCTCTCTTCGCAAGGCCGGCGACACGAACTCCATTCGCGCGCCGCAGCCGATGAGAAGTATTTCAACCGGCGGAGTCATCCCGACGAACGGCGCGAGCGAGTCGCGGTCGAGCTCGGCGAAATCGCGCGCCGACCACGGCAGGACGCGGTCGGGAAACAGCAGGATTGACCCGATGAATCGCTCGCCGCTGACGCGGAAGCCGCCGTCGCCATAGGCATCGATCACCTTGCGGCCGGCGGGTATGAGCGGGGTAACGTCCATCGGGGAGCGACCCCATCGACGGGCTCAAGGCGTCGCGGCGACCGCGGCGGATTCGGTGGGCCGCGGCGGCCGCATGTAGAGAAGCAGCGGCGCGGCGAGAAAGATCGACGAATACGTCCCGATTGCGATGCCCCAGATGATCGCAACCGCAAAGCCACGAATCACTTCGCCGCCGAAAATCGCCAGCGAAAGCACCGCAAGCAAGGTCGTCGTGCTGGTCATCACCGTGCGCGACAGCGTGTCGTTGATCGCGCGATCGATCAAGGCGCCGAACTCCAGCGTTTTGTATTTGCGCAAGGTCTCGCGGATACGGTCGAAGACGACCACCGTGTCGTTGATCGAGTAACCGGCGATGGTGAGGACCGCGGCGACGCTCGTCAGGTTGAAGTCGAGCTGCAGCAGCACGAACAGGCCGATCGTGGTCACCACGTCGTGCACGGTCGAGATGAGCGCCGCGATCGCGAACTGCCACTCGAAGCGGAACCAGACATAAACTGCGATTCCCACCATCGCCAGCAGCGAGGCGATCGTGCCTGCCTCGATCAGTTCGCTCCCGACTTTCGGGCCGACGACCTCGGTGCGGCGGAACTCGAAACCGGCTCCGAGCGCCTTGCGCACCATCTCGACCGCCGCATTGTCCAGCTTTTCGTCGCCCTGGCTTTGCACGCGAATCAACACGTCGCGCGTCGAACCGAAATCCTGCAACGCGACTTCACCGAGACTAAGACCGGATAGTTTTGCGCGCATGTCGCCGAGATCGGCGTCGCCTTGGGTTGCCCGCGCCTCGATCAGAACGCCGCCGGCGAAATCGATGCCGTAATTGAGCCCCGGCGCAAAAAACAGCACGACTGACAGCAAGGAGAGGGCGGCGGAGACGACGAACGTGGTCACCCGCATCCGAATGAACGGAATGTTCGTGTTGTGGGGAACGAATCGAAGCGTTCGCATCGTGCGGACCCTCTAGACCGGAACCGCTTTGGGGCGGACGCGGCGGAACCACTCGGCGACGATCAGGCGCGTCAACAAGACCGCGGTGAACATCGAAGTGAAAATCCCGATCGACAGCACGACGGCGAAACCCTTGACGGGCCCCGAGCCGAGCAGAAAGAGCAGCAACGCGGCGATCAGCGTCGTCAAATTGGAATCGATGATCGTCGCCGTGGCGCGTTCGAACCCAGCCTCGATCGCCGAAAGAGGCGTTCGCCCGACCCGGATTTCCTCGCGGATTCGCTCGTAGATGAGCACGTTGGCGTCGACGGCCATGCCAAGCGTCAGCACGATACCCGCGATCCCTGGAAGCGTCAGCGTCGCGCCGAGGACCGACAGGATCGCCACCAACAGAGCGAGGTTGAAGAAAAGTGCTACTACGGCGAATACGCCGAACAAGCCGTAACACAGCACCATGAAGAATATGACCAGGACGACGCCTATGATGCAGGCTCGGGTGCCGGCTTCGATCGAATCAGCGCCGAGATCCGGTCCTACCGAACGCTCTTCGATGACATTGAGCGGTGCAGGAAGCGCTCCGGCGCGCAGCAGGACGGCAAGGTCGGTAGCCGAAGCGGGAGTGAAGCTTCCCGAGATCTGGCCACGGCCGCCGAGGATGGGTTCGCGTATCACCGGCGCGGTGATCACGCGCCCATCGAGAACGACCGCGAGGTTTCGTCCGACGTTATTGCGCGTGGCTTCGCCGAATTGCCGCGCGCCGACCGTGTCGAAAGTAAAGTTCACCACCCATTCGCCGGTCTGCGGGTTTTGTCCGGGCTGCGCGTCGGACAGGCGCTCGCCGGCGACGATGACGCGACGCTGGATGAGATACATGCGCGGCTGGCCGTTGGCCTCGACCTCCCGATCGGCGGGCAACAGTAACGTACCGGGCGGCGCCGCGCCGGGCCGAACGCCGGTGGCGGAGGACGTATCAACGAAGTGGAAGGTGAGCTTCGCGGTCTTGCCCAGAAGCGCCTTGATGCGTTCGGGCTCGCGCACGCCCGGGAGCTGGACAAGGATTCGATCCTGTCCCTGCGCCTGTATCGTCGGCTCGCGCGTGCCGGTCTCGTCGATGCGCCTGCGAACGATTTCGATCGACTGCGTCACCGCACGGCGCCGCTGTTCGGCCAATTCCCGCTCGTCGAGCTTGAGGGTGACGCTTCCGTCCGGAGCAACGGTAATGCGGGCCGCGGCGTCGAGATCGCGTACCGCTGCGCGCGCCTGCTCGACCTGTCCCGGCTCGCGGACCGTGAAGACGACCGAATCGCTGCCCTGAAGCGCGACGTTCACGGCCGGGATGCGTTGCGTGCGCAACGCGCCGCGCACCGCGTCCTGGAGATTAGTCAGCCGCTCGCGAGCGACGGCGGCGACATCGACCTCGAGCAGTAAATGCGAGCCGCCCTGCAGGTCGAGGCCGAGCGTGATTTGCTGGTACGGCAGGAAGCGCGGCCAAGTTTCCGTTTGCTCGCGCCCGAATAAATTTGGCGCCGCGTAGACCACGCCGAGCACGCATATCGCGACGACGGTCCACACCTTCCATGGGGCCATGTTGAGCATCGCGCGGGTCTACCCTTTGAGGTGCGCGAGGTACTCGTCGTGGCCGAGCGAATCGTAAAGCTTGCGCCGTACTGGATCCTTGAGCGTGTCATACGCTTCGTCCGACTTGGCGTCGCCGGATTTGGACGAATATGCCGCGGCGATCTCCTCGGCGCTGGCAGTGCGCGCGACGCCCAGCCGCTTGTAGAAATCCTCGCTGCCATCGCCACGCTCGACGGAGGGCTTGGCCCGCTCGGACTTCTCGCGCGCCTCGGCGGGCTCGGTGCGCGCCATGACTTCGGCGACCATGGCACGACGCGCGCGCACGCGCACCCCCTCGGAAATTTCGAGCGTGACGTCCGCCTCGCCTGGGTTGACCTTGGTGACCGTGCCGATGATTCCGCCCGAGGTGACGATGCGGTCTCCGCGGCGCAGCGCGTCGACCATCGTTTTGTGCTCCTTCACCTTCTTCTGTTGCGGCCGGATGATGAGGAAATAGAAAACGACGAAGATCAGAACCAGCGGCGTGAGTTGAATGAGGTCGAACCCGCCGCCGCCGCCGGCCGCTTGCGCGTATGCGGAAGAAATCAGCATGCACCTCTCTCCTTTCCTGCCGGGCGCCAGACGCCGGCGCGGAATCGCGGGGGACTATAGCGAGCGGGCCGATAAATGCAACGCCGGCGGCCGGAAATGGCGGCGGCCGTTGACCCTTGCAAGCGCGCGCTTTAGGGTCACGCCCGCAACAACGAATCACTCGCGAGAATCGTCGGTTTATATGGTCGATCCATCGCTGGAGCCCCTGCTTCGCCGCATCGCTGAAACCTTGGAGCGTTTCGCTCCGAGCAATAGCCAGGCGACCGACCTCGCAGCCGCCGATGCGTTCGTCTGGCATTCGGACGGCAGCCGGCTCGAGCCGGTTCGCCAAGTAAACCGCGTCGATCTGTCGCTGCTCCAGGGCATCGAGCGGCAACGCGATATTCTGCTCGAGAACACGCGGCGCTTCGCCCGCGGTTACCCGGCCAATAACGCGCTCCTATGGGGCGCGCGCGGCATGGGCAAGAGCTCGCTTGTCAAGGCGGTGCATGAGGCCGTCAACGCCGAGAAGAAGCAGTCTCTCGCGCTGGTCGAGATTCATCGCGAAGAGATTCCCTCGCTGCCGGCGCTGTTGGCGATCTTGCGCGCCGCCGGGCGGCGGTTCTTGCTGTTCTGCGACGATCTTTCGTTCGACGGCACCGATGCCTCCTACAAATCGCTCAAGGCTGTTCTCGAAGGCGGCATCGAAGGCCGGCCCCCCAACGTCATTTTTTACGCCACATCGAACCGCCGCCATTTGATGCCGCGCGACATGATCGACAACGAACGCTCGACGGCGATCAATCCCGGCGAGGCGGTCGAAGAGAAGGTATCGCTCTCCGACCGCTTCGGGCTGTGGCTCGGCTTCCATCATTGCGACCAGGACACTTATTTCGCGATGATCGACGGCTACGCGCGCTGGCTCGGGATCAAGATCGATGGCGAGGCGTTGCACGCGCAAGCCAACGAATGGGCGGTCACGCGCGGCTCCCGTTCCGGCCGCGTCGCCTGGCAGTTCATCCAGGATCTCGCCGGCCGGTTAGGGAAGCGAATCGACAGGGCTTAACCGCTTGCCGCGCCGCCCGACAACAGCTCGCGCGGATCGACTGCCCGCGTGCCGCGGCGAATTTCGAAATGCAGCTGCGGCGAGGCGACGTTGCCGGTCTGCCCGACCTTGCCGAGCACCTGTCCGCGGCGAACCTGATCGCCGCGCTGGGCGGCGATTTCCTCGGCGTGCGCATAGGCGGTGACCCAACCGCCGTCGTGGCGGACCAGGATTAGATTGCCGAAGCCGCGCAATTCGTTTCCGGCATAGACGACCACGCCGTTATCGGCGGCATGGAACGGCGTGCCGCGCGGTGCGGCGATGTTGAGCCCGTCGTTGTGAAGCCCGCCGGGCTTCGGCCCGAAATCGGAGACGACCCGGCCGCGCACCGGCCAGGAAAAGCCGCGGCCAACGCGCGCAGCTGGCGTCGCCACGGCAGCGGAGGTCGATGCGTCGCCCGTCGCTGGCGGCGGCGGACTTGCCGCGATGTCAGCCGCCGCCGGGTTGTTTCCCTGTGGCGGCAGCGGGGCGGCTTCGATGCCGCGAACGGGTCGGCCGCCATCGTTGGCGACTGGCGCCGTCGCCGCGCTCGGCGGCGGGGATGCTTGGGCTGGGCCTTGAAGCGGCCGGCCGGAGGTTACATCGGCGTCACGCGACGCCGTCGGCACGGAGGCGAGCGTGGACGCGGTATCGGTGGGCGGTGATCCATCGGCATTCGGCACGACGAGAACCCGGCCAAGCTGAATGGTAAACGGCGTCTCGATAGTGTTGGCGCGGACCAGCTCGCTTTGCGAAACGCCGTAGCGGCGGGCGATGTTGTAGACGGTATCGCCAGACACCACTTGGTGCGTTCGTACCCGCGGCAGAGCGATTGTCTGGCCCGGCTGGAGTATGAAGGGCGGTTGCAAGCCATTAGCGTCGATGATCGCGCGGATCGGCACGCCGCTGCGCCTTGCGATGCTGTAGAGGGTTTCTCCCGGCTGCACCACGGCGCTGCCTCCGCCGACCACCGGGCCGCGCGGAGCGACGGTCTCGGGCGGCGCAGCTCGTGATCCATCGCCGCTGCCGAACGTCACGGGCGCAGGATTGCCACGACGCGCGCAGCCTTCCAGTCCTCCGGCGATCGCCGCTAGGACAAAGATGGCAAGGATGATTCGGCTGGCCGTGAACATCGTCTTCGAGAGATAGCGCGAACCGCCGCCGGATTCCACCACTCGGCGTCAGCGGTCCGAACCGGAGTCCGGCGGCATGCCTTCGACCATCGGCACGAATCGTACCGCGGCGATTTCCTCGCGGGCGAAACCGTGTGCGCCGCGGCGCACCCGCACCAGCGTTTGCAGGCGCTTTTCGGCGCCGATCGGAGCGACGAGGAATCCGCCATCGCGAAGCTGGTCCAACAGCTCGCGCGGCAATTCCGGCGGCGCGGCGGTGACGATGATGCGATCGAACGGGGCCTGCTCCGGCCAACCGAGCCAGCCGTCGCCGACGCGCGTGGTCACGTTATGCAGCTTGAGCGCACGAAACCGCTGCTCGGCCTCGATGAGCAATTCTTTGTGCCGCTCGATCGTGTATACACGCCGGCATAGCCGCGCCAAGACCGCCGTCTGGTATCCCGATCCGGTGCCGATCTCGAGCACCTTCATGCGTGCCCCGAGTTCGAGCGCCTGCGTCATCAGCCCGACGACCGACGGCTGGCTCAGGGTCTGGCCGTGGCCAATGGGAAGCGCCGCGTTTTCGTAGGCGCGATCGCGGAACGCCGTCGGCACGAACATCTCGCGCGGCACGCGCTCGATCGCCGCCAGCACCGCGGTATCGCTGACCCCCGAGGCGCGCAATTCCATCACTAGGCGGATGCGGTGATTGGGCGTCGTCACTTGAGCGCTTCGGCGAGCCGATTCATCGTCGGCCGGTGCGTCAGGTCGAGATAGAGCGGCGTGACGGAGATGTAGCCCTGGTTGACCATGGCGATATCGGTCCCCGATCGCGTCGGATCTTCGAGCCGCATGGCGCCGATCCAATAGTACGGACGCCCGCGCGGATCGATGTTCTCGACGAGCTGGTCGCCGATCTTGTGGCGGCCCTGGCGCGCCACCTTGACGCCCTTGACCTTCTCCGGCGCCACGTCGGGAAAATTGACGTTGACCAGGACGTTTTTGGGCCAGGCGATGTGCGTCACAGCGCGAATCACCTTGCCGGCGTGCGAGCTGGCGCACGACCAGCGCGGCAGCTCCAGCGGTGTCACCGCCTGCGAGAGGGCGATAGCCGGCACGCCAAGCAAGGTGGCCTCCATCGCCGCGGCAATCGTACCCGAATAGGTCACGTCCTCGCCGAGATTCGAGCCGCGATTGACGCCCGACAGGCACAAGGTCGGCTTGTCGTCTTTCATGATGTGGTTGATCGCCAGCAACACGCAGTCGGTCGGAGTTCCGTCGACGGCGTAGCGCTTGCGTCCGATCTTGCGGATGCGCAACGGGCGGCGGAGCGTCAGCGAGTGGCCGGCGGCGCTCTGCTCGTCCTCGGGCGCCACCACCCAAACATCAAGCGACAGGTTGCGCGCGACCTTCTCGAGCACCTTGAGCCCGGTGGCGCGCAGCCCGTCGTCGTTGGTCACCAGGATGCGCGACTTGGCGAGATCGAGCGGCGCCTTAAACATTCGCCACGACGGCCTCGAGCCCGCCCATGTACGGCCGCAGCGCTTGCGGCACCTCGATCGAGCCGTCGGCGCGCTGGTAATTCTCCATGACCGCGATCAGCGTCCGTCCGACGGCCAGCCCGGAGCCGTTGAGCGTGTGGACGAAATGCGCCCCCTTCTCGCCCGCCTTGCGGAAACGCGCTTTCATGCGCCGCGCCTGGAAGTCGCCGCAATTCGAGCACGAGGAAATTTCCCGATAGGCGTTCTGTCCCGGCAGCCAGACCTCGATGTCGTAGGTCTTGCGCGCGTTGAAGCCTATATCGCCGGTGCACAGCACGACCGTGCGGTACGGCAGCTCCAGGCGCTTCAAGACATCCTCGGCGCATTGCGTCATGCGCTCGAGCTCGTCGTCGGATTTCTCGGGGTGGACGATC
>DATIBC010000061.1:0-14038 GCA_035457725.1 Alphaproteobacteria bacterium | reverse complement strand
CGACAGCGAGCCGGTCTTGATCAATCCGGCGTTGGTGGCGACCGCGAGATCGGCGATGGTCGTATCCTCGGTCTCGCCCGAGCGGTGCGAAATCACCGCCGTGTAATCGGCGCGCTGCGCCATCTCGACCGTCTCGAGGGTTTCGGAGAGCGTGCCGATCTGGTTGACCTTGACGAGAATCGAGTTGGCGATTCCCTTGGCGATGCCGTCGGCCAGTCGCTTGACATTGGTCACAAACAGGTCGTCGCCGACAAGCTGGATCTTGCGGCCTAGCGCTTCGGTGAGCGCCCTCCAGCCGGCCCAGTCGTCTTCCGCCATACCGTCCTCGATCGAAACGATTGGATAGCGCGCGCAGAGATCTTGATAGAACTTCACCATGCCGCCAGCGTCGAGCGTCCTGCCCTCGCCTGCCATGGCGTACTTGCCGCCCTTGAAAAACTCCGTCGACGCCGCGTCGAGCGCGAGGACCACGTCGCCGCCCGGTTTGTATCCTGCCGCTTCGATCGCCTTGACGATAAAAGCGAGCGCCTCGTCGGCGCTGCGCAGGTTGGGCGCGAAACCGCCCTCGTCGCCGACGTTCGTCGCATGGCCCGCCTCGGCCAGCCGCTTCTTTAGAGCGTGGAACACCTCGGCGCCGACGCGGACCGCGTCCGCCAGCGTCGCGGCACCGACCGGCATCACCATGAACTCCTGGATGTCGATCGGATTGTCGGCGTGCGCTCCGCCGTTGACGATGTTCATCATCGGCACCGGCAGCACGTGCGCGCGCGCCCCGCCGACATATCGCCACAGCGGAAGGTTTGCTTGCTGCGCCGCCGCCTTGGCGCAGGCGAGCGAGACCCCGAGGATTGCGTTGGCGCCAAGCCGACTCTTGTTGGGCGTGCCATCGAGTTCGACGAGGACGCGGTCGATGGCCAATTGATCCTCGACTTCGCGGCCCGAAAGAACATCGAATATCTCGCCGTTGACCGCATTCGCCGCCTTGCGGACGCCTTTACCGCCGTAACGCGTCTTGTCGCCGTCGCGCAGCTCCACCGCCTCATGCGCGCCGGTCGAGGCGCCCGACGGCACCGCCGCGCGTCCGACGACGCCAGTGGCGAGCGTGATATCGACCTCGACGGTCGGGTTGCCCCGGCTGTCCAGGATTTCGCGGGCATGGATGTTCGCTATCGCGGTCATGGCGCGCCGTCTCGAAGCGAGGGATTGCGGGCCAATGGCGGCCCGGGGGCGATCGCAGAAGGTGAATAGCCGATTGCCGGGCGGCTGGCTAGCGCCCGCCCGCATTCAGCGTCGATCGACGCGCTCGACCGTCATGCCGAGGAGCATATCGACCCTCTTGCCATTGCAGAGCGGCAGGATCAGGCGCTCGACATGGGTGAAATCGTTGGTCAACTCGCGGAGCTGCGCGTACTGGAAGAACGGGCGACGCGCGGCGATGATGCGCCGATAGCGCTGCAGGACCTCCGCGCGATAGCGCGGCAGGGTTCCGGCGCCGACCGGCTGACCGGTCATTTCCTGGCCGAACAGGCTCACGATCGCCGTTCCGACCAGGCGATAGACCAGGGGCCCGCCGTCGGCCGGCACGTCGATCAAAAAAATGTACGGCAGTAGGTCAGGCATTCCGAGTGGGTCGAAATCGGCCCGTGCGGGCATTTCGCGGTTGCCGCGCATCTGCTGCCAACAGCGGAAAAGCCGCAAGATCTTGGGGTGGCAGCCGGCCGGCGGCTCGTCCACCGGCGCGTTAACGGGATCGCTGATGGTTTCAATCTTGGGTCGCGCCATCGTACCCGCGAACATGCCGTTAAACCATTTCGAAGTCCTTACCAGTGTCAATCGTCCGAGGCTGGATCAAGCCCCAAGCCTATCGGCAAGCTCAAGAAAATCGCCAGCGACGATATCCCACGCTTGCTCCGGCGCGAGATCCCTGGTCTGCCGCGGTCCGTGTTCGCGCGGACGCGCTACGAACGCCGTGCGCAAACCGAGCGCGTGCGCCGCGCGCAAGTCGTCATTGTGCGCGGCGACCATCATCACCTGCTCCAGCGCCAACCCGAGAAGCCGCACCGCGCCCTCGTAACTGGCCGGCAGAGGCTTGTAGGCACGCATCACTTCGCACGATAGATTGACGTCCCACGGCAGGCCGGCGCGTTTGGCCATGTTGGTGAGTAGCGCGAAATTGCCGTTCGACAGCGGCCCGATGATGTATTTCGCCTTGAGTCGCGTCAGGCCTGGCACCACGTCGGGCCATGGATCGAGGCGGTGCCAAACGCGGTTGAATGCATCGATATCGCTTTCGCTCAAACCCGTGACGCCGAACCGCCCGAGCAGGCCATCGAGGGTCTCGCGGTGTAGCACATCGAGGACCGTCCAAGGCCGGTGCCCCGAGCGGACTTCCTCCATCGATGGCTGATAATTCGCCCGCCACGCATCGGCGAACGCCGCCCAGTCGAGCTTGACCCCGAGCCGTGCGCCAAGCGCTTCGCCGTCCCGGATCACACCTGAACGCCAGTCGACGCAGGTGCCGAAGACGTCGAAGATAAGAGCGCGGACCGTCGGGGCGCTGCTCATGGTTCGCGTCGCTAATTGATCGTCAGCGGCTTCGCCTTGGCTAGGCGGTCGAACTCCTGCATCGTCGCGAGCAACTCAGGCATGTCCTTGAGCCGTACCATGTTCGGCCCGTCGGAGGGCGCGTTGTCGGGGTCCTGGTGGGTCTCCATGAACACCGCGGCGACGCCCACCGCGAGCGCCGCGCGCGCCAGCACTGGCACGAACTCGCGCTGGCCGCCGCTGCGCGTCCCCTGGCCGCCCGGTTGCTGCACCGAGTGCGTGGCGTCGAAGACCACCGGGTATCCGGTCTCGGCCATCACCGGAAGCGCCCGCATGTCGGCGATCAGCGTGTTGTAGCCGAACGACACGCCGCGTTCGCACAGCAGGATGTTTTCGTTGCCGGTGCTGGCAATTTTTGCGGCGACGTTCTTCATGTCCCACGGAGCCAGGAACTGGCCCTTTTTGACGTTGATCGCCCTCCCGGTGCGGCCGGCGGCCAACAGCAGATCGGTCTGACGGCACAGGAAGGCCGGGATTTGCAGCACGTCGACCGCCTCGGCGGTCGGCGCGCATTGGCCGGGTTCGTGCACGTCGGTCAACACCGGGCAACCCCATTTTTCGCGTATCTCGACCAGGATCGGCAGACTCTTGTTGAGCCCAAGCCCGCGCGCGGTGTCGATCGAGGTGCGGTTCGCCTTGTCGAACGAGGTTTTGTAGATGAGCGGCACGCCGAGCTTGCCGGTGAGCTCGACCAGCGCGTGGCTCATTTCGAGTGCGTGCGCGCGGCTTTCGAGCTGGCAAGGGCCGGCGATCAGCGCGAACGGCCGATCGTTGCCGATGGTGATGTTGCCGACATTGACGTGGCGCGGAGTGGGCATATTTCTCTGCCTTGCAGATCGAGCCTCACCCTTCGATGGGCTCGGGATGAAGCGCATGCGGTGATTCTCGCCCCAAGCTGGTCGACGGGCGAGATCGGGACGCTACACCAGCCGGCTGTGCTCAACCGCCGCCTTGACGAACGAAGTGAACAGCGGATGGGGGTCGAACGGCTTCGAGCGCAGCTCGGGGTGGAACTGTACGCCGACAAACCACGGATGTTCGGGGATCTCGATGATCTCGGGAAGCTGGCCGTCGGGCGACATGCCAGAGAACACCACGCCGGCGTTTTCGAGCGGTTGCTTGTAGTTGATGTTCACCTCATAGCGGTGCCGGTGCCGCTCACGGATCGTTTTCTTGCCGTAGATCGCTTCGACCCGGCTTCCGGGCTTAAGCAGGCAGTCGTATGCGCCGAGCCGCATCGTGCCGCCAAGATTGTCGCCAATCGTGCGGCGTTCGAGCGCGTTGCCGCGCGTCCACTCGGTGAGCAGGCCGACCACCGGCTCGGGCGTCGGTCCGAACTCGGTGCTGTTGGCTTGCTCGATCCCGACGAGATGGCGCGTCGCCTCGATCACCGCCATCTGCATGCCAAAGCAAATGCCGAAATACGGCACCTTGCGCTCGCGCGCGTAGCGCACGGCGTTGATCTTTCCCTCGGCACCGCGCTCGCCGAAGCCGCCGGGCACGAGGATCGCGTGCGCGCTCGCCAACTGCTCGAAAGCGCCGTTGCCGCGCTCGAACTGTTCGGCCTCGACCCAGTTCAGCCGCACCCGCACATTGTTGGCGATGCCGCCATGGGCCAGCGCCTCGGCAAGTGATTTATAGGCGTCGAGCAGGTTGGTGTACTTGCCGACGATGGCGATATGCACTTCGCCTTCGGGGCCGGTGACGCGCCGGACGATCTCGGTCCACCGCGAGAGGTCGGGCTCGCCGCGCGCGTCCATCTGGAAGTGCCGCAGTACCTCGCGATCGAACCCCTGCGCATGGTACTTGACCGGCACCTCGTAGATCGTCGCGGCGTCGAGCGCCGGAATCACCGCCTCTTCGCGCAGATTGCAGAACAGCGCGATCTTCCTGCGCGCCGCCGCCGGGATCTCGCGATCGCAGCGGCATAGCAGGATGTCGGGTTGGATGCCCTGCGCCTGGAGCTCCTTGACTGAGTGCTGCGTCGGCTTGGTTTTGAGCTCGCCTGCCGACGGGATCCACGGCACGAGCGTCAAATGGATGAACAAGGCGCGCTCGCGGCCGAGCTCGTTGCCCATCTGTCGGATCGCTTCGAGAAACGGCAGGCTCTCGATATCGCCGACCGTGCCGCCGATCTCGCAAAGCAGGAAATCGGCGTCATCGCATTCGGCGCGAATGAATTCCTTGATCTCGTCGGTGACGTGCGGGATCACCTGCACGGTCGCGCCGAGATAATCGCCGCGGCGTTCCTTGGCCAGCACCGAGGAGTAGATGCGGCCGGTCGTGATGTTGTCCGATTGCCGCGAGGCGACGCCGGTGAACCGCTCGTAATGCCCAAGATCGAGATCGGTTTCCGCGCCGTCGTCGGTGACGTAGACTTCGCCGTGCTGATAAGGACTCATCGTCCCGGGATCGACGTTGAGATAGGGGTCGAGCTTGCGCAGGCGCACCTTGTAACCGCGCGCCTGGAGCAGCGCTCCGAGCGCCGCCGACGCTAGACCCTTGCCAAGTGAGGAGACCACGCCGCCGGTGATGAAGATAAACCGCGTCATGGACCCTCACCATACAACATGCCGCAAGCCGCCCCAAGCGAAAGCACGTCAACTTTTAGGTTGACCCGGGGCAGCGACTCGGGAGGGGACCGGCAGCAGCGAAAACGAGGCGCGCCGGCGCCCTCAACGCGCGATCGGCGCGGCGGGCGCCTGCGGTTGCGTCGGCGCGCCCGGGCTGGCCGGCGGCGCGTCGATGATAGAGCGCTGCGTCGCCGGCCGCGCCGACAGGATCGACAACACCAGCGACAGGACCATGAAAATCGCCGCGAGGACCGCCGTCACCCGGGTAAGCAAGTTTGCCGTGCCGCGCGCGGTCATGAAGCCGCCGACGCCGCCACCGCCCGAGCCGATGCCGAGCCCGCCGCCCTCGCTGCGTTGGAGCAGCACGACGACGATGAGCGTAATGGCGATGAGAATGTGGACGACGAGCAAGACTGCGATCATGGGCCGGGCTTTCGGACGACGTGCGACGGCGGGTCTTTTAGCGGCTTCGCAGGGCTTTATCTAGGGGCATCGGTGATCGTTTACGAGAGCCCGGCGCGGACGATGGCGAGAAATTCGTCGGCCTTGAGACTGGCCCCACCGACCAATGCGCCGTCGACATCGTCGACCGCGAGCAGCTCCTGAGCGTTGCTGGCCTTGACCGACCCGCCATAGAGGATACGGACGTTTCCTGCGTCGCCTGCCCGCCGGGTCAGCTCGCCGCGGATAAGCGCGTGCGCTTCGCCCACTTGGGCCGCGGTCGCGTTTCGTCCAGTGCCGATCGCCCACACTGGCTCGTAGGCGACCACCGTGTTGGAAGCTCCCGCATCGAGCGGCAACGAGCCGGCCAACTGGCCGCGGACCACGTCGAAGGCGCGGCCCGAATCGCGCTCAGCGAGCGTCTCGCCGATGCAGACGATGGCGATGAGCCCCGCTTCATGCGCGGCCTTCGCCTTCGCGCGAACGCGCGCGTCATTCTCGTTGTGGCCCTGTCGCCGCTCGGAATGGCCGACGATAACGTACCTGCACCCGACATCGGCTAGCATCAGCGCAGCGATATCGCCGGTGTGGGCGCCCGAGGCTTCGTCATGGCAATCCTGTCCGCCAAGCGCGACCGGTCCTTGACCTAGAACGGAGGCGATGGCGGAAAGGATGGTCGCCGGCGGGCAAAGCACGACATCGGGCGCGCGCTCGGCCAACGCGGCCACGCCCCGCGATACCGTCTCGGCGAGCGCCCGGCCATCGCGCGCCAAGCCGTTCATCTTCCAGTTTCCGGCGATCAAACGGCGACGCGCCATCGCTCCTCCCCAGCTCCCGGCAGCGGCGAACGCCCGCCGGTTCCTAACACGTCGCCGGTCCGCCTTTCAAAGGTTGCGACGCCCCCCTTACCCCACCTATGATGCCGCCGCATTCTACCCATGTTCCAGGAGCCACTCGCGTCCCATGCTGCAAGCCATGCGCAGCAAGGCGGCGGGCATCGTCGCCAAAGTCTTGTTCAGCGTATTGGTGCTGAGCTTCGCGGTGTGGGGCATCGGCGATTACGCTTTTCTGCGTCGCGACGATCCTGTCGCCATCAAGGTCGCCGGCCTCGAAGTCAAGGCCTCGCAAGTTCAGGCCGAGTACCAGCAGGAACTCGAGCGGCTGCGTCGCGCCTTTGGCGGCACGATCGACCCCGAGTTCGTGCGCCAGAGCGGGCTTATCGACCGCGTGGTCGAGCGCATCGTCGAACAGGCGCTGCTCGACCGCTCGGCGGCCAAGCTCGGCATCGCGGCGGGCGACGATCTCGTGCGCGCGCGGATCACCTCCGATCCGGCATTTCGCGGTCCAACCGGTCAGTTCGATCGGTTCGTCTTTCAGCAGCTGTTGAGCCAGAACGGGTACAACGAGCAGCGTTACGTCGCGACGCTGCGCCAGGACATCCCGCGGTCCTTGGTGCTCGAATCGCTCGCCGCGGGCGTGCGCGTGCCGGACCTTTTGGCCGATCGCATCTATCGGCACCGCAATGAAAAGCGCGGGGGCGAGACGGTCTTCGTCGCGGCGAGCGCGTTCAGCGACGTCGACAGTCCAACCGACGAACAGGTCCAGCAGATCTACGAGGAAAACAAGGACCGGTTCACCGCGCCGGAGTACCGAGCGGTGAGCGTCGTCAAGGTTGGCGCGGAGGAGTTGCTTGCCAGCGTCAAGCCGACGGAAGAACAGATCCGCGAGGAATTCGAGACGCGCAGTTTGGAGTTCGTGGTGCCCGAGAGGCGCGAGGTCGAGCAGATTCTCATCGCCGATGAAACGGCCGCCAAGGCCGCTCACGCGAAGATCAAGAATGGAGGCGATTTCTTCGCCGTGGCGCGCGAGACCGCGAGCCAGACGCCGGAGCAGACCAAACTTGGACTCTATACGCGCGACGAGCTGCCGGAGGAGTTGTCGAACGCCGTGTTTGCGCTTGGCGAGGGCGCGGTCACCGACCCGATCAAGAGCGATTTCGGCTGGCACATCGTGCGTGTCTCCAAGGTCGAGCCCGGCAAGGACGCCCGGCTCGACGACGTGCGCGACCGCCTGACGAAGGAGGTCGCCCAAAGGCTGGCTGCCGATCAAGCGTACGAAACCGCGGTGAAAATCGACGAGGAGCTGACCCGCGGCGCGCAGCTCGCCGAGGCGGCGACGAAGCACGGCCTTGCCATGATCAAGGTCGCCGCGGTCGACGCGCGTGGCATGGGGCCCGACGGCGCGCCGGTGGCGGTGTTCGCCGATGCGAGCGACGTGGTGCAGCGGGTCTTCGAAACCGCGGCCGGCGCGGTCGAACAACTCGTCGAATCACAATCGGGCGCCTGGTACATCTATCGCGTCGATCAGATCACGCCCGCGCAACTGCGCCCGCTCGACGAGGTCCGCAGCGCGGCGATCGCGCTATGGGAAGCACAACAGCGGGATGTCAAGGCGCGCGAGCGCGCCGAGAAGATTCTCGAGCGCGCCAAGGGCGGCGCGACATTGGAAGCGGCTGGCAGCGAACACGGATTGAAGGTCGATAAGATTCCGCCTGCCACCCGCACCGGCGAGGGCGACGGCGGCACGAGGATCCAGGCCGATCTCGCGGCGCGACTTTTCGGCCTCAAACCCGGCGATTTGGCATTGGCTCCAACGCGCGGCGGCTACCATGTGTTGCGTCTGGTCGACATCGTTCCGGCCGATCCGGCGGCCGACAGCCTGGCGGTGGAGCGAATCCGCGGCGAACTTCGACAGCAGATGGCCAACGACCTGGTGAGCGAGTATGGCGCCGCATTACGCGAGCGCCACGGCGTCGAGATTCGTCGCGACGTGATCGAGCGACTGCTTTAGTGTCGCCGTCGGTCGGCCCCTCAATCGGGCGCGCGACCGTTGTAAACAAATCCAGCCTCTTCGATCGCGCGAGCGACCGTGGATTCTGCCGCAGCCCCCTCGACGGTCACGAGGCTCCGCTCTAGGTCGACCGTGACTTTCGCCGCGGGCGCCAAGGCTTGGATGGCGTTGCCAACTGCGCGAACGCAGCCGCCGCAGGTCATGCCGCCTACGCTATAAGTCGCCTTCATCGTCCTGCTCCTGCCTGCCGATGGTTGGCGGCGGCGGCTTGGTCACGTCGGCGCTCCGGCACGTCGCCGCCGGCGAGATCGTCGAGGATCGGGCATTCGGGCCGCTGGTCGCCATGGCAACGCTCGGTCAATTCGGTCAAGGTCCGGCGCATCGACTGCAGCTCGGCGACCTTGCGGTCGATGTCGTGAACATGCGCCACGGCCAGCGCCTTGACGTCGTGGCTGGCGCGACGCCGGTCGCGCCAAAGCGCGAGCAAACCAGCGACCTCCCTGACCGAAAAGCCAAGGCTCCGCGCGCGATGGATGAAGCGCAGGGTCTGCACGTCGCTTTCGGAGTAGTCGCGGTAATTATTCGCGCGACGATCCGCTGCGGCGATCAGCCCGATGCTCTCGTAGTAGCGGATCGTCTTGCGCGGGACGCCCGACCGCTCCGCCGCCGATCCAATGTTCATTGTCCTACTCCTTGCTTCTCTCTCGTTGAACCAATGGTCAGGCCGCTGTACGCCAGCGGCGCAGCCACAGCGAGTTCGTCACGACGCTGACGGAGGAAAAAGCCATCGCCGCCCCGGCGAGCACCGGGTTCAAGAGACCGAATGCGGCAAGCGGCAGCCCGATCAGGTTGTAGGCGAACGCCCAGAACAGGTTCTGGCGGATCTTCGCGTAGGTGGCTCGGGAGGCGTCTAGAGCGGCGGCGACCAGCGTCGGATCGCCGCGCATCAGCGTGATCGCCGCAGCCGCCATCGCCGCGTCGGCGCCGCTGCCCATGGCCATTCCCACGTCCGCCGCCGCGAGCGCCGGCGCGTCGTTGACGCCGTCGCCGACCATAGCGACGACGTGGCCTTCCTCGCGAAGCCTGGTTACGGCCCGCGATTTGTCCTGTGGCAGCACTTCAGCGATGACGCGATCGAGGCCGAGCTGGGCGGCGATGAACTCGGCGGTGCGGCGATTGTCGCCGGTCAGCATCACCGTGACGAGCCCACGCGCGCGTAGCGTATCGACCGCCCGCGCCGCCTCGGGCCGCGGGGCATCGCCGGCACCGATCAGGCCCAGCACCTGCCATGCCGTCATACCATCGCCGCAGGGAGCGGCGGCGATGAACATCACCGTGCTTCCGCCAATCTCCAGAGCCTCGGCGCGCTCAATAAACTCCGCGATATCGACGCCGGCGTCGGCCATCAAACGCCGGTTGCCGATGAGGATACGACGCCCCGACACCTCGGCCTCCAGCCCGCGTCCAGGTTGCGCCTTGAACGCCGTCGGCGGAGAAACCACGATTTTCAGCTCGCGCGCATGGTCAAGCACGGCTCGCGCGAGCGGGTGCTCGCTGCCGCTCTGCGCCGCCGCGGCCAGGCCGATCAGCTCTTCCGCCGCCACACCGGCGGCGGGGTCGATCGCCGTTACTCGTGGGTGTCCGTAGGTCAGAGTCCCAGTCTTGTCGAAGATGACCACGTCGACGTTGTAAGCCTTCTCGAGCGCTTCGGCGTCCTTGATCAGAATTCCCGCACGCGCCGCGGCGCCGGCGCCCGCCATGATCGCCGTCGGCGTCGCGAGGCCCAACGCGCACGGGCAGGCGATGACGAGCACGGCGACAGCGGCGATCAGGCCGCCAACAGGATCGCCGGCCAAGAGCCACCAGCCCAAGAACGCGATGCCGGCGATCACGACGACGATCGGCACGAAGACGGCGCTTATCTGGTCGACGAGGCGCTGCACCGGCGCTTTCGAGGCTTGTGCGCTTTCGACAAGGCGAATGATTCGCGCGAGCACGGCGTCGGCGCCGACGGCGCGTACCTCGATCCGCAATAATCCATCGCCGTTGATCGACCCGCCGGTTACCGTGTCGCCCGGCTGTTTCGCCACCGGCTTGCTTTCTCCGGTGAGCAACGATTCGTCGACCGCGCTCTCGCCGGTCAGAACGTGGCCATCGGCGGGCACCCGCGTCCCGGGACGGACAACGACGATATCGCCCGGCAGAAGGCTATCGGCGGCCACATCGACCACCCCACCGTCGCGCTCGATGAGCGCGCGTTCGGGCGTCAGCGCCATCAGTGCCCGGATCGCCGCCGCAGCGCCACGCTTGGCGCGCGCCTCGAGCCATTTACCGAGCACGACGAGCGTGATCACCACGGCCGCCCCTTCGAAGTACAACTCGGATGCATCGAATGGATGGCCGGCGACCAGAACGGCGCTGTAGAAATACGCCGCCGACGTGCCTAGCGCCACCAGCAGGTCCATGTTGCCGGCGCGCGCACGTACCGCCTTCCAGGCAGCGACGTAGAAGCGCGCTCCGATCCAGAATTGGACGGGCGTCGCCAGCGCCAGCTCGACTAGCGGGGGCATCCGCCAGTGACCGCCCAGAACGTGAATGGTCATCTGCACGACGAGCGGCATCGTCAGCGCCGCGGCGATGAAAAACATGACGAGCTCGCGGCGACTGCGGCGCGCGATCTCGCTTTCCGCATCGGCAGCACGAATCGCCACATCGGTCCAAGGCGCCGCCGCATAACCTGCCCGCTTGATGGCGGCGATGATCGCATGCGTCAAGTGTCCCGCGTCCCCCGCCACGCGGACGCGGGCCCGTTCGTTGGCGAGGTTCACCTCCGCCGACAGCACGCCGGGCACCATGGCGATCGCCTTTTCGATGCGTGCCACGCACGACGCGCAGGTCATTCCATCGATCTCGAAATCGAGATTCGCTTCGGGAACCGAATACCCGGCGCGATGGACAGCGCCTACGACCCGTTCCATTGAAGTGACGTCCGGATCGAATGCGACACGCGCGCTTTCACTGGCAAGGCTGGCCGTCGCTTCGCGGACGCCCGGCTCGCCAGCGAGCGCGCGTTCGAGGCGCGCCACGCATGACGCGCAGGTCATGCCGGTCACCGGGAACGTCGCGACCGCAGAAGAGGCCGCGGGCAAGGACGATCGCTCGTCTCGCGCCGGAGGACGCCATACGGCCGACAAGGCGTCGCGCAGAAGGGTGGCGGCAGTCGACATGTCCTGTAAATAGACATTCCAGTTCTAGGAAGGTCAAGGTTGATCGACAGCGAAATGGCGCTTTCGATCTACCGCCGACGCCCTACCGCTTAACGTTCCTGACGCAACCTCCCGCTATCCTTCGACCATGAGCGGATCTATCGAGCGCCTCGGACAGACGCTACGCCTGATACTGCTGCTGGCAGCGCTGCTCTTCGGCGGCATAGCGATCGGTGCATGGCTGGCCGAGTGGCTGGCCCCCGGATCATGGCTCGCCGCGATCGTCGGCTTCATAATGTTGCCGCTGTGTTTCGGCCTTGGAATGACGAGCTGGTACGCCATCGCCCATGCCGCGGTGATGAAGCGGCTCGGCCGCGCAGTCTGGCGTGGCGCCAAGGGCGAGGATTTCCGCGGAGCGGTCAAGAGCGAGCTCGCGGACCTCGCCGGGCGAACATTGCCTGGCACCGGAGTGTTCGTGCCCATCGCCGCATTGGTTTCGCTCGGCGGCGGCGCGGTAATTGGGTTGGCGCCTAATTCCGGCGGCTTCTTCTTGTCGCTGATCGTCAACGGCGGCGTCGGCACCGCCTATGGGTTCTTGCTTCGCTGGCTCGCCGTCAACGGCCACCTGCCGCTGCCCGAGGACGCTTGATCGGCCAAAGGTCGGCCTTGACTCTCGTGCCGGCATGCAAAAACTGGCGGCAGCTCGATCAACGCCGTCATGTCATCGAAGAGCACCCGCGTGCGCCCTCGACCGATTCTCGCCGCCGTGTTGGTTGCCGTCGTCTCGGCCTGCGCCAATCGCCCACCGCCCGATCTCGCGCAGCTCGATGGGGCGTGGGAGGGGCGCGCCGTACGCAGCCGCGGCGACAACAGCTGTCCCGCCGTCGTGCCCTATCGCATGCAAATCAAGGACGGCAATATCGCCGGCGAGATCTACCATTATCGAACGCCAGGGCTGGTCGTCGAAACGTTCGAAGCATACATCGAGACCGACGGCGAGATGATCGCGCGCGCGCGGCCGTTCGGCGACGACACGACGATCCGCGGCTACTTCAGGGATGGCGTTTTCTCGGGGGAGACGAACAGCGAATCCTGCACCAATAAGATCTCGCTGCGGCCGCAACGCGTCGCCCGCTGAGCGGCCGGTTAGTTCCGGCTCGAATCGCCGTCCTGACGCGCCAAAAGGATCATCGCCAGCGCCAGCAGCGCCGAAGCGAGAATCAGCGCGACGCTGATCGCGTTGAGCACCGGCGTCGATCCTTGGCGCAACCGCGCATACATGGCGACAGGCAACGTGGCGTCCGAGCCGACGAGCATCAACGTCGTGTTGAAATTCTCGAACGACATCAGGAACGCGACGATGCCGGCGCCGATCATCGCCGGTCTGAGGAACGGAAGGGTGACGGTCGCCACTGCGACGATGCGCGAGGCGCCGAGGCTGAGCGCCGCCTCCTCGAGCACCGGGTCGAATTTCTTCAGCCGTGCCGAGATGACCAATGTGGCGACCGTGGCAATGAACGAGAATTGGCCCACAATGACCAGGGTCGTGCCTGGACGCAGCCATTCGGCCTCCCAGCCTAACCATTCGTCGAGACGATTGGCGATGCCGTTGGTGAAGACCAAGATGGCGATGCCGAGAATCACCCCCGGCACAACCAAGGGCCACAGCATCATCATGTAAAGCGTCTCGCGGAACCGTATGTCCTGGCGCGCCAGAAGGAATGCGTTGCACGTGCCGACGGCGACCGAAAGCAGGGCAACCGCCAGCGCCACCTTGAGGCTGACGTAAACCGACTCAAGCAAGCGCGTGTCGTGCAGCAGGCCAAGCCGCGCGCCGTCGGCCGAGACGTACCAATCGATCGTGAAGCCCTGCCACGGCGGAGATGGGAAGGTGCTGTCGTTGAATGAGAACAGGGCGACGGTGAGAAGCGGCGCGAAGAGATAAGCGAAGAATGCGGCGACGTAGAGCCCGGTCGCGAGGCGGGCGGGCGTCGAGCGATTCAACGTCGCGAGCATCGGCGTGCGCTCAGCCCAACGTCTTGGCGAGGCTCTGGCCCGTCAGCCGCAGGCCGAACCAGATGATGAGCGAGGACAGCGCGAGCAACAGGAACCCGAAGGCAGACCCCTGCTCCCAATTGAAGCGGGTGATGAACTGATTATAGATCTGCTCGGTGAACCACAGGCTGTTCTTGCCGCCGAGCAGCGTCGAAGTGAGATAATTTCCCAGCGTCAACATGAAGACGACGATCGTCCCACCGACGATCCCGGGCATCGCGTGCGGCACGACGATCTCGCGCAAGATCGCTGGGCCGCTGCCGCCGAGGTCGTACGCCGCCTCGACGATACTGTCGTCGAGGCTGTCGA
>DATIBC010000060.1:0-10906 GCA_035457725.1 Alphaproteobacteria bacterium | reverse complement strand
ATGGTGATGTAGAGCGCGTGTTCGCTGTCGGGCCATTTGATCTTGTAGGTCTGTCCGGGCAGCGCCTCGGGCCGGTCGAGCGGCTGGGTCATATAGACCACGCCACCAGCCTCGTATTGATCGGCGGGCTTGGGCGGCAGGCGTACCAGCGGCAGCGTCTGCTGCACCGGTTTCGCCGTCTTCGCTTCGTCTTTCTTTACCGACAGGACGGCGCCGGTGACCTCGTTCGGCCGATATGTGGTGCAGCCCTTGCAACCGAGCTCGTAGGCCTGGAGATAGACATCCTTGAACGCCTCGAACGAAATGTCCTCGGGACAGTTGATCGTCTTCGAGATCGACGAGTCGATGTATTTCTGCACCGCCGCCTGCATCACGACGTGCTCGCCCGGTGAGAGCTGCTGGGCGTCGACGAAGTAGTCGGGCAGCGCCGCGTCGTCGCCATAAAGCCGCTTGTACAGGCGGTAGGCGTGGTCGCTGACTTCCTCGGTGCGACGCGTGCCGTCGGGCATCAGCACGTTGCGCATATAGCTGAAGCTGAACACCGGCTCGAGGCCCGACGATACGTTGTCGGCGAGGATGGAAATCGTTCCGGTCGGCGCAATCGAGGTGAGCAGCGCGTTGCGGACGCCGTGCCGCGCGATTCGCTCCTTGACGTCGGCGTCGAGCGCCGCGACCGTTTCGCCGGCGAGATAAAACTCGCGATCGTAGAGCGGGAAGGCGCCCTTTTCGCGCGCCAGCTCGCTCGAGGCGAGGTATGCCGCGCGCTGCAGGCGGCGCATCCAGGCTTCGGTGAGCGTCACGGCGCGCTCGCTGCCGTAGCGCACGCCGCACTTGATCAGCGCATCGGCGAGCCCGGTGACGCCGAGCCCGATTCGCCGCTTGGCCTGCGCCTCGGCGTGCTGGACGTCGAGCGGGAAGCGCGAGACGTCGGTGACGTTGTCCATCATCCTGACCGCCAGCGGCACGATGCGGTCGAATTCGGCCTCATCGAGCCGCGCCTTGTCGGTGAACGGGTCGACGATCAGCGCGGCGAGATTGATCGAGCCCAAGAGGCAGGCGCCATAGGGAGGCAGGGGTTGCTCGCCGCACGGATTGGTCGCGCTGATCGTCTCGCAGTAATAAAGATTGTTACGGCGGTTGACGCGATCGATGAAGATCACGCCAGGCTCGGCGTAGGCGTAGGTCGCGCGCATGATCTTTTCCCATAGTTCGCGCGCGCGCACCGTCTTGAAGCTGACGCCGCCGAATTTGAGCTCCCACGGCGCGTCCTCCTTGATCGCCTGCATGAAGGCGTCGCTCGCCAGCACCGAGAGATTGAACATGCGCAAGCGGCCCGGCTCACGCTTGGCCTCGATGAACGCCTCGATATCCGGATGGTCGCAGGCGAGCGTCGCCATCATCGCGCCGCGGCGATAGCCGGCGCTCATGATCGTCCGGCACATGGCGTCCCAGACGTCCATGAACGACAGCGGGCCCGAGGCGTCGGCGCCGACGCCCTTGACCGGCGCGCCCTTGGGCCTGAGCGTCGAGAAGTCGTAGCCGATGCCGCCGCCCTGCTGCATGGTCAGCGCCGCCTCGCGCAAATGCGTGAAGATGCCGCTCATGTCATCGGGGATCGTTCCCATGACGAAGCAGTTGAACAGGGTGACGTTCCGCCCGGTCCCGGCGCCGGCGAAGATGCGGCCGGCCGGCAGGAACTTGAAATCCTCGAGCGCGGTGTAGAACCGTTCGGCCCATTGCGTTCGCTCGCGCTCCGGCTCGGCGAGTGCCGTGGCGATGCGCCGCCAGGTATCCTCGACCGTCTTGTCGAGCGCGCCGCCGTCGGGGCCCTTCAGGCGGTATTTCATGTCCCAGATCTGCTGGGAGATGGCGGCGACGGGCTTCATCTTCGGGCCTCGAAGTTCCTGGGCACGTGCGGCGAGGGCCACGCTGGCGGGCGGAAAAACCGGCCGCCTCCATGGGGCCGGCCGGTTCACGATAAAAAGTTTAAGCGCCGTGCCGAGACGGGTCAAACGGAAATGTTCTGGTTATGTTTCAACATGTCTCAATCATGCATGTTATTGATAAGTTGAATTTATTCAGGTTATCCACGGGTTTCGTTACCGCCGGATAAGCGGCTGGCCAAGGACTTATCCATAGAGCTGTGGAAAAAATTTGGCTAAGCCCCACCGGCGTCGGTCTCGAGCCGCCGCGTCGCGGATTCGATGCGGCGCTCGAGCTCGGCGGCAAAGTCATGGCGCGGCAGGCCGGGTGCGATCGAGGGCAGGATTTCGACGATGATCCGCCCGCTGCGCTTGACGAAACTCCGCCGGCCCCAGAAGAGCCCCGAATTGAGCGCCACCGGCACCACCGGGCATTTGAGGTGCGTGTAGAGCGCAGCCACGCCCGGATGGTAGGCGCGCGTTTCGCCCGGCGCGACGCGCGTGCCTTCGGGAAAGATGATGATCTGTCGGCCGCTTGCGATCGCCCGTCCGGCGCCGCGCAGCAGGTGGCGCATGGTCGCTCCACCGCCTTCACGGTCGATGGCGATCGTGGCATGGCGGCGGAGCGCCCAGCCGAACAGCGGAATGCGCAGCAATTCCTGTTTGAGCACGTAGGAGGGGCGCGGCGCGATGAGATAGAAGATCATCGTATCCCATGTCGATTGGTGCTTCGAGGCGACGACGACGGCGCCGGCGATCGACGATGCGTCGCCGCGCAGCTCCCATTCCACGCCGACGATCGCCCGCAGCAGCCACAGCACGGCGCGCACGCAGGCGCGAATAAGCGCGATGTGCCGATCGGCCGGCAGCGGATAGATCAGCACGCTGAGGACCATCGCGCCGGAATAGACGGCGAAAAACAAAATGTTGAACAGCGCCGAACGCAGCCAGATCACGGCTCGGCCTCGAGCGCCAAATCGGATTCGCCCAACCAGGGACGCGCCAAAGCGGTCAAATATTTCTGGAACTCGGTGGCGGTGAGCGACAGCGTTCCCGGCCAGCGCCACCAATCTTCGCGTTTGTAGTTTTCGGGGAAAACCGGATGAGCGACGATCGTCGCTTCAGGCATGGCGCGGCGGAACTCCAAGAGGCTGCGCTTGAGGTGGTAGTTGGCGGTGACCAAGCGCAGCGAGGTGTAGCCCTCGCGGCGCATCCAATCGCGGGTTTCGGCGGCGTTGCCGGCGGTGTTGTCGGCGGCATGGCCCAGAACGATGCAGCATTCGACGGGGTTCGGCGTCTGGCGGGCGACGCGCAACAGGTCGGTGACATCGACCGTCCGGTAGACGCCGGACACGAACAACTTCTTGGCGCGCCCCTCGGCCAGCATGGTAAGTCCGGCTTTGAGCCGCAGCGGGCCGCCGGTCAGCACGATGATGGCGTCGGTCTGCACGTTATCGTCGTGAAACTCGCGCGGGATCGACTCGGCAAACCACACCAGCCCGGCGAGCCAGGCCGCGACCGACAGCACGGCGACAGCAAGTACGCGCGCCAGGGCCCGGCCGACCTTGCGCACCGTTCCGCCGCTCTGCCGAGGCATGGCGGCGCTCATCCGCCCGCCGCGATTATCGCCGTTACGGCGGCGTCGAGGCTCTCGTGCACGCTCACCGGCAAGACGGCCGCCGGCAGTCCGACCGCCTGGGTTTCCGGACCGCGTCCGGTGCGGATCAAGTGGCGCGGGCAACCCGCCGCCGTCGCCGCCTCGAGATCGCGGAGCTGATCGCCGAAAAACGGCGTCTCCGCCGGCGTCGCGTGGAATTGCCGGAGCGCGTCGATCAGCATTCCGGGCGCCGGCTTACGGCAGCGCGAAGGCGGCCCCGGCGGATCGGGGCAAACGAAGATAGCGTCGACATGCGCTCCGACGGCCGCCAAGTGTTGGGCCAGCCGGAGGTGAATCCGCTCGATCGTCTCCGGGCTGACGATGCCGCGCCCGATGCTCGATTGGTTGGTGCAAATCGCGACCGCGTAGCCGGCGCGGTTGAGCCGCGCCACCGCTTGCGCGGCGCCTGGGATCATCACCAACTCGTCGGGCGTTTTCACGTAGTCGTGGCGGTCCTCATTGAGGATTCCGTCGCGATCGAGCAGGACGAGTCGCATGACCTTACCGCCTTGCAGCGAATCGTGGTTCGACCGTGATCAGGCTATCATGGAACCCCGTCGGAACCTTGGCTCAGCCGCCGGACCGGAGGCCGCATGGGTCACAACGCGCGGCGTAACGCGCGCCGCGCCGTAATCCATGCCGTGACCAGCGCCAGCGCCGCCGTCCAAAGCGGCAGCGACGAAAGGACGAGCCAGCCGCCGGGACCGATTGCGCCCAAGTGCAAAGCGGGTGCGCCGATCGCGAAGTCGGGGGCGCCAGCGAGCACGGCGGCGCCAAATGCGGCGGCCGACGCCACGCCGATGACGGCGCCGAAAAAGGCGACGATCAGCGCATCGCGGGCAAACTCACGGGCGATGTATTGATCGGTGGCGCCGATCAGATGCAACAACTCGATCGCCTCGCGATGCAGCGCCAAACGAGCCCGCGTCGCCTGAACGACCGACAACGCCGCGACTGCGGCGACCAGGATTACGATGCTGATCGCGGCCGCCAGTCCGATGTTGGCGAGGCGCACGAGTCCATCGGTCCAGCTCCGGTGATCGTCGACGATCGCACCGGGCGCCGCGCCAGCGAGGCGTTCGCGGAGCGCCGCGATATCGATCGTTCCGTCGTTCGATAGCCTCACGTCGATCAGTTGCGGCAACGGCAGACCCGCTGCCCCGATGCCGCCGCCGAGCCATGGTTCGACGAGCGCCGCGACGCGCGCGCGCGACAGCGGCTCGGCGCGGGCAATGCCCGCGCTGTCGCGCAACACGGCGAGCGCTGCGGCGAGCCGGTCCGCCTCGGTCCTGGACGCGGCGATGGCGTCGCTCGCCGGTGCCAGCGGCGGCAATTCGACGGTCAACTGTCCGGTCAGCGCTTGGCGCCACCGGGCCGACGCGTCGTCGATGATGAACGCCGCACCAAGCGCCAACGCCGCGAGCATCGCCATTGCCGCGGCAATCCATGTCAGGACCCCGCCGCCGTCGCGCGCGAAGACGGGTTCGCGCCCGAGCCTGCGCGCCAGCTCGCGCGCCGTGACGGCCAGCGACGCGGCACGGTCGTTGATCGTGAGCATCGCTTTCGCCATCATCGCGCCACGCATCGTCACGACCCCTCGGCGCAGGCAAGCACGCCGGCATCGAGCCGGAGCACGGAGCGACGAAAGCGAGCCAGCAGTCCTTCGTTATGCGTCGCGATGACGATCGTCGTTCCGATCTTGTTGAGCTCCTCGAACAGGTGAAGGAGTCGCACCGCCATGCGATCGTCGACATTGCCGGTCGGCTCGTCGGCAAGCAGAAGACTGGGGCGGGTTACCACCGCCCGCGCGATGGCGACGCGTTGCTTCTGTCCGCCCGAGAGCGTCGATGGGCGCGCGTCGACATGCTCGCCGAGTCCGACCCAGGCCAACAGCTCGCTAACATTGGCGTGGATTTCCGCCTCCGGCCGTCGGGCGATCCGCAACGGCAGCGCCACGTTGTCGAAGGCGGAGAGATGATCGAGCAGGCGGAAATCCTGGAACACGACGCCGATTCGTCGCCGCAGGAACGGTAGATCGCCGCGCGCGACGTCGGCCACCTCGCGCCCGAATAGACTGATTGTGCCGCTGGTCGGTCGCCTTGCCAGATACAAGAGGCTCAGCAGCGAGGATTTTCCGGCGCCCGACGGGCCGGTCAGGAAATGGAACGATCCCTCGGGCAGCTCGAAAGTCAGGTCGTGAAGCGCTTCGGCGCCGTGCTCGTAGCGGAGTCCGACCCGCTCGAATCGAATCATCGCTTTTTCGCGATCTCCCCTGCCGGTCGAAAAAATACCGCAGCCTCGCGACTCGGGCGGGCAACCGTACCCACCTTGCACGACGCTGCCGAGGGGGTCAAAGCGTCGAGGTCCGGCGGCGCGATAGGCGGCTGGTAGGCCGGTGGGCGGGTGGGCTTGTTGGTCGCGAGGGGTCCTTTGTTATTCACGATATTGTGTATATATTACGTATTTTACCGCTTAAATCAGAAACCGAGCTGTAAGTATATTCTACTTACAACACGGAGTTAAACATTGTGAATAGCAGGGAGATAATAACAATGCTGAAGCAAGACGGGTGGCAGGAGGTTCGGCAAGCGGGAAGCCATCTCCACTTCCGGCACCCGAGCAAGCCGGGAACGGTCACGGTTCCCCACCCGCGCAAGGACCTGACGATTGCAACGATCAAGAGTATCGAGCGGCAATCCGGAGTTAAGTTGAGGTAGGAGGCGAAGCGAATGCCCGTCGCGTATTACCCAGCCATCATCGACAAGGGAGAGCACGGCTACGGCGTGGTCTTTCCCGATCTTCCCGGCTGCACCAGCGCCGGCGATACCATTGACGAGGCGGCGCGCAATGCCGAACAGGCGTTGCGCGGTCACCTCGAGGTCATGATCGAACACGGCGATCCGGTTCCCGAGCCGTCCGCCCTCGATGCAATCGAACGCGATCCCGAAGTCAAAGAAGCGGCGCGCGTTCTGGTCCGCGCCGATCTGCCGGGAAAATCGCTGCGGCTCAACATCAGCATGGACGAGGGACTGATCGAGGCGATGGACGCCGCGGCGTCGGCGCGCGGCATGAACCGCTCGGCGTATCTCGCGAGTTTGGTGCGCGCCGACTTGAAGGCGAGCGCCCGTCAGCGCCGATCGACCGCGAAGCCGCAAAAGTTCGACAAAAGAAAAAAGAGCGCCTGAGGCGCCGGCACGCCCGGATCGCATGTTCGACCTATGGCCAAATCCAGGACGCGCGGACGATTGCCAAAGACATCGCGCTCTCGACGTACGCCACCGTCGGCCCGCTGGGCGATACGGGTCATGGGCCGGCGCGTGATCATGTCCCGCGCGTACTATGAGGCGTTGATCGCGCGCATCGAGGACCTCGAGGACACACGCATCACTCGCGAGGCAATAGAGAATCGCGATCTCCGTGACTATCTGCCGATCGGACTGGTCGAGCGCATGCTGGACGGAGAACATCCGATTCGCATATGGCGCGAACGGCGCGATTTCGCGCCCGAGTATCTGGCGGCGAAGGCTGGACTTTCGTTGCGATCACTCATGCTATCGAGACCTGCCGGAAGGTTGGTTCAATCGCCGCGTTCACAACGCTCGCGGTCGCGCTCGATCTGACCATCGGCGATTTGGTCCACTGAAACCCCGCTTGCCGACGACGCACCTTCCGCGCGTTCTGGGCCGCTTACCGCATCGCAACCCTATCGTTCGATGCCGCGATCTCGGACCGGGGCACCGCCGAATCGGTGCTTCCTTGTCAGGCACCGGGATGGTCCGTATAAAACCGCGACGGGGCTCGTTGGCGTATTAGATTTCGCTAAAAAATTGATGATTTTGCAATGCTCGAATTGCGGCTCGCGATTTCAGGTCGACGCGGAAGCGGTCGGCGTGGCGGGGCGACGCGTGCGTTGCGGCCGCTGCCGGCATGAATGGTGGGCGCGCGCAACGCCGGAATCCGCGGCGACGACGCCAACCAGCCCATCGCCCGTCGAGGCGATGCAATCGCTCCCGCTTGAGACGAATGTGCCGACGACGCCTGCGATGCCTTGGCGACGCCGCGCCCATTGGGTTGCGTGGGGGTTGTTCGTCCTCGTCGTCGCCGGCATCGTCGCCGCCGCCGTTTGGCGCGAAAGGATCGTGTTGAGTTACCCGGCGAGTCGTGGCGTTTACGTGGCGTTCGGCGTTCAGCCGCGCGATCCAGCCGACGGGATCAGCGTCGTCGACATCGTTTCCGGCAGTCAAGTCGACGCCGGAACGGTGATGCTGGTGGTCGAGGGACGCATCGAGAACGTAGCGCAAGGGACGCGACGCGTGCCGCCGCTGCTCGCCACGCTCTACGACGAGGGCGATCGCGAGATCATGAGCTGGACGTTCAATGTCGACGAACCGGTGCTGGAGGCCGGCGATAGCGTCGCATTCCGCACCGCGATCCGCCCGCCCGAGCGGAACTTCGCCCGTGTGACGATCAGCGCCCGGCGCGACGGGCGGTGATCGTCTTGATCGACGTCACGGCGCCTTGCTGTTTCTATTTGTCTGATATTCAAACATCGAAATAAAACAACAATCGCCAGTTTAATTCGAGAATGATCGGTGCTATTTTCTGGCGAAGAGACCGCTCGCGGCCGCGCCGGGCGGACCGGCCAGCCACGATCTTTACAAAAGACTCTCTAACGCCACGAACGCTATCCCGCATAGGCGCCCGACGCGAGCATCGTAGTGCGAATCCGCCAGGTTCGACGCGCCGTCGTATGGGCCGAATCTTGGCCGCAACAAAACTGGGAGTACAGGCATGTCGATTCGACGAGACAGGTTACCGACCGCGGCGCCAAGCAAGTGGCGCTCGTCACGGCCGCGTTCAGTGGCGCGAAAATTGGGACGCAGCGCCAGCATACTGGTCGCGGCCGTGCCGCTGCTTGGCGCGCCGCAGGCCCGCGGCTGCGGCGGAGGCGGCAATGCTGTGGATCTGCAATCCGAGGGCGGGTTGCAACGCGCGTCGGACCGAACCATCGTCGAGACGACGGCGCGGGCGCTCGAAGCTAAGATCGCCGGCGCTCCCATCGACGAAGAAAACTTAATAAAGCTGCAATCGGAATTTAGGCGGCGAGGTCTGGGTGGGCTCTACTTAGACGCGTTACTTCTGAGTTCGCCAGGACAGCATCTCTTTTCCGGTGAGCTGCTACCTCCGGAAGCTCCGGCGACTCCGGCGTCGGGTAGTGCGACCGCCTCGCCGCCCGCGTCCGGGCCGCCCACGTCTACGCCGCCCGCGTCCGGGCCGCCCACCGCGCCCTCGACATCACCACAAGGAAGCGGGGGCTCGCCGCCGCCCACGCCGGCGGCCACCGGCGCTCCAGCGACTACTTATACAATTGGCCCTTCCGTCTCGTACAAGCCGGCGACGCCCGCGCTATTGGCGCCGCCGACAGACTCGACGCCGGCGCCGAATGTCGCGAACTGCGGTCAACCAACTTGCGCCGACGAGGCGGCGCAGCGGCGCCAAGCCCGCAAGGCGGAAACGAAATGCGCCCAGGCCGATGCACGGGACCTATTGCTGCGGGCAGGGGTCATCAGATAAGCGCGCCGCGCTTTGAGCACGCACGCCCTTCCTCGTCCCGATCTTCCTCGTCCCGAGCTTGTCGAGGGACGAGCGTGCGCCTCACGCTTTGCCCTTCGACAAGCTCAGGGCGAGGAGGCTCGGGGCGAGGATTGGTCCGTGTCCTCACCCCGAGCTTGTCGAGGGGCCGAGCTTGTCGAGGGACAAATGACGACGGTCGCGCAAGGCATCGGACGGCGAGGCCATCGGGCTACGGCTCGCTCCTCCCTCGGAGTTTTATTTTCTTTTATTTACACACCCTAATATACGCAAATAGATTTTCCTGAGTTTCGCCGCTGACTCGTGATATTTACTCGCGACGACTTCGCCGGAAGCGGCGACTCGCCATGTCGACCAGGCATCAATACTTCGAGGGGGAGAACCCACATGCCACGAATACAGCACGCCTTCCGCGCCGCGCGTGCCGGCCTTGTCGCGTTGAGCTTCGCGCTCGCCGCCTGCGTCGCCGCGCCGAAGCCCGATTCGCCCGAGCTGACCAACTTCGCTTACAAGGAACTGACGGCCGGTCGGACCGGCGCGGCGCTGACCCACGCCGAGGCGCGGCTCAAGGTCGAACCGCGCGACGCCAATGCCGTGCTGGTGCGCGGCATGGCGCTCAACCGGCTGGGACGCCACGCCGCCGCCGCGACGACGTTCGAGGATTACATCGCGCGGGGCGGCAACAATCGCGGCGTGGTCGTGGAGTATGCGTGGAGCCTGTTGGGCATCGGCGAGGTCGACGACGCGGCGGCGTTGCTCGAGGGCTACTTGCGCGTCGATCCGAATTCGTCCCCGGGGCAACTGTTGCTCGGCGAAGCGTATCTCGCCAAGGACAACTTGGCCAAAGCCGAGCCGTCGCTGAAGCACGCGCTCGCCGACAAGGCGCTCAGGCCGCGGGCGCTCTTCGGCCTCGTTGCGCTCGAAGCCTCGCGCGGCAATGGCGAGGCCATGCTGAAACACGCCATCGACTTGCTGGAGAACGAGCCGCGTTCGCCCGAGGCCCTGGCCATGGCGGAGATCCTGCGTCCGGCGCTTGAAGATGCGCGGAAGCAATAGAGCGCGCCACGCCAGGTCACGATGCTCGTCCCTCATCCCTTGCCCCTCGTCCCGAGCTTGTCGAGGGGCGAGGGACGAGCGTGGCCCTCACGCTTCGACGAACTCAGCGTGAGGACTCTGTTTTCACCTCATCCCGAGCTTGTCGAGGGATGAGGGACGAGGGCTTGGCGGGAGAGGTTGTCGGTCTGTTTACGCGTCGACCCGCGGCGACGCCATCATGGGAGGTTGACATGGCGATGACGATTGGACGCAGCGCGATCTGGGCGGCGATCTTGTGCGGCGCGCTTCTGGCGCCGGTGGCCCCGGCGCTCGGCGACGGCGGCGGATTTTCGGCGGCCGACCTAGCCACAAAACCCGTGGAAGAGCTCGTGCGTATCGAGCAACGGCTCACGGATATATTGAAGAATGCTCGCCCGCATTCCGCGGAAGAAGCGAGATATCTTTCGGAGGTTCGCAAAAATCGTCGAAAGGTTCGCGCGGAGTTGGAGAAGCGCCCAGAGGCGGCGTCGGCGACTTCCGCCGCGTCATCGGCGACTCCGGCGGCGTCAACGCCCCCGACGCCCCCGGCGCAAGCGTCCGCGCCTCCCTTGGCGCCGCCGACCGCCTCGACGCCCGAGCCGACGGCGTCGAGCGGCAATTGCCGCCAGGCGGCCGCGGCGTGCGCCGACGAGGAGGCGCG
>DATIBC010000059.1:0-10592 GCA_035457725.1 Alphaproteobacteria bacterium | reverse complement strand
GCGCGCGATCACCGGTCTCGGACTCAAGGAAGCCAAGGACCTGGTCGAGGGTGCGCCGAAAACGGTCAAGGAAGGCGTCAGCAAGGACGAAGCCGCCAAGTTCAAGAAGCAGCTCGAGGACGCCGGCGCGACCGTCGAGGTCAAGTAGGGCGGCCGATCGCGCCCGCCTAACGGGGGCCGGAGCGTCGCGAAATGAATGAAGGTTGCTTCGCGCGACGCCCCGGCCGCCGGCCCCGAGAGCGCGGCGATTTTGGATTGGTTCGATACGGGGCCGAACGATCGTTCGTGATGAGCGCGATGCCGATGACCGGCGTCGCCAGGCAATGAGGAGTTCCATGGTGCAGTCCCTCGCGGGTCGTAAGCGCATTCGCAAGGGCTTCGGGCGGATTCCCGAAGTCGCTCCGATGCCGAATCTGATCGAAGTGCAGATGAGCTCCTACAAGGCCTTCCTGCAGATCGACGGTTCTCCGGAGGCGCGCAAGCCGACGGGCCTTCAGGAGGTGTTCCGGTCGGTCTTTCCGATCAAAGATTTCTCCGAACGCGCGCAGCTTGAATTCGTGCGTTACGAACTCGAACCGGAGAAGTACGACGTCGACGAGTGCCAGCAGCGCGGCATGACGTATGCGGCGCCGCTCAAGGTGACGCTACGCCTGGTTGTGTGGGACGTCGACGAGGAGACCGGGGCACGCTCGATCCGCGACATCAAGGAGCAGGACGTCTACATGGGCGACATGCCGCTCATGACCGACAAGGGCACCTTCATAATCAACGGCACCGAACGCGTGATCGTCTCGCAGATGCACCGCTCGCCGGGCGTGTTTTTCGATCACGACAAGGGCAAGACGCACTCGTCGGGAAAATACCTGTTCGCGGCGCGGGTGATTCCCTATCGCGGATCGTGGCTCGATTTCGAGTTCGACGCCAAGGATCTCGTCTACGTCCGCATCGACCGCCGACGGAAGCTGCCGGTTACGACGTTCCTGCTGGCGCTTGAGGAGGACTACGCCAAGCCGAGGGCGGCGGGTGAAGCTCGCGGCATGACCGCCGAGGAAATCCTCGGTTACTTCTACGAGCAAGTCGTCTTCACCTACGGGAAGAAAGGGTGGAAGACCGCTTTCAATCCCGAGCGCATGCGCGGGCAAAAGGTGATCAACGAACTGGTCGACGCCAAGACTGGCAAGGTCCTGGTCGAAGCCGGCGTCAAGGTCACCCCGAGGCTGGCCCGCAAGCTGAAGGACGATGGCGTCCAGGAGGTATTGGCGACGATCGATGACCTCATGGGGCGCTATGTCGCCGTCGACATCATCAACGAGGCGACGGGCGAAATCTTCGTCGAGGCGGGCGACGAGCTGACGCAGACGAACATCAAGGCGCTGGAGGAAGCCGGCATCACCACCCTTCCGACGCTGCACATCGATCACATCACCGTCGGCCCCTATATCCGCAATACGCTCAAGGCCGACCGCAACACGACGCGCGAAGAAGCGCTAATCGAGATTTACCGCGTCATGCGGCCGGGCGAGCCGCCGACGCTCGAGACCGCGGAGGCGCTGTTCAAGAGCCTGTTCTTCGACCCCGAGCGCTACGATCTGTCGGCTGTGGGCCGGGTCAAGATGAATTCGCGGCTCAATCTCACTTGCCCCGACACCGTTCGCATCCTGCGCAAGGCGGACATCCTTTCGATCATCAAGGTTTTGGTCGACCTCAAGGATGGTCGCGGTGAAATCGACGACATCGATCATCTCGGCAATCGCCGCGTGCGCTCGGTTGGTGAGTTGATGGAGAACCAGTATCGGGTCGGACTGCTGCGCATGGAGCGGGCGATCCGCGAGCGCATGTCGACGGTCGAGATCGATTCGGTGATGCCGCACGATCTCATCAACGCCAAGCCGGCGGCTGCGGCGGTGCGCGAGTTTTTCGGCTCGAGCCAGCTCTCCCAGTTCATGGATCAGACCAACCCGTTGTCGGAAATCACCCATAAGCGGCGGCTGTCGGCGCTGGGGCCGGGCGGGTTGACCCGCGAGCGCGCCGGCTTCGAGGTGCGCGACGTGCACCCAACGCATTACGGCCGCATATGTCCGATCGAGACGCCGGAAGGTCCGAACATCGGCCTGATCAACAGCCTCGCGACGTATGCGCGCGTCAATCAGTACGGCTTCATCGAAAGCCCGTACCGGCGGATCATCCATGGCAAGGTCGCCGACGAAATCGTCTATCTCTCGGCGATGGAGGAGAGCAAGTACAACATCGCCCAGGCCAACATCGAGATCGACGGCCGCGGGCGCATCGTGCCCGAGCTGGTGAGTTGCCGGCGCGGCGGCGATTTCGTCATGGTCAAGCCGGAACAGATCGATTTTCTCGACGTCTCGCCCAAGCAACTCGTATCGGTCGCGGCGGCGCTGATCCCGTTCCTCGAGAACGACGACGCCAATCGCGCTCTGATGGGATCCAACATGCAGCGCCAGGCGGTGCCCCTCATACGCGCCGAAGCGCCGCTGATCGGCACCGGCATGGAGGCGGTGGTGGCCCGCGATTCCGGCGCCGCCATCGCGGCGCGCCGATCGGGCGTCGTCGACCAGGTCGACGCCACGCGCATCGTCGTGCGCGCGACCGAGGAGATGTCCTCGACCGCCTCGGGGGTCGATATCTACAACCTGCTCAAGTTCCAGCGCTCGAACCAGAACACCTGCATCACGCAGCGTCCGCTGGTGAAGAAGGGCGATGTGGTCAAAGCAGGCGACATTATCGCCGATGGTCCTTCGACGCAGCTCGGCGAACTTGCGCTCGGACGCAACGTGCTCGTCGCCTTCATGCCGTGGAACGGCTACAACTTCGAGGATTCGATTCTCATCTCCGAACGGATCGGCGCCGACGACGTTTTCACCTCGATCCACATCGAGGAATTCGAGGTAATGGCGCGCGACACCAAGCTCGGCCAGGAGGACATCACTCGCGATATCCCGAATGTGGGCGAGGAAGCGCTCAAGAACCTCGACGAGGCGGGCATCGTCTACATCGGCGCCGAGGTCAAGCCCGGGGATATCCTGGTCGGCAAGGTGACGCCGAAGGGCGAATCGCCGATGACGCCCGAGGAGAAGCTGCTGCGGGCTATCTTCGGCGAAAAGGCGTCGGATGTCCGCGATACCAGCCTGCGCTTGCCACCCGGCGTATCCGGCACGGTGGTCGAGGTGCGGGTGTTTTCGCGCCGCGGCGTCGACAAGGATGAGCGCGCCCTCGCTATCGAGCGCGCCGAGATCGAGCGCTTGGCCAAGGACCGCGACGACGAGAAAGCGATCCTCGAGCGAAGCTTCTACGGGCGCCTGTACGACCGCCTGCACAATCAGACGGCGGCGAGCGGGCCGAAATCGTTGAAGCCTGGGACGCGCCTCGGCAAGGACGTGCTCGAGGAACTAACGCCGGGGCAGTGGCGCCAGATCTCGGTCAAGAACGACAAGGTGATGACCGAAATCGAAGGGCTGAAGAAGCAATTCGACGAGAGCGTCAAGGCGCTCGAGGCGCGCTTCGAGAACAAGGTGGAGAAGCTGCAGCGCGGCGACGAATTGCCGCCGGGCGTGATGAAGATGGTCAAGGTCTTCGTCGCCGTGAAGCGCAAACTGCAGCCGGGCGACAAGATGGCGGGCCGTCACGGCAACAAGGGCGTGATCTCGCGGATCGTGCCGGCCGAGGACATGCCCCATCTCGAGGATGGCACGCCGGTCGACATCGTGCTCAACCCGCTCGGTGTGCCGAGCCGCATGAACGTCGGCCAAATTCTCGAGACGCATCTCGGTTGGGCCTCGCACCAGCTCGGCCGCCAGGTCGCCGAGATGCTCGACAAGGTGCAGAGGAACGGCAAGACCATGGAGCTGCGCAAGCAGTTGCAACGGATCTACGGCAAGGACGGCCTCAAGCTCGATGGCGGCGAGCTCGACGACGCCCAACTCGTCGAAATGTCGGCCAACCTGCGCGACGGCATACCAATGGCCACTCCCGTCTTCGACGGCGCGCGCGAGGACGACATCGTGGAAATGCTGCAATCCGCCGGCCTCGATGCTTCGGGGCAGGTTTGGCTATGGGACGGCCGAACCGGCGAGCGGTTCGATCGCAAGGTGACGGTGGGCTACATCTACATGCTCAAGCTCCATCACCTAGTCGACGACAAGATCCACGCCCGCTCGATCGGGCCGTACAGCCTCGTCACCCAGCAGCCGCTAGGCGGCAAGGCGCAGTTTGGCGGCCAGCGTTTCGGCGAGATGGAGGTGTGGGCGCTCGAGGCGTACGGCGCCGCTTACACACTGCAGGAGATACTGACCGTCAAGTCGGACGACGTATCGGGTCGCACCAAGGTCTACGAAGCAATCGTGCGCGGCGACGATAATTTCGAAGCCGGCATACCCGAATCGTTCAACGTGCTGGTCAAGGAACTTCGTTCGCTCGGCCTCAACGTCGAGCTCAACCAGCGGAGCTTTTGAGCATGTGCGGCGGGGCCGAATCTCCGCCGCGATCTATGCTGCGATGAAAACTTGAGGACCGCCAAGTCGGGCGGCCCGGCAGGAGACAATGATGAACGAAGTCGCGAACATCCTCGGTCAACCGACCGCGCCCCAGCAGTTCGATCAGATCCAGATCTCGATCGCCAGCCCGGAGCGAATCCGCTCGTGGTCGTTCGGCGAGATCAAGAAGCCGGAGACGATCAACTACCGGACGTTCAAGCCCGAACGCGACGGGCTGTTCTGCGCCCGCATCTTCGGTCCGATTAAGGACTATGAGTGCTTGTGCGGCAAGTACAAGCGCATGAAATACCGCGGCATCATCTGCGAGAAATGCGGCGTCGAGGTCACGCTTTCGAAGGTCCGACGCGAGCGCATGGGCCATATCGAGCTCGCCTCGCCGGTGGCGCATATCTGGTTTCTGAAGTCGCTTCCCAGCCGCATCGGCCTTCTGGTCGACATGACGCTGCGCGATCTCGAGCGCGTGCTCTATTTCGAGAATTACATCGTCACCGAGCCGGGACTGACGCCGCTCAAGCTCCATCAGCTCTTGAACGAGGACCAGTTCATTCGCGCGCAGGAGGAGCACGGCGAGGAGGCGTTCACGGCGATGATCGGCGCCGAGGCGCTGAAGTCGATGCTCTCCGCCATCGATCTCGGCGAGGAGCGCGACAAGATGCGCACCGAGCTCAAGGAAACGACGTCGGAGGCGCGGCGCAAGAAGCTGGTCAAGCGGCTCAAGCTCGTCGAATCCTTCATCGATTCCGGGAATCGGCCGGAGTGGATGATTCTCGACGTCGTGCCGGTCATCCCGCCCGAATTGCGGCCGTTGGTGCCGCTCGATGGCGGCCGTTTCGCGACGTCGGACCTGAACGATCTGTATCGTCGCGTGATCAACCGTAACAATCGGCTGAAGCGCCTTATCGAGCTGCGCGCTCCCGATATCATCGTGCGCAACGAGAAGCGCATGCTGCAGGAGGCGGTGGACGCGCTGTTCGACAATGGCCGCCGCGGCCGCGTCATCACCGGCGCCAACAAGCGGCCACTGAAGTCGCTGTCGGACATGTTGAAGGGCAAGCAGGGCCGGTTCCGCCAAAACCTGCTCGGCAAGCGCGTCGACTACTCGGGCCGTTCGGTGATCGTCGTCGGACCCGAACTCAAGCTGCACCAGTGCGGTTTGCCGAAGAAGATGGCGCTCGAGCTGTTCAAGCCGTTCATCTATTCGAAGCTCGAGCTTTACGGCATGGCGACGACGATCAAGGCCGCCAAGCGAATGGTCGAAAAGGAGCGCCCCGAAGTTTGGGACATCCTCGAAGAGGTTATTCGCGAGCACCCGGTGCTGTTGAACCGCGCTCCGACACTCCACCGGCTCGGCATCCAGGCGTTCGAGCCGGTGCTGATCGAGGGCAAGGCGATTCAGCTTCATCCGCTGGTCTGCACCGCCTTCAACGCCGATTTCGACGGCGACCAGATGGCGGTCCATGTCCCGCTGTCGCTCGAGGCCCAGCTTGAGGCGCGCGTCTTGATGATGTCGACCAACAACATCCTGTCGCCGGCCAACGGCAAGCCGATCATCGTGCCGAGTCAGGACATCGTGCTCGGACTCTACTACCTGTCGATGATGCGCGAGGGCGAGCCGGGCGAAGGCATGATCTTAGCCGACGTGGCCGAGATCGAGCAGGCGCTGTTCAGCGGCCGGCTGTCGCTGCACGCCAAGATCAAGGCGCGCTATCGCACGGTGGACAAAGACAATTCGCCGGTCACCCAGCTCGTCGAAACCACCGCCGGACGCATGCTGCTGTCGCAGATTCTGCCGATCAACCCCAACGTGCCGCTCGCGCTGGTCAACCAACTCCTCACCAAGAAGGAGATATCGAACGTCATCGATATCGTTTACCGCCATTGCGGCCAGAAGGAGACGGTGATCTTCGCCGACCGGCTGATGGCGCTGGGCTTCCAGTGGGCGTGCCACGCAGGCATCTCCTTCGGCAAGGACGACTTGGTCATCCCGGTGGCCAAGGAGAAGCTTGTCGAGGAGACCAAGGCGAAGGTGCAGGAATACGAGCAGCAATATCAGGACGGGCTGATCACGCAGGGCGAAAAATACAACAAGGTGGTCGACGCGTGGTCGCATTGCACCGATAGGGTCGCCGAGGAGATGATGAAGGAAGTCAGCCGGCCGAAGCGGGGCGAGCCGATCAATTCGGTTTACATGATGGCTCATTCGGGCGCGCGCGGTTCGGCGGCGCAGATCAAGCAGCTCGCCGGAATGCGCGGCTTGATGGCGAAGCCGTCGGGCGAGATCATCGAAACGCCGATCATCTCAAACTTCAAGGAGGGCCTGACCGTGCTCGAGTACTTCAACTCGACGCACGGGGCGCGCAAGGGGTTGGCCGATACGGCGCTGAAGACCGCCAATTCCGGCTACTTGACGCGACGCCTAGTCGACGTGGCGCAGGACGCGATCATCGTCGAGGACGATTGCCACACCAAGGAAGGCCTCAGCATGAAGGCGGTGGTCGAGGGCGGAGAAATCATCGCGCCGCTCGCCGAGCGCATCCTTGGCCGCACCGCCGCGGTCGATGTCGTCGATCCGCTATCGGGCAACGTCATCGTACCCGCCGGACGCTTGATCGAGGAGAGCGAGGTCGAGCAGATCGAGCGGGCCGGGCTGGAGCTGGTCAAGATCCGCTCGGTGTTGACTTGCGAAAGCAAGAGCGGCGTCTGCGGGGCGTGCTATGGCCGCGATCTCGCGCGCGGAACGATGGTCAACGTCGGCGAGGCAGTCGGCATTATCGCCGCGCAGTCGATCGGCGAGCCGGGCACCCAGCTCACGATGCGCACGTTCCACATCGGCGGCGCCGTGCAGCGCGGCGCCGAGCAATCGTCGATCGAGGCGGCCTACGACGCCAAGGTGACGATCAAGAACCGCAACGTCGTCATCAACAGCCAGAAGATCCCGGTGGTGATGGGCCGCAACTGCGAACTTGTCCTGGTCGATGAGTCCGGCCGCGAGCGCGCCCGACACCGCGTCCCATACGGGGCGAAGCTGCTGGCCGACGATGGCGCCGAGGTCAAGAAAGGCCAGCGGCTCGCCGAGTGGGACCCCTATACGCTGCCGATCATCACCGAGACCGAGGGCATAGCCCACTACGTCGACCTGATCGAGGGCGTCTCGATGCGCGAAATCCTCGACGAGGCCACGGGCATCTCCAACAAGGTGGTGGTCGATTGGCGCCAGCAACCGAAGGGCGCCGACCTTCGGCCGCGCATCACCTTGCGCGACGCCAAGAGCAACGTGGTCAAACTGCCCAACGGACTCGAAGCGCGCTATTTCATGTCCGTCGACGCCATCTTGTCGGTCGAAAACGGCGCCGAGGTCCGGGCGGGCGATGTGCTGGCGCGCATCCCGCGCGAGTCGTCGAAGACACGCGATATCACCGGCGGCTTGCCGCGCGTGGCGGAGCTGTTCGAGGCACGCCGACCAAAGGACTTCGCGATCATCAGCGAGGTCGACGGGCGCGTCGAGTTCGGCAAGGACTACAAGGCCAAGCGCCGCATCGTCGTGCGCCCCGAGGACGAGGACGCCCAGCCGATCGAGTATCTGATTCCCAAGGGCAAGCACATCAGCGTCCAGGAGGGCGATTACGTGCAGCGCGGCGATCTGCTGATGGACGGCAATCCCGTTCCGCACGACATCCTACGCGTGCTCGGCGTCGAAGCGCTGGCGACATACCTCGTCAACGAGATCCAGGATGTCTATCGACTGCAAGGCGTCAAAATCAACGACAAGCACATCGAGGTGATCGTCCGCCAGATGCTGCAGAAGGTCGAAATCGACGATGCCGGCGAGACCACCTACCTCGTGGGCGAACAGGTCGACCGCGCCGAGTTCGAGGCGATCAACGCCAAGGCGCTGGCCGAGGGTCTAAAGCCGGGGACCGCGAAACCCGTCCTGCAGGGGATCACCAAGGCGTCGTTGCAGACACGCTCGTTCATCTCGGCGGCGTCCTTCCAGGAAACGACCCGGGTCCTCACTGAGGCGGCCGTCAACGGCAAGGTCGACGACCTGCTTGGCCTGAAGGAGAACGTCATCGTCGGCCGTCTGATCCCGGCAGGCACCGGATCGGTGATGAATCGCCTGCGGGCGATCGCCGCCGAACGCGACCGCGAGTTGCTTGCCCGCCGCAGCGACGAAAGCGCCGAAGAAGACGAGCCGGTCGAGGCGCCTGCGCCGAAGGAACGGCCGCGCGCGATCGCCGGCGGCCGCCGGCGCGCGCGGAGCGCCTGAAGGCTGCGGCCCGAATCGCTTCCGCCTGCCCCTGCCGCCGGTACCGAGGCAGGGGCAGGTCTTGCGGATTGCGACATTGTCGATCGCCCATTCCCATCGAGCCGTGGCGGCGTTCGATCCGGAGGGTCGTGAGGACGGCGGAATCCATCCCGCCGATCGACCCACGGGCGTTTATATATCTATCTGATTAGACTATTAAATTTGACTGATGATCAAATCCGTTCTTCGACCCCGCAGGGGGCCGAATCGCGGCGACGCTTTTGCTTGACGCTTTTCCCTTCCGGTTCATATATTGCGCGCGCCTTGCTGGGGCCGATTGTCGGGTCGCATTGACCCGAGACGCGGTTCCGGGGTGCAACGAAAGATCATCGTCGTCGCCGGACGTATCGGCGTGTGAGGGCCCGCGAGAAGCAGGCATTCTTGCTTCGCTCGCGGGCTTTTGGCTCGCCGCATATTGCGGCTGTTGGAGGACCTGGGCTCAATGCCGACGATCAACCAGCTGATTCGCAATGCGCGGATCATCCGCGGCGGCCGCAACAAGGTGCCGGCGCTGCAAGGTTCGCCGCAAAAACGTGGTGTCTGCACGCGTGTCTACACGACGACGCCGAAAAAGCCGAACTCGGCGCTGCGCAAGGTCGCCAAGGTACGGCTGACCAACGGCTACGAAGTGGTCACCTACATTCCCGGCGAAGGCCATAACCTGCAGGAGCATTCGGTGGTGATGATCCGCGGCGGCCGCGTCAAGGACCTGCCCGGCGTTCGCTATCACATTATTCGCGGCACGCTCGACACGCAGGGCGTCAAAGACCGCCGCCAGCGTCGTTCGAAATACGGCGCCAAGCGTCCGAAGTAAGGAAGGAGACGAGCATGTCCCGCCGCCGCGCCGCCCAGCGCCGCGAAGTCTTGCCGGACGCCAAGTACGGCGACACGACGATTTCGCGCTTCATGAGCTGTCTGATGTATGAGGGCAAGAAGTCGGCCGCCGAACGAATCGTCTATGGCGCACTCGACTTCGTACAGAAGCGCTCCGGCCAGGATCCGATGAAGGTGTTCCATGGCGCGCTCGATAACGTGCGGCCGGCGATCGAGGTGCGTTCGCGCCGCGTCGGCGGCGCCACTTATCAAGTGCCGGTCGAGGTCCGGCAGGAGCGCGGCCAGGCGCTAGCGATCCGCTGGATCATATTCGCCGCGCGCGCTCGCTCCGAGCACACGATGACCGAACGGCTTTCAGGCGAATTGCTCGATGCCGCGAACAACCGTGGCACGGCGGTCAAGAAGCGCGAGGACACGCACCGGATGGCCGAAGCCAACCGCGCCTTCTCGCATTACCGCTGGTAGCGCGCCCGGGAGATTCGAAGATGCCGCGTACCACCCCGCTCGACCGATACCGAAATATCGGCATCATGGCGCATATCGACGCCGGAAAAACCACGACTACCGAGCGCGTCCTCTATTACACGGGCAAATCGTACAAGATCGGCGAGGTGCACGAGGGCACCGCGACGATGGACTGGATGGAGCAGGAGCAGGAGCGCGGCATCACGATCACGTCGGCCGCCACGACCTGCTTTTGGCGCGACAACCGCGTCAACATCATCGACACGCCGGGTCATGTCGACTTCACGATCGAGGTCGAGCGGAGCCTGCGCGTTCTTGACGGAGCGGTGGCGTTGTTCGACGGCGTGAACGGCGTCGAGCCGCAATCCGAGACGGTGTGGCGGCAGGCCGACAAATACGACGTTCCGCGCATCTGCTTCGTCAACAAGATGGATCGCGTCGGCGCCGATTTCTTCATGTCGGTGCGTACCATC